>NZ_BAAAEU010000006.1:0-359541 GCF_039523175.1 Dokdonella soli
CCGAGTTTGAAGCCCAGTGCGCCTAACCAACGAGTGTCCACTTTTTCGTAGGAACTCTCCCGCCGTGACGGGTTGCGGTATCCTGACACCCCTCGCGGCAGCGGCCGCTTAGCTCAAGCGTTAGGTTGCAGACCGATGATCGGCGTACGCTGCGCAGAGCAAAGAGACGCCCACGCGGCGATTGACGTTGTTCGAAGATCAATTGGTCATCTGTGTGTTGCCGACCATCACAACGACCACGAGACGCTCACCACTTGGCTGGCCAACAAAACTCCACATGATTTTGTCAGATGGCTTTCCAACGCCGACAACTTCTGCGTGGTCGCCGAATCAAACGATGGCTTGCTCGGCGTGGGCGTTCTTCAACGCAGAGGTGAAATTCTTCTTTTCTATCTAGCTCCCGGTGCACAGCGTCGAGGCATAGGTAAGAAAATCCATGCCACGTTGGAAGCGAAAGCAGTTCAATGGGGTCTGGCATCTTTGCACTTGGACAGCACCGTGTTGGCGTGTCATTTCTACGAAGCATTAGGTTACAAACCAATGGGGCCGCCAGTGCCACGCTTTGGGGTGTTGCGGTGTTTCCCCTATGTGAAGCAACTGTGAGCTCAAGCGGACGGCTGCGGGTCGGCTGCAGTAAGCTGATGCGCACTGCGGCAGCCGCCGCCGCTTAGCTCAAGCGTTAGTCGGCAGGAGTGTTTGTCATCGACGTAGCAAGTGCCCTTTTGACTTTTGCGCAGGTTGCCATCGGTCTCGCTGGCTTCTCAGCAATCTTGGTTGCCTTAAGCGGCAAACCCCATCAGTGGACACCTGTCGATGCGTTCCGAATCCGGAACATCCTCGCGTTCAGCTTCCAATCGGTCTTTCTGTCGCTTATACCTTTTGTGCTAGCTTTTTTCTCGTTGCCAGAGTCAACGGTTTGGCAAGTTTCGCTTCTAATACTCGCGATAGCGACCTTGGGAGGTGTGCTGCTGGTGCTCAGAGGTGTCTATCGACTGTCGCCTTCCGAACGCGCTGTTTTGAACGCCGCAGTGGTGTCCACAGTTATAGCCGTACTGTTTATCATGGCTGCAGTCGAACTACTTGCAGCATTCGGTATCGTCCGCCCAGCATCAGGTGTGTTTTTCCTTGGTCTGGTCGTTCTGCTGGGGATCTCGACCGTATTGGTAGCTCGGTTCCTGTTTGCCCGGCCCGCCGACTAACTACTCGCTCAAGCGGACGGCTGTGGGTCGGTTGCGGTAATGACCCAGCGGTTTCTGCTCAGGTCACGCTGCTAATCGGTAAGCTTCGTCCGGCGTCTTCATCCCCAACGCCTGATGCGGACGCCGGCCGTTATAGAACTGGATCCAGTCGCCAATCACGCGCAGCGCGTGCGGCGGGCTCTCGAAGCGGTGCCGGTGCACGCATTGCTCCTTGATCGTGCGGATCACACGCTTGACCAGGCCGTTCTGCTGCGGGCAATGCGGCGTGATGAACTCCTGGTCGAGTCCGTAGCTGCGCACCAGGCGCGTGTAGTGCCGGCTGGTGAACACCAGCTGGCGCTAGTACTCTCGGCGGTGATCTTCGGTCTGCTGCATGGAGTCAATCCCGGCGCGACCATCATCAGCACCATCGCGATCGCCCTGGAAGCGGGCGTGCTGCTGGCCGCCGCCTACATGTACGCGCGTCGCCTGTAGCTGGTGATCGGCCTGCACTTCGCTTGGAATTTCACCGAAGGCGGCGTCTTCGGCGCCGGTGTTTCAGTAGGCGGCGGCGCACATGGCCTGCTGAACAGCGAGCTTCACGGCTCCGACGTCCTCACTGGCGGGAGTTTCGGGCCGGAGGCATCCGTCGTCGCGGCGCTGGTCTGCCTTGCCGCCGGCGGCGTCTTCCTTGTTCTAGCCCGACACTCCCGCCATATCATCGCCCCTGTCTGGCGGCGAAGATCCAGGCCATAACCTTGAACGTCTCGAATAACCTCCAAAACGGGCCTTGCGCTAGGCTGCTGGCCTTGTCACCTCGGGGCAATCGTGAGATCCAGCTTATGCTGCCCGTCGCCCGGATCGATCGTGATCAGCATTCGACCGCTTGAATAACCTGGTGGCGCATTAACGATCGCGTTGCGCAGGCTCTGAGCAGTGACGTCGAGCTTCAGTACGCCGTTCGATTCGGTTTGATTGTCCTGCAGGGGCACGACCAGAAAGGTCGCGAACACATTCTGCCAGAAGTTGACCGGACCGCTCGCCCCACCCGTCGGACTGGGATCCTCGAGGACGCCCGTCACTCTCACTCCTAAATGTGTGCGAACGGCCGGCGGGCTGGTCATGACGCATATCTCAAAGACATCGCCGATGAATGGACCACCCGCATCGAGTTGAAATATCGGTGGCCCGTTCATCGAGACATAGAGCGTCGCTGGGACCGTTATCGTCGTCGTGACGGTGCCGGTGGTCGGCGCGAGGCCCTTTGAACCGAAGCTCACGGACGGGGCCGTGGCGCCGGGACAGGTCACCGCACTGGGCGAAGGCGCCGGCGGCGGTGACGAAGCTGGGCCAGGGCCAACGCACCGAGCGCCCGACAGTGTGATGAAAAGCCCAAGGCATGTAAGGACACGTTGTGCACCTCGCATGATTGCTCTCTCCTCAGTCAGTTTTACAGCGGTCCATCGCGAAGGTCTGCTTGTCGCGAAGCTTCCGGAGTACAGGAATTGTTATGCTGCGGCCTCGACAAACACAGTCTGTGCGCCATTCTTTTCGCAAGTGATGTTGACTGTGCGCCCGATGGCCCGTGTTCGATGCACCGTACCTGCCGGGATGACAACGCTTTGCCATTCGGTAAGTTCCATGCGATTACCATCCGCGAGGTCGATTTGTAGCGTTCCCGCCACTACCAAGAATAGCTCGTCAGAATCTGGATGGTGATGCCAGCGATACTCGCCCTCGAACACCGCCAACCGCATGCAGTGGGTGTTGACATCGACCAGAACCTGGTTGCGATAGGACTCAGTTACTGCGGCTTGTTCCGCGCGAATGTCAATGACAGCTAAAGAAGGATAGCGTGCTGTCTGCGCTGAATAGTCTTGGGCGGAAGGAAACCGAGACTTCATGCAAATGCTCCAGTGTCGCCGAGGCTTATTCAGCCACCTGGACGGGATGGCGTGATTCCAAGCGGCCTGCCGCGGTACCGTGGATTGTGCGCGAGAACGTACGGAGCCACACCGTTGGCTCATCAGGCGACAGCCCCTATTCGCGAATAGCATGCCATGAGCGAGCGTATCACTATCCATCCAACCGGATCACTCGACGAAGTAGTCAAGCTGATGAGGCCGCCGTGCGAATGGGGCTTAGGTGCGCGCATCCAGTTCTAAATTAGCAACCGGTTGAAGTCGTCTGTTGCTTTGCCAGAGGAAAGGGCGCATGGAAATCAATTTGAACCTGCTCGGCTACGTTGCAACCACACTGACCACGTGCGCTTTCGTGCCGCAAGCCGTCAAGACCATCTGCAGCCGGGACACGCGCGCTATCTCGCTCTGGATGTACGTCACCTTCGTCGTCGGCAATGCGGTGTGGTTCTTCTACGGCATTGCGCTCGGATCATGGCCGATCATTCTTTCCAACACGATCACCTTCATCTTGGCAGCGACCATTCTCTCACTGAAAGTGCGGCACGGCTGAGCACGACGTGGTTTGACCTGTTGGCGCGCAGCAGTGGCCGTTCGGTCAACACCGTGCCGCGATGGCTGAAGCTGCGAAAAGGGGCAGCGCGCTCCGCCACAAATCGTGGCGCGCTCATTGGGAAGGGGAATGAGAATGTCAAACCATACGATCGACGAGTCACAGCGCCGAACCGCGCGAGTCGCGGGCTTCACGTTCCTGTTCGCGATCGCAATCGTGATCCTGGCGAACTATGGCATCAACTTTCGCCTCATCGTCCCGGGCAACGCCGCGGAAACCGCCCGGAACATCATGGCCCACGAAACACTGTTCCGTCTCAACATCGCCTGCAATCTGATCTACGTCGTGACCGTCGTGGTACTGCTCGCGGCGCTCTACGTGATCCTCAAGCCAGTGAACCAGAACCTTGCCTTGGTTGCAGCCTTCTGCAGGCTGGTATTTGCCTTGATGTGGGGTGTCACCGCGCTCAACACGCTTGGTGCGCTGCGCCTTTTGGGCGACGCTGCCTACCTGCCAGTCTTCAGGCCAGATCAATTGCAGACCTTGGCGAGGCTGCACATCGCCGCGAGCTATGATGCGTACTATGTTGGCCTTCCGTTCTGGGGATTGGCCTCCACGGCTTGTAGCTATCTGTGGTTCAAGTCGCGATATATCCCGAGAGCCTTGGCAGCCTTTGGCGTGATCTCGTCTGCCTGGTGCGTGTTCTGCGCTTTCGCTTTCCTCGTGTTCCCCCACTTCGACGCGAAGGTCAACGCATCCTGGTTCGACTTGCCCATGGTCATCTTCGAAATGGCATTGGGCCTTTGGCTTCTGGTCAAAGGCTTGAGTCCATCTGGGCTGGCCGGGGCCGATAGAGCCAGCAATCGAGCGCAGCCCGGCGCCGCCTAGCGGACCCAACTGCGATCTGTCCGCTTGCTTCCGTCGCTAGGCGTCCAATGCGAATCGAAGTCGCTGACTCGCCTCGTGAAACGGGCGAGGCGTTTGCCGTCACTCAAGTTCATGCGTACGACGCAACGTTCGTGGCAAGAGACATGAAGACTCCGTGCGTCTTTGCTCACGCTGATGATGGGAGCATCATTGGAGGCCTCCCCCTCGTGCGGCGCGTTGACCCAGCGTTATGCCCTTCGCCGTCCTTCGGCCATCACCACAGGATTGCCCATGAGAAACGTTCCAGCCCTCTCAGCAGCCCTTGCCGTCGTTCTTGCAGGCTGCGCCTCAGCCCCATCGGGATCCGCGTCCGCGCCGGCGCGCACGGAGGTGTGCAAGGCAGCCAGCGAGCAGGAGATCTCGGCCTTGTTTGACCGATGGAATCGCTCGCTGCAAACCGGCGATCCGCACCAGGTTGTCGCCAACTACGCAGAGCGCTCCGTTCTTCTTCCCACCGTGTCGAACAAACCGCGACTGACTGCGGCCGAGAAGGAGGATTACTTCCATCACTTCCTCGAAAACAGGCCCGTCGGCAAGATCGACTCGAGAACGATACAGATTGGCTGTAATACTGCGGTCGACGTTGGGCTCTATACGTTCACCTTTGGCACCACGGGTACTCAGGTCAAAGCGCGCTACACCTACACGTACGAGTGGGACGGAAAGCAGTGGTTGATCACAAGCCACCACTCTTCCGCGATGCCAGAGAAGAACTGAAGCGCCAACCGAAAGAACCGTTGGATGATGGGATACCCGGATGAGGAATGCAGCCAGTGGTGGCGGTGCGGGCTTCGGTCTCGGTGTAGTGATCGCCGTCGCTCTGTCGTGGGGTGCAAACCACTCTGTTCTGTGGGCTATCCTCCATGGCTTTCTGAGCTGGTTCTACGTCATTTATTACCTGGCGTTCAAATGAGTCCGGCCGAATGCGCTGTCGAGCGCGTATCCAACAACGCGCTCCAACCAGAGTCCCGGGCTCGCTTTGTTCGGCTGGTTCGTCGCTGAGCGTGGGCGTTCGCCGTCTTGAATCAAACGAGCGCCAGGCGCTGTTGCGGGCGCTCGACCAGGAGCTGCTCGAAGGCGGCAATTCTTTCTGAAGGATGCTGACCAGGCAACGAGGAACGCAATGCCGAAACTCCGCGTCCAAAGCTTCGCGATTTCCATCGACGGCTACGGTGCCGGGCCGGGCCAGGATCTCCAGAATCCGCTCGGCGTCGGAGGCCCTGAGCTGATGGAGTGGTTCTTCCAGACACGCACATGGCGCAGGATGCACGGCCATGACGATGGAGAGACGGGAGTCGACAATGGAATCGTCGAGCAAGGTCTTGCCGGAATCGGCGCGTGGATTCTCGGGCGCAACATGTTCGGCCCTGTCCGGGGACCGTGGCCGGACGACAGCTGGAAGGGCTGGTGGGGCGACGAGCCGCCTTATCACACGCCTGTCTTCGTGCTGACGCATCACCCGCGGGCGCCGCTCAGGATGGCGGGAGGCACTGAGTTTCGCTTCGTCACAGAAGGCATTCACGCCGCTCTGGAGCAGGCGCGCGCCGCAGCGGGCGGCCTCGACGTCCGTCTCGGTGGCGGAGTATCCACGATTCGGCAGTACCTGCGCGCTGCCCTGATCGACGAACTGCATCTCGCGATCCGACCTGTCCTGCTCGGTTCCGGGGAGCATCTCTTCAGCGGCATCGATATGCGTGCTTTGGGCTATGAATGCACGAATAGCATCGCCGGTGAACGCGCGACCCACGTTTTCCTGCGCAAGCGCGCGTGACCCCATCTAGCCCCTCAATGCAGCGGACGAGCCGCAAGCGCCTCCTACTCGAGAGCTGTGCGGCCGGCCTCGCTGATTTCCAACGTCGGCCATCACAAGGACACCTCGCATGAGCGAACCACATGACCCATTCCTGCAAGCAATGGACTCGTACAAAGCAGCTGTCCGCGCCAAGGACGTCGACGCGTTCCTGGCTATCTACGACGACGATGTGCACGTTTTCGACCTATGGGGAACGTGGTCGCTTCGCGGCATTGTGGCGTGGCGCAACATGGCAGCGGACTGGTTCTCGTCGCTCGGCACCGAGCAGGTGGTCGTCAGCGTGGACGAAGCTCAGACCACCAGAATCGGAGACTTGGCCGTTGGGCATGCAGTTCTCACGTACACCGCGATGTCGGCTGAAGGGAAAGAACTGCGATCGCTCAACAACCGCATCACCATGGCTTTGAGAAGAACCGGCGAGTCGTGGAAGATCTTCCATGAACATACGTCGGCGCCGGTTGACCATCGATCCGCGAAGGCGATACTGAAGCGCGCGGGTGACAGCTGACAATTCATTCAAGCCGAAGCCGCTTCGTGGCCCGGCACATGCTCGAGGCAGCGTTTGCGGCGTCCGGGCCCACCATTCTCCGCAGGAGTCTTCATGTCTCCCACTCTCGTTCTGGCCGGCCTGGCTGCACGGCGACAACTCGCTGCAGCGAACGCGCCCGCGTGTTCGTGGTGCTGCTTGCGCGCTGCGGTGCCCGGTAGTCGTTAGTAGGGAGAGTTCTCGATGCTGATCTCTGGAAGCTGCCATTGTGGAAACATCACTTTCGCGCTCGACTGGAAGCCCGAACCGACGGAGATTCCCGCGCGCGCCTGTACCTGTTCGTTCTGCACGAAGCACGGTGGTGTGTGGACGGCTTGCCCGACCGGCTCGCTCAAGGTGACCGTCAGGGAGTCCTCACACGTTTCGCGGTACACCTTTGGAACGGGGACTGCCCAATTCCACGTCTGTTCGCGCTGCGGTGTCGTGCCGGTGGTCACCAGCCGGATCGACGATCGGCTCTACGCGGTCGTCAGCGTCAATGCGTTCAAGGGCGTCGAGCCTTCCCTGCTCCGGCACGCATCGGCAACCTTCGACGAAGAGAACGAAGAGGCGCGTCTTGCCCGGCGCAAGCGCAACTGGATAGCCGATGTCGAGTACGTCGAAACCGGCATCTAGCTCTCCCATTGGCTCCCCGTCGCTCCTTGGCAGTGGGTTGCGCTCGTCGCGGTCCCGGAGTCGCCCGCCCGTGGCGTCGTTTGCGCTGACTCATGAGGATTTCGAGTAGCCTTCGCGGTTGTCCGGTCACGGCTGCCTGGAGCACGATGAAGACTGCGTTGATCACGGGGGCGTCCAGCGGCATAGGCGCCGAGGCGGCCCGGCACCTCGCGTCCAGAGGCTACCGCGTGATACTCGTTGCGCGAGGGCAGGCGGAGCTCGAGTCGGTTGCACGAAGCATCGGCGACCAGGCGGTCGCGGAGGCCTGCGACGCCTCCTCCGGCGAGCAGGTGCTGGCGCTTGCGGAGCGAGTTCGCAGCACCTACGGAGCTCCGGATGTCATCGCCCATTGCGCGGGCGCCGGACAATGGAAGCTCATCGAGGACACCTCGCCTGGCGAGGCGCTTCTCATGATGCAGGCGCCGTACCTGGCGGCCTTCAACATCACCCACGCGTTCATGCGGGACATGCTGGCGCGCAGGAGCGGCGTGATCATCCATGTCAATTCGCCCGCTTCGATCTTTCCGTGGCCTTCGTCGGTCGGCTATGCGGCGGCGCGCTGGGCGTTGCGTGGTCTGCATGAATCGCTGTGCCAGGACCTCACCGGCACAGGCGTGCAAAGCTGTCACGTCGTATTCGGTCGGGTGGACAGTCCCTACTTCGATCACAATCCCGGCTCGGCTGCGAAGATTCCGCGGATCGGGAGCACGGTCCGCACGTTGTCCACGGACGAGTGCGGCCGCGTGATCGCGCAGATGGCGGAGCGACCGAAGCGGGAATTGCTGCATCCGTTCATGCTCCGGTTCTACGGCTGGAGCTATCGGCTGGCTCCGGCCCTCGTGCTCTGGCTGCTCAGGTTCACGGGCGCGAAGCGGCGCTGATGCGCTGCACGGGAAACGCCCAGCCCCTTCATCGAGCGGACACCCATCGGCGGATCGATGCCTGCCGCGCGTGCCAAATATCAAGCCCGTTTGCGGGGAGGAGCCCTTCGTGCAGATGACAGACATTCCCTTCGGGACCACGGACTGGTCGCTGATCGAACGGACCGAACACAAGGGCGAGACCGGCGTCGCCTACTGGCGCACGCGGCATTTCGGCGGCATCCGCGTTCGCGTGGTGGAATACACGCCCGGCTATCTCGCCGATCACTGGTGCAGCAAGGGGCACATCCTCTTCTGCATCGAGGGGGAACTGCACACCGAACTCGACGACGGTCGCGAGTTCGTGCTGAAACCCGGCATGAGCTACCAGGTCGCGGACCACGCCGAGCCACATCGCTCACGCTCACAACACGGCGCGAAGCTGTTCATCGTCGATTGAACGACGCGACTGATCCCGGGCCGACCCGATTCACTCCAGCACCCGTTGCCAGGAACACTCATGTCGAACGCAGCTTCACCCCGACAGATTGCGGCCTCCCTCACCGAGCTCTGGTCGCCGCGCGTGGTCGCCGAACTCGACGACTCCTACGTGAAGGTCGCCAAGGTCCACGGCACGCTCGCCTGGCACAGCCACGACGACGAGGACGAGCTCTTCTTCATCCTCGCCGGCCGGCTCCGCATCGAGATGGAGAGCGATACGGTCGAGCTCGGCGAAGGCGAGATGTTCGTGGTTCCGAAAGGCGTCCGCCACAACCCGGTCGCCGAGCAGGAGTGCCTGCTCATGCTCATCGAGCGCAAGTCGACGCTGCATACCGGCAACGTGGTCACCGGGAAGACACGATCGCTCGCCGAGCAGCTTCGCGAAGTTTGAGTTCGCGCTGCGCGTAGCGGACGGACCTCCCGTTGTGCGGACATCGGCAGGCACGCCGAAGGCCGCCTTTCGGCGGGCGCCGGCGCGGATTGGACAGATCGCCGCCGCCGGCGTAGATATCCGGCCCTCGAGCCACGATCCCGGGCCGCGCGCCGAATCCGAGGCGATCCAGGCCCGCCCGCTCGCAGTCGATCGCGTGGCGTGATGACCATGCCAAGTGCTCCAGCGGACATCCGTGGGTCGCCAACATCCCGGCATGGCTCCCATGCCTCCGGCGGGCACACCGAGGCCCATGCCATCGCCGAAAGCCTTCCCGCGGCCTCACACCTGTTGCGGAGAAATCGACATGGCCACTTATATTCTTCTGACAAACTGGACAGATCAGGGAATGCGCAATGTCAAGGAAACCACCAAGCGCGCGGACGCCGTCAGGGAAGCCGGCAAGAAATTCGGAATCAATGTGAAGGAGTTCTTCTGGACCATGGGAGGTCACGACATCGTGGTGATTCTCGAAGCGCCCGACGATGCGAGCTTGTCCGCTTTCGGATTGAGCATTGGCGTGGCGGGCAATGTCCGGACGCAGACATTGCGGGCTTTTTCCAGGGACGAAATGAACGCGATTCTTGGCAAGGTGGCCTAGGAACGGCGTGCTGTTTTCCTGATCTGAAGGCTACGAGGGACGCGCCGGCAGCGGCGCCCCCCCCTGGCCAACCGTCGCTGTGCTCGGGCAGGTCGAGCAACACGATAGACTTGCACCACACACTTCATGGACCCATCGAATGAACCTTCGTCGCATCCTCACCCTGCTCTTGTTCCTCGGACTGTGCGTTCCGCTGCTGTCAAGCGCCGCCGACGAAAAAGGTTGGTTCGGCTTCGCCGTCAGCGTCGAAACGGAAGGGTTTTCGCTCAATCCCACCCTGCGCTCGATCAAGATCGAAAAGGTCATTCCCGCTTCACCCGCGGCCGCGCAGGGGCTGGCTGCCGGGGACCTGGTGCTCGAGGTTCAGGACACCCTTGTTGCCGGCGCCAAGGCGAGGGAGCTGCAGGCGACCATGCACAAGGCCGTCGGTGAATCGCTGCGCCTCAAACTCAAGCGCGGCGACGCCGAGCCGTATGTCGTCACCCTCACCGCCGCTGCGAGACCCAAGGACGCCTAGTCGTGCACATGCACAAAAGTCGACCGCAAACCCGCCCTCTCGCGGCGGCACGCCATGTCTGAAGACGACAAGAGCAAGGTCCAGGAGCCCTCCGCAATCGACTCGCGAGATCGCGGACTGCCGAACGGTTATCGGCAGGGCCTCATCACCGCGATCACGGTGCTGTTGGGTTTCTCGCTCACCTTTCTGCGTTTCTGGGGATTCGAGGCATCGGGCGCGTGGTCGTGGCGATCAGTCGTAGCGACCGCCCCGCTGGTCGCCGCGATCGCGCTGCAGATCGTCGCGCTGCTCCGTTCGCTGCGGCTTGAAGACGATACACCGGCCGAATATCGCCGCACCATCCACTGGTTCATCGCATCGGCTGTCGTGCTTCTTTTCGGACTGCTGCTTGCCGGCATCGAGACCGCCATCTGGTGACCCGCACGCGGGTCCGCCCGACCTCCCCTTCCCCATGCGCGACCCGCCCCGATGACCGCCATCGAAACCGAACGCCTGGTGCTGCACAGGCTCGTGCCTGACGACGCGCCGTTCATCCTGGAACTCGTCAACGATCCGGCATGGCTGCGCTACATCGGCGACAAGGGCGTGCGTACGCTGGACGACGCGCGCGCCTACATCACGAACGGCCCGGTCGCGAGCTACGCGCGCCACGGTTTCGGGCTCGACCGGGTCGAGCTCCGAGGCAGCGCGACACCGATCGGCATCTGCGGTCTGGTCAAGCGCGACGCCTTGCCGGACGCCGACGTCGGCTTCGCGTTCCTGCCCGGTTACCGCGGCCAGGGCTTCGCGTACGAGGCCGCTGCCGCGGTGCTGCGTCATGCGGGTGAATCGCTGAAGCTGCCGCGCATCGCGGCGATCGTGTCACCGGACAACCTGGGTTCGATCCGCGTGCTGGAAAAGCTCGGCCTGCGTTTCGAGACGACGATCCGGATGGCCGCCGACCGACCGGAAACGAAGCTGTTCGGTCGTGCGCTGTAGGTTCGCCAGATCACGCCGCGCGGCGCGCCTCAGGCACCGATCATGCGGCCGATCAGCGCGGTCGCGAGCATCGCCAGCGCACTCCACATGGCAACACGCAGCGCGCCGCGCACGGCCGGTGCGCCGCCCGCACGCGCCGCCGCCGCGCCGAGCAGGGTGAGGCACACCAGCGACAGTGGGATCACCAGCGCGTTGAGCAGGCTGGGCGGCGCGAGCTGCGTGATCACCAGCGGCAGCGCTGCTCCGGTCGCGAACGCGGCCGCCGAGGCCGCCGCCGCTTCCAATGGCCGCGCGCGCAGTTCGTGGGTGATGCCGAGTTCGTCGCGCGCGTGCGCGGCGAGCGCATCGTGCGCGGTGAGCTGCTCGGCGACCTGCCGCGCCAGCGCCGGCTGCAGACCGCGCTTCACGTAGATCCCGGCGAGTTCACGCAGCTCGCCATCGGGATATTGCGTGAGCTCGTGACGTTCGAGCGCGAGATCGGCCTTCTCGGCATCCGCCTGCGAACTCACCGAGACATATTCACCGGCCGCCATCGACAACGCGCCGCCGACCAGCCCGGCGACGCCGGCGAGCAGGATCTCGTGGCGACCCGCGCCGGCGGAGGCGACGCCGACGATCAGGCTCGCGGTCGAAACGATGCCGTCGTTCGCGCCGAGCACCGCGGCGCGCAGCCAGCCGGCCCGTCCGGAGCGATGGATTTCACCGTGGTGTCGGGTCATGCGGAAGTCCCTGCTGATGGGCGCAGCGGCGCACGGAAGCGGAGAGCGCGCCGATCTGCTGATCATGAAGGCTGCCGATCCTAGCATCCGCGTCGTATAGTTCGACGCGCCCTCCGACGCTGGATTCCGGAGTCTTGCCGATGGCAACCACAGACCCGCGCATCGACGCCTATATCGCGAAGTCCGCGGACTTCGCCAGACCCATCCTCGCGCACTTGCGCGAGATCGTGCATGCGGCCTGCCCCGAAGTCGAGGAGACACTGAAGTGGAGTGCGCCGCATTTCCTCTACAAGGGCATGCTGTGCGGGATGGCCGCGTTCAAGCAGCACTGCGTGTTCGGTTTCTGGAAGGGTAAGCTGATCGTCGCTGACGACGGTCGCGATCTCGACGCAGCGATGGGCCAGTTCGGCCGCCTCGCCAAGATCGCCGACCTGCCGCAGCGGAAAACCCTGATCGCGTATGTGAAGAAGGCGGTGGCGCTGAACGAGGCCAGCGTGAAGTCGCCGGCGCGTGTGCGGACCGCAGCGCCGAGACCGCCCGCCGCGGTGCCGGATGACCTCGCTGCCGCGCTGAAGAAGAACGCGAAGGCGCGTGCGACGTTCGAGGCGTTCAGCCCGAGCGGGCGGCGCGAGTACATCGAGTGGATCACCGATGCGAAACGCGAGGCTACGCGCACGCAACGCCTCGCGACGACGCTGGAGTGGCTGGCGCAAGGCAAACAGCGCAACTGGAAATACATGAATTGCTGATATCGGTCGCTGTCTCAACGGCAAATGGATGACCAGCCTGCGACTGTTGTCCGGCAGCCGAGCTTCGTACGATCGGGAGGACATTCGCATTGGCCAGGCACGTCGTCGCACGCAAGGTCGAAGACGCATCCGCTGGCTCGCTCAGCGAGCGCGTCACACGCGCCGTGCTGGAGATCGTCGGACGCGTGCCGGACACCGATGAACACAAGAGCCGGGGCCCCGATCACCGCGCGCGCGCGATCGCCGCTGCCGCAGCGCACAAGGCCGCGCTGGCCGCGGGCACGCTGGCCTTGCCGCCGGGTCCGCTCGGCTGGTTGACGATCATGCCGGAGCTGGCCGCGATCTGGCGCATCCAGCGCCAGATGGTCGCCGACATCGCCGGCGCCTACGGTGCCAGCGCCGACCTGACCCGCTCGCACATGCTGTACTGCCTGTTCCGCCATGCTGCCGCGCAGGCGCTGCGTGATGTCGGCGTGCAGGTCGGCGCGCGCCTGCTGATCCAGGACGTGCCGCTGCGCGTGATCGAAAAAGTCGCGTCGAAGATCGGCCTCAACGTGTCGAAGCGCCTGGCGGGTCGCGGCATCGCGCGCTGGCTGCCGGTGATCGGCGCGCTCGGCGTCGGCGCCTATGCGTACTACGACACCGGTCAGGTCGCGCGCACCGCGATCGCGCTGTTCAGCCAGGACGCGACGGACATGAAGATCGCCCCGAAGCACCACGCGGGACGACGAATCGGCTCGCCGGATTGACCCCGATCAGAACGCGATACCGAGCAGCAGCATGGTTTCGCCATGATTGGGCCGATGCAGATCTCCGTTGGAGGCGTGGCGCAGCATCAGCACCCAGTGCGGTTCCTGCCAGCCGATGCTGCCGACGAACTCGCCGGCGGTACTCAACGCATCGGTCCTGCCGAACGTGAGTGCGAGCTGCTCGCTCACGAAGGCGCCGCGCCAGACGTGCAGGCGCGCGCCGAACGCGAGCAGGCCAACGTCATGGCCGAGCCGCGCAGTCGAAGTCGAGCGTGACTGGATCCAGCCCAGCGCGAAATCGGGTGCCCAGGTGAACGGGCCGATCGCGCGCTCGTCGCCGAGGCGTTCGACGAACGCGGCGTTCGTCCACAGCGTCTGCAAGGTGCGGCTGCGGCCGGCGAGGACTTCCCAACGCGCGCCGTCGTCAGCATGCGCGGGCGGCTGCGCGAACAGGAGCGCCACGCCGATCCCGGTGACCGGCAGTCGCGAAGCGAAAGCAGGCCAACGGATCATTGCAGCCTCCGCGACAGCGAACCCGGATCCATCGTCGCGCAGCGCGCGTTGAACAGGAAGCCCCCAGCGCGCCGGGCCGCCCGTGCGAAATGCACCGCCTCCGCTCAGGCAGCGCTCTTCTACCCCGCCGGCTTCAGTTCGACCGACTTGACGTGTGCCGCCTTCAGCGTGGCGTTCAACGTCGCAAGATCGCTGCGCTTGAAGTCATCCCACGCGCGCAAGGTCGCGTCGGTCAGCGCCGCGAGTTTCGTGCAGCCCGCCTGCGCATCCGGCGAGGGCGCCGCGTCGGCTCCATCGACAGCGCCGATCAGTTCGCCGAGCGCCTGGTCGAGGAACGCCAGCGTCTCGACCGTGCGCGGTGGCGACGACCAGGCGTTGTAGGGATTCGGCGCTGGCTTCGCACCGCTCACCTCGGCGAGCCGCGCGGCGAACGCATCCAGCGCAGCGACCGCATCGCCGGTCGCTTCCTTGCGGCGTTCGACGACACGGTCGCGCAGCGTGCCGGCTTCCTCGCCGGCGGCCTCGACGCGCGCCTGCAGCGCCTCGACTCTTCGTGCCAGCGCGAACTGCTCCGCATGGGCCGCTGCCGGCAGATCGACGCGCGGATCGGCGGTGACAGCCAGCGCCTGGCGGTAACGCTTGCCGTCGACGCTCAGTTCCACCGTGTAGTGGCCGGGCGGCGCCCACACGCCCTCTGCATACGCGTCGTGTTTCGCCGAAACCGCCGGATAGTGCAGCGGCCAGACAAAGCGATGCATGCCCGGCGTCGCCTTCAGCGTCGATGGCTGCCGACTCCACTCCGGCGCGTTGTTGATCTTGGCGAGATCGATCTTCGGCGGCGCATCGGCGCTGCTGTAGCGGCGCACCAGCGTGTTGCGCTCATCGTAGATCGCGAGTTCGACCGGCTTCTTCGGCGCCCGTGCGAGCCAATAGTCGATGCGCGCGCCGCTGACCGGATTCGCGGCCAGCGGTTCGTCCTTCGGCAGCGGCGTGCCGCTGAAGCTCGCCTCGCGGTAGCGGATCGCGGTCGAAGGCGCGAACAGACGCGCTTGCGGTTCGGACGTCTTTGCGTCCAGTTGGCGCAGCATGGCGACATCGTCCATGACCCAGAAGCCGCGACCATGCGTCGCGATCACGAGGTCGTCGCCGTGCACGTCGATGTCGCGCACCGAGGTGCGCGGCAGGTTCTGCTGCAGCGGCTGCCAGTGGTCGCCATCATCGAACGAGACGTAGACGCCGAGTTCGGTGCCGGCGTAGAGCAGGCCGCGCTTTTTCGGATCCTCGCGCACCGCGTTGACGAAATCGCCGTCGCGGATGCCGGCGACGACAAGCTGCCACGACTTGCCGCCATCGCGCGTGCGATACACATACGGCTTGCGGTCGTCGAGGCGATGACGATCGACGGCGGCATATGCGGTGTCCGCATCGAAGTGCGAGGCTTCGATGATGCCGACCTTCGACCATGCGGTCAGCGCGGCCGGCGTGACGTCGTTCCAGTGCGAACCCTCATCATGCGTGAGCCAGATGCGGCCATCGTCGGTGCCGGCCCAGAGCAGGCCATCGGCGAGCGGCGATGGCGCGATCGCGTAGACCACGCCGCGGCGCGGACCGTGACCAAGGTTGTTCGCCGCGGTCACGGCGTCGAGGTTCGACGGCGCGCCCGGATCCTCGCGCGTGAGGTCCGGGCTGATCGGATCCCAATGCGTCCCGCCGTCCGTGGTGCGCCAGATCTTCTGGTTGCCAAAATACAGCGCGCCCGGATTGCGCTTGCCAAACGCCAGCGGCAGGGTCCAAGTGCGCCGGTGGAGATCGGGCTCGGCGAGGGTTGGATCGACCGCGCGCGTCTGCTCGGTGCGCAGGTCCAGCTTCTGCACGCTGCCGCCGTAGACGATGTCCGGATCCTTCGGATCAGGCGCGATCATGCCGCTCTCACCACCGGCGGTTGTCTCACGGAACTGCTGCATGCTAATGCCGTCGCGCGAATTCGTGCGGCTCGGTAGCGAGACCGCGCCGGAATCCTGCTGCGCGCCGTAGACCCGGTACGGAAAACGCGAATCGGTGGCCACGTGGTAGATCTGCGCGGTCGGCTGGTTGTGCCAGCTCGACCAGGTTCTGCCGCCGTTGATCGTCACGATCGCGCCCTGGTCGACGCCGAGGATCTGCCGATCCGGATTTTGCGGGTCGATCCACAGTTCGTGGAAATCGTCGCCGGTGTCGTCGCCCTTGAGCGGCAGGAAGGTCTTGCCGCCATCATCCGAGCGCAGCACGATCGTGTTCATCGCGTAGATGCGATCAGCGTTCTTCGGATCGACCGCGATGCGGCCGAAGTACCAGCCGCGCTGCCAGACGCGCGGATCACCACTGGTTTTGCGCCAGTGCGCGCCGGCATCGTCGGAGCGGTACAAGCCACCCTCGTCGCCGTCGACGATCGCATAGACGCGCTTCGGATCGCTGTGCGCGACATCGATGCCGATGCGACCGATCTTTCCTTCCGCGAAGCCATTGCCACGGACCGGCTGCCAGCTGTCGCCGCCGTCAGTCGACTTGTACAGGCCCGAGCCCGGCCCGCTGGCGGGCGGATACACGTTCCACGGCGTGCGCCGCGCCTGCCACAAGCTGGCGTAGACCACGCGTGGATTGCCGGGTTCGAACGCAAGGTCGATCGCGCCCGTTGCATCGTCAGGGCCGAGCACTTTCTGCCAGGTCACGCCGCCGTCGCGCGAACGGAACACGCCGCGTTCCACGTTCGGGCCGTATGGATGGCCGAGCGCGGCGACGAACACCGTGTTCGCATCGCGCGGATCGACGAGGATGCGGCCGATCTGCTGGCTGTCGGCGAGACCGACTTTCGTCCAGGTTTTGCCTGCATCGATCGACTTGTACACGCCATCGCCCTGCGCGATATCCGAGCGCATGTCGACCTCGCCGGTGCCGACATAGAGCACATTCGGATCCGACGGCGCGACCGCGAGTGCGCCGATCGAACCGACCGGCTGGCCGTCGAAGATCGGTTGCCAGGTACGGCCGGCATCCTGCGTCTCCCAGACGCCACCGTTGACCGCACCGAAGTAGAAATGCGCCGGCTGCCCCGGCACGCCGGTGACGGCCAGCACCCGACCGCCACGGAACGGGCCCAGCAGGCGCCAGTCGAGATCCTTGAACTGTGCCGGATCGGCCTGCGCGATCGCCTGTGTGCTGAGCAGCGCGAGCAGCGCGCCGACAAAACGTCGCAAAACCATCGAAGACTCCCCTGCGCTGGCGCGGATCGGCCAAACCTCCATCATAGCGATGCGTCTGCTCGTATCGCTTGTGACGGAAGGCATGGCCTGGATCGGCGTTTGCAGCACGGTGGTCGTCTGGTTTGCCCCCGTTCGTGCCAAGCGCAGTTCGCATCGACCGGCGCAATGCACGCGTGCTGCCGACGCGACCCCGGCTGTGGAAATCCCGATTCCCGACTCCGGAATCCCGGGTCGGGTAAAGTAGCCGCATGTATCTTGAGTACTACGGCCTGCGTGAGGCGCCCTTCTCGATCACGCCGGACCCGCGTTATGTCTTCCTGTCCGAACGGCACCGGGACGCGCTCGCACACCTGCTCTACGGCATCGGCAAGGGCGGCAGCGGCGGCTTCGTCCAGCTGACCGGCGAGGTCGGCACCGGCAAGACCACGCTGTGCCGGCTGCTGATGGAGCAGTTGCCCGAGCACACCCGCGTCGCGCTGGTGCTGAACCCGAAGTTGTCGCCGGTCGAGCTGGTCGAGACCGTCTGCGAGGAGCTCAAGCTCGACATCGAGGGCAAGCGCGGCAGTCTGAAGGCGCTGACCGATACCCTGAACACGTTCCTGCTCGACGCCTACGCGCAGGGCCTGCGCGTGGTGCTGATCGTCGACGAGGCGCAGAACCTGTCGATCGATTCGCTGGAGCAGGTGCGCCTGCTCACGAACCTCGAGACGCCGACGCAGAAGCTGCTGCAGATCATCCTGCTCGGCCAGCCGGAACTTCGCGAGATGCTGGGCCGGCCGGAACTGCGCCAGCTCGCACAGCGCATCACCGCGCGCTACCACCTGACCCCGCTCGACGCCGGCGAGACCGAGATCTATGTGCGCCACCGCATGGCGGTCGCCGGCTGCGTGCGCATCCCGTTCTCGCGGCTCGGCCTGAAGGCGCTGTACCAGCGCTCCGGCGGCGTGCCGCGACTGGTCAACATCATCGCCGACCGTGCACTGATGGCGGGCTACGCGCGCGAGCAGGACAGCCTCGGCGAACGCCTGGTCGACCGCGCCGCCGACGAGGCGCTGCCCGGCCACGCGCGCTACTGGTTGCGGCGCTACGGACCTTGGGCGCTGGCTGCGCTGGTGCTGCTCGGGATCGGTGGCGGCGCGTTCTGGCTGCGCGCGTACCGGCCGGCCGCCCCGGTCGTCGCACCGACGCCCGTGGTCGCGGCGACGCCGCCGATCGATCAGGAAGCGGTGCGTCTGCAGGCGCGGATCGCCGATGCGCCCGAAACCGAGCTGATCGCGTTCACCCAGCTGCTCGCGCGCTGGCAGGTCGACGCAGACCAGGTCTCGGTGCGCGACGCCAGCCGCTGCCCGGCGATCGTCGCACCCGGCGTCGCCTGCCTGCATGGCCATGCAACGCTGGACCAGCTCGCCCGCTTCGACCGTCCCCTGATCCTGTTGCTCGGGCCGGCCGACCGCCCCGCATACGCGCTATTGCAGGGAGTCGGCAAACAGCGCGTGCGCCTGGACTTCACGGCCGCGCGTTATGAACTTGCGCGCGAGTCGCTGTCCAAGATCTGGAACGGCGACTTCGTCGTGCTGTGGCGGTTGCCTGCCGACGTTCCGGCCAGCCTCAAGCGCGGCGATGCCGGCGCGGGTGTCGGCTGGGTCACGGATCGCCTGGCCACGTTCGACAACGGTAGCGCTGCCAAGGCGCATGCGGCGGCGTTCGACGCGAACCTCGAGGAACGCGTACGCAAGCTGCAGCAGGCGTACGGCATAAAGGCCGATGGCATCATCGGACCGGAAACCCTTTTCGCGCTGTCGGCGCTCGACGACGCCGGTCCGCACCTTGCGCGGACCGTCGAATGAAGCGCTGGCACGGACGCAGTCAGGAACCACCATGTCGTTGATTCTCGAAGCCCTCAAGAAATCCGAACAGCAGCGCCGCCTCGGCGAGGCACCGACGCTGGCGTCGCCGGTGATCGCCGCGCGCCGCGGCCGCAGCGTGCTGCCGCTGCTCGGCGCGCTGATCGCGGCCGCGCTCGGCGTGGGCTGGTGGCTGACGCGCCCGCCGGCACCCTCACCGCCGGGCGAGCAGGCCACTCATGCCGGCAGCGTCGCCCGTTCGGCGGACGCACCGATCGCAAAACCATCGACGCCCGCTGCCCTGAACCCCGCCGCGCAGCCCGCCAATCGAATGGCGAGTGGTCATGACACGCCCGTCCGGCATGCTCCGATCGCCGCCAGGCCGGCAACCGGTACGCCGGACGCCGTCGTCAATGACCGCAGCGTGTTGCCGGTCCAGCCTGCGCCGCCCGGCAGCGATCGCCCGGGCGCAGTCCTGCCGCTGCCACCGGCACCCCCGATGGTCGCCGGCCCGAACACGCCTCCGACGACGACACTATCGGCGCAGCCCATGCCGGAAAAGCCGGCGAGCGCTGCGCTGGCGCAGCCGTCTGCGAATCCGGTGGTCGCGCCTGCCGTGGCAACCGCAACCAAACCCGACCGGATCGCGGCGCCCTCCGCGGTCGCGCCGACGCCGGCGCCAGCTCCACCGCCAGCGGCCGCGCAGGCCAAGCCGCAGCAGCCCGCGCTGCCGTCGGTCTGGGAACTGCCCTATGCGACACGCAAGGACCTGCCGGATCTCGCGCTGACCATGCACGTCTACGCGGCCGATCCGCACGAGCGCTTCGTCGTGATCAAGGGCAATCGCCATGTCGAGGGCGACGACCTCGGCGACGGCGTGCTCCTGCGCGAGATCCGCGTGGACGGCATCGTGCTCGACTTCAAGGGCCAGCGCTTCGTGTATCCGCGCGACGGGCGCTGACGGCGCCGCGCGTGTTCGTCCAGCTGCCGAGCCGACGCAAGCCGGGACCGCCGTGGGCGACGCTGCTGATCGTCGCGGCGTGCATGGTCGTGTTCGTCTGGCTGGCGACCTTGCCGGCCGCGCAGCGCCTCGCCGTACTGACGCGATGGGGCACGGTGCCGGCGACCCTGCTCGATGCGAACGCGCCGTGGCTGCAGCAGCTCACCGAGCTGCGTGCTGCGCGCCTGGTCAGTGCGATCTTCATCCACGCCGACTGGCTGCACCTGACCGGCAATCTGCTGTTCCTGATCGTGTTCGGCGTCTCCGCCGAACGCACGCTCGGCTCGGCGCGCTTCCTCGCGCTGTTCGTGCTCGGCGGCGCGCTCGCGAACCTGGTCGGCGCGTTCACGCTGGCCGGCACCAGCGCGCCGATCATCGGTTCCAGTGGCGCGGTGTCGGCCGTGGTCGGCGCCTATCTTGCGCTGTTCCCGCGCGCGCGCCTCGGCCTGGTGCTGCCGCTCGGCGTATTCCTCGAATTCGTGCGCATCCCGGCGCCGCTGCTGATCGGCTTCTGGGCCGCGCTGCAGCTGCTGTTCACTTACGTGGGCCCGGCGTTCGGCGCGGTCGCGTGGTGGACGCACGTCGGCGGATTCCTGATCGGCATCGCGTTCGCGCTGATGTCCAAGCCCGCGGTGGCTCGACGATTGCGGGGCTAGAGAATCTTCTCGCGTCGTAGGAGCGGCTTCAGCCGCGATGCTTCTCGTAGCGGCGAACACCATCCCTACCCAACCCTCCCCCTGAACGGGAGGGCTTGGAAGGCATCGCGGCTGAAGCCGCTCCTACGGGAGACAGACGTGGGGTGCACGCGCGACAATGCGCCATGGGCAAGACGAAACTCTACAAGGTCACCTTCCTCTCGCAGGGCAAGAGCATCGAGCTCTACGCGCGCCATGTCGCGTCGAGCGCGCTGTGGGGATTCACCGAAGTCGGTGATCTCGTGTTCGATCCGCCCGGCGAGGGCCTCGTCGTCGATCCGACCGAGGAACGCCTGCGCGACGAGTTCAAGGACACCACGATGCTGCACGTGCCGATCCAGGCCATCGTGCGCATCGAGGAAGTCGCCAAGCGCGGTCCGCTCGCGATCCGCGACGCGGCCAGCGGTGACAAGATCATGCCGTTTCCGGTCGCGCCACCGAAGGCGCGCTAGGACGGGCCTTCCGTCAACCCGACGCACGCGCCTCGGTCAGGCCGCGCGCGTTGTCGCGGAACATGTTTTCGTACTCGGCGCGGAACAGGATCGTGGCCTCGTCGAGCGTCTGCTCCAGCATCTGGCTGCGATTGACCCAGTTGAAGGCGTTGTAGCGCGCGGCCGCGAACAGTATCGCGGCGCTGACGCGCGGCTGCGGAAACTGCCTGGCGAAGTCGTTGGCCTGATTGATGAATCGATCGACCATTTCGAAAAACTGGTCCTCGGTGATGTCCTGCGGTTCGTTCATGGGGTCTCCAGTGATGGCCAGCGGGCTGCCGGCTGGCTTGAGGATGAGGCTGTTCGGCTGATGCCGCGTGATCCGCGCATTTTGCGACGCACGGGCGGGCGCGGCGGGTCGCGGAGCTTGCCACGCATGAAGTGATCGATGCGACATTCGGGCGCCGCATCTCGCGCCGACACGGCGCGTACTCCGCAAACGACACCGTGATCAGTGCAGGCTCGACCCGAAGCGATCAAGACGCGGCTGCCAATGATCCATGATATCGGCGGAGACGAGGATGCGTTCGGCGCGGCCGATCAGGAGCTCGCGGGACACGAGGCCGAAATAGCGCGAATCCTCGCTGTTGTCGCGATTGTCACCGAGCATCAGATACTGATCGGGCGGAATCACGAGCGGATCGAAGCTCGATCGCGACGCGATTTGCGGCAGCCATTGGATCGTATGGGTCGAAGCGCCGAAGGATTCACGCGCGCGCTCGGCGGGCACGACTCGGTGCGCGCCGAGCGGTTCGGAGACCTCGCCCAAAGGGGCGTATTCGACCGCCTCGCCGTTGATCGTGAGCCGGTTGTCGCGCATCTCGACCGTGTCCCCCGGCACTGCGGCGATGCGCTTGATCAGGCGCGTACCGCCCTTCGGCGACGAGAACGTGACGATGTCACCACGCTGCGGCGTGCCCAGATGAGCGACGATCACGTCGGTGAGCGGCACCTTCAGGTCGAACGCGAGCCGGTTCACGAACACGACATCGCCTTCGAGCAAGGTCGGCCGCATCGATCCGGACGGAATCGGATTCCAGTCCGCAACCGCGGTGCGAAAAACGCTGAACAGCAGCAGGAAGACCACGAAACGCCTGTTGTCGAGCAACCATCTCTTCATCGACATACTCCGCTACGGGAAGAAATCACGGCTGAGGGCGATCAGCCTTTCTGGTTCTCTGCGGAAGCACTGGCCGGCGCAGCCGGCTTGTTTCGCGACGCCAGCGCCTTCAGCGCATTCAGCGCCTCGTTCAGCGCGTAGTCCTTTTGCAGGTCGCGGTCGGCCGCGCCCGGCGTGACCGGACCGTCGCCCTCGTTCGCACCTTTGAGGTGGTTGCGCAGGTCGCGCTCGCCGATGATCGGCGTCGGCTCGCTGTCGCGCTGGCTGAGCGCGAGATCGGCCAGCGTGATGTCGGGCTGGATGCCGGCGGCCTGGATCGAGATGCCGCTCGGCGTGTAGTAACGCGCGGTGGTGAGTTTCACCGCGTGCTCGGCGTCGAGCGGCAGCACGGTCTGCACCGAACCCTTGCCGAACGTGCGCCGGCCCATCAGCAACGCGCGATGGTTGTCCTTCAGCGCGCCGGCGACGATCTCGGCCGCGGACGCGGTGCCGTTGTCGACCAGCATGACCAGCGGTGCGCCGTTGAGCAGGTCGCCCGGCGTCGCGCGGAAGCTCAGGTCCGACTCCTTGAGGCGGCCGCGTGTGGTCACGATCACGCCGCTGTCGAGGAATTCGTCGCTGACCTCGACCGCCGAGGTCAGCAGGCCGCCCGGGTTGCTGCGCAGGTCAAGCACCGCGCCGCGCAGTGGCGCCTTGTTGTCGGCCTGCAGGCGCTCGATGCGCTTGCGCAGCTGCGCACCGGTGTCGGCCTGGAACTGGCTCACGCGCAGGTACGCATAGCCCGGTTCGAGCAGGCGCCCGCGTACGCTGGCGACGCGGATCACCTCGCGCTTCATCGCGACGTCGACCGGCACGCTCTGCTTCTCGTGCAGCACGCTCAGCGTGATGTCGCTGCCGGGTTTGCCACGCAGTTGCGCGACCGCGCCGTCGAGATCGTCGGATTGTACCGGCTTGCCGTTGATGCGCACGATCGTGTCGCCGGCCTTGATGCCGGCGCGTTCGGCCGGCGAGTCGTCGATCGGCGCGACCACACGCAAGGTGCCCTCCACCTGCAGGACCTCGATGCCGAGTCCGGCATAGCTGCCGGTGGTGTCTTCAGTGAGATCGTCGATCTGCTCCTTGCCGAGGTATTCGCTGTGCGGGTCCAGGCCGGCGAGCAGGCCGTGGATCGCCGCCTGCATCAGGCGATGGTCGTCGACATCGTCAACATAGGCCTGCTTGACCAGGCTGTAGACCGCAGTGAACGCGCGGATGTCGGCGAGATCGACGGCATTCTTCGGAACCGGAGCTTTCACCGGCGTGGACTTCGCGGGCACCGACGCATCGCCTGCAGGCGGTGCGGCGACCGGCGGCGGATCAGCAGCCAGAGCCGGCGCGCAGCCCAGCGCGAACAGGATCGGAACGAGCAGACGGGTGAACATCGGACAAGCCTCACAGGGATGCGCCGAGTGTAATGCGTGGCGCGTGCGCTCGCTGTTATTGCGGCACGGGCCAATGGACCACATCGCGGGGCGAACGTTCAGCGCAACCAGCCGCGCGGATCGGTCGGCTGGCCCTTCACGCGCAGCTCGAAGTACAGACCGGGCGCCTTCTGACCGCCGCTGGCACCGCTGGTCGCGATCGTCTCGCCCGCATTGACCCAGTCGCCGACATCCTTGAGCAGGGTCTCGTTGCACCCGTACAGGCTGAGATAGCCGTCGCCGTGGTCGACGATGATCATCAAGCCATAACCGCGCAGCCAGTCGGCGAATGCGACGCGGCCATGCGAGATCGCATGCACTGCGCTGCCGGTCTTCGCGGCGAGCAGCAGACCGCTGCTGCGGCGCCCGGATTCGTCGGCGGCGCCGAACGCGGTCACCACCCTGCCCTGCAGCGGCCAGGCGAGCCGGCCACGCGTGGCCGCGAACGGCTCTTCCCCGGAAATCTGCTTAGGGATGTCGGCGAACACGTCACGGAGTCGTTCGAGCAGCTGGCTCAGCGCGGCCTCGTCCTTGCCGAGCGCGGCGATGCGTGTGCCCTGGTCCTTGAGCTTCGCATCGATCGTGTCGACCAGCGCGGCGCGTCCGGCGCGTTCGGTCTCGAGCTTTGCCGCCTCGACGGCCTGTGCGTCGCGTGTCGCCGCGAGCTCGGCGGTCGCCGCCTTGATCGACTCCTGCAGGTCCGCGAGCTGCTTGAGGTCGCCGATCAGCTTGTCGATCTGGCCGACCTGCGCGCGCTGGAAGTAGCGGTGATAGGCGAGCACGCGCGCGATCGTGGCGACGTCGTCCTGCTGCAGCAGCAACTTCAGTTCCTCGTCGTGGCCGAGCGCGTAAGCGGAACGCAGCAGTGCCGCGAGCGCTTCACGCTGCGATTTCAGCACCCCCTCGAGTTCGCTGCGCCGCCGGTTGAGCTGGTCGAGCCGCGCCTGCTGCGCGGCAAGTTTCTCGTCGAACGCACGCACGTCCTTTGCAACCGCAGCCAGAGCAAGCTCCTTCTCGCGCAGGGCGCGTGCGGCCTCGCCCCGTTCGCCCGCGGTTGCCTGCTGCTGCTCGGTCAGCGCCTTGATCTGCCCGCGCACCGCGTCGAGCTTCTTCCTGGCGTCCTGCTCCTGCGCCGAGCGCTGCGTCGCATCGGGCTCCTGCGCGCGCGCGACGCTCGCGCCGGCGAGCGCCGCCACGAAGCACGCCGCCGTCGCGATGTGTGGAACGAACCGCACCTACTGGAATTCGACCAGACTGTGCCCGCTCATCTCGGGGGGTTGCGGCAGCCCCATCAAGGCGAGCACGCTCGGTGCGAGGTCGCGCAGCGCACCGTGGTGCAAGGTCGCGGCACGGCCGACATAGACCAGCGGCACCGGCCCGACCGTGTGCTGGGTGTGCGCCACGCCGTTTGCATCGAGCATCTGCTCGAGATTGCCGTGGTCGGCGCTGATCAGCATCTCGCCGCCGTGCTCGCGGATCGCCAGCGTCAGGCGGCCGAGCGCGACATCGACGGCCTCGACCGCCTTGATCGCGGCCGACTCGATGCCGGTGTGGCCGACCATGTCCGGGTTCGCGATGTTGCAGACGATGAAGTCGAACCGTTGCGACGCAATCGCCTCGACGAGGCGGTCGGTGAGTTCCGGCAAGCTCATCTCGGGCTTGAGGTCGTAGGTCGCGACCTTCGGGCTCGGGATCAGCATGCGCTCCTCGCCCGCGAACGGCGCCTCGCGGCCACCCGAGAAGAAGAACGTCACATGCGCGTATTTCTCGGTCTCCGCGATGCGCAACTGGCTCAGCCCGAGCGAAGACAGGTATTCGCCGAGCGTGTTGCGCATCGACTGCGGCGGAAACGCGATCGCGCTCGCGGCCAGACCCTTTTCATATTCGGTCAGGGTCACGAACGCGCCGAGCTCGATCGCGCGCGAACGCTGGAAGCCGGAAAAATCCGCATCGACGAACGCATGCGAGATTTCGCGCGCGCGGTCGGCGCGGAAGTTCATGAAGATCACCGCATCGCCGTCTTCGACGCGTGCGCCGGCACCGGCTTCAATCGAATCGATCACGGTCGGCTTCACGAATTCGTCGTTCTCGCCGCGCGCATACGCATCCTGCAGCGCAGCCAGCGCGTCGTCGGCATGGAATTCAGCTTGTGCGTCGGCGATCGCCGTGTATGCGAGCTTGACGCGGTCCCAACGCTGGTCCCGATCCATCGCGTAGTAACGGCCGCTGACCGTCGCGATCCGCGCGCCGTCGAACATGCGGCAACGCGCATCGAGCGCTCGCAGGCTCGGTTCCGCGCTGCGCGGCGGCGTATCGCGGCCATCGAGGAACGCATGGATCGCGACGCGCGTGACGCCCCGCTGTTCGGCGAGGTCGAGCAGCGCGAGGATGTGCCGCTCCTGGCTGTGCACGCCGCCGGGGCTGACCAGGCCGAGCACGTGCAGCGTGCCGCCGTTCGCCCTGGCCGCATCGCAGGCACCGCGCAGCGCGGGATTCTCGAAGAACGTGCCGTCGGCGATCGCGGCATCGATGCGGGTCAGGTCCTGGTAGACGATGCGCCCGGAGCCGATGTTCATGTGGCCGACCTCGGAATTGCCCATCTGGCCCTCGGGCAGGCCGACGTATTCGCCATGCGTCTCGACCAGCGTATGCGGGCATTCGGCGAGCAGGCGCCGCCAGTTCGGGCAGTTCGCCTGCGCGATCGCATTGTGCGCAGTCTCACTGCGGTGGCCCCAGCCATCGAGGATCAGCAGCAGGACGGGTTTGGGTCGCGCCACGCGGGTTCTTCCTGGAGTTTCATGCGGATCGCAATGCTAGCCGAACGGCTGGCGCGGTGTCGCTCGGGCGCAAAGACCGGAGGTGCCCGGTTTGAATACGTAGCCGTCCGTGGCGAGGCATCGACGACGCGCGCAGGAGCGCGCGCGAACAGCGACAAAACGGCAGGACTGCCGTTTTGCATAGCGGGAACGGCCCGAAGCCGTTCACCCTTCGATACCTCAGGGCGAACGGTGTCGAGCATCGACTCAGCACGATTTGCAGCATTGCCGCGCAGGCAACTTCTCTCCCGGCTGGGGGCTTGAGAGCGCTCTAAACCCTGCGCCAGGATGCTGCATCCTAGGCACGCACCCAACCGCCATCGGAGACACCCATGTATCGCAAACTCGCGCTGACCGCCGCCCTCCTCTCGCTGTGCGTCGCCGGCGCCGCCTTCGCGCGCGGCATCGACGTCGACAAGGTCAACGGATCGATCCATATCGAAGGCGACCAGCAGGCCGGCAATCTGAGCACCGTCAACGGCAGCATCCGCATGGCCGACGGCGCGAGCGCGGAGAAGGTGTCCACCGTCAACGGCGGCATCGACATCGGCGACCGCGCAACGGTCGTCTCGATCAATACCGTGAACGGCGGCATCGGGCTCGGCGCCGGCACGAAGGTCGCCAAGACCGTCGAAGCAGTCAACGGCAGCGTGCAGCTCGGCAAGGGCGCCGATATCGCCGGGCATGTCTCCAACGTCAACGGCCGCTTCACGCTGGACGCCGCGCATATCGGCGGCGGCATCGAGACGGTCAGCGGCGACATCGAGATCGGCGCGGACTCGCGTGTCGAGGGCGGCATCATCATCGACAAACCGCACGGCTGGTCGTGGGGCAAGGCGCGCAATCCGCGCGTCGTGATCGGCCCGCGCGCGGTCGTCACCGGTACGCTGGAGTTCCGCCGCGACGTCGATCTCTTCGTCAGCGACAGCGCGAAGATCGGCACGGTGTCCGGCGCAACCGCGCAGAAGTTCTCGGGCGACCATCCCTGAGCCGACCCGCGGCGCGCTCATCGCTTCGCCGTCGTGCCACCTGCGATCAACTTCTGGAAACGCGGATCCTTGCGCAGCGGATCCCACAGGGGATTGAAACGCAGGTCAGCGACGGTGAGACCGTTCGGCACCGCCAGAAGATGCGGCAGCGTCGCGATCGCCGCATCGGCGTCGCCGAAGTACGCCTGGATCTGCGCCTGTGTCGTTTCCATGTTCGGCTTCACGACCGCGTCGCCGGCGTTGACGTCGATCGCATGCTGCGCCTCGCGCAACGCGCGCGCCTTGTCGCCGAGGCCGGCGTACGCGACCGCGAGCACTTGCGCGACATGCGGGTCGTCCGCAGCGGTCTTGCCATAGGCCTCGGCGAGGTTCGCCGCCTGCGTGAAATTCGCGCGCGCGGCGTCGGCATCGCCGGACCATAGCTGCGCGGTCGCAAGCGAGATCAGGTAGAACGCGCGATTGGCGCCAAGCGGCGGTTCCGGTTGCGCCAGCGCGGCGTTCAGCGCGCCGATCGCCGCGGCGAAGTCGCGCCGGTACTCGAATCCGCAGACCTGGACCATCAGGGTTTCCTCGTCTTCGGGGCGCGGCGACAGCGCGCCGAGCAGTTTGCCGGCCTCGTCGAGGTCGCCCTCGCGCAGCCAGACGCCAGCCTTTGCCGCGATCAGGTTCGACGCGCCCGGCGCGATCGCTAGCGCGCGGTCGAGCGTGGCGCGCGCGGTCGCGAACTCGCGCAGCGCGGCGTAGTTCGTGGCGA
Organism: Dokdonella soli; assembly: GCF_039523175.1. Lineage (NCBI taxonomy): Bacteria > Pseudomonadati > Pseudomonadota > Gammaproteobacteria > Lysobacterales > Rhodanobacteraceae > Dokdonella > Dokdonella soli. Next base: position 28,617 of record NZ_BAAAEU010000006.1, read on the forward strand.
GCTCCACGAACACGGTCAGGTCGCGCGGGGTAAGGCGGGTCGCCTGCTCCAGATGCGCGACGGAATCCTGCCACCGGCCCTGTCGGCGCTCGATGTAGCCGATCGCGGCGAGCACGTCGGCGCTGTTCGGCAGCCGTTCCCGTGCCTGCTCGAAATCGCGCAGCGCGCCGTCGAAGTCACGCAGGCCACGGTAACGGTAGTAGCCGAGCGCGAGATGTGCTTCGCCGAGTTCCGGCTGCAGACGCAACGCGGTGTCGGCGGCCTGCTTCATCTCCGCCAGCGCGGTCGGCGTGCGATCGACGAGATTGGCGTACATGTAGCTCCTGACGATCGCGAGGTGCGCCCAGGCCAGTGCGAAGCCGGGATCGAGCCGCACCGACTCGGCGAAGCGGCTCGCCGCCTCGCGAGGGACGTCCAACGCCGAGGTCAGGCCGCGCGACTCGAACGCGAGGCCTCGCAGATACGCATCATAGGCGTCGGGATGACTGGTCGGCCGCCTCGCTATCGCGGCCTGCTCGCCACCGCTGAGTTTGACCTCGAGCTCGCTCGCGATCGCCTGCGCGACCTCGCCCTCGACGCCGAAGACGTTGTCGAGCTTGCGGTCGTAGCTCTCGGCCCAGAGATGCTCGTCGGTCGCCGCCTTGATCAGCTGCACGGTGATGTGCACCGCATCGCCGGCCTTCTGCACGCTGCCCTCGAGGATGTTCGCGACGCCGAGCTGGCGTGCGATCTCGCCGAGGTTGCCGGGCTTGGCCGCGTACTGCCGCGTCGAGGTGCGCGAGATCACCTTGAGCGCGCCGATCTTCGCGAGCCGGGTCAGGATCTCGTCCTGGATGCCGTCGGCGAAATAGGCGTTGGACTTCTCTTCAGAGAGATTCTCGAACGGCAGCACCGCGATCGACTTCTCCGTCACCGCGGGCGCTTCGTCTCTGCGCAGCACGAAGCTGTTGGCGAGCAGCACCACCACGGCGAGACACAGTGCGGCGATGATCCAGCGATCCAGCTTCTTGCCGGTGTGATACGTGATCGACTCGGCCGGATCGATCTCGCTCTCGCGCTTGATGCCTTCCGGCGTCAGCTCGTAGAACCACGAGAACGCGAGCGCGAACGGGAAACCGACGACCACCGCAATCACGATCAGCCGCACCGCCCAGTTCGGGATGTCGAAGAACGGAAACACCTGGGTCGCGATCTGCACCAGCAGCCAGCCGGCCGCGGCGTAAAACGCACCGGCACGCAGCACGTTGCGGCGCCTGAGTTCGGCAAAGAAGGACGACGTGCGCATGGCTGGACGTCAATAGCCTCTGCCGGGCAGTTTCCGGGACTGGATGGCCCGGCGCAAGGACCGGAAAACAGGACCGGGGCAACGCGACGATTCAGTGCGCCGGTCGTCGCGGCGCTCGCACACTCTGGCCCGCGGATGTGCGTGGGTGGAATCGCGGCATCCGTCGATCGGCAGCCCGCATGCGCCCTGTCGCGGCCACGAATTGCCGGTGCCCGGCGCCGTCTCCGACGGCACCCGTGACTTGACCCGTCCCCGTGCCGGCTGCGGCCGCGCGGACCGGCCGAACCATGAGCGCCAGACATGAGCGCTAGAATCGTCGCTTCCACTGCAGTGGAGTTTCCCCATGCGCCCGTTCGCCCTTCGCAGCACGCTCAGCGCGTCGCTGATCCTGCTGCTCGCTGCCTGCCAGCCGCAGGAATCGGCGCCGATCGCCGGATCGTCAGCTCCCGCGCATCCGGCCAAGCCCGCACCGGTCGTGCCGACCGCCGACGGCCACTATTCTGCCGACATCACCGCCGAGGATTTCGCCGCGCGCCTGAAGAAGGTGTCGTCCGACGAGTTCGAAGGGCGCAAACCGGGCACGCAAGGCGAGCGCACGACGACCGCGTGGATCAAGGATCAGTTCGCGCAGATCGGGCTCAAACCCGGCAATCGCGGTGACTGGGGGCAGACGGTGCCGATGGTCGAGACGACACTGCTCGATCCCGATCAGGTGAGCGCGACCATCAAAGCCGGCGGTGGAACGGAGACGTTCGCGTACCGCAAGGACATGATCGTCGGCTCGCTGACGGCGAGCCCGGCCGCCGACATCAAGGAATCGGATATCGTCTTCGCCGGCTACGGCGTCGACGCGCCGGAATACCAGTGGAACGACTACGCCGGGCTCGACGTGAAAGGCAAGACCGTGATCGTGCTGATCAACGATCCGGGCTGGGGCAACCACGACGACACGCTGTTCAAGGGCCGCGCCCTGACCTACTACGGTCGCTGGACCTACAAGTACGAGGAAGCCGCCCGCAAGGGCGCTGTGGCCTGCCTCATCGTGCACGAGACGCCGGGCGCGGGTTATCCGTGGGACGTCGTGGTCAACAGCTGGTCCGGCCCGCAGGATTCGCTGCCACCGAGCGAGGACCCGGCGCCGCGTCTGTCCGCCGCCGGCTGGCTGACCACCGAAGCCGCACAGCGCCTGTTCGCGAAGGCCGGCAGGAACTTCGACGAACTGAAGAAGAGCGCGGACCTGCGCGGCTTCAAGTCGACCGAAGTCGGCGCGACGCTTTCGCTCGGGTTCAAGAGCAGGATCGAGCATTCGAGTTCCGAGAACGTGCTCGGCCTGCTGCCTGGCAGCACACGGCCCGAAGAAGTGATCGTCTACTCGGCGCACTGGGATCACTTCGGCCGCGACCCCAACCTCAAGGGCGACCCGATCTACCACGGCGCGATCGACAACGGCACCGGCATCGCCGGCCTGCTCGAAATCGCCGAGGCATTCGCACACCAGAACCCGCCGCCGCAGCGCTCGATCCTGTTCCTCGCCGACACGCTCGAGGAAGCCGGTCTGCTCGGCTCGCGCTACTACGTGACGCATCCGGTATTTCCACTCGACAAGACCGTCGCCGACATCAACATGGACGCGCTGCCGATCATGGGGCCGGCGAAGGACATCGCCGTGATCAGCTGGGGCCAGTCGCAGCTCGACGATTACATCCAGCAGGCCGCGACGACAGAAGGCCGCACGATCGTGCCCGACGACGCGCCGGAGAAGGGCTTCTTCTTCCGCTCCGACCAGCTCAACTTCGCCCGACTTGGCGTGCCGGTGCTGTACGCGCGCTCAGGACTGAACCTCGTCGATGGCGGCGAGGAAGCCGGCCGCAAGGCCTATGCCGACTACACCGCGAACCACTACCACAAGCCGAGCGACGTCTACGATCCGAACTGGGATTTTCGCGGCGTGATCGACGACCTCAAGGCGTTCCATGCGGTCGGCAGGAAACTCGCCGACGAAACCAGGTTCCCCGATTGGAAAGCCGGCGCGGACTTCCATCGCACGCAACCCGTCGCGTCGAAGTAGTCGTACGCACAAGAAAAAATGCGCGGCGCCGCTGACGGCAGCGCCGCGCCAGGAAACCACCAGAGGAGGAAGCCCCATCCTTGGGGCGGAGCAGCGTCCGCTGCGCAGGAGATGCTGCGCGAGTACGGTCGCAGATCCTGCGACGCGCTTGCGCGGCGCGCGCGGAATGCGCAGGATGCGGCCTTTCCCGCGACCGTCCCGCAGCGCCATGCCGATACTCGTCCTCGCATCGCTCGCCCTGCAGATCCTCTGTGCGATCCACGTCGCGCGCAGCGGCCGGCCTCTGTACTGGATCTGGCTGCTGCTGATCGGCTCGTACCTCGCCGTGATCGTCTACGTGCTCGTCGCGGTGCTCCCGGATCTGCGCAACGATCCACGCAGCCGCAAGGTGACCAAGCAGGTGCTCAACACGCTCGATCCCGAGCGCCAGCGCCGGCACATCCGGCAGCGGCTGGAGCTCGCCGACACCGCCGACAACCGTCGCACGCTCGCTGAGGAGTGCATCCGCCAGGGCGACTACCGCAATGCCGCGGAACTGTACCAGTCGATCCTCAAGGGCATGTATGCAACCGAACCGCTGTTCATGCTCGGCCTGGCGCAGGCACAAGCGGGATGCCTCGATTACGCGGCCGCGCGCGCAACGCTGGATGCGCTGATCAAGGCCAATCCCGACTTCCGCTCCAGCGATGGCCACCTGCTTTATGCGCGCTGCCTCGAGGAGCTTGGCGAACACGATGCGGCGCTGCAGGAATACGAAGTGCTTGCGCGCAGCTATCCCGGCGAGCAGGCGCGCTTCCGCTTCGCGAGCCTGCTGCGCAAACGCGCGCGCATGGACGAAGCGCGTCACGTGTTCAACGACATGCTCAGGCGTGCGCAGCTCGCACCACGCTACTACCGCCGCAAGGAGCACGAATGGCTCGATGCGGCGAAACGCGAGCTGAGCAGCCTCGAAGCGGGCTGATCGATCCGTCTCAGCGCGCTGGTGCGCGCGGCGGCCATCGATCAGTGCTTCTTCGCGAGTGCTTTCTCGACGCTGACCTGCGTCATCGGGTGGTAGCCCGGCTTGGCTTTCGCGTAGACGCCGCGCGCGAAGTCCTTGCCGTCCGGCGTCTTCGCCAGCGCCTCGTACAGCGGCACGACGAGGTAGCGACGGCCGATGCGCGTCATGTACTCGGCCATCGCGGCGCGCGCCGGCTGGTAGTCGTTGCGGATCGCGACCAGATACCAGCGCCGCGCGATTTCGGCGTTCGCAGCGCCGGTCAGGTGCCAGGCCGCATCGAACGTCGTGAGCTTTTCGCGCGCGACCGTCTGCGGCAGACCGTCGAGGAAGTACATCCACTCTTGCGTGTTCCAGTCCTTCGCGCCGATATCGGCGGGCTTGCGCGTGCCGGCCAGCCATGCCTTGCGCGCGGCCGCGATCGCTTCGAAGCGAAGAGAAGTCGGCATGGCGGCATCTTTCGGAATTCCGGGTTCGTCGATCCAGGCCTTGACGTCGGCAAGGCTCATCCGGCCCGGATACTTGTCGAGCAAGTTAGGCGCGAGGTACGTGAGCATCTGCTCGGTGGTGATGCTCTGGAATGCGAAGTGGTCGAAGTAGCCGCGAAGGTAAGCGTCGAAGGCCTCGCGGCCGAACTTCGCCTCCAGTGTGCGCAGCAACCAGGCGCCCTTGACGTACGCGAAATCCGAGCCGGCATCGTCGGCGTCCTCGACATCCGGCACGAGGCGCTGTGCGGGCTTCGGCGTGTCCTTGATTTCACGGCGCAGTTCGTCGGACGCCAGGATGAATTCCTCGTCGGCCTGCGCCTTGCCGTAAACCGCCTCGACGATGCGATTCTCGACATAGGTCGTGAAACCCTCGTTGAGCCACATGTGCTTCCAGCTCGCATTGGTGACGAGGTTGCCGGACCACGAATGCGCGAGCTCATGCGCGACCAGCGAAACCAGGCTCTTGTCGCCGACGATCACGGTCGGCGTGGCGAAGGTCAGGCGCGGATTCTCCATGCCGCCGAACGGGAAGCTCGGCGGCAGCACGAGGATGTCGTAGCGGCCCCAGCGGTACGGGCCGTAGAGCTTCTCGGTGGTCGCAATCATCTTCTCAGTGTCGGCAAATTCCTTGGCCGCCGCTTCGACGACCGACGGCTCCGCATAGACCGCGCTGCGCGGACCGGTCTCGCGCACCGCGAGATTGCCGATCGCGATCGCGAGCAGGTAGGACGGAATCGGCTGGTCCATCGTGAAGCGATAGTCGCCGTCGAGCGCGTGCTTCGCGTCGTTGTCCGCACTCATCACCGCACGCAGCGCCGTCGGCACCTGCACGCGCGCGGTGTAGGTGAAGCGCACCGACGGCGTGTCCTGCAGCGGCACCCAGCTGCGCGCGTGGATCGATTCGGACTGCGAATACATGAACGGCTGCTGCTTGCCGGCGGTCTGGGCCGGCGTCATCCACTGCAGCCCTGATGCTTTCGACGCGGCGTGATAGTGGACGCGAACGCGTGGCGCCTGGGCAGCGAGCGCGATGCGCAGCGCGGAACCGCGGATCGCATCGCGCCTGGCCAATGTGTAGCGCGCCGCATGCGCGCTGCCGTCGGCATCGAGCGCGTCGATCTTCTCGATCGTGAGGTCACGCGTATCGAGCACGAGTTCGCGTGCAGCCTTGTCGTGCCAGTCGAGCGTGAGATCCGCAGCACCTGTGAGTTCACGCTTGCCGAAGTCGACGGATAGATCGAGTGCAAGCGCGCGCACGGTCACCTGCTCGGTGTTCGCGTAACTGTGCGGATCGACAGCGGCGGCGGCATCGAACGCGAACAGTAATGCGGAGCAGGCAATGAGGCGTGAAAGGAACACGGCGACTCCCAGGATAGACAACGAAAGGATTAAGCGGAATTGTCACCGAAACCACGCGGCGATACGTGTGACGAACGGACTACGACGAGCTCAGCCCCACAGCTCCGGCTTGGCCACCATCAGCCAGTAGATCGCCAGTACCGCGAGGAACGCGGGCCAGCCAAGCGCGAACCACCAGCGCATCACGCGCCGATACGTCGCCGGCAATGCACTTCCCTCGTGCACCGCACGAATGGCCAGATCACGCGCGCGCCGCTGCAGGAACACCACGGGAATCCAGCATGCGCCAGCGACCAGATAAAGCAGCATTGCGAGCCGGATCCACGGCAGGCGCCAGTCGAAGCCGGCCAGATGCAACATCGCGAATCCGCTCAGCGGCTGCACGATCACCGCCGGCGCCGTGAACAGCCAGTCGGCGCGCACGGTCAGTCGCGCGACGCGCGCGATCGCGGCGATGTCCCCACTGCGATGCGTGAACCACATGAAGAACGCAGTGCCGAGGCCGGTGCCGAACAACAACGCCGCGGACACGATGTGCACGGTCTTCAGCGCGAGGTAGGCGTTCATCGTCGCTCCTCGGTCGCCAGCAGAGCCAACAGCACGGCGATCAAAGGGAGATTCTTAACCAGGCCACCCAGCGGATCGAGCCAGTTGTGCGGCCAGAGCAGGCCGATCATGACCGTATAGCCGGCCAGCATCACGAGCATCAGCGCCAGCACGAGCCGCGGTCGCCAGCGGACAAGGCAGAGGGTGCCGAGTATGAAGTCCACCGCGCCGCAGACGCGCGCGAGCATCAACGCGGTCGCGGCCGGAAGCGGGCCCGCTTGCGTCACGGCGTCCACGTGGTGCGGCGGCAGCAGCAGGCCGAGCAGCCCCGATGCGATCCACAACAGCGCAAGGCTGATCCGCAGCGCCGGCAGCACGAAGTAGAGTCGCGCATGCCAGCGGTCCTGCGTCTGCGTCGGCGCAGCAGCGAGCGCGTGTGACAACGTGCGCGTGGTGACACCGAGCCGGTTGCCGAGGCGATGCAGGGCGCCAGCCGTGCCGACATTGCCGCGATCGAGCATGCGCAGCATCGTGAGTCCGAACGGTCCCCGCCCCAGCGCTTGGCCCAGCGTCGCGCCAGCGGCCACCAGCCAGCGCGGCACGCGCACTTCGCGCGCACGACCGTAGCCGAGCCACTGACGCCACGAACGCAGATAGTCGGCCAGCGAGATGACCTCGGGGCCGACGACCTCGAACGTCGTACGCGCGATGCCGGGGCGCGCCAGGACCGCTGCCACGACCAATCCGATATCTTCCACCGCGATCGGCTGCAGGCGCTGCTCACCGCTGCCGGGCAGGAGCAGTACGCCGGGCAGAGCCGCCAGTGCGCGCAGCAGCGATGTGCCGCCGTACGAACCGGCGGCACTGTAGACCACCGAAGGGCGCAGCACGACGGCGTCAAGATCCAGCGCGAGCAAGCTGGCGTCGCAACGATGCTTGGATGCGACGAACTCGCTGTCGGCCGGATCGCCGAGCGCGGAAATCTGCACGACACGGCGGATGCCGGCGCGCGCGCCGGCGCGGAACAGTGCGAGCGGCGCCGCGACATGCACGGCCTCGAACGTGTCACGACCACGTTCACGCAGGATGCCGGCGCAGTTGACCACCGCGTCGATGCCCTCGAGGCGCGACAGCCAGTCTTCCTCATGCAGGTCGGAGCTCATGTCACAAGCCAGCGCGCGCATTGGGGGGAAGCGTTCATCGCGCCGTCCGGCGCGCACTGCGCAAACCACCTCGTGACCGGCAGCACTCAGCGCGGTGACGACCTGTGCCCCGATAAAGCCATAGGCGCCGGTGACCAGCACGCGCACGGCGTAGGACTCAGACGCGATAGCCGCGATGGATCGCGACGATACCGGCCGAGAGATTGCGCACGTCGACTCGAGCGAGGCCGGCAGCTTCCATCATCGCCTTCAGCGTGGCCTGGTCCGGGTGCTTCCGGATCGATTCGGCGAGGTAGCGATAGCTCGCGTCGTCGCCAGCGATCAGCTGGCCAATACGCGGCAGCACCTGGAACGAATGGAAATCGTAGAGCGGCTTCAGGAATTCCGAACGCACGGCCGAGAATTCGAGCACCAGCGCGCGGCCGCCGATCTTCAGGACGCGATGGATTTCAGCCAGCGCGTTCTCCTTGCGCGTGACGTTGCGCAGGCCGAACGCCATCGTCACGCAGTCGAAGCTCCGATCCGGGAACGGCAACGCTTCCGCGTCCATCTGCGCCCAGTCGAGACCGTGCAGCTGGCCGCGATCAAGCAGGCGGTTGCGGCCGACGCGCAGCATATCGCCGTTGATGTCGCCAACCACGACATTGCCCGTCGTGCCCACCTTCGGCAGCAGCAACGCGGCGATGTCGCCGGTGCCGCCGGCGAGATCGAGCACGCGATCGCCGTCGCGCACGCCGCTGGTCGCGACGAAATAGCGCTTCCACAGGCGATGGACGCCGAACGACATCAGGTCGTTCATCACGTCGTAATTGCGTGCGACCGAGGTGAACACTTCGCCGACGAGCCGCGCCTTGTCGGCCTCGGGTACGTCGCGGTAACCGAAATGCGTGGTGCCTGTCTTGCCGGTCGCTTCGCTCATGTGCGCATCGTACCGCAAGCGCGGGACGATGCTGCCGACGTCACGATCCGACGCATGCACCGCCCGCGATGGGGCACGCAACCGTCAGCTGCGTGACAAACCGGCCGCGGCGAGTGCATCCAGGTACGCCTGCCAGTTGCTGGCATGGTCGCGGCCGAGTTCGTGGAGCACGTCCCAGGAGAACAGGCCGGTCGCATGGCCGTCGGAGAAGCGCAGCAGCACGGCGTAGTTGCCGACCGGCTCGACCGCATCGATGTTCACGTGCTGCTTGCCGGCGACCAACACGCGCTGGCCGGGACCGTGCCCCTGCACTTCCGCGCTCGGCGAATGCACACGCAGGTATTCGGCAGGCAGGCGGAATGTATCGCCGTTGTCGAACGCGACCTCGAGCACATGCGAGGCGCGGTGCAGGGTGATGTTGGTCGGAACCGGACTGGCCATCGGACAGGAATCTCTGAACAAGTCGAATTTCGTCATTCCGGCAAAGCCGGAACCCGGCGTCGTCACCGAATCGCAAAGGCGCTGGATCCCGGCCTTCGCCGGGATGACGACCTGTTCGGGCCTTCCCGAAGTCGACCTCGAGCCGCGTCGCCACGAAGCCGCTGTTCGTGAAAAGTGCGGCCGCGGATGGCCGCTCTGGACTCACCTGATCGCGCGGACCGTGCCGCCGCTTCGACATTCCAGCGAGCGGCGATCATGGATGATCGCACTAGTGAACCGTGTCGGACATCGGCGCGCGCGGCTTCAGCGGATCGCCCGGTGCGCCGGCGACCTGCCACAGCGCATCGAGATAGCCCGAGCCGAAGCCGATCGAGCCGACCGCCTCGAATTCGTAGGCGCCGGTATCCGGATACCATTGCGCGTTCGGATCGAGTTCGCGCAACACCAGCGCGTTGGCCTCGACGGAGGCGAGCTGGCCGACGTAGCTGATCTCGCCCTCGTCGTCCTCGACCATGTTGACCGAGATCAGCGGCGCGCAGGCGGCGGCCGAGCGCGCGATCGCAGCCCAGTCGTCGAGGTTGAAACCTTGCGGCACCAGCAATGGCTCGCCGCGCAGCGCAAGCGCCTTGTCGACGAACTCACGCGACGGATCCGCTTCGAGCGAAGTGATGTCCGCCACCGCGATCGCGATGTGGCCGTCGAAACGCATCGCATCGCCGACCTCGGCGATCAGGCAGAACTCACGCGACAACGCGACGACGTAGCCGTGGATCACGCCCGGCTGCACGCGCTCGCGCTGGATGCGCAGAGGAACACGCTGCTCGAGCGCGTCGCGAAGTTCGGCGCGCACGCCGCGCGCCTTGAAGGGAACGACAGTGGTCATATGCGTATGGTCGGGTACCAGAGGCGAAGGTGCAAGGAAAGGGCTGGAAAGGCGCCGCTCTTCAGCCCTCGGTCCTGTTCCCCTTCAAAGGATATAGCGCGACAAATCCTCGTCCTTCACGAATCCACCGAGATGCGCATCGACATAGGCGGCGTCGATCCGGTAGTGCTCGCCGCCCTTGTCGGCGGCGACGTACGAGATTTCGTCGAGCAGGCGTTCGAGCACGGTGTGCAAGCGGCGCGCGCCGATGTTCTCGGTGCGCTCGTTGACCTGGAATGCGATCTCGGCGAGGCGCGTAACGCCATCCGCCGTGAATTCCACGCTGACACCCTCGGTGCCGAGCAGCGCGGTGTACTGCTTGGTCAGCGCGTGCTGCGGTTCGGACAGGATGCGCCGGAAGTCGTCGGCGCTGAGCGCGGCAAGCTCGACGCGGATCGGGAAGCGGCCCTGCAATTCGGGCACCAGATCCGATGGCTTGGCCAGCGAGAACGCGCCCGAGGCGATGAACAGGATGTGGTCGGTCTTGACGATGCCGTACTTGGTCGCCACCGCGGAACCTTCCACCAGCGGCAGCAGGTCGCGCTGCACGCCTTCACGTGACACGCCGGCGCCGCTCCATTCACCACGCTGCGCGATCTTGTCGATCTCGTCGATGAAGACGATGCCGTTCTGCTCGCAGCTCGTGATCGCCTGGGTCTTGATCTCCTCGTCGTTGACCAGCTTGCCGGCTTCCTCCTCGATCAGCAGCGGGCGTGCCTGCGCGATCGGCAACTTGCGCGACTGGCTGCGCTGCCCGGCCAGCGACTGGAACATGCCGCGCAGCTGGCTGGTCATCTCCTCCATGCCGGGCGGCGCCATGATCTCGACGCCGACGTTCATCGCGAAATCGAGCTCGATCTCACGCTCGTCGAGCGCGCCCTCGCGTAGCTGTTTGCGCAGTTTCTGGCGTGTGTCGGCCGCGTGCGCATCATGCGGCTGCGGCTCGTTGGCGAAGCCGACACCGCCTTGGCGGCGTGGCAGCAGCGCATCGAGGATGCGGTCCTCGGCGCGGTCCTCGGCTTGCGAGCGCACGCGCGCCTTGGCCTGCTCGCGCACCATCTTGACCGCGGTGTCGGCGAGGTCGCGCACGATCTGCTCGACATCCTTGCCGACGTAACCGACCTCGGTGAACTTGGTCGCTTCGACCTTGATGAACGGCGCGTTCGCGAGTGCGGCAAGGCGCCGCGCGATCTCGGTCTTGCCGACGCCGGTCGGGCCGATCATCAGGATGTTCTTCGGCGTGACTTCCTCGCGCAATGCCGGTTCGAGCTGCATGCGCCGCCAGCGGTTGCGCAGCGCGATCGCGACCGCGCGCTTGGCCGCGTTCTGGCCGATGATGTAGCGGTCGAGTTCGTTGACGATTTCGCGGGGGGTCAATTCGGACATGGCTTGGGAATCTGCGGATGAGGTTTCTTCGCCGTCATTCCGGCGCAGGCCGGAATCCATTTTGATCTTGAAGAGTGAAAAGCAAACTGGATTCCGGCCTGCGCCGGAATGACGAGATCAAAGTTCTTCGATCGTCGTGTTGTGATTGGTGTAGATGCAGATGTCGCCGGCGATGTTCAACGCCTTCTCGACGATCGCGCGCGGATCGAGCTCGGTGTGCTCGAGCAGCGCCTTCGCCGCGGCCAGCGCGAACGGGCCGCCGGAGCCGATCGCGATCAGGCCATTCTCGGGCTCGAGCACGTCACCGTTGCCGGAGATGATCAGCGAGGTCGACTTGTCGGCGACTGCGAGCAGGGCCTCGAGGCGACCCAGGCGGCGCTCGGTGCGCCAGTCCTTGGCCAGCTCGACCGCAGCGCGCGTGAGGTTGCCGCCATGCTTCTCGAGTTTCTGCTCGAACAGCTCGAACAGGGTGAACGCGTCGGCGGTCGCGCCGGCGAAGCCCGCCAACACGTCGCCCCTGCCGAGGCGACGGATCTTCTTCGCGTTCGCCTTCATGACCGTGTTGCCGAGCGTGACCTGACCGTCGCCGCCAATCACGACACGCTCGCCGCGACGTACGGAGACAATGGTGGTGGCGTGGAAACTATCCATGGGCTTCAACCAGTTGCGGAAAAGCCGAGGTGGGGCTGGGAAAGGCGATTGCAACCCTTTGATGCATTGTAGGAGCGGCTTCAGCCGCGATGCTTCTTCGTTTGTCCCAACCCTCCTTGAAGGGGAGGGCTGAAGGCATCGCGGCTGAAGCCGCTCCTACCAAGCCAAGCGCGCGCTATTCGCGCTTGCGCCGCGCGCGCGGATGCGCGGCATCGTAGACCTTGGCCAGGTGCTGGAAATCCAGATGCGTGTAGATCTGCGTGGTGCCGATGTCGGCGTGGCCGAGCAGTTCCTGCACCGCACGCAGGTCGCCCGAGGATTCGAGCAGGTGGCTCGCGCAGGAATGCCGCAGCAGATGCGGATAGACGCGCTTCCAGACGCCCTGCTCCTGCGCGCGGCGCTTGAGCCTTGCGCGCACGCCGTTCGGCGACAGCGGCTTGCCGCCGCGGCCGCGCACCAGCGGATCCTCGTCGGCCGGGCGATCCTGCTCGCGCAGGGCCGCAAGCGCCGCCAGCGCTTTCACACCGACCGGCACGATGCGCGTCTTCGAGCCCTTGCCCGTCACGCGCAGCATGCCGTCACCCGCGTCGAGATCGCGCCAGCGCACACCGCAGAGTTCGGCGACGCGCAGGCCGCTGGAATACAGGAGTTCCAGCAGTGCGCGATCGCGCACCGCCTCGGCATCGTCGCCGGGCACTTCGACCAGCTGGGCCATCTCGTCCGCATCGAGCACCTCGGGCAGCTTGCGCTTGACCTTCGGCGAGCGCAGCCCGATCGCCGGATTGGTCACCACTTCGCCCTCGCGTGCGAGGAAGCGGAAGAAGCTGCGCCAGGCCGAGGCGATCCCGCGCAGGGTCGCGGGCGAGTAGCGCTTGACGCGATGCTCTTCGGCGAGCAGCGCCTGCGCCTGGTCGGGTTTGAGTTCGCGCCACAGCCGCAGACCTTGCGTTTCGGCGAAATCGAGCAGCCGCGCCAGTGCAAGCGCGTAGTGTTCGATCGTGCTCGGCGCGTAGCGGCGTTCGTGGCTCAGGTAACCCAGGAACCGGTCGACGCTGCCGGCGAGCGTCGCGGTCATTAGAGCCTGCTCATGGTCTTCCAGCGTCCCGCGCCGGAGCCGGTTTGTTCGCAGGGCGAGGAAGAGCGAGGGAGTGGATGCCGATCCACGACCGAGCGATGACGAAGGCCTGCGGACAAACCGACCCGGCCCTTCGGGTTGCTCCGCAGAGGCCGCCATGCGGCAGCGCGTCGCTTGGAAAGGCAGCCAGCCTGTCCGGCGCAACGCACTACCACCTGACAGCCTCTGCGGAGCAACGCGGGATGTTGGAAGACCATGAGCAGGCTCTCAACGCGGGAAGCGCGCGAGTGCAGTCGAGACTGCCTCGCCGATCAGCTTCAGGAACACCGTGCCCATGCCCGGATGGAAGCGGTTCGCATCATGACTGCCGACCGCGAGCATTCCGACCGAGCCGATCGGCAGCAGCACCGCCGAATGCACTTCGACAGCCTTCGCGCCAAACAGCGTATCGAGCTTGTCCTGCTGCAGGCGCCCGCACAGCGGCTCGGCGCGCTTGAAAAATTCGGTGAACGCGGGGAACGCAGCCGCACCCGAGGGTTCGGCGATCAGCCATTCGGCGGCGGGCAGATCGGGATCGGCGCGGAACAGCACCAGGCGCACCAGATCGGTGTTGAAGTCCTCGGTCAGCGCGGCCGCCACCGAGCTCGCGGTCTCCGGCAGGGTTTTGGCACGCATCAACGCCAGCGTCAGCGTGTGCACGCGCACCATCAGCGTCTCGTTCTCATGCGCGATCTCGATCAGCTCGTGCAAACGCCGGCCGAGGTCGCGGTTCTTGTCGCGCAGCACGTCGAGCTGGTAGCTCGCCAGCGACGCCGCTGAGCCCTGCTCGCGCGGCAGCACCAGAGCGAGCGCGATATCCGGAAACTCGTTGAGAAATTCCGGATGGCGGCGCAGGTAGCTCGCGACTTCCATCGCGGTGAGACCGTCCTTGACGCTGAGTTCGCTCATGGGATCCTCATCGGTGTTCAGCACAAGCTCGTCGTCCCGGCGTACGCCGGGACCCAGTGCCTTCATGTTCACCCAAAGACGCTAGGCCCCGGCGTACGCCGGGGCGACGAGTGACAGGTTGTCTGCAGATAGTGTCAGCGCTCATCCGTGCCAGTCGCCTTCGAACACGAACGTCGCCGGGCCGCTCATCCAGAGCGTGTGACCCGGACCGTCCCAGTGAATGCCGAGTTCGCCTCCCGGCAGCGCGACGCGGACTTCGGCGTCGAGCTTAGCGCGTCGGCGCAGCACCGCAACCGCGGCGCAGGCGCCGCTGCCGCAGGCCAGGGTTTCACCGACGCCGCGTTCCCAGACGCGCAAGCGGATCGCATCGCGCGAAACGATCTGCGCGAAGCCGACGTTGCAACCTTGCGGAAACGCAGCCGCATGTTCGATCTGCGGGCCGAGCGCCTCGACCGGCGCGCCGGCGACGTCGTCGACTTCGACGAGCGCATGCGGATTGCCCATCGAAACCGCGCCGATCCCGACATCGCGGCCGGCGACATCGATCGTGTAGAGCGCGTTGGCCGTGTCGATCGAGCGGCGATCGACGACGATCGGCACCAGCGCGGGATCGAAGCGTGGCTCGCCCATGTCGGCGCGCACGCGGCCATCCACCAGCAGCTCAACCGTGACCGGACCGGACGGGCTCTCGAGCCGCGTCACGCCATCGGCGAGCACGCCCGCGCGTGCGAGCCAGCGCGCGACGCAGCGCAGACCGTTGCCGCACTGGCCCGATCGCGTGCCGTCGGTGTTCCAGATGCCGTACGCGAATGCACAGGATGGATCGCGCGCCGGCTCGATCGTCAGCAGCTGGTCGAAGCCGACGCCGAAATGGCGGTCGCCGAGCAGGCGGATCGCGTTCGCATCGAGCGCGAGGGGTGTCGTGCGGCCATCGACGATCACGAAATCGTTGCCGAGGCCGTGCATCTTGCTGAAACGAAGGCCCACGCGGATTCCTGCGTCAGTGATCAGCCGCTTCCGGCGCCTGCGCCGGCTGGGCGACGGGCGCCTGTGCCGGCGTTGAAGCGGGCTTCGGCGTCGGCTTGACCAGCGGCCCCTTGTTGCCGCAGGCGGCGAGCAGCAACGCGACCAGTACGAGCACGGCGATGCGGTGGAACGGGCGATGGCGTGACATGGCGAGGTCCGGCAATGGCGTGTGCGAAGTATAGCGAGCGTTCGCCGGACGAACCGGTATGCTTGGGAGCATGTCGCTGACGCCGTTCCTTGCCGGGCTTTTCGTATTCGCAGGCTTCTGCGTACTGCTCGCGCTTGCGCAAGGCGCGCGTGCGCGGCGGCACTGGCGCGGTCGGCGCCGATTCGCGGCGGGGCATCGCCTGGTGTGGTGCCTGGTGTTCCTGCTGCTCGCCATGCTCGGCGGCCTCGCCGGCGGCATGCTGCTCGGCTGGCGCCGCCTGGCCGCGGAGGCACCGGTCGCGCAGATCGAGACGCGCCGGCTCGACCCGCAGCACTATGCGGTCACGATCGCCACGCCGGATGGCGTGCGACGCGAGGTCGAACTCGCCGGCGACGACTGGCAGCTCGATGCGCGCGTGATCAAATGGGATACGCGCGCCGTCGTGCTCGGTGCGCCGCCACTGTATCGGCTGGACCGGATCAGCGGCCGCTACCGGGACACGGCAACGGAAAGCACGGCGCCGAAAAGCGTGGTCGCGCTGTCGTCCTCGCCGATGACGGATCTATGGCAACTCAAGCAACGTTTTCCCGGCTGGCTGCCGTGGGTCGACGCGGACTATGGCAACGCCGCGTACCTGCCGCTGGTCGACGGAGGTCGCTTCGAGGTGACGCTGGCTGCAGCCGGTGGACTGGTCGCACGCCCTTCCGATGCGGCCACCGCGGACAAACTCAAGGCGACGGGCTGGTGAACGCGGAACGCAGTCGCGCCGACTGAGGCTCAGGCCAGCGCCTTCTCGTAGCGCTGCGCGTCGTGGCCGTCCTCGTAGTAGGCGCGGTGCAGTCCGAAGTGGTGATAGCCGTGGCGCTCGTAGAGGCGCTGCGCCCCGGCGTTGTCGCTGCGCACCTCGAGGCGCAACGAGCGGCTGCCGCGCCGGCGCGCCGCCTGTTCTGCGGCCACCAGCAAGCCCTCGCCGATGCCGCCGCCACGTTCGCTGGGGGCGACCGCGATCGAATACAGGCGTGCGACGTTGCTGGCGCGACGGAAGAACAGCACCGCGGCGCCGACCACGCGGCGTTCTCGCGTAGCGACGAAGACTTCCGCGCTCAGGCTTTCCAGATGGCGGCGCAGCTGCCGCGCGCTCATGCGCTCGACCTCGAACACCGAGTTCTCAAGCTCGACCAACGCATCGAGATCACCCATCGTGGCGCGACGGATATGGGCATCGGTCATCGCGCGACTCTCGGCAGGGATGGATAGGGCATGCGCCAGCACGGCGCGCAGCCTAGTCGTTGCGGTCGCCAACCGCAACGCGCCCGGGGCGGATTGTTCATGTTCACTTCATCGCGCCGGCGGCGCTGCACGAACGCGCAGTGCTGTGTACACTGCGCGCCGCAAACCATGCCCATCGCCGCGCCCGCCATGCCTGCCCGACCGAGCGATGAACTGAAGCGGCTCGCGCCCTCGAACCTTCCATCCAGGCGTCCCGCATGAGCCGGCTCGTCATCGTCGTCGAAAAAGCCTCGGACTGGGGTTCCTACTATCCGTCCGACAATGTCGTCACCGCCCAGGACTACCTGAAGGAGCCGATCGGCGCCGACGACGAGCGCACCCAGGTCATCAACCTGTGCCGCAACTACAAGTATCTTGGCACCGGCTACTACGTGTCGCTGCTGGCCGAGGCGCGCGGGCACAAGGTGATCCCGTCGGTGCGCGCGATCAACGACCTGCGCCGGCGCTCGCTGTACGGCCTCGACATCGAGGACCTCAACGGCAAGCTCGGCAATTTCCTGCCGGCCGGCGGCCGCGACACCACCGACTTCGGCATCCTGCTCTACTTCGGCGAGACCTCGTATCCGGCGCTGGAGGATCTTGCGCGCCAGGTGTTCGAGACGTTTCCGTGCCCGATCCTGCGCATCGAGTTCGAGCGCGAGCGGGTCTGGCAGATCGCCGCGATCAAACCGACCGGCCTGCACACGCTGTCCGATTCGCAGGAGGACGGCTTCGCGCAGGCGCTCGACAAATTCTCGAAGAAGCTCTGGCGCAAGCCGCGCGCGCGCAAGAAGTTCCGTTTCGACCTGGCCATGCTGGCCGATCCGAACGATCCGATGCCGCCGTCGAACAAGCGCGCGCTGAAGCTGTTCGTCGAGGCCGGCGCCGAACTCGGCATCGAAGTCGACGCGCTCACCAAGAACGACTACAGCAAACTCGCCGAATACGACGGGCTTTTCATCCGCGAGACGACCGCACTCGACAACCACACCTACCGCTTCGCCAACCGCGCGGAGAAGGAGGACATGGTCGTCATCGACGATCCGAGCTCGATCCTGAAGTGCACGAACAAGATCTACCTGCACGACCTGATGAAGTCGCGCAAGCTGCCGACGCCGCGCACCGAGATCCTGTATCGCGACGAGCCGAAGAAGCTCGCCGAGCTGCCCGACCTGCTCGGCTTTCCGATCGTGCTGAAGATCCCGGACGGTTCGTTCTCGCGCGGCATCGTCAAGGTCGAGGACGCCGAGCACCTGAAGAAGGCGGCCGACGACCTGTTCCAGCACACCGCGCTGGTGCTCGCGCAGGAATTCATGTTCACCGAATTCGACTGGCGCATCGGCATCCTCAATCGCGAGCCGCTGTATGCGTGCAAGTACTACATGTCGCGCGGCCACTGGCAGATCTACAACCACGGTGCCAAGGGCACCGCGAAATCCGGCGGTTTCGAGACCTTGCCAGTGCGCGAGGCGCCGAACGACGTGGTCAAGCTCGCGCTGCGCGCGACCGCGGCGATCGGCGACGGCCTCTACGGCGTCGACCTGAAACAGGCCGGCGACCGTCTCGCGGTCATCGAAGTCAACGACAACCCGTCGATCGACGCCGGCGTCGAGGACGCCTATCTCGGCGAGGACCTGTATCGGCGCATCATGGACGAGTTCCTTCGCCGAATGGAGCGGAAGAGGCTCGGCCTGCGCAGCTGAGCGCCATCGATGCCTGCCGGGTGCCGCACACGGTCTTGCGGCTCAGTGGCGCGTTCCCTTGCGCTTCGCGGACACGTGCACGGCTCCGGTGGCCCGCCTGCGCATACGCGTCAGGCGAAGCCGTCGCCGCACCGTGTCCAGCAGACCCGCACGCTTCACCCAGGCCAGATCGAGCAACGGTGCGGCGACCAGCCAGAACGGCAGCGTCGCGCCAAGCAGTGCATCGCCGCGCGCGGCCGGTATGCACAGAAGCACGCCCAGGCCGATCGCGAGCCACACGCACAGAACGGTGGGACGCGCCGATAACGCGGCGGCTTCGTCGCGGCGCCGGGAGCCCGCGAGCAACGTGCGGCGCGTCGGTGCGCCACGACGGCGTGACAGGGAGCGTTCGGGCAACGCCAGCGGTGCGACGAGCATGACGGAACTCCTGCATCGGATGCTGCGGGAGCTTGCAACCGGCCGGTCTCAGCAGCTGCGACACGGCTGCATGCAGGGCTCTTCGAAGCGGTCATCGCGCGGACCGCACATGCCATAATTCCTGCGAATTCGATGGAGTACGCGTGGAAAACCACGGCTTCCTGCAATACGCAGTCATTCTTCTGCTGGCGACCGTGATCGCGGTGCCGCTGGCCAAGCGCTGGCGGCTCGGCGCGGTGCTTGGCTACCTCGGTGCCGGTGCGCTGATCGGACCATCCGGGCTCGGCCTGATCGGCAACACCGAACAGATCGGACAGGTCTCCGAATTCGGCGTCGTGCTGATGCTGTTCGTGATCGGCATGGAGGTTTCCCCGCAGCGGCTGTGGGTCATGCGGCGCAGCGTGTTCGGTGCGGGCAGCCTGCAGATGGTCGCGACCGCGGCGTTGATCGGCGGCATCGCGTTCGCGTTCGGACTGAGCTGGAAGGCCGCGCTGATCGTCGGCCTCGGCCTCGCGCTGTCCTCGACCGCGATCGACCTGCAGTTGCTGGCCGAGCGCAAGGAACTGACCAGCGCGCACGGCCGGCTCGGTTTCGCGATCCTGCTGTTCCAGGACGTTGCCGCGATCCCGATCCTCGCGCTGATCCCGATCCTCGGCGGCGGCCACGCGAGCGCCGCCAGCGGGACCGACGAACTGATCGCTGCACTGCGCGTGATCCTGACCATCGCGGTGGTCGTGGTCGGCGGCCGCTACCTGCTGCGGCCGATGTTCCGTGCCGCAGCGAAGGTCGGCACGCCGGAGGTGTTCACCGCGACCGCGCTGCTGGTCGTGATCGGCACCGCGTGGCTGATGCAGCTTGCCGGCATCTCGATGTCGCTGGGTGCATTCCTTGCCGGTGTGCTGCTCGCCGATTCGGAATACCGCCACGAGATCGAGGCGCAGATCGAGCCGTTCCGCGGACTGCTGCTCGGCCTTTTCTTCATCGGCGTCGGCATGTCGCTCGACGTGAAGATGGCGATGGGCCAGCCGCAGCTGGTCGGCACGCTGCTGCTCGCGCTGCTCGCGCTGAAGGCCCTGGTCCTGTATGCCGTCTCGCGCGGAGCCGCGCGCGAGGACAACGCGCAATCAGTCGCACTCGCCGCATTGCTTGCGCAGGGCGGCGAATTCGCGTTCGTCGTGTTCGGCCTGGCCGCGGCCAACGCGCTGATCAGCGGCGGGCAACGCGATCTCGCGATCCTGGTGATCACGTTGTCGATGGCCGCGACGCCGCTGCTGGTGCGCTTGCGCGCGGAGATCGCGCCGGCCACCAAGGCGAAACCCACGCGCGAATTCGACAAGCTCGACGCAGCGACGCCGCGTGTGATCGTTGCCGGCATGGGCCGCGTCGGCCAGATCGTCGCGCGCATGCTCAACGCGAACCGGATCCCGTTCACCGCACTGGAGGCCGATCCGGAACAGGTCGACTTCATGCGTCACTTCGGCAACACCGTGTTCTACGGCGACGCGTCGCGACTCGACCTGCTGCGCGCCGCACAGGCCGACCGCGCCGAGATCTTCGTGATCACGACCGAGGATCCGGATTCGAACCTGCGTACCGCGCGCCTGCTCAAGCGCCACTTCCCGCACCTCAAGGTGTTCGCGCGCGCGCGCAACCGCCAGCACGTGTTCAAGCTGATGGATCTCAACATCGACAACATCGTGCGCGACACGTTCTTCTCGAGTCTGGAAATCGCGCGCGGCGTATTCGAGGCGCTCGGCTACGACAAGGCGACCGCGGCGGACTACGTGCAACGTTTCCGCAAGCACGACGAGCGCGTGCTCGCGAACCAGTACCCGGTCTACGACGACGAAGCCGCGCTGTTGCAGTCGGCCAAGGAAGCGCGCGCGGATCTCGAACAGCTGTTCCAGGCCGATACGGGTCACGAAGACGATGCATGAGATGCGCGGCTACGCACTCGCCGACGTCGACCTCGTCAGCTTCGATCGCCAGTTCCGGGCGCGCAGTCGCGTGCAGAAGCCTGATCGCTATCGTCTGCTCGATGCTTTGCCCGCGGACACACCGCGCATCGCGCGCGGTGGGGGTGTTTCCTATGTCGGCGCGAGCTTCGGCAACGCGGCGGTCAGCCAGGACCTCGGCGCCTTCGACCGCCTGCTCGCGTTCGACGCCGACGCGGGCCGCCTCACCGTCGAAGCCGGCATGCGCATCGCCGACCTGCAGCGTTTCGCGCTCGCGCATGGCTGGTACCTGCCGGTCGCGCCCGGCCATCCCGGCGCGAGCATCGGCGGCTGCATCGCGGCCGACGTGCACGGCAAGAATCCGGCGCGCGACGGCACGTTCCGAATGCAGATCGAGGCGATCGAACTGAGCGCACCGACACGCGGCACGGTGGTCGCAAGCACGAACCGGAATGCGGAACTGTTCAACGCGACCTTCGCCGGCTTCGGCCTGACCGGCACCATC
Organism: Dokdonella soli; assembly: GCF_039523175.1. Lineage (NCBI taxonomy): Bacteria > Pseudomonadati > Pseudomonadota > Gammaproteobacteria > Lysobacterales > Rhodanobacteraceae > Dokdonella > Dokdonella soli. The sequence goes on from NZ_BAAAEU010000006.1 coordinate 49,888, forward strand.
ACACGCGCGACCTTGCGGCTCGCTCGCCCGCCGAATGCGCTGGTGATGCGTCGCGTACCCGTGCAGAACCTCGCCGAAGCCGCACGCGTGTTGCGCGAAGCCGCGAACGCGCCGGTGCTGTATGGCTGGCACGATGGTCGCGCGCAATGTTTCGGGCGCGGAGTGATCCGCGTCGGCCTCACCAGCGATGCGCGCGAAGCCGGACCCACGGCGCTGCCGCCGCCGGCGCGCGACCTGCCGGCAACGATCGCACCGCTGCCATTCGCACTATGGAACCGCGCCGGTATCGCCGCAGCCAACACTTGGCTCGGCGCACGCTGGTGCCGTCCGGGGCAGTCCGAGATGACCCTCGCCGACGCGCTGTTCCCGCTCAATCGGGCGCGCGGGTACTTCGCGGGCTACGGCCGGACCGGCATGGCCGAGGCGCAGTGGCTGGTTCCGCACACGCGTTTCGATGCGTTCGCCGCTGCCCTGGCTGAAACGGTCGCACGCACGCGACCGCTGATCGCGCTGATCGCCAGCAAGCTGTTCGCCGGTACGCCGGAGGGCTTCGGCTTCGACGGCAAGGGCATAGCGCTCGCGATCCACGTGCCGGCGCCGGCCATGCCGGCGCAACGGGCATTCCTCGAAACGCTGGCGGAGATCGCGATCAGCCACGGCGGCCGCCCGAACCTGATCAAGGATTCGACGCTGGACGCGGCGATCGCGCACCGCGCGATCGCGGACTTCGAAGCGGCGCGTCTGCGTCTCGCCACTCACAACCCGGGCGGCCTGCATACGTCGGAACTCGCACGAAGGCTCGCGCTGTGACCGCGCTCGTGGTCGGTGCATCGAGCGGACTGGGGCGCGCGCTGGCCAGCGAACTCGCGCGTCGCCAGCATGACCTGTTGCTGGTGGCCTCGGATGCGCGCGACCTCGAGGCGCTCGCAGCGGATCTCAATCTTCGCCACGGCGTCGCTGTGCGCGCGCTGGCGCTCGATCTGGGTCGCGAGGCGGACCCCGGCGCGCGCATTGCAGCGGCGCTCGAGGGCCTGTCCCCGCTGTCCGCCCTGTTGCTGCCGATCGGCATGTCGCGCGCGGATGACGATCTGACGCTCGATGCAGCGCGCATCGGCGAGCTGCTCGCGATCAACCTGCATGCCCCACTCACGATCGCGCATGCGCTGCTGCCGCGGCTGCTCGACGCGCGTGGCGTGGTCGTTCTGTTCGGCAGCGTCGCTGCCGTACGCGGCCGCGACCGCAATGTCGTCTATGCGGCCACCAAGCGCGGTCTGGAATCGCTGTACGAGAGCCTGCGCCAGCGTCATCCGCCGAGCGAGCTCCGCGTGCAGCTGTACCGGCTCGGTTTCCTCGCGACGAATCTGACCCATGGCCTGCGCCTGCCGATCCCGGCTGTCGATCCGGACGTCGTCGCAAGAACGGTGGTCGATCGCCTCGCACGCGGCTCCGCGCGCTGGTACCTGCCGCGCCGATTCGCGTTGATCGCGTTGCTCGTTCGCGCGCTGCCGTGGGCGATCTATCGGCGCATGCGCGGATAAATCCGGGAGCCGGGAAAGAACACATGCCCGTCGTCCCGGCGAACGCCGGGACCCAGCGCCCTTTATGCGCGCTCCCGCAGAGACGCCGGATCCCGGCGCTCGCCAGGATGACGAATCTGCGAGGCTCGCCGGCGACCGGCTCCCATCGCCAGTTCCTAATCCGGCGCGCGCGCCGGACGACGCAGGGTCTGGCGCACGCCTGGCATCGGCGCATGCGATCCGAGCTCGGCGGCAACGTCGACATAGCCCAGCAAGCCGGCGACGTCCGCCGCAGTGCGCTCGAAGCCGTCGAGCAGGTCGAGCGGCGCGCCGTGCGCCTTGAGCAGGCGTGCACAGCCGAACAGGCCGTGCAGCGCGCAGGCGTGCAGCACACCGACGCCGCGCTGGTCCTGCGTGTCGATCCTCGCACCACGTTCCAGCAGGAGTTGTGCGAGCCGCAGCAGATGCTCCGCGTCGCAACGTGTGCCCGGCTGCGCGCGCGCACCGAGCAGGACCAGCAACGTATCCTGGCCGGTCTGGTCGCGCGCATCGAGACGCGCTCCGGCGCGCAGCAGCAACTCGAACAGGTCGCGCGCACCGGCGGTCTCGCCGCTGTCGAATGCGTACTGGGCGACCGCGTGCAGCGGCACGGTGCCGTGCTCATCGGTCGCGTTCGGATCAGCGCCGGCTTCGAGCAACGCTTCGGCGATGCGCAGCTGGCCGCGCGCCGCGGCGATCGTGAGCGCGGTGCCGCCGCCGGCCATGCGCGTGTCCGGCGCAATACCGTGGCTGAGCAAGGTGCGCACGACCGCCTCGCGTTTCGCTCCGACCGCGGCGCCCAGGCAGTGGATGCCCGAATGCGCCGCATGCGTGGTGTCGGCACCGGCTTCGAGCAGGCGCACGACCAGCGCGGCATGACCGGAACCGGCGGCGCGGATCAGCGCGGTCGCGCCCTGAGCGTCCACGCCGTCGATCGGCAACCCCAGCGCGATCAGCCGATCGACCGCGTCGAGATCGCCATCCGCGGCGGCGGCCGGCAGGTCGGCTGCTCGCAGGCGCCGCAAGGGCAGACGCCAGCGCGTCCATCCGAGCCAGTGTGCAAACGCCGGCTCGCCGCGCGCGAGCGCGAGGCCGAGCGGCGTCTCTCCGGTCGCAGTCGCTATCTCGGGATTCGCACCGGCATGCACGAGTGAGCGCAGCAGCGGCACCGCGCGGTCGACGTCTGCCTTCAGCGCGAGATGCAGCGGCGTGCGCCCGAGCGCATCGCGCGCGTTCGGATCGGCGCCGAGGTCGAGCAGCCGCGCCGCCAGTACGGCATCGCCGGCGTCGACCGCGAGATGCAAGGCGGAGCGCTGGCCCGCGTCGGTTCCGCACCAGTCGGCGCCGCGTTCGACGAGCGTGCGCGCGAGCGCGCGCGCCGTGTGCCCTTCCGCGCCATGGGGCGCCGACGCGAGCACGCGTGCGATCAGTCCCGCGCCGCCGGGCGTGGCACCGCACTCGAACAGCTCTCGCAGCGCGTTGCATGACGCGGGCAGGTCGGCGACGAGCGCGTCGACCAGATGGCGACCGTCGTTGGTGCAGACGTCGCGGTCGAGACCGTGGTTGAGCAACCAGTTGCGCGCGTCGCCCTGTTCGGGAGCGCGAAGATCCAGATAGAGATCGGCGAGTGTCGCGGGCGGCCATTCGCGGAGCGCGCCGGCGAATTCGGCGGCGACGTTCCAGTGGCCAAAGCGCAGCGCGTCGAGAAGATGGTCGGCGTTCGCGACCTGCGCGGGCGGCATTCCGCCGGCGAGATTGCTCGGCAATGGATAGGCCGGATCGAGCAGCGCGACGACGTGCCAGCGCCCCGCGGCGGCCGCGTGGTCGAGCGCGCGCTTGCCGTCCGCGCCGACGCGTGCACGATCGGCGCCGAGCGAGAGCAGCGCGCGCACGGTTTCCTCGCTGGCATGACGCGACTGGCAGGCGATGATCAGCGCGCTGCGGTCGCCCGCGTCGACACAGTCCGGGTTCGCCTTGCGCTTGCCGAGCGCGTGGATCGCGGCAACCGTACCGGAGCGTGCGGCTTCCATCAGCGCGGTGGTGCCGCGGTGGTCGATGAGGTCCGCATCGGCACCGGCCGTGAGCAGCGTCTCGACGATGCGCGGATGACCGGCCAGCGCCGCGGCCATCAACGGCGTGCGTTCGAACGCGGCGCGCGCATCGACGATCGCGCGCTGCTTGAGCAGTAACTTCACGCCGACCGGATCGTCGTCGGCGACGCTCGCCGCGAACACCAGCGCAGGCTGCGCCTGCGCGATGTCGGGCTTCGCGCCGCGTTCGAGCAGGAACGCGGCCACGTTCCAGTTCGCGTTGTTGCAGGCGATGCCGAGTGCGGTCATGCCTTCGGCGTTGATCGCGTTGACGTCGACCGCCGCGTCGAGCAGCAACGCGGCGACGATCGGTTCCGCGCAGCGCGCCGCGTGATGCAGCGGCGTGTTGCCGACCGCGTCCGCGATGCGCGCGTCAGCGCCGTTCGAGAGCAGCATCGTGACGGCCTCGGGGCGGCCCTCGTAGCTGTCGCGCGTGGCCGCGATCAGCGGCGTGATGCCGCCATGGGCCTTGTTGATGTCGGCACCCTTGGCGATCAGCGCGCGCAGCAGGCGCAGGTCCGGCAATGTCACCGCGATCATCAGCGCGCTGCGCTGGTCGCGCTGATCCGGTCCCGGCAACGCGTTCGGATCGGCGCCGCGTTCGAGCGCGGCGAGGGCGAGATTGATCTGCGCGGAGTGCGTGGCGCAGAGCAGGGTCGCGTCGAGCTCGGCCCGGCTGATGTCCGGAGGTAGCGCCGGAGCCCCGTCAGCGGCCGCCTGCCCGGTACCTGCGCATGGTGTGGTCTGTCGCCGATGCCGATGGCGCGCGTCGGCGAGCAGCGCGCCCACGCAACGATTGGTCATGCCGATGTGCGCCAGCGGCGCGATGATCAGTGCGTACAGCGCGAGCACCGCGATGCGCGTGTCGCCGGAAAGGAATCCGCCGAGCCCGGCCAGCGCGAGCGCACCGACCGCGAGCAGCAGCAGCGCGATGCCGGCCGGCAAGCCGTAGCCGAAGAACAGGTCGTGCTCGCGGGTCAGGTGAAGCGCGAACGCGAGCGAGCGGCGCAGCGCGGTCAACAGCCAGGAGCCGCGTTCGTCGTCACGCGGATACGCATCGTCCCAGACGAAGGGCAGCGCGAACACGGGCCAGACGCGCCAAAGCACGAACAGCGTCAGCACCAGCGCGGCCGACAGCGTGAGCGCGGCCGGCAGCGTGCCGTCGCGTGACAGCCACCAGGCCGGAGCGGCGAGCACGGCGGCGACCAGGGCCGCGTAGGTGGTCAACAGGACGAAGTAGGTGAGGCCGCGCCGTGCGACGCTGCGCGCAAAACTCGTCTCGGCGCCGAAGCCGACGGCGTGGCAGATGCCGCTCATCGCAAGCGCGTTCGCGACCAGCAGCGGCACCAGCGACAGGGGATGATCGATTGCGCCGGCGAGTGCGAAGCAAAGCCACGCTGGCAGAAGATGGCGGATCACCGCGAACAGCGTGTGTAGCCGGCTGACGGCACGTCTGGGCATCCGCGTGTGTACTCCTCCGCGGCCCGCGCCGCGCCGCGCCGAGTATATCGACGCCGGTGCGTGCTGCGGGCTAACAGCGGGTTAAACGGACCGGCTATTGCTTCACCTGAACGCGATCGTTCAGCCCGGCTCGGATGGCTCCGGCGGCGGCAGTTGCAGATGAAAGCCGCGTCGCTCAAGGTTCTCGATCACCACGGCGGCATCCTCGCGCGCGAGTTTGCGCTGCGGCGTCAATTCGATCTCCGTGACCAGCTCAAGCCTGCCCAGCGGTTCGCCGAGCGCCGGCGGCAGCGCCCCGAATCCGTCGCGTTCGCGCAGGAAGACATACGTATCGGCCTTGCGGAGGCTCTTGTAGACGAAGCAGTGCATCGATCGGAGTCGGGTCGCGAGAGTGCGTCGAATACTATCGCGCAGACGCGGCGGCGCTCCACTCCGGAACGCGATCGTCATGGCGTGTCGAGGCAACGATCACGCAGTCGGCTGGGTCACCCCGGCGGCGCGTCCACGAGCCGACCCGTCGATGACATCATCGCCTCAGCGGGTGCGCCGGCGGTGCCGCCACAGCCGACGATATGCACGCGGCCGTCGAGCGGTATGCCGCGATAGCTCGGGACGTCGGCAAGAAAGCGTTCCAGCAGCCAGCAATCGGCGGGGTTCGATGGGGCGATGGGCAGTGGCTGCTCGCGGCCAGAGAGCCGCTGCAGGAGATCGGCATGAAAACGCTGCTGCACACCGCCGACTTCGCGGATGCGCAGCATGATCGCGGCGCCATGGATGAGTGCGATCGTCGCGACGACCAGAATCACGACTCGCGCAGCGCTGTGGATGCGCGACCAGGCGACCGCGGTTACGCCGACGGCGGCCGCACTCGCAAGGTAGGCGTAGTGGTCATAGCTCGTGTCGAGGATCAGGACCGGCGCAAGCGAGGTCACGACCAGCGCGAACCAGGCGGCCGGCCAGCGCCAACCGGCGCTCGTGAGCGCGACCAACAGCGCGGTGACACAAAGTGCCGCGGCCGCGAGGCGCGCCGGACTCTTGGCGAGCAAGGGACCGACCTCGAGCATCGGCGGCACGAACGGGAACAGCAGGTATTCGGCGAGGCGTCGCGGCACGTTGCCGAGCGACCAGGCGTAGGCGCCGCCGTTGTGCGGCGTTCCGAGGATTACGCCGAGCCGCAGCGCGAGATAGATGGCGACGACCAGCGCGCTGGTCGCGATGACCGCGAACACGATGTCGCGCCGCGGATGTCGGTACAGCGCAGCCAGCAGCAGCGCGGGCAGTACGACCGCCGACTCCTTGCTGAGCAACGCGGTGATGATCAGTCCAACCACGACCGCCCCGATGAGCAGCGTACTGCCCGGCAGTCCTCGTGACGTGTTCATGCCCTGCAGCCAGCGCAGCGCGAGGAGCCCTGCACCGAGAACGAGAATATCCGCCAGCGTGGCTGTCCAACCGTGCGTGTACGCGGCGTACGGCATCAGCACGAACAGGACCGCAGCGCACGATGCGACACGTCGCGTCGCACCGGCGCGTTCCGCGCATGCAGCGAGCAGGAGCGCGTTCGCCGTGCCGAGTGCGACGAAAACCAGATGCATCAGATACGGCATCGCTGCGAGCGCGTGCGCCAGGATCAGCCAGAGATTGAACGTCAGCGGGCGGTACTGAAAGACCGCGATGTCGGTCCATGGGATCCAGGGCAGCTCGCGCCAGGCAGCGACGTCGGCGCGCGCCCACCACTGCAGTTCATCGTGGCTGAAGTAGCCGGGATTGCCGATCAGCGGAAGCTGCTGCAGCAGCAACAACGCGAGCAGCGGCAGCTGGCCGGGGCCCCGCGGCTGGCCGCGCCACGGATGGAAGCGTTTCGAATTGGCCTGCGGCGATTCCATCGGGCGGATTCACGGGTTCGTGAGGGTGGCACATGTGGCCATGGTCAAGCCAGCGCGGCCCCAGCTCTCGGGAACAGGAAGTCTGTGCGATCGGGCGGGTAGTTTGCGACGGGCCTGAAGCATGAATGCCTGACCGAATTCAGAAAAGCGTTCGGATGGCGCACCGCGGCGCAACGAACGAGCGCCTCCGTGCTGCGAAGGCATTCTTGAATGAAGCCCTTGGCGATGACCTGTTGCGGCCGGCGCCAGGGCGTCGACAGCAACAAAAACAAACCCCCGCAGTGTTGCTGCGGGGGTTCGAGGGTAAAGCCCCTGGCGATGACCTACTCTTGCATGGCTTAAGCCACACTACCATCGGCGCAGCTGCGTTTCACTTCCGAGTTCGAGATGGGATCGGGTGGGACCACAGCGCTAAGGTCGCCAGGGAACTGGTGCGAGTCGCGCAATCGCGCGGACTCGGCATTGGGACTTGGGACGTAACATAAGGTTTGGCTGCCGTCAGACCTCTCGTTGAGGCGACGAAGCGTCTTGGAGTTATATGGTCAAGCCGCACGGCTCATTAGTATCAGTTAGCTCGGCATTACTGCGATACACACCTGACCTATCAACCACGTAGTCTTCATGGGGCCTTTAGGGGACTTGTGTCCCGGGAGATCTCATCTTGAGGCGCGCTTCCCGCTTAGATGCTTTCAGCGGTTATCGCTTCCGAACGTAGCTACCCGGCAGTGCCACTGGCGTGACAACCGGAACACCAGGGGTTCGTCCACTCCGGTCCTCTCGTACTAGGAGCAGCCCCTCTCAAATCTCCAACGCCCACGACAGATAGGGACCGAACTGTCTCACGACGTTCTGAACCCAGCTCGCGTACCACTTTAAATGGCGAACAGCCATACCCTTGGGACCGGCTACAGCCCCAGGATGTGATGAGCCGACATCGAGGTGCCAAACACTGCCGTCGATATGAACTCTTGGGCAGTATCAGCCTGTTATCCCCGGAGTACCTTTTATCCGTTGAGCGATGGCCCTTCCATACAGAACCACCGGATCACTAAGACCTACTTTCGTACCTGCTTGATCCGTCGATCTTGCAGTCAAGCACGCTTATGCCTTTGCACACAGTGCGCGATGTCCGACCGCGCTGAGCGTACCTTCGTGCTCCTCCGTTACTCTTTGGGAGGAGACCGCCCCAGTCAAACTACCCACCATACACGGTCCCCGATCCGGATTACGGATCTAGGTTAGAACGTCAAGCACTTCAGGGTGGTATTTCAAGGATGGCTCCATGCAAGCTAGCGCCTGCACTTCAAAGCCTCCCACCTATCCTACACAGAAGAACTCAACGTTCAGTGTAAAGCTATAGTAAAGGTTCACGGGGTCTTTCCGTCTTGCCGCGGGAACGCTGCATCTTCACAGCGATTTCAATTTCACTGAGTCTCGGGTGGAGACAGCGCCGCTGTCGTTACACCATTCGTGCAGGTCGGAACTTACCCGACAAGGAATTTCGCTACCTTAGGACCGTTATAGTTACGGCCGCCGTTTACCGGGGCTTCGATCAAGAGCTTCGCCTTGCGGCTGACCCCATCAATTAACCTTCCGGCACCGGGCAGGTGTCACACCCTATACGTCCACTTTCGTGTTTGCAGAGTGCTGTGTTTTTGATAAACAGTCGCAGCGGCCTGGTCACTGCGGCCCAAAACTGCTCAGCAACGCGTGTTGCCACAGTTCTGGGCGCACCTTCTCCCGAAGTTACGGTGCTATGTTGCCTAGTTCCTTCACCCGAGTTCTCTCAAGCGCCTTGGGATTCTCACCCTGCCTACCTGTGTCGGATTACGGTACGGTCCTCATGATCTGAAGCTTAGAAGTTTTTCCTGGAAGCGTGGCATCAGTGACTTCGTCCCAAAGGACTCGTCTCGGTGCTCGGCATAGATGAGAGCGGATTTGCCTACCCTCAATGCCTACCTCCTTTCCCCGGGACAACCAACGCCCGGTACACCTAGCCTTCTCCGTCACTCCATCGCAATCACGAGCGGTGCTGGAATATTAACCAGCTTCCCATCGACTACGCGTTTCCGCCTCGCCTTAGGGACCGACTAACCCTGCGCCGATGAACGTTGCGCGAGGAAACCTTGGGCTTTCGGCGAGGGGGCTTTTCACCCCCTTTATCGTTACTCATGTCAGCATTCGCACTTCCGATACCTCCAGCGGACCTTACGATCCACCTTCGCAGGCGTACGGAACGCTCCTCTACCGCTCACACTTGCGTGTGAACCCCGAGCTTCGGTGCATGGCTTAGCCCCGTTAAATCTTCCGCGCGGGCCGACTCGACCAGTGAGCTATTACGCTTTCTTTAAAGGATGGCTGCTTCTAAGCCAACCTCCTGGCTGTCTATGCCTTCCCACATCGTTTCCCACTTAGCCATGACTTTGGGACCTTAGCTGCAGGTCTGGGTTGTTTCCCTTTTCACGACGGACGTTCGCACCCGCCGTGTGTCTCCCAGGCTTGCACGTGTTGGTATTCGGAGTTTGCCATGGTTTGGTAAGTCGCGATGACCCCCTAGCCATAACAGTGCTCTACCCCCAACAGTGATACCTGAGGCGCTACCTAAATAGCTTTCGAGGAGAACCAGCTATCTCCGGGTTCGATTAGCTTTTCACTCCTAGCCACACCTCATCCCCTACTTTTGCAACAGGAGTGGGTTCGGGCCTCCAGTGCGTGTTACCGCACCTTCACCCTGGGCATGGCTAGATCACCCGGTTTCGGGTCTACGCCTTGCGACTATGCGCCCTATTCAGACTCGGTTTCCCTTCGCCTCCCCTATACGGTTAAGCTTGCCACAAAACGTAAGTCGCTGACCCATTATACAAAAGGTACGCAGTCACCCTTGCGGGCTCCTACTGCTTGTACGCATACGGTTTCAGGTTCTATTTCACTCCCCTCTCCGGGGTTCTTTTCGCCTTTCCCTCACGGTACTGGTTCGCTATCGGTCGGTCAGGAGTATTTAGCCTTGGAGGATGGTCCCCCCATGTTCAGACAGGGTTTCACGTGCCCCGCCCTACTCACTTTCATCGCACAAGCCCTTTCGCATACCGGGCTATCACCGTCTATGGCCGGACTTTCCAGACCGTTCCGCTAGAACTTGCACGACTTTTGGGCTTTTCCCCGTTCGCTCGTCGCTACTAGGGGAATCTCGGTTGATTTCTTTTCCTCGAGGTAATGAGATATTTCAGTTCCCTCGGTTCGCTTCCCAACTCTATAGATTCAAGCTGGGATACTCCTCGCGGAGTGGGTTTCCCCATTCGGACATTCCCGGATCGAAGCTTGTTGCCAGCTCCCCGGGACTTTTCGCAGGCTACCACGTCCTTCATCGCCTCTGACCGCCAAGGCATCCACCGTATGCGCTTAGTCGCTTGACCATATAACTCCAAGTCGCCTCGGAGCCATACGACAAACAACAAGATTTACTTCGCCTACTTGCCTCAACGACACGTCTGGTTCGGCAGAACCAAAACGCTTAGTTACGTCCCAAGTTTTCAAAGAGCATGGCGCGCACTTCAACGTCGCGCCATTCAAAATCTTTAAGTGTGCGATCCAGAGAAAATGGTGGGTCTGGGAGGACTCGAACCACCGGCCTCACCCTTATCAGGGGTGCGCTCTAACCACCTGAGCTACAGACCCAATGTTGCGAGCGCCAGATGGTGGAGCCAGTCGGGATCGAACCGACGACCCCCTGCTTGCAAAGCAGGTGCTCTCCCAGCTGAGCTATGGCCCCTTGAGGGGACTCGCGGCCGAGCCGCGTCTCTGGATGCAGGTATCTTGTGTGGGCACCTTGGGATGGCGAAGTCATACTCGAAAGGAGGTGATCCAGCCGCACCTTCCGATACGGCTACCTTGTTACGACTTCACCCCAGTCATGAACCACTCCGTGGCAAGCGTCCCCCTTGCGGTTAGACTACCTGCTTCTGGAGCAACCCACTCCCATGGTGTGACGGGCGGTGTGTACAAGGCCCGGGAACGTATTCACCGCGACAATGCTGATTCGCGATTACTAGCGATTCCGACTTCACGGAGTCGAGTTGCAGACTCCGATCCGGACTGAGATCGGCTTTCTGGGATTGGCTCCACCTCGCGGTATTGCAACCCTCTGTACCGACCATTGTAGTACGTGTGTAGCCCTGGCCGTAAGGGCCATGATGACTTGACGTCATCCCCACCTTCCTCCGGTTTGTCACCGGCAGTCTCCTTAGAGTTCCCACCATTACGTGCTGGCAACTAAGGACAAGGGTTGCGCTCGTTGCGGGACTTAACCCAACATCTCACGACACGAGCTGACGACAGCCATGCAGCACCTGTGTTCCGATTCCCGAAGGCACTCCCGCATCTCTGCAGGATTCCGGACATGTCAAGGCCAGGTAAGGTTCTGCGCGTTGCATCGAATTAAACCACATACTCCACCGCTTGTGCGGGCCCCCGTCAATTCCTTTGAGTTTCAGTCTTGCGACCGTACTCCCCAGGCGGCGAACTTAACGCGTTAGCTTCGACACTGAGCACCTAAGTGTGCCCAACATCCAGTTCGCATCGTTTAGGGCGTGGACTACCAGGGTATCTAATCCTGTTTGCTCCCCACGCTTTCGTGCCTCAGCGTCAGTACTGGTCCAGATGGCCGCCTTCGCCACGGGTGTTCCTCCCGATCTCTACGCATTTCACCGCTACACCGGGAATTCCACCATCCTCTACCGTACTCTAGCTCGCCAGTATCCATCGCAATTCCCAGGTTGAGCCCAGGGCTTTCACGACAGACTTAACGAACCGCCTACGCACGCTTTACGCCCAGTAATTCCGAGTAACGCTTGCACCCTTCGTATTACCGCGGCTGCTGGCACGAAGTTAGCCGGTGCTTATTCTTCCGGTACCGTCATCCGCACGGGATATTACCCCGTACGATTTCTTCCCGGACAAAAGGGCTTTACAACCCGAAGGCCTTCTTCACCCACGCGGCATGGCTGGATCAGGCTTGCGCCCATTGTCCAATATTCCCCACTGCTGCCTCCCGTAGGAGTCTGGACCGTGTCTCAGTTCCAGTGTGGCTGATCATCCTCTCAGACCAGCTACGGATCGTCGCCTTGGTGAGCCATTACCTCACCAACTAGCTAATCCGACATCGGCTCATCTTGTCGCGTGAGGCCTTGCGGTCCCCCACTTTCACCTTTCGGTCTTATGCGGTATTAGCGTAAGTTTCCCTACGTTATCCCCCACAACAAGGCAGATTCCGATGTATTCCTCACCCGTCCGCCGCTCGCCACCAGGGTTGCCCCCGTGCTGCCGCTCGACTTGCATGTGTTAGGCCTGCCGCCAGCGTTCACTCTGAGCCAGGATCAAACTCTTCAGTTGAAATTGCAGACTTCCAGGCCGAAGCCCTTCGGTCAAACTTCTGAGTGTGAACCAAGCTTTGCGTAAAACATTGCTGCTTTGACGTTTGCTTGGACGCACTTTGTATCGATGGACTTTCATCCACCACAAGGCGCCCACACAAGTTACCTGCGCACACTTTCAAAGATCAAAGGCTTGCGGGGTTTTCTTCGTCCCGCGCCCAAAGACATTTCGTCGAAGGGAGCCGCATATCTTACATCGTATTTCGTATCCGTCAACACTTCGAAGCGACTTTCTTTTCGCTTCGTGCCGACCGGCTTTCGCTGGTCGACACCTTCGCCGTTTCGCTCTTTCGAGCCACCCGTCGAAGGGGCGCGCATCTTACATCCGATTCCCGACTCGTCAACACCTGCGAGGCAACTTTCTGCTTCGCGCTGCGGACGACCCCGGGAGGTCGCCCTTGCGCCGATCACCCGGCTCAGGTGTTCAACGAAGGGCCGCGGATCCTACAACCAATTTCCGATTCGTCAACACCCGCGTTGCGATGTTCTGCTTCGCGTTGCGAACAAGCCCGGAAGGCTGCCGCTTTCGCTTGCCGCCCGGTTCGGGCCGCTCAACGAAGGGCCGCGAATCCTACAACCAAATCCGGATCCGTCAACCCCCTCTGCGCGATGTTCTCATCGTCATCGCGAGCACGCCCGCTGCACGGCTTACAGCGCGACCAGGCGCACGCGTGCGAAGCCGCGCTTGCCCAGCTGCAGAAGGTGCTCGGCGCCGACGCCGAACGTGAGCTCGCGACTCTCGACGACTGCGCCGTCGACACGCACCGCACGCTCACCGAGTTTGCGCGCCGCCTCAGATGTGCTCGGCGCAAGCCCCGCCGCCTTCAGCAGGGCGCCGATGCGGATGCCTTCCGCCGGCACGCCGATCTCCAGTGTCGTGATGTCCTGCGGCACGCCGCCGCCCTGCACGACATCGTGCCAATGCCGAACCGCCGCCTCCGCCGCCGCGCGGCCGTGGAAGCGCGCCGTCAGCTCGGCCGCGAGCTCCATCTTGCAATCGCGCGGATTGGCTGTGCCGGCGTTGATCGCACCGCGCAGGCGCTGGATATCCGCCACGGATTTCTCGAACGACAGCAGTTCGAAATAGCGCCACATCAGCTCGTCGGAGACGCGCATCACCTTGCCGAAGATCTCGTTCGGCGGCTCGTTGATGCCGATGTAGTTGCCGAGCGATTTCGACATCTTGGCGACGCCATCGAGCCCCTCGAGCAACGGCATCGTCAGCACGATCTGTGCCGGCTGGCCGTAATGCTCCTGGAGGCCGCGGCCCATCAGCAGATTGAATTTCTGGTCGGTGCCGCCGAGCTCCACATCGCATTTGAGCGCGACCGAGTCGTAGCCTTGCACCAGCGGATACAGGAACTCGTGGATCGCGATCGACTGCTGCGCGGCGTAGCGCTTGGCGAAGTCGTCGCGCTCGAGCATGCGCGCGACCGTGTGCTGCGCGGCCAGCTTGATCATGTCGGCCGCGGACATCGCGCCGAACCATTCGGAGTTGAAACGCACCTCGGTGCGCTCCCGGTCGAGCACCTTGAAGACCTGATCGGCATAGGTTTTTGCGTTCGCCTCGACGTCCTCGCGTGTGAGCGGCTTGCGCGTCACGTTCTTGCCGGTCGGATCTCCGATCATTCCGGTGAAGTCGCCGATCAGAAAGATCACCTGATGGCCGAGATCCTGGAACTGGCGCATCTTGTTGAGCAGCACGGTATGGCCCAGATGCAGGTCCGGCGCGGTCGGGTCGAAACCGGCCTTGATGCGCAGCGGCCGGCCAAGCTTGAGCCGCGCCTCCAGTTCGTCGCGCTTGATGATTTCGTCGGCGCCGCGACCGATCAGATCGAGCGCGTTTTGCATATCCGTCATGTGATTCCTTAGCGTCATCCGGGGGCCGCGCGAAATGTGCGTCTGCACAATGTACGACTGTCGTTTTCCGGCACCCGAAACGGGCATGCCGGTTAATAAATTGTTAGCCAAAGATCGCTCGCAACCCCTTGTCGCCATTGGCATTGACGGCGAGCGCACAACCCCCTTATGGTACCGCGCGATCGACCGGACTGCGACCTGTGACCGACCTCCAGCACGACCTCAAACCCGCGCGTCACAAGACCCGCCGCCTCGCGATCCGTCGCCACACGCAACGCCGACACTTTCATTTCTACTCCCGATGCTCGTCGACCTGGACGTTCATGCAGAACGTCGCCGCGTCGCCGATCAATTGGCGCGCGGAACACTGGATCCTCGGCGGCGTCGCACTGCTGCTGACCGCACTGGTCGGCATCGTGATTCCGACTTGGGCGAACGCCACGCGCCACGAGCCCGTGCCGACACCGTACACGACGATGGCGCTCGACCTGCCGCAACTGCCTCCCGGCAGCGAGGCCGATCCAACGATTGGCGCCTACGGTGTCAACGGCGCGACGCAACCCGAATGGCGCATCGTCAACGTGCGTGCCGGCCAGTCGCTGTCGGACATCTTCCGCGAGCAGGGTCTGGGGCCGACCGACCTGCAACGCGCGCTGGATTCGCAGGACGACGCTTCCGCGCTGCGCCATATCCGCCCCGGCCAGGAATTCGCGTTCGCGTTCGACAAGGACGGCGGCCTGACCGCCATGCGCTTTGAGCGCGGCGACGCGACGCGCGTGGTCCTGAATTTCAGCACGGACGGCGTGACCGAAGCGGCTGAGGAGCGTGCGGTCGAGCGCCGCACGCATGTCGCGCACGGCGTCGTCACGCGCTCGCTGTTTTATGCCGGCGAACAGGCCGGCCTCAGCGATGCGATGGTGCTCAAGCTCGCCAATGCATTCGGCTACGACATCGATTTCGCGCAGGACCTGCGCGAGGGCGACAGCTTCAGCGTGATCTACGACGACGTCTACCGCGAGGGCGAACACCTGCGCGACGGCGACGTCATCGCCGCGACGTTCATCAACCAGGGCAAGCGCTACACCGCGATCCGTTATACGAACGCGGACGGCGAGACGATGTTCTACAACGAGGCCGGCCGCCCGCTGCGCAAATCGTTCCTGCGCACGCCGGTCGAATTCACGCGCATCTCCTCGACGTTCTCGACCGGCCGCATGCATCCAATTCTCGGCTACATGCGCGCGCACAAGGGCGTCGACTACGCGGCGCCGACCGGCACGCCGATCCGCGCCGCCGGCGACGGCAAGATCGTGTTCCGCGGCTGGAAATCCGGTTACGGCAACTTCGTGATCATCCAGCACAACACCCACATCAGCACCGCCTACGGCCACATGTCACGCTTCGCCAGCGAGCAGATGGGCCAGCGTGTGCGCCAGGGCGAAACCATCGGCTACGTCGGCATGACCGGCCTCGCCACCGGCCCGCACCTGCACTACGAATTCCGCGTCGATGGCGACCATCGCAATCCGCTGACCGTGACGCTGCCGATCGCCGAACCGCTGCCGGCGGCGCAGCTCGCGCAGTTCCGGCAGAAGACGGCGCCGATGCTCGCCAAGCTCAAGATCGTCGACGGCGTGCAGCTTGCCCGCGCCAACGATTGAGCCTGGCGTGGCGGCCAGCGCGTCGCTCTATCTCGGCCTGATCTCCGGTACCAGCGCGGACGGCATCGACGCGGCGCTGGTGCGCTTCGAGCCGCGGCTGCAGGTCATCGCGGCGCAGACGATGCCCTATCCCGACTCCTTGCGCGAACGCGTGCTCGCGCTGGCGACCAGCCGTGCGGCGATCACGCTGGACGACTACGGGCGACTCGACGTCGAGATCGGCGAACATTTCGCGGATACCGCGCAGGCGCTGCTACGCGCAGCCGGAATCGGTCCGTCCGCCGTCTCCGCGATCGGCTCGCACGGCCAGACCGTGCGTCATCGGCCGCATGGCGCGCTTCCGTTCACCCTGCAGATCGGCGATCCGAGCGTGATCGCCGAGCGCACCGGCATCCTCACCGTCGCGGATTTTCGCCGCGCCGATCTGGCCGCCGGCGGCCAAGGCGCACCGCTGCTGCCTGCCCTGCATGCAGCGGTGTTCGCCGACCCGGCGGTTCCGCGCGCAATCCTCAACCTTGGCGGCATTGCGAATGTCACCGTGCTCTGCGCCAGCCACGACGTGCTCGGCTTCGACACCGGCCCGGCGAACTGCCTGCTCGACGCCTGGGCCGCGCGCCATCTGGGCACGCCGCGCGACGACAACGGCGCCTGGGCGCGCAGCGGACGGGTCGATACGACGCTGCTTGCACGCTGGCTGGACGATCCGTATTTCGCGGCCGTGCCGCCGAAAAGCACCGGTCGTGAAGTTTTCAATCTCGACTGGCTCGATGCGCGGCTGCCGGCGGGCCTTGCGCCAGCCGACGTGCAGGCCACCCTGCTGGCGCTCAGTGCGCGCAGCATCGTCGATGCGCTGCGCGCGCACGGCCGCGGCGCGCGCGAGGTCTATGCCTGCGGCGGCGGCGTGCACAATCCGATGCTGATGGATGCGCTGCGCAGCGAACTCCCGGACGTGCGCGTCGACACCACGGCGATGCTCGGCCTCGATCCCGACTATGTCGAGGCGGCCGGTTTCGCCTGGCTCGCGCGCGCGCGCCTCAGCGGCGAACCCGGCAACCTGCCGGCCGTGACCGGCGCGCGCGGTCCGCGCCTGCTCGGCGCGGTCTATCCGGCGCCTTCCTTACCGACGTCGCGGTAGCGCGGCCACAGCCAGATCAGCAGCACGGTCGCCGGAACCAGCGCGAGCACGGTGATCACGAAGTAAGCCCCGTAACCGACCTGCATCGCGATCCCGCCGGCGAAGATGCCGAGCACCTTGCCCGGCAGGTTCACCAGCGAACTCAACAGCGCGTACTGCGTTGCCGTGTGCTCGCGATTGACCAATGCGGACAGGAACGCGACCGTCGGCGGCCCGAGCATGCCGAGCGTGAAGTTCTCGGCCGAGATCACCACCGTCAGCATCCACGGGTTGCCCGGAAACGCGATCAGCAACAGGTAGAGAAGGTTGCAACTGCCGCACAGAACGACCATCGCGCACAGCGGTCGCCACGGCCCCCAGCGCACGACCATCGCACCGCCGACAAAGGCGCCCACGATGCCGATCCAGATGCCATAGACCTTCGTGATCGCACCGATCTGCGTCTTGCTGAAGCCCATGTCGAGGTAGAACGGGCCCATGATGCCGCCGATCGTCGCCTGCTCCGGAATCTTGAACAGCAGCAGGAACGCGAGCGTCGCCAATGCCAGCACGACGCCGTAGCGGCGGAAGAAATCCGCGAACGGATCGGCGACCGCGTAGCGCATCGCCTCGCGCCAGTCCGCCGGCAACCGGTGCGACGCAACCGGTTCCCGTGCATACAGGTTGGCTGCGATCGGAATCAGCATCAACGCCGCGAGCGCCAGATAGACCAGATTCCAGCGAACATGGTCGGCGAGGATCAAGGCGAATGCGCCGGCCGCCATCAGCGCGATGCGATAGCCGAGCGAATATGTCGCCACCAGCGCGCCCTGCTGGTTCGGCGGTGCGATCTCGATGCGCCACGCATCGACCGCAATGTCCTGCGTCGCACCGAAGAAGGCGGCGGCGACGGTCGCAACGATGAAGAACGGAAGCTGCGCCGGGGTCAGCAGCGCCATCGCGACGAGCCCCGCGATCACGCCGAGCTGCGCCAGCAGCAGCCAGCCGCGACGCTGGCCGAGGCGCGCGAAACCCGGCGCCTGCCAGTGGTCGAGCAGCGGCGCCCACAGGAACTTGAACACGTACAACATGCCTGCGCTGGCGATGACCGTGATTTCGCTCAGGACGATGCCGTGTTCCTTGAGCCAGTACGCCAGCGTGCCGCCGACGAGCAGGAACGGCAGGCCGGAGGAAAAACCGAACAGGAACATCGTCCACGCGGCTGGCTGAGCGAAGGCCTTCCAGACCGAAGGCCTGGCCGGCTTCGGTTCGGCTGCCGCGGCCACGGCTGCGGGCGCCTCAGGCACGGTAATCGACGACGTAGGGTGCGTGGTCGGAAAAACGGGGCTCGGGATGGATCGAGCAGGCCTTCAACCGTTCGCGCAGGCCCGGCGTGGCGAACTGGTAGTCGATACGCCAGCCGACGTTGTTCGCGCGCGCGGCGCCGCGATTGCTCCACCAGGTGTAGTCCTGGCCTTGCGGATGCAACGCGCGGTAGGTGTCGACCCAGCCCTTTTTCGCGGGCGGCGTGCCGTCGCTGCCATCGTCGGCGCCCATCTGAGCATTCAGCCACGCGCGTTCGGGCGGCAGGCAGCCGGAATTCTTCTGGTTCGAGCTCCAGTTCTTGATGTCCAGGCGGCTGCGCACGATGTTCCAGTCGCCGCACAGCACGTACTCGCGGCCGCTGGCGAGCCAACCATCGAGCACGGGCTTGAGCCAGTCCATGACCTCGAACTTGAAGCCTTGGCGCTCCTCCCCCGAAGTTCCGGACGGGATATAGAACGACACCACGCTGAGGTTGCCATAGCGCGCCTCGATGTAGCGGCCTTCGTCGTCGAATGGCGCCCAGCCGAGTGCGGTGCGCACTTCGTCCGGCTCGCGCTTCGAATAGATCGCGACGCCGCTGTAGCCCTTCTTGGTCGTCGCGTCACGATAGAAGCAGTGATGGCCGTCCGGACGGAACATCGGATCGGTGAGCTGGTCCTCCTGCGCCTTGGTTTCCTGCAGGCAGACCACGTCGGCCTTCTGCTGGCGCAGCCAGTCGAAGAAACCCTTGTTCGCTGCGGAGCGGACGCCGTTCGCGTTGAAGCTGATGATTTTCACGGGGAGTGGGGAATCGGGAATTGGGGAATCAATGCAAGCCTACCCGAAGCGGCCCGCTTGAAGTCGTCATTCCGGCGAACACTGGAACCCGGTGTCCGCAGAACGCTCGCGACTTCCGCGACAACGGCGGGAACTGCATAATCCGGTTCCCGAATGACTCGCCGCATCCCGCGGCTCGCCCTTCAGGCGAGCTACGCTGTTCGTTCCGGCAATCCTGCCTCCACAGTCCGACTCCCGAATCCCATGCTGCAAAGCCAACGCGCGTTCCTCGATCTCGCCCTCGCCCGCAACGTGCTGCGCTTCGGCGAGTTCACCTTGAAGTCCGGCCGCGTCAGCCCGTACTTCTTCAATGCCGGACTGTTCGATTCCGGTGCCGCGCTGGCGACACTCGGACGCGCCTACGCCGACGCGGCAGCCGCCTCGGGCATCGGTTTCGACATGCTGTTCGGGCCGGCCTACAAGGGCATCGTGCTGGCCGCGATCACCGCGGCCGCGCTCGCCGAGCAGCACGGCCGCGACCTCAAGTTCGCGTACAACCGCAAGGAAGCGAAGGACCATGGCGAGGGCGGCCTGCTGGTCGGCGCGCCACTCCAGGGCCGCGTGCTGATCGTCGACGACGTGATCACCGCAGGCACCGCGATCCGCGAGTCGCTGGCGCTGATCCGCGCCGCCGGCGCGACGCCGGCCGGCGTACTGATCGCGCTGGACCGCGAGGAACGCGGCCAGGGCACGCTCTCGGCCACGCAGGAGCTCAGCGCCGAATACGGCATCCCGACCTTTGCGATCGCGCGGCTGACCGACCTGCTCGCCTACGCGGCCGACAAGCCCGAACTCGCCGGTCATCGGCAGCACCTGACCGAGTATCGGACGCGCTACGGGGTATGAACCGGCGCCCAGCGCACGGGCGCGTGCCTCGCCTATACTCGGGCCGGGAGGTACCTGCCATGCGTTGTTCGTCGCCGCGCGTTTCGTTGCCACATTTGCTCGCCGCCCTACTGGCCGCCGGCTCGGCGGGCGGCACCCTTGCCGCCAGCGAGCTGGACCACAACCGCTTCAAGTGGCACGACGCCGGTGGCAACCTGCATTACAGCGACGCGCTTCCTCCCGAAGCCGCAAAGCTCGGCTACGAGGTGGTCAGCCCGCAGGGCATCGTCATCAAGCGCGTCGAGCGCGCCAAGACCGCCGAGGAACTGGCCGCCTCGAAAGCCGAGCTCGCAAAGGCGAAGGCCGAGCGCGACCAGGTGGACGAGCACGCCCGCGCGGATGCGCGGATGCTCTCCGGCTATCCGACCGAAGCCGACCTCAAGCGCTCGCAGCAGCAGAAGCTCGAGATGCTCAACCAGCAGATCGTGGCGGCGCAAATCAGCCTGCGCAGCCAGGAACAGACGCTGGCCGACCTGCTCGGACGCGCCGCAGATGCTGAGCGTGCCAACAAGGCGCTGCCGGACCCGGAAGCGCGCCAGCTCGCAGCGATGCGCAAGCAGGTCGACGACCAGCGCCTCGCGGTCGAGCGCCGCCAGTACGAGCGTGACACCGCGCTGTCCCAGTTCGAAGGCGAGACAACGCGCTACCGCGAGCTCAAGGCGAAGCTCGTCGAGCCCCACCAGCAGTAGCAGAGGTACCGCAGACGGCAGGGACGCCGAGACGACTGCAGCGCTCTATCCCGTCCCCGGCTCAGAACGGCAGCGGCAGCGACGGATCGAGCGCCGCGAACTGCGCGCGGAACACGTCCTGGATGCGCTTGAGCGCCTGCGAGTTGTCAGCGTCGAAACGCAGCACCAGCACCGGCGTCGTGTTCGACGCGCGCACCAGGCCCCAGCCGTCCGGCCAATCTGCGCGCACGCCGTCGATCGTGGTCAGGCGCGCGCCCTCGAACGTCGCCTTCTGCCGGAACATGTCGATGAAGTGATAGTGCTCGCCCTCGCGCATCGGAATCTTGAGTTCCGGCGTCGACACGCCCTTCGGCAGGGTGTCGAAGATCTGCTGCGGGGTGCGCTGCTCGACGTCACTGGCCAGGATCTCCATCAGCCGCGCGGCGGCGTAGATGCCGTCGTCGAAACCGTACCAGCGCTCGCCAAAGAAAAAATGGCCGCTCATCTCGCCGGCCATCGCGGCCTCGGTCTCGCGCATCTTCGCCTTGATCAACGAATGCCCGGTGCGCCACATCAGCGGGCTGCCGCCGTGCTGCAGGATCAGCGGCTGCAGGTGGCCGGTGCATTTCACGTCGTAGATGATCGTCGCACCCGGGTTGCGGGTCAGGATGTCGATCGCGAACAGCATCAGCAGGCGATCCGGGAAGATCACCTCGCCGCTCGCGGTGACCACGCCGAGACGGTCGCCGTCGCCATCGAAGGCCAAGCCGATATCCGCGCCAACCTGCTTCACCGACAGGATCAGGTCCCGCAGGTTGTGCAGGTCCGATGGGTCGGGATGGTGGTTCGGGAAGGTACCGTCGACATCGCAGTAGAGCGGCACGACCTCGCAGCCGATGTCCTCGAGCACGGCCGGCACGAACGCACCCGGGATGCCGTTGCCGCAGTCGACGACGACCTTCAGCTTGCGCTCGATCTGGATGTCGTCGGTGATGCGATGGATGTAGTCGTGGCTCACGTCGATCGTCTGCAAGCCACCCATGCCTTCGACGAACTGATCCTGGGCGATGCGCCGGAACAGGTTCTGGATCGCATCCTCGGACAAGGTCTCGCCGCCGAGCACGATCTTGAAGCCGTTGTAATCCGGCGGATTGTGACTGCCGGTCACCGAGATGCCCGAACCGGTGCGCAGGTGGTAGCCAGCGAAATAGGTGACCGGGGTCGGCGCGGCGCCGATGTCGATCACATCCATGCCGGTCGAGCGCAAGCCCTGGATCAGCGCGGCGACGAGGTCCGGACCGGACAGGCGGCCATCGCGGCCGACCACGATCTCGCGCAGGCCGCGGTCGCGCGCCTCGCTGCCGACCGCGCGTCCGATCAGGCGCGCAACACCGGTAGTCAGCGACTGGCCGACCACGCCACGGATGTCGTAGGCGCGGAAGATGCTCGGATCGACATCGACGGCCTCGTCGTTCGCGGTCTTCTTCGGCGCGGGCGCCACTGCGGCGACCGCCGCCTTCGCGGCGACTGGCATCGGCGCTTCGCCCTGCTGCTTGATGGCCTGGGCCAAGGTGATCTCCTTTTCCTGCGATTTCGAGGGTCCGTGCAGCATCGCCAGTGCGCTGTGCACCCCGACCTGGCGCAACCACAAGGCGACAATGCCGCCGAACAGGCTGAGCACGGCCAGCAGCGCAACCAGGCCGACATTGTGCGGGACGACGATGAAATACTCCGGCTCGCCCTTGCCGATGCGCAGGTTCGATCCGGGGATCGGCTCGCCGAGATCGCCGATCGAATTGCCGCTGTTCGCGCCAATGCTGGCAATCTGCAAGTCGCCGCGACCGCTACCCTGGCGCAGATCCAGGCGCGCGCCGCTGATCGGGGCGCGACGGAAGGTAGCGAGAATCGGCGCGAACGGGAATTCCGCGACCGCGAACGCGACTACCTTGCCGTCGACCGATGCGGGCAGCGCGAGCATCAGCTGGCGGCCCGCCTCCGGCTCGATGCGCGACTCCGCGGGCGGATGCTCGGGGTGTACTTTCGCCAGCATCAGCGCGGCGGCCTTCGCATAGCCTATGGCCTTGAGGTCACCCGACAGCACCTCGTCGAGGTCCGGGCTGAAGAATTCTGCATCGGTGAGGTCAGGCAGCAGCTGCTTCAACGCGCTCCTGGCGGCATCGCGACCGGGTGCGCCTTCCTGCGCCAGCGCCTGTTGCACCGTCGGGTCGGTGAGCGCCTGCTGCACGCGTTCGCTGGCCTGGCGGATCTGCGTGGCGATCGCCGTGATCGCGGTCGCGCGCGCGCTGTCGGCCTCTTCGGTGCCGTGCTGCACGCTCCAGACCAGCCAGCCCTGCCAGGCCAGAAAGCCGCCGAGCGCGAGCAGCAACGTGGCCAGCACGAGCGGCACGAGTACGTGCCAGTCCGGAAGGAACGGCGCCAGCGCCGCGCGCATGCGCGTCGCAGAACCCGCTTTCTTCTGATTGCTGTCGGCCTCGACCATGCGCGTCATCTTCGCCTGCCTTCAATGCCGACCGGAACTGCCAAAGCCGCCGACGCCACGCGCGCTCGGCGCGAATTCGTCGACAACCTCGAACGCGGCGCGTACGACCGGCAGGATGACCAACTGCGCGATGCGTTCGCCCGGCGCGATGGTATAGACCGCGTCGGAACGGTTCCAGCACGAGATCATCAGCGGCCCCTGGTAATCCGCATCGATCAGGCCGACCAGGTTGCCAAGCACGATGCCATGCTTGTGGCCGAGTCCGGAACGCGGCAGGACCACCGCGCATAGGTTCGGATCCTCGATATGGATCGCGACTCCGCTCGGAATCAGCGCACTGGCGCCGGCCTCCAGAGTCAGCGGCGCGTCCAGCATCGCGCGCAGGTCGACGCCGGCGGACGCCTCGGTCGCCGGCGCCGGCAACGGAAATTCCGTGCCGAGCCGCGCATCGAGAATCTTGAGCTGGATCGCGCGATGGACAGCGAAGGGCTGCGAGCCGAGGGCTGAGGGCGGAGTCATGCGTGGGTCCCCGAGCGAGCGGCGCGCAGGTGCGCGATGCGCGCGAGCAGCTGACGCGCCAGTTCGCGCTTGTCTGCGCGTGGCAGTTCCTCGCGGCCGCCGGGCCAGAGCAGCAGCAGGGCATTGTCGCCTCGCTCGAAACCGAGCCCGGCACCGACCTGGTTCGCGGCGATCAGGTCGAGCCGCTTGCGCTCGAGCTTGTCGCGCGCATGCGCCTCCACGTTCTCGGTCTCGGCGGCGAAGCCGACCACGAACGGCCGCGCCGGCAGCGCGGCGACCTCGGCGAGGATGTCCGGGTTCTCGACCAGCGCGAGCTCGAGGGCGGCGCCGCCCTTCTTGAACTTCTGCGGCAGCGCCGCCTGCGGACGGAAATCACCGACCGCCGCGGCTGCGATGAACACGTCATTGCTGGCCGTGCGCGCCAGCACCGCAGCGCGCATCTCGCGCGCACTGCGCACATCGACGCGCTCGACGCCGGCCGGTGTCGCCAGCGCGACCGGACCAGCGACCAGGGTCACCGCTGCGCCGGCGTGCGCCGCCGCTTCCGCGATCGCGAAGCCCATGCGCCCGGAGCTGCGGTTGCCGACGAAACGCACCGGATCAATGTCTTCGTAGGTTGGGCCGGCGCTGACCAGGAAGCGCATGCCCGCCAGTTCGCGCGGACCGCGCGCGGCAACCAGCTCGGCGACCAGTTCGTTCGCCTCGAGCAGGCGTCCGCTGCCGAATTCGCCGCAGGCCTGGCTGCCGGAGGCCGGTCCAAGCACGCGCACGCCGCGCTCGCGCAGCGTGCCGAGGTTCGCCTGGGTCGCCGCATGCGCCCACATCTGCTGGTTCATCGCCGGCGCCAGCGACACCGGTGCGGCCGTCGCGAGGCACAGTGTAGTCAGCAGATCGCCGGCATGGCCGTGTGCGAGCCGCGCGATCAAATCGGCCGAGGCTGGCGCGATCAACACCTCGTCGGCCCAGCGCGCAAGCTCGATATGGCCCATCGCGGCTTCGGCCGACTCGTCCCAGAGGCTGGTCCGCACCGGATGGCCGGACAACGCCTGGAAGGTCAGCGCGGTTACGAAGCGTGCCGCGTTCTCGGTCAGCACGACGCGCACCTCGGCGCCCGCATCGCGCAGCCGGCGCACCAGCTCCGCGGCCTTGTATGCGGCGATACCACCGGAGACGCCGAGCAGCACGCGCACGCCGGCCAGACTTCGATCAGTCATGTAGGAGACCGCGGACAGGAGGATGAGCGCGTAGCTTACTGAAATTCGCGACCGCCGCCGCTCGGGCCCGCACCGGCGGATCGCTAGAGTGTGACCATGAACGCTAACCCGTCCCCGCTGCCTCGTCCTGCCGCGCCTGTCGCCGGCCTGTCTGGCCTCAACCCATGAGCATCCGTGACTGGCCCGACGGCGAACGTCCGCGCGAGAAGTTGCTGGCGCGCGGTGCCGGCGTGCTGTCCGACGCGGAACTGCTCGCGGTTTTCCTCGGCTCCGGCCGGCGCGGCCAGAGTGCGGTCGACCTCGGCCGCGCCCTGCTCGCCGGTGCAGGCGGGCTGAAGCCGCTGCTCGATGCGCCGCAGGACAAGCCCGGCATCGGCACGGTCGCCTGGTGCCGTCTGTGCGCCGCGCTGGAACTCGGGCGCCGCTATCTCGACGCGGAATTACGCAGCGGCGAAACGCTGACCGACCCGGCCGCGAGCGCGCGCTACCTGAAGTCACGCCTGGCTGGCTATCCGTACGAGGTGTTCGGCTGCCTGTTCCTCGACAACCGCCATCGCGTGCTCGCGTTCGAGGAACTGTTCCGCGGCTCCATCGACGGCGCCAGCGTGCATCCGCGCGAAATCGTGCGACGCTGCCTGAGCCACAACGCGGCTGCGGTGATCTTCGCGCACAACCACCCGTCCGGCGTGGCCGAACCGAGCGCGGCCGACCGCAAGATCACGCTGCGCCTGCGCGAGGCGCTCGAACTCATCGATGTCCGCCTGCTCGATCATTTCGTGATCGGCCACGGCACGCCGACCTCGCTCGCGCAGCGCGGCTGGCTGTAATTGCACGGCCTGCATCCAGCGCACGCATCCGGCTGCGCCTTCACGTACGCAGCCCGTGTGCAAGAGCCGCCGCGGCTTGCAAACAAACGGTCGCGGCAAGCTCGTGCATGCCGCGACGGCAGATCCCTATGCCGGAGCGGTTCTGCAAACCGCTCTATACTCGCCGCGGGCCAGGGGTGGAACACCTGATTCGTGATCCTCGAATTCCCGCGCACCTATCCAGCCGACGAGGCCGAACGGCGTCTGCCGGACCTCGCCACGGCGCACGCGCTGCTCGACGAGCGCGCCGCGCCACTGGAAGCGCTGCTCGCGCGCCGCCGTGTGCAGTGGCGCGCATTGACCCCGGACGCAGAAGCCCTCGCACTGCTCGCGCGCACCGAGGACGCGGTGCGCCTCGCCTACGCGCGACTCGCGTTGCGCCACGGCTCTCTCGGCACCGACTTCCACGCCTACCACAACGAGGGTCATATCCTCGAGATCTGCGCTGGCCGCATCGACCGGCTCTGCGACACGCTCGGCGCCGACGGGCTGTCGCTGCGCGACGGCTGCGCGCTGATGCTGTTCGGCGCCGGTCACGACCTGCGTCAGCGCGAAGCGCCGCAGCTGGTCGGCGGGGTCGGTGCGAACGAACGCGCCAGCATCGAGGAAACCCAGCGCATCCTCGATGCGTGCGGCTTTTCGCGCGAGCGCGACGCGGATCTCTACACGGCGACCGAGCTGATGATCGCCGGCAGCACGTTCGACGCGCGGCCGCTGCCGGGCGGCCATCTCTACAACGCGGCCGATCTCGTGCAGAACGGTGGCGCACTGGCGGCCCGGCTCGACCAGACGCTGGACGCGCGGCGACCGGACTGGCGCGCCGATGCCGATCTGCTGCACGCGCGGCAGCTGGCCCTGGTCGCCGCCGATCTGGACACCGCGAATGTCGCCGAGCCGTTTCGGAAGTTCGCGACCACCGCGGAAAACCTGTGCCGCGAGCGCGAGATGCTGAGCGGCCGCTCACTATCCGCCGGCGAAAGCGCACTACCGGTGCTCGGCTTCCTGACCGATGGCCAGGACCGCTTCTTCTTCGAGCTGCACCGTTTCCAGTCCGAGCCCGGCCGCGCCGCGTTTGAAAGCGGCAAACAAGCGAACGCGTCGAAGCTGAAAGCGCTGTGCATGGGCCTGCGCGCGCGGATCGCGGTGCATGGACGGCCGGAGAGTGGTGACCAGGTGATCGCGGCGTACCGTGAAACGCTGGCGGATCTGGTCGACTGAGCGTCCCAACGCGGAGATCGGTGCGTCCCTGCACCCAAGGCGCCGTGCGCATCCCGCACGCCACCCACTCCAAACGAACACCTGCTGCCGCTCTGACGCGAAGCCTGCCGCGCCATGGGAGGCGCGACAGGACGCCACGGTAGCCCTTCTTCGCGACGATTCGATGACAGCCGCGATGGCACGGCCATCCTCCGGTCGTCCGGCCAGTCGACGCGGATTTCGGGAACGCCGCGCAGACCGCTACAATGCGCGGCTTTTCCAGCGATCCGACCCGTGAAAGACCAACTCCGCGACCTCGTTCTCGATGCGATCACCGTGCTGCGCACGGACGGCACCCTGCCGACCGGCGATGCGCCCGCGTTTGTCGTCGAACGCACGAAGAATCGCGAGCACGGCGATTTCGCGACCAATGTAGCGCTGCTGCTGGCCAAACAGGCCGGCAAGAAACCCCGCGATCTGGCCGCGGCGCTGGTCGCGGCGCTGCCCGCCAACACGGAAATCGCGAAGGTCGAGATCGCCGGCCCCGGCTTTATCAACTTCTTCCTCGGCCCCGCCGCCTATCAGCGCGAGGTGCGCGCCGCGCTCGAACTGGGCGCCGCCTATGGACGTGGCACCAGTGGCAAAGGCCACAAGGCCGGGGTCGAGTTCGTCTCGGCGAATCCGACCGGCCCGTTGCACGTCGGCCATGGCCGCGCCGCCGCGATCGGCGACTGCATCGCGCGCGTGCTCGATGCGAACGGCTGGAACGTCGTGCGCGAGTTCTACTACAACGATGCCGGTGCGCAGATCAACAATCTCGCGTTGTCGGTGCAGGCGCGCGCGCGCGGCATCGAGCCGGACGACGCGCGCTGGCCGGCCGACGGCTACCGCGGTGACTACATCAAGGACGTCGCACGCGCGTATCTGGACCACGAGTCCGTGCATGCGGACNNNGGCACCGGCGATGTAGACGACCCCGACGCGATCCGCCGCTTCGCGGTCGCGTACCTGCGCCGCGAGCAGGATCTGGACCTGCGCGCGTTCGGCGTCGCGTTCGATGTGTATTTCCTCGAGTCCTCGCTGTACGCGGACGGCAAGGTCGAGGAGACAGCGAAGGAACTCGTCGCGCACGGCCATGCCTACGAGGAAGGCGGCGCGCTGTGGCTGCGCACGACCGACTTCGGTGACGACAAGGACCGCGTGATGCGGAAATCGGACGGGACCTACACCTATTTCCTGCCCGATGTCGCCTACCATCGCAGCAAGTGGCTGCGCGGCTACGAACGCGCGATCACCGAACTCGGCTCCGACCATCACGGCTCGCTCGCGCGCGTGAAGGCCGGGCTGCAGGCGCTCGATGCCGGCATCCCGAAGGGCTGGCCCGAATACGTGCTGCACCAGATGGTCACGGTGATGCGCGGCGGCGAGGAAGTGAAGCTTTCCAAGCGCGCCGGCAGTTACCTGACCCTGCGCGACCTGATCGACGAGGTCGGCCGCGACGCAACGCGCTATTTCCTGATCGCGCGCAAGTCCGATTCGCAGTTGATCTTCGACATCGACCTCGCCCGTGCGCAGACCAACGACAACCCGGTCTACTACATCCAGTACGCGCACGCGCGCGTCGCCAGCGTGATGCGCCAGCTCGGCGAGCGCGGCCTCGTCTGGGACCGCGACAACGGCCTCAGGCAGCTCGTACGCCTCGACAGCGAGCACGAGCAGGCGCTGATGACCGAGCTGTCGCGCTATCCGGAAGTCGTCGAGACGGCCGGGCAGAATCTCGAACCGCACCTGATCGCGACCTACCTGCGCGAGCTCAGCGCCGCGTTCCACGGCTACTACAACACCCATCAATTCATCGTCGACGACGCAGACCTGCGCGACGCGCGACTCACCTTGGCTTCGGCCGTGCGCCAGGTGCTGGCGAACGGCCTCGACCTGCTGGGCGTATCCGCCCCGGAGAGCATGTAATGGCAGCGAAGAAAGGGCGCCAGGCGACCCGTGGCGGCAACGGCGCACAGAAGCCCGCATGGCTCTGGGTGCTGGTCGGCATGCTGCTCGGCATCGGCCTGATGCTGGTCGTGCTCGGCAAGGACTGGGCACCGTTGCTGCGCAAAAAGAACCTGCCGCAGCCGAATCCGGAAGCGACCGCGCCGCGTGAGAGCGAACCGCCCGTCGCCGAGGCCAAACCGAAGAAGAACTTCGACTTCTACCAGGTGCTGCCGGAAGCCGAAGTCGTGATTCCGGATGCCGAGCTGTCCGCGAAGGCGAAGGCTGAACAGCAGGCGCGCGCGAATGCCGCGGCGAACCCCACCGGCCAGCCGGCGACCGCGCCTGCGACGCCGGCCGCCACACCCGCTGCCGGCCGCTACATCCTGCAAGCCGGCTCCTATCCAGACCCGAAGGCGGCCGACGAGGTGAAAGCCAAACTCGCGATGGTCGGATTCGTCGCACAGGTGCAGCCGGTCGCGATCAATGGCAAGACCTGGCATCGCGTGCGTCTCGGCCCCTATGCGAGCGCCAGCGAACTCGAGTCCGCGAAGCGCTCGCTCGCCGACAACGGCATCAGCGCGATCGCCCTGAAGGAAACGGCCGGACAGTAGTTCGATCGCTCCCGCAGGAGCGGCTTCAGCGGTGATGCTCCTGCGCTGATTCAAGCGTCGCAGACAAGGCATCGCGGTTGAAGCCACTCCAACAGGTGCGGCGAGCGGGTGTGCTGGGCATCTCGTCAGCAACACCTGCGCGACTGGCCCGATCAACGCCGACTGCATCGTCAACGCAACGTTCACGATCGTCACGCACATCCTTACACCGCCCGCCGGTGGCGGGGGTATGATCGCGCCCGGGACCCCGCAGACCGTCAGTGACGGCGCCACCGCCCGCTTCACGCTGACGCCCGCTGCGGGTCGTGTGATCGGCGCGGTGAACGGCTACGGTGGCGGCCTCGGCGGAACCACCCGGGACTGCCCCGTCTCGGCCGTATTCGCGCCGGGTGAAGTGATCTTCAAAGACGGTTTCGACGGAGCGAATCCGTAACCGGATGCCGGAACCGTCCCTCCCGGACTTTTCCAGCTCGCAAGGACGCGGCAGCGACGCGCCATCTACGCAACGAATTGATCGCACGCACAATCGATCCGCACGCTGTCAGGCAGCCGAGAGGGAGAGTTCGGCAACCTGACATCCGGCGCATCCCCTGCCCCCGAGGATGATCATGGCATTGATCCGTTTCGTTTCCTGCAACGCGCTCGCCGCTGCGATCTCGCTCGCAAGCTCGGCGCACGGCGCGGACTGGCCACAGTTCGGCTATGACGCGACACACAGTGGCGACAACACCGCCGAAACGACGATCACCGCAGCCAACGTGTCGCAGCTGGTGCCGCTCTATGCAAATCCCGTCACGCTGTCCGCGAGTGTCGACAGCGCACCGGTCTATCTGAGCAACGTGGCCACGCCAGGCGGCACGAAGAACCTGCTGTTCTTCCTGAGCCAGAACGGCAAGATCATGGCCGTCGACGCCGCCACCGGCAGCGAAGTCTGGTCACACCAGACCACGGGCAAGCAGCCGACGACCGCATCGCCGGCCATCGATCCGAACCGGCTGTTCGTCTACAGCTACGGCACGGACGGCTACGCGCACAAGTACCGGGTCGGCGACGGTACCGAGATCACGGCCGGCGGCTGGCCGCAGCTGATCACGCTTAAGCCGAATGTCGAAAAAGTCGCCTCCGGCCTGACCATCGCGACAGCGAGCGGCGTGGACTACCTGGTCGTCGTGACCGACGGCTATATCGGCGACGGCGGCGACTATCAGGGCCACCTGGTCTCGATCAACCTTTCGAGCGGCGCGCAGAACGTGTTCAACGCGATGTGCAGCAACCTCACCACGCATCTGGTATCCAATGGAACACCCGGCGTCGACGATTGCAACTACGCCGACGATCCGCCGATGTTCCGGCGCGGACAACAAGGCGGCATCTGGGGCCGTGGCGGTGCGACGTTCGACGCCGCGACCGGCCGCGTCTACATCGCGACCGGCAACGGCGACTTCAACGCGAATACCGGCGGGTTCGACTGGGGCGACAGCGTGCTCGCGCTGACGCCGGACGGCACCGGCAGCGGCGGCGGCCTGCCGCGCGACAGCTATACCCCGACGAACCATCAAAGCCTTTACCAGAGCGACACCGACCTCGGCTCGATCTCGCTCGCGATCCTGCCGGCGCCGGTCGGAAGCACGATCGCACATCTGGGTATGCAGGTCGGCAAGGACGCACAGCTGCGTCTGATCAACCTCGACAACATGAGCGGCGCGGGCGCGCCCGCGCATGTCGGCGGCGAGCTGCAGATCCTTGCCGTTCCGCAGGGCGGCGGCGGCATGCGCGAGCAGCCGGCGGTATGGGCCAACCCCGCCGATGGCTCGACCTGGCTGTTCGTCGGCAACGGCAGCGGCCTGTCGGGCGTCCAACTCGGCCTCAACAGCAGCCACCAGCCCGTGCTGACCACTCGCTGGAGCAAGAGCGGCTCGTCCACCTCCGCGATCGTTGCCAACGGAATCCTGTACAACGCCGGCTCGTGCAGCGGCGGCCCCTGCGTGGTTGCGCGCGATCCGCTGACCGGCAACGTACTGTGGACGTCGCCGCACATTGGTGGTCTGCACTGGCAGAGTCCGATCCTCGTCAACGGCGTGATCTACATCACCGACAACAATGCGAAGCTGTGGGAGTTTGGGCTGAGGCTCGACCTGATTTTCAAGGACGGCTTCGACGGTGGCTGAAAGGTTTTCCGGTGGCACGTATGTCGCCACCTCGCTCGGAAAGAGCAGCGCTTGCACTTGAACCAGATCAGCACCGGGATATCACGGCAGCCGCGAGCAATACGAGGTCGTCCACCAGCAGCTTTTCGCCTCACCGAATGGTGGCGGGATGGATCGGCGAGCGATGCAACCGTGCATTGTGCTGTCAGGTTGACGAACGGAAGATCGGCACCCTGACGGCCGGCACATCCAGTCCGGAGAATGGCCATGCCAACGATCCACCTGATTCTCCGCGGCGCGCTCGCGGCAGCCATTGCACTCGCGGCCACGGCCCACGGCGCGGACTGGCCACAGTTCGGTTATGACGCGACGCACAGCGGCAGCAACACTGCCGAAACCACGATCACCGCGGCCAACGTGTCGCAATTGATCTCGCTGTACACGAATCCGGTCGTGTTGTCGGCGACAGTGGATAGTGCGCCGGTCTACGCAAGCGGCGTCGTCACGCCGACAGGTATCCGGGATCTGCTGTTCGCGTTCGGCAGCAACAATCTGTTCGACGGCAGCAGCTCGATGGGCACCCTCTTCGCGATCGACGCCGGGACCGGCAGCGTCGTCTGGTCGAAGGCGACCGTCGGCAGCAGCCAGCACGCCTCCTCGTCGCCGGCTATCGATCCGAACCGGCAGTATGTCTACTCGTTCGGACTCGACGGATACGTGCACCAATACCGGATCGGCGATGGCGTCGAGACCCAGACGCCGGGACCGGCCGGCTGGCCAAGAGCAATCACGCTGAAACCGAATGCCGAGAAAGTCGCCAGCGGTCTCACGATTGCGGGCTGGAACGGAACGAACTACCTGGAAGCCGTGACCAACGGTTACGACGGCGATGGCGGCGACTACCAGGGCCATCTTGTTTCGATCGACCTCGCTACGGGCGTGCAACACGTCTTCAATGCGATGTGCAGCGACGTGACCGCATTGCTTGGCACCGGTGGCTGCGCGGAAGTCGGAGCGGATACGACACTTAGCGGCATCTGGGGTCGCGGTGGCGCGACGTTCGATGCGGCGACCGGGCGCATCTACGTCGCGACCGGCAATGGCCAGTTCAATGCGAACAGTGCAGGTCATAACTGGGGCGACAGCGTGCTCGCGCTGAATGTCGATGGCACCGGAAGTAGCAACGGCATTCCGCGCGATAGTTACACGCCGAGCAATTACCAGAGTTTGCAAAACTCCGACACCGACCTCGGCTCGATCTCGCTCGCGATCCTGCCGGTGCCGGCAGCCAGCACGATCCAGCACCTCGGCATGCAGGTCGGCAAGGACGCGGTGTTGCGCCTGATCAACCTCGACAACATGAGCGGCGCCGGTGCGCCTGCGCATGTCGGCGGCGAACTGCAATTGCTCGACGTGCAACAAGGCGGCAACGGCATGCGCGAACAGCCGGCCGTTTGGGTCAACCCCGCCGATGGTTCGACCTGGCTGTTCATCGGCAACTTCAACGGCATTTCGGGTGTCCGGCTCGGACTCAACGGCAGCAACCAGCCAGTGCTGTCCTGGCGCTGGAACTTGAGCGATTCGTCGACCTCGCCGATCGTCGCCAACGGCGTGTTGTACACCGCCGGCTCCTGCAGCCTTGGCTTTGGCAGCGGCCCTTGCACGGTAGTCGCGCGCAATCCGCTGACCGGTAGCGTGCTGTGGACCTCACCGAGCCTTGGCGGCGTGCACTGGCAGAGTCCGATCCTGGTCAACGGTGCCATTTACATCACCGACAACAACGCGCAGCTCTGGCGATTCGGACTCGACCGCATCTTCAAGGACGGCTTCGACGGTGGTTGATGTGTATCTCGGTGCAAAGCGCCGCTGCTGCAAGCGCGAAGGCATACGCCGGTACGCAAGGATGGCAAGCAGCCGGACTAGAAAGGATTGACTTGCTCTGGCTCCTCAACTGATCCTCCGAATGAGGATAGCGGTCAGGGGAGATGCGTCATGCGATGCGCCAGGATCTCTACGCTTGCGATGATGATGAGCTGTTGCGTATCAGCACACTCCGTAGCAGCAGACTGGCTGCAGTTCGGTTACGACGCCGCTCACAGCGGCAACAACGCTGCCGAAACCACGATAACGGCTGCTGACGTTTCGCAGCGGATCACGTTATATGCAAATCCGTTCAACCTGCCGGCGATAGTGGACAGCGCGCCCGTCTACGCACGTGGCGTGGCTACCGCTAACGGTACGCGCAACCTGCTGTTCCTGCTCGGCAGCGATACGACCGAAGATTTCTGGGCAAAAAACAGCACATTGATGGCAATCGATGCCGACACAGGCTCCATTGTCTGGTCACATGTCATCAGCGCCTTGGTCATCAATGGTCAGACTTCTTCGCAACACGCATCATCTTCGCCTGCAATCGATCCGGCGAAACAGTATGTGTACAGCTTCGGCATCGACGGCTACGCGCACAAATACAGGATCGGTGATGGCGTCGAGATGCTCACGCCAGGCCCTGCCGGCTGGCCGCAGCAAGTCACGCTCAAACCGTATGTCGAGAAAGTTGCAAGCGGCCTCACGATCGCGACCTGGAAAGGCACGAGCTATCTGGAAGTGGTCACAAGCGGCCGCTATGGCGACGGCGGTGATTATCAAGGGCACCTGGTTTCGATCAATCTGGACACTGGCGCGCGCACCGTCTTCAACTTCATGTGCAGCAACGTGTCGACCTTGCTCGCCGAGGGCAGTTGCCCGACGAGCCTTGGTGGCGCTTGGGGGCGCGGGGGCGCGACTTTCGACTCAGCGACAGGCCGCATCTACGTGACCAGCGGCAACGGCATCTTCGATGCGGATACCGGCGGCACAAACTGGGGTGACAGCGTGCTTGCGCTGGCCCCCAACGGCACCGGCCTCGGGGCCAATATGCCATACGACAGCTATACGCCCTCCAATTTCCAATACCTCTACACCAGCGACCTCGACCTCGGCTCGATCTCGCTTGCGATCCTGCCAGCACCCGCCGGAAGCATCGTTTCACATCTTGGCATGCAAGTCGGCAAGGACGCGGTGTTGCGCCTGATCGACCTCGACAACATGAGCGGCGCCGGGGCGTCGGCACACGTCGGCGGTGAACTCCAGCTGCTCAACGTGCAACAGGGTGGCAGCTGGATGAGCGAGCAACCGGCCGTGTGGGTCAATCCGGCTGATGGCTCGACCTGGCTGTTCGTCGGTAATGGCTACGGCCTCTCTGCGGTCCGTCTCGGACTCGACGGCAGCCATCGTCCGGTGCTGTCCTACGCGTGGAACGTCAGCGATCACTCTACTTCGCCAATCGTCGCCAACGGCGTGCTGTACTACCTTGGCGGCTTCAATGGCGGCATCGTTGCGCGCGACCCACTGACCGGCACGATGCTGGGCACTTCACCGACACTCGGTCCTTCGCATTGGCAGAGTCCGATCCTCGCCGACGGCGCGATCTACGTCACCGACAGCGCAAATCGGCTCTGGCGGCTCGTCCTCGACCGCATCTTCAAGGACGGTTTCGACGGCCCGTGAAATCCGCAGGCGCGTGTGTCCGACACGCGCTCGACGCACTTGCGCTTCAGCGCTTGCGCTTCAACCGGATCAACGCCGAGATGTCTTCATCGCCGTAGCCCTGCGCGAGCAGCACCGCATAGTCGGCCAGCGACTTCTCGATCACCGAGCGGTCGGTGCCGGCGGCGAGCGCCAGTTCGCGCACGATCTTCAGGTCCTTGTGCAGTAGTGCGAGCTTGAAGCCGACCTTGAACTCGTCGCTCAGCATGGTCGCGCCACGCTTGTCGAGGAACCAGTTGCCGGCCGCGCCGGCGCCAAGCGTCGGCAGCAGGCGTTCCGGATCGAGGCCCAGTTTCTCCGACAACGCGAGACCTTCGCAGACCGCCTGCGCGATGCCGGCGACCAGCACCTGATTCACCGCCTTGGTGTTCTGGCCGGCACCGACCTCGCCCATGTGGCTGACCTTCGCCGCATAGCAATCGAGCGCGGGACGCACCTCGATCAGCGCGTGCGCGTCACCGCCGACCATGACCGAGAGCTTGCCGTTCTTCGCGCCTTCGACGCCGCCGGATACCGGCGCATCGAGGAACGCACAACCTTTCGCGGCGAGGATCGCGTGCGCGGATTTCGCGGTCACCGAAGACACGGTCGAGTGATCGACCACAATCGTTCCGGGCTGCGCATGCGCGGCAATC
Organism: Dokdonella soli; assembly: GCF_039523175.1. Classification (NCBI taxonomy): domain Bacteria; kingdom Pseudomonadati; phylum Pseudomonadota; class Gammaproteobacteria; order Lysobacterales; family Rhodanobacteraceae; genus Dokdonella; species Dokdonella soli. The sequence continues at coordinate 85,906 of NZ_BAAAEU010000006.1, forward strand.
TCGCGGGCGAGGTCGAGCACGTCGGCGTCGGCCGGCACGCACAGTGCGATCACGTTGCACTGCGGAACCAGTTCCGCGAGCGCGCGCGGCGCAGCAACGCCGTATTCCTTCGCAGCGGCCGTGGCCTTGTCGTGCGAGCGGTTCCAGAGCGCCGCGAGCAGGCCGGCACGGGCGAGATGGCCGGCCATCGGCAGGCCCATCGCGCCGAGGCCGATGAAACCGACTTTCAATTCGTTCAATTCACGTCCTCCAGTTTTGTAGGAGCGGCTTCAGCCGCGATGCTCTTGCTCGCACGCTGCTACACACCATCCCCACCCCCTTGAAGGCGAGGGCTGAAACGGCGCGGCTGAAGCCGCTCCTACGAAGCATCAGGTGGTCTCGGCAAGATAGGTGTAGCCGGTCAACCCCTTCTCGAGCGCGGCTTCGAGCGCGTTCGCCTCGGCGGCGCCCACGCCCGCCGCGACAATCTTGTCGCGATACGCCGCTCGCAACGCAGCGAGGTCATAACCGACGTAGTCGAGCATCAGGTCGGTGGTGTCGCCCCGACGTGCGTGCGCGAATTCGTAGCCACCATTCGCCGTCAAACGCACGTTGACCGCATCGGTGTCGCCGAACAGGTTGTGGATGTCGCCGAGCGTTTCCTGGTACGCGCCGACCATGAAGATGCCGAGCCGGTACGGCTCACCTTCACGCAGCGCGTGCAGCGGCAGGCTGACATCGACGCCGTCGGCCTCGACGTATTGGTCGATGCGGCCGTCCGAGTCGCAAGTCAGGTCCGCGATCACGCCGCGCCGGTCCGGCGCGCGGTCGAGGCCGGCGATCGGCACGATCGGGAACACCTGGTCGATCGCCCAGATGTCGGGCGCGGATTCGAACACCGAGAAATTCACGAAGTACTTGTCGACCAGAGTCTCATCGAGGTCGTCAAGCACCTGGCGATGCACGCGCTCGTCGGGCTTCAGGCGCGAACGCACCGCGTTGACGATCGCGTAGTAGAGATCGTCGAGTTCGGCGCGATCGGCGAGGGAAAGCTGGCCGAGCGCATACAGCGAATAGCCCTCGGCGAGCTGGTATTGCGCCTCGTGGTAGAGCTCGGTCGGCGGACGCTGGCCGATTTCCGCATGTGTCTCGCGCAAGCGGCGCAGCACCGCGGGTTCGTCGGCACGTGGCGCCGGCACCGCGCCGCGCGGCGCCTCTTCGACCTCGGTCACGTTGACCACCAGCACCGCATGATGCGCGGTCAATGCGCGACCGGATTCGGTCAACACATGCGGCGGCTTCAGATGGTTCGTGGTGCACGCTTCGGCGAGCGCACCGACCACCGCGGAGGCGTATTCGCCGAGGCCGTAGTTGATCGAGCAATCCGAGCGCGAACGCGTGCCTTCGTAGTCGACACCGAGACCGCCGCCGACGTCCATGTGCGTAATCGACAGGCCCATGCGCGACAGTTCGACGAAGTAGCGCACCGCCTCACGCATGCCGTTCGCGATGTCGCGCACGTTCGACATCTGCGAGCCCATGTGGAAATGCAGCAGCTTCAAGGTGTGCGAAAGCTTCGCGGCCTCGAGCTCGTCGAGCAGCGTCAGCAGCTGGCGCGGGGTCAGGCCGAACTTCGCCTTGTCACCACCGGAGTTCTGCCACTTGCCGGCGCCGAGACTCTTCAGGCGCATGCGTACGCCGAGCAGCGGTTCGACACCAAGCGCGCGCGACTCCTCGATCACGTAGCGCAGCTCGGACGGCTTCTCGATCACGATGAAGATGTCGAGGCCGAGCTTGCGCCCGATCAGCGCGAGGCGGATGTATTCGCGGTCCTTGTAACCGTTGCAGATCACCGTGCTGCCGCGTCGCGCGAGCGCGAGCACCGCCATCAGTTCTGGCTTTGATCCAGCCTCGAGGCCAAAGCCTTCGGCGCCGTTCGCCGCGAGTTCGCCGGCGACATTCTTCTGCTGGTTCACCTTGATCGGATAGATCGCGGTGTAGCCGCCGCTGTAGTCCCATTCAGCCATCGCGTTCGCGAATGCGCGCTGCAGGCGCGCGCGACGGTCGTTCAGGATATCGGCAAAGCGCACCAGCAGCGGCAACCGCGAGCCTTGCGCACGCGCGGCTTCGACAATCGCCGGCAGCGACAGGGTTGGGCCCTCGGCACCGCGCGGGCGCACCTTGAGGTCACCATCGTCGCCGACATCGAAATAGCCTTCGCTCCAGTGCGGCACGGCCCAGGTATGGCGCGCCTCGTCGGCGGTCCAGCGCTGCTCGGTCACATCAAAGCTCCACGATCACGATGCGGGGCTGCGTAGTGTAACGATGCGTTGCCTTGTGCGTATGTCGGCGTCGCAAGGAACCGCTACAATCGCGCCCCTCCAAATCCGCGCCACCGGAAAATCCGGCCCCCTTTCGCCCTCACCTCCGCAGGAAGCATCGATGTCCGTCTCCGAGCAGAACGCCGCCGCACAAAGCTGGTTCACCGAGCAGCATGGCCGCTCCGGTTCGTCGTTCGGCCTGCGCATCAAGGAGCGCCTGCACGCCGAGCAGACGCCGTACCAGTCGATCGAGATCTACGACACGACCGACTGGGGCAAACTGATGATCATCGACGGTTGCACGATGGTCTCCACGCGCGACAACTTCCTCTACCACGAGATGATGTCCCACCCGGCGCTGTTCACGCACGCACGCGCGAAGCGCGTCGTCATCATCGGCGGCGGCGACTGCGGCACCTTGCGCGAGGTGCTCAAGCACGAGGAAGTCGAACACGCGGTGCAGGTCGAGATCGACGAGCGCGTAACACGTCTGGCCGAACAGTATTTCCCGGAACTGTGCGCATCAAACAACGATCCGCGCGCCGAACTGCTGTTCATCGACGGCATCAAGTACATGGCCGAGCAGGAACCCGAATCGATCGACCTGATCATCGTCGACTCGACCGACCCGGTCGGCCCGGCCGAAGGCCTGTTCGGCACCGAGTTCTACGCGACCTGCTACAAGGCGCTCAAGCCGAGCGGCATCCTCGTGCAGCAGAGCGAATCGCCGCTGGTGCACCTGGATCTGATCAAGGCGATGCGCAGCGCGATGCGCTTCGCCGATTTCCACGCGGTGAAGACGCTGACCTTCCCGCAGCCGATCTACCCGACCGGCTGGTGGAGCTGCACGATGGCGCGCAAGGGCGCCGATCTCAGCGGCTTCCGCGAGCGCGGCGCAGCGACCAAGCAGTTCGACACGCGCTACTACAACGTCGACATGCACAAGGCCGCGCTGGCCGCGCCGGAGTTCATGCGCGAAGCGCTGGGCGAATAACCCGCTCGAGATACCGTTCGCCCTGCGGCATCGACCGCGCGCGCAGAAGCGCGCGCGAACGGGCGACAAAACGGCGAAGCTGCCTGCAGGGCGAAGCGCAGGGATGCGCTGAGTGCACCCGACCCTAAGGGCAAGCGCCACGATGGCGCGAATCACGGCGAATTCCGGGCGTACCGGTCAGCGTATGCTTGCGGCGGTTTTCAATCGCGAGAAATCGCCATGAAGCGCATCGCGCTGTGCCTGCTCACCGCCTTCATCACCTGCGCCGCAAACGCCGGCGACCGCATCACCGGCCAACCGTTCGCGACGCGCTCGGAAGTCATCGCGACGCATGGCATGGTCGCGACCTCGCATCCACTGGCGACGCAGATCGGGCTCGACGTGCTGAAGAAGGGCGGCAGCGCGGTCGATGCCGCGATCGCGGCAAACGCAGCGCTCGGCCTGATGGAGCCGGTCTCGAACGGCGTCGGCGGCGACCTGTTCGCGATCGTCTGGGACGCGAAGACGAAGAAGCTCTACGGCTACAACGGCTCCGGCCGTTCGCCGAAATCGCTGACCCTGAAGTGGTTCCAGGACCACGACTACAAGGCGATCCCGCCGCTGGGTCCGCTACCGGTCAACGTGCCCGGTGCAGTCGACGGCTGGTTCGCGCTGCATGACCGCTTCGGCAAGCTGCCAATGAAGGACGTGCTCGCGCCGACGATCGCGTACGCGCGCGAAGGCTTCCCGCTGACCGAACTGATCGCGTACTACTGGCAGCTGGCGGTGCCGCGGCTGTCGAAATATCCCGGCTTCACCGAGCAGTTCACGCTGAATGGCAGGGCGCCGGCCAAGGGCGAGATCTGGAAGAACCCGAACCTTGCGAACACGTTGCAGGCGATCGCCAGCGGCGGCCGCGACGCGTTCTACAAGGGAAAGATCGCGCACACGATCGCCGACTACATGCAGGCGAACGGCGGCTTCCTGTCCTACGAGGACCTCACCACGCACAAGGGTGAATGGGTCGAACCGGTATCGACCAACTATCGCGGCTACGACGTCTGGGAATTGCCGCCGAACGGCCAGGGTATAGCGGCGCTGCAGATGCTGAACATCCTCGAAGGCTATGACTTCTCGAAGATCCCGTTCGGCAGCACCGAGCACGTGCACCTGTTCGTCGAGGCGAAGAAGCTCACATTCGAGGACCGCGCGAAGTTCTATGCCGATCCGGCGTTCAGCAAGGCCCCAATCGATTGGCTGGTGTCCAAATCGTACGCGGCCGAGCGGCGAAAGCTGATCTCGCCGGATCATGCGATGAGGGCAGTCGAACCTGGCACGCACAAGCTCGACGGCGACACGATCTACCTGACGACAGCCGACGCGCAGGGCAACATGGTCTCGCTGATCCAGTCGAACTACCGCGGCATGGGCTCAGGGATGTCTCCGCCCGGCCTCGGCTTCATCCTGCAGGACCGCGGCGAGCTGTTCGTGCTCAAGGAAGACCACGCGAACACCTACGCACCCGGCAAGCGGCCGTTCCACACAATCATCCCGAGCTTCATCACCAAGGATGGCGCGCCCTGGATCAGCTTTGGCGTGATGGGCGGCGACATGCAGCCGCAAGGCCATGCCGAAATCGTGATGAACCTGATCGACTTCGGCATGAACCTGCAGGAAGCCGGCGATGCGCCGCGCATCCAGCACGAAGGTTCCACATCACCGGAAGCGCAGGCCGAACCAATGAAAGATGGCGGCTTCGTCGATCTCGAATCCGGTTTTCCGTACGAGACCGTGCGCGGTCTGATGCAGAAAGGCCACAGCGTGCACTTCGCGCACGGCCCGTACGGCGGCTACCAGGCGATCGAGTGGGACGCGAAGAACCGTGTGTACATCGGCGCCTCGGAAGGGCGCAAGGATGGGCAGGCGGCGGGGTATTGAGCGGCGAATTCTGCAGATAGCAGATAGCTGTTGGCTGGTTCTGCGCAATGACCGCCCTGTTAGACTCGGCACCGCATACGGAGAAGTCGTCATGAAGATCGATGTCCCCATGCTCGCGGTCGTGCTCGCCCTTTGGTCCAGTGCTTCATTCGCACAGACTGCCTCGCCGGCAGCTTCCGCCCACGACACGCAGACAGTTGCTGCAACGCCGATACCTTCCACCGCAGGCGATGCCGAAGACTCGACCACGTCCGATCCAGAGACGGCAGCAGCCGATGCAGCCCAACACGCGTGGGAGGCGTATCAAGACACCATTGCCGACGCGTTGATCGACAGCGATCGTCCGCGCGACTGGATGCTCGCCGCCAACATGATGCGATTCGTCGGCGATGCTTCCGCAAAGCCCCCACAGCCCAGTCGCGCCGAATTGCTCGAGCGCGCCGCGCGCCGCGCACCGGACGACGTACTCGTGCAATGGATGGCAACGCTTGATCGCTCTGGCGGGAATACTTGCGTGGCCAAGCCCGTACCAGACGAAAACGTCGAAGCGTTGACACGACTTGAACCCGACAACGCGGCTTCGTGGATGATGGCGCTGGCTCTCGCGTCTGCGCGGAAGAATCCGGCTCTCGTGGACGATGCGCTCGCACACATGGCGTCGAGTGCGCGCTACGACGATCACTTCGCCGACACCCTGCACGCCTGGATCGACGTCTACGATCGCTTTCCCATGCCCGACTCCATTCTGGCCACGGAGTTCCTAGCGCCGACACCGCAAACACCACGGACTACCTCGCAGTCCATGCTCAGCTCCACCTCCGCCCTTGCGCAAGCCGCTGCGATAGCGATGCCCGCCTACCACACCTTGATCACTGCCTGCAAACCCGGCACGGGCGACGGCGACAGTTGGCAACGCCATGCGTATTGCGAAGATGCGGGACGCCTCATGCTGGGCAAGGGCAAGACCCTGATTGCGCGTTCGATCGGCTTCGCGGTGCTGCGCAATCTCGGTCGTTTCACCGCGGCAGACCAGCAGGAGCGCCGCAATCTCGACTGGTACATGCACGCGGGCATCGAATTGTTCGGCGATGACGGGCGTGACGCTGACGCGCTGGCGGCGTACCAGGTGGATTGGCGCAATCTCGACGACGAAATCGAGGTCATCCGGCGCGCCTTGCGCCGCGCCGGCCTGCCTGACGAGGCGCCCGCCGGCTGGGCGGGATCGTCGTGGTCCGTCCAAAAGATGCCGCAGAGCTGACCGCTTCGCAAAAACGCCGGCCGCGGTGTAACCTTTCCGCCACTTTGCGTACCGGCGGAGGCGTTCATGCTGAAGGTCCTGGTGGCGAGTTCGAAGGGCGGCGCGGGCAAGACCACGGTCGCGACCAACCTGGCCGCGCACTATGCGGTCGATGGCAAGAACACCGTGCTGGTCGATGCCGACCGCCAGGGTTCGAGCTTGCGCTGGAGCGAGAAGCGCGCGCTGCATGTGAATGCAGTGCTCGGAGTTCCCGGCCTGCGCCGCGACTGGGACCGGCACGTTCCCGATGACGCGCAGCGCGTGATCATCGACACTCCGGCTGGCATCCGCGCCGGCGAAGTCGGCGACTATCTCGATCATGCCGACGTGATCCTCGTGCCGGTGCTGCCGTCGGCCATCGATCTCGAAGCCACCGAGCCCTTCCTCGCCGAGATCTCTGAGCTGCCGCGGGTCAAGCGCGGCAAGGTCGCGGTCGGCGTGGTCGCGAACCGACTGAAGCCGTGGACCAACGCCTCGCAGCTCGCGGTCGAGGAGATGCAGCGCTTACCGTTCCCGCTGGTCGGCGAGCTGCGCGACACACAGGGCTATGTGCTCGCGAACGCGCTCGGCAAGAGCATCTTCGACTACCACTCTGAACTGGTACGCTCGCATCAGGGCGACTGGACGAAGCTGCTGCGCTGGCTGAAGAAGCACTCTTAGGCAGCTTCCGAACCATCCCCCGATCCCTGAAACCGCTGCTGCGCTTCAAGCCCTCTCTCCCAGGGCTTTTCCTGGGGGAGAGGGGGCAAAGCAGCATCGTCTTGACACGACTTTGCGCGATCTTTGCGCCGCCCCAGTAAACAAGCGGGGGCCCGCGGCGTTCAATAGGGGTGCGGCCATTGTGACCGTTTCGACGAGACCCCTCTCATGCGCAAGATCATCCCCACCCTGCTCGCCTCCGCGCTGCTCGGCGCCGCCGCGCTGGCCTCTGCGGCGGACCCCGCCGCAGACGCGGGCGCCGCGCGCGCCGCCAAGCGCGCCGAGTTCCAGCAGCGCCTCTTCGACAAGATCGACACCAACCACGACGGCGTGATCAGCCGCGCCGAATACCAGACCTGGGTCGACAGCCGCTTCGCCAGGCTCGACACCGATGGCGACGGCAGCGTCGATGCGCAGGAAATCGCAGCCTCGCCCGCGGTTGCCCATCGCGTGCAGAAGCGCGCCGAAGGCTTCGTGAAGCGCTACGACACCAGCGGCACCGGCAAGGTCAGCAAGGCCGACTTCGAGGCCAAGGAGATGGCGCGCTTCGATCACCTGAGCAGCGGCGCCGACACGCTGACCGAGCAGCAGCTGGCAGCGCACCACGGCGGCAGCGGCGGCCCATCACCCAACGGTGGCTGATCGCAGTGGCGGTGACTGCGCACCTGTGCCATCGCCTTTGATTGCCCCGAAGATCAGCAGGCGGGCTGGTTCGGCCGTCTGCCGATCATCTTGCGTGTCGACGCCCGCGTCGCCAATCGATTTCCTTTACCACGGTTGCCGCGATTGGGGCATCATCATGCACTGGAGACGAGGAGGGAGTCGGCCATGTCCACCCGCGAGATCATCCTGCTGCGCCACGCCCACGCCGAGTCCGTAATGCCCGGCCAGGACGACATCGCCCGCGTGCTCAGCCTGCGCGGCGAGGCTGAGGCGGATGCCGCCGGCGCCTGGCTGAAAAAGCACGCGGCGACGCCGGATCGCGTGCTGTATTCACCCGCCGCGCGCAGTCGCGAGACCTGCGAGCGCGTCCTCGCCACGCTCGGCTACACGGACCTGCGCAGCGAGGCGCGCATCTACGAGGCGACGCCGGCGACGCTGCTGCGCGTGCTCGACGACCACGCCGACGCGGCCTCGATCCTGCTGGTCGGCCACAACCCCGGTCTCGAGAACCTGGTCGCGTTGATGACCGAAGGCGCCTCGGATTCCGGCCGCGGCATCCCGCCGGCCGGCGTGGTCTGGATGATCCTGCCCGCGGGCAGCCTCGAGCCCGGCACCGCGGAGGTTCGTTATTTCTGGTGGCCGTGAGCGCAGCGACGTTGCGCCCTCGCCGCTCCTTGCCGTGGCTGGCTGCCACGCTGCTCGTAGCCCATCTAGCCTGCGCGGACGCACCTCACGACATCGTCGAACTGGACAGCCCGCGCTCGCATGCGACCTTCCGCGTGAAAGTGATGTGGCTGATCGGCATTCGCGGAGAATTCAGCGCGGTGCAGGGCAACGTGGATATCGACCGTTTCCGCAGCCAGGCCGTGGTCGATGCGCGCATCGACGCGGACAGCGTGCGCATGAACGTGCGCGGCTACGAGGATTGGGTGAAATCCGCGGAGTTCTTTGATGCATCCGTGCATCCTGAGATCCGCTTCGTTTCCGATCCGTTCCCGCTGCAGCGCCTGCGCAACGGCGGCGAGCTGCCCGGCACGCTGACCCTGCGCGGTGTCAGCCAGCCGGTCCGCTTCATGCTCGAGCCCGCGACCTGCGCCCAACCGGGCCACGACTGCCCGATCGTCGCCACCGGCATGATCAGCCGCTCGCCGTTCGGCATGCGCTCGCGGCTCGGCACGCTGAGCGACAAGGTCGAACTCGATTTCAGCGTGTTCACGACGCCTTCGGCGACCCTGCTGGCACCGTGAACGCGCGCCGGACTGAGGGTCCGTTCGTCCGCGCGCTCACCCTGCTCGCGCTGCTCGCGCTGCTCGCCTCGACCGGTTGTGGCCTGAACCGTGAGCTGGCACGCCAGGCCGACGCGCTGGTCGCGCAGGCACGCCCCAATGATGTCACCTGCGCGCGCGCTGACCACTGCGCGATCGATACGCCGTACCGGCAACTCGTCGACGAGGCGCGCGCGGCCAGCACGCCGGATGCACCGGTGCACTACGTCAACGTGCTCGATCGCGGCGAGGACGCGCTGCTGCTGCGTGTCCACCTGATCCGCGCGGCGAAGAAGAGCATCGACATCCAGACCTTCATCTGGGCCGAAGACGACGCCGGCTGGCTCGTACTCGACGAACTGATCGCGGCCGCGCGGCGTGGCGTGAAAGTGCGCGTACTCGCGGACCAGCTGTTCGCGCTCGACAACATCGAGTGGCTGGCGCGCATCGCACGCGCGCACGTGAACCTCGAATTCCGGCTGTACAACCCGACCTTCGACAAGGCCGTCACCCAGCCGCTCGAATTCGCCGCCGGCGTGCTGTGCTGCTTCTCGAAGTTCAACCAGCGCATGCACAACAAGCTGTTCCTGGTCGATGGTGAAATCGGCATCGCGGGCGGCCGCAACTACGAAAATCGCTACTACGACTGGGACCAGGAATTCGACTACCGCGACCGCGACGTGCTCGTGCTCGGTCCGCAGACCGGCAGCCAGATGCAGGCCTCGTTCGACCGCTTCTGGGCGCACCCGCGCGCGGTGCCGCTGACCCGGCTCAACGACGTCAATCGCCGCCTCGTTGCCGACGCCGGCACGCCGGGCGGCCTCGCGCCACCCCCGGACATCGACTGGGCGCGCCTCGATGCGCTGCGCATTCATGCTGCCGACATCACGTACATCCGCACGCATTTCATCGCCGACGCCTTGCGCGTCGCCCGCGTCGACTACTTCTCCGACGCACCGGACAAGGCCACGCACCTCGACGATCCGGCCCAGGCCGCGCTCAGCGGCCGCATCAGCGAATTGCTCGAAGGGGCGCGCAGCCAGGTCGTGTTCGAGACGCCCTACCTCGTGCTCAGCGGGCGTGCGCGCAAGATCTTCCGCGAGCTGTACAAGCGCAAGCCGCGCGTGCCGGTCATCGTGTCGACGAATTCGCTGGCCGCGACCGATGCGTTCTACGTCTACGCGCTGTCCTACAAGTACAAGAAGCGCTATCTGAAGCGCTACGGCTTCCAGATCCACGAGTTCAAACCGTTCCCGAGCGACGCCGCGGAGTTCATCCAGGACTACGCCGCACTCGCCGGCGGCGGCAACACCGGCAAGTACCAGCGCTATGGCAAGGCGCCGCTGAAACGCGGCGGCGTGCGACTGGGCCTGCACGCCAAGTCGCTGGTCATCGACGACAGGGTCAGCGTGATCGGCTCGCACAACTTCGACCCGCGCTCGGACGACTACAACACCGAATCAGGCTTCATCATCTACGACCGTGTGGTCGCCGAACGCGTGCGCAACGCGGTGCTGCGCAATATCGAACCTCGGAACGCGTGGACGATCGGGCGGCGCCAGCGCTCCGCCGCGCTCGAACGCATCAACGAGGTCATTGCGGACCTTTCGACCGCATTGCCGGTGTTCGACCTCTGGCCGTTCCGCTACTCGAGTAGTTTCGAGCTCAAGCCCGGCTGTGCCCCGCTGCCGCCCGGCGATCCGGGCTTCTACGCCTGCTACGCCGACGTCGGCGACTTTCCCGAAGTGGACCTGCCGCTGAAGACGATCTATACGCGGATCGTGACCGCGTTCGGCGCGGGACTGGTCGGAATCCTGTGAGCAGTCAGCGGCAGGAACCCGGCAGCGCCCAAGCGCGCGTCAGCTGCTCTTTCCGTTGACCGTTCGCGCTCCCTTGCCGATTGACGCCCCCACCCCGCCTAGCTAGTCTTTCCAGCCCTTCCTTCGCGGAGCTGCACCCATGTCGCTCGCCTTCACCATCGAGCTCGGCGATGCCGACCTCAAGCATTTCGCCGATGCCTTGCAGCGCTCGCAGGAGGAGGCCAAGCACCTGTCACAGCGCGAAATCACCGAAGCCGCCTCGACCTTGCTCAGCAAGGAACACCACGCGACGCTGCCGGCATTCATCGCCGAGCGCCTCGGTACGCTCGACAGCATGATCGCGATGGTCAACGACGAAGGCTTCGCGCTGCCGGTCGAAGAAAAACAGCGCGTACTCGCGTGCCTGACCTATTTCTCGAACCCGCAGGACCTGATTCCGGACGAAGTGCCGGTGCTCGGCTTCCTGGACGACGCGATCATGATCGAGCTGTGCTCGCGCGAGCTGGAGCACGAGATCGAGGCCTACGAAGATTTTGTCGAATACCGCAAGGAGGAAGCGGCGGCGCGCGGCGTCGATCCGTCCGTTGTGAAAACCGAACGCCACGAATGGGCCGAAGCGCGCCGCATCGAACTGATCGAGCGCATGCGCAAGCGTCGCGGACAAAGCTACCGGACTTCGAACGGCCCGCGGTTGTTCTCGTTCGGCGGCTGACGCGCTCGCTGGCCGAAAAAAAGCCGCCGGTTGGCGGCTTTTTTATCTCCGAAGCGCGCGGTCGAGCTCGCTCAGAAGCCGCTGCCGCCCGGCGTGCTGCTCGCGGCGAGACCGGCCAGCGTATGCATCACGGTCCAGAACGCGACGATGGCGAACGCCATTCCAGCGACCAGCAGGATGTTCAGCAGCCAGCCGTACCAGGGCATCGGCGGACGCACCTCGGGCAACGCCTGACCGGGCTGCACCTCGCGGAACACCACCAGCGTGCCGGCCAGCATGTCGTGCAGCGCCTGCTTGCGCTCGGTCCAGCCGGCGAGCAGATAGCCGATGTTGAAGATCAGGCTGGAAACGATCTTGCCAAAATAGCGTCCGCTGGCACGGCCGAAGCCGATGCGGCGGCCACAGTCATCGACGACCTTGACGCCCAGCGCCAGCTTGCCGGGCGTAGCCTGGACCGACGCGCTCTCGAACAATGCGAAATACAACCATTGCCCAATGAAGGCGATCAGCAGGGCCGGCAGGATCATGCCGACCATCGCCGCCGGGTGCTGATTGGCCACCGCACCCAGCATGCCGATGCCAAGCACTGCCTGCACGATCGACGTGGCCATTCCGATCAGGATCCCGTCGACGAGCATCGCGGCGCAGCGCCGCCAGAATCCGGCATGGATCGCCGCACCGGCCGGCAGGAAGGCCGGCTCGTTATCAATCGGCGCCGGCGCCGGTGCGCTCGGCACGATCGTCGCCGCGACATCACCGGCATGGAACGGTCTGTCCACAGGCGGCGGGGGAGGCGGCGCGGGCGCAGGTGCGATCGTCACGTCGAACTCGCGATAGGGCTTCCACACGCTGGAGCCGACTTCGGCGACACTCAGCGTGTTCGGCCACAAGCCATGCTGCACGCGCTCCTCAACCAGCACGCGCGGCACCGGCCCGCGCGGCGCATTGTCGAGCAGCACGAACAAGGCCGGCCGTCCGTCCGGTGCGCAGATCTCCGCTTCCGCACCGACCGCCGCGATGCCGGCCTGCAGGGTCTGCAGCTTGCCGAGATCGTCGCTCTGTTTGATCGCGAGCGGCGCGCGCGCGAGCAACTGGGCGGTCAGCTTGGCGGGCTCCATCCGGAAATACGTCGCCAGCGCCGGCCAGACCGCTTCCGGCGCGTAGCCGGGCAACACCGAGCCCGTCAGGACCAGTGCATAACTGCTGTTTTCCATTCGTCCTCCCCCTGGAGGTGGCGTTCGTGTGGGAGCGTCGGCAGCCGCGATGCTCTTCGGGTGAACGGCATCGCGGCTGCCGCCGCTCCCAACTGGAAACAGATGCTACGGCCTTTCGAGGATCGCGGTCACGCCCATGCCTCCGGCGGTGCAGATCGAGATCAGACCGCGCCCAGAGCCCTTGTCCTCAAGCAGTTTCGCCAGCGTCGCGACCAGCCGCGCGCCGGTTGCCGCGAACGGATGACCGGCGGCGAGGCTCGACCCATTGACGTTCATCTTCGCCGGATCGATCGAACCGAGCGGTTTGTCCAGGCCGAGTCGGTTCCTGCAATAGTCGGCCGACTCCCAGGCGCGCAGCGTGCAAAGCACCTGCGCGGCGAACGCCTCATGGATCTCGTAGAAATCGAAGTCCTGCAAGGTGAGGCCGGCCTCGGCGAGCATGCGCGGCACCGCGATCGTCGGCGCCATCAGCAGCCCCTCGCCATGCACGAAATCAACGGCTGCGACGCGCGCATGCGTGAGGTAGGCCTGCGCCTTGAGTCCGCGCGCAGCGGCCCACTCGTCGCTGGCGAGCAGCACCGCGGCGCTACCGTCGGAGAGCGCGCTGGAATTGCCGGCCGTCAAAGTGCCGTGGCCGGATGTCTTGTCGAACGCGGGTTTCAGCGCCGCGAGTTTTTCCAATGTCGTGTCGGGGCGCAGCACGTTGTCGCGGTCGACGCCGCGGAACGGCACGACCAAGTCCTTGAAGAAGCCACGCGCATACGCCGCAGCGAGCTTCTGGTGGCTGGCCAGCGCAAGGCGATCCTGCTCCTCGCGACCGATGTTCCATTCGCGCGCCATCAGTTCGCAGTGGTCGCCCATCGACTTGCCGGTACGCGGCTCGGCAACGCCGGGAAACGACGGCTTCAGTTCCGACAACGAGAAGCCCTTGACCGCTGTCTCGACCTTCTCCAGCGGTGCCTTCGCGCGGTTCATCGCGAGCAGGCGCTGCTGCAGCGGCTTCGAATAGACGATCGGCACGTCGCTGGTGGTGTCCGAGCCGCCGGCGATGCCGACCTCGATCTGCCCGGCCGAGATCTTGTTCGCGATGATGATCGCGTTGTCGAGCGAGGTACCGCAGGCGCGCGCGGTGGTGATGCCCGGCGTGGTCGGCGCGAGGCCGGACGACAGCGTCGCCTCGCGCGCGAGGTTCCAGTCCGAAGCGTGCTTGATGACTGCGCCGTAGGCGACCTCGCCGAGTTCGAGCCCGTGCAGGCCGAAGCGCTCGACCAGGGAGCCCAGCGTCTTCACCGCCATGCCGAAATTGCCGACGTCGGCATAGGCCGTGTTGTTGCGGCAAAACGGAATGCGCACGCCGCCGAGGATGCCGACTCGTTTCAAGATCACGATCTACCTTTATTTGAAAAGCAAGGCGCGAATCATCGGACTGCCAGTGCGTGCTGCCACGATGTCATGGCCATTGTATGCCGAGGAGTTCCGCCCTTGACAATCGCGGTGATATACGACGGCGTCGCGCTGCTTCAGCGCGTGTCCGCCACCCGCAGGGCATTCCCATCAGCAAACATCGACGGAGCCTCGTGCCACATCATCCAGAATTCCGATTGGCCGCGAAGGCGCGCATCAAGATGCGCGGCGTAGTGGGCGAGCACCAGCGCAACATCGGCAGCCTGCGACACAGACTCCAGGCGGAGCGTACGCCGGCCATTGTCGATGTTGAAACCGCAGCTCAGGATGGCCACCGGCACGTCGCGCGAAACGGCCAGTTCCGGCAGGCGGGAAGGCAGCCATGCCGACCGCCCGAGCAGATCCACGCGACACGCCGGCCGCGCCTCGCCGACAGGCAGATCGAGCATCGCCACGACGCTCTCCCGGCGCTGCCATGCGCGTTCGATGCGTCCGACGCTGCCGCCGGTGTACAGCGGCCCGAGGCCGCCGATGCGCGCGAATGCCCAACCACGCAGGCGGCCGTACCAGATCGCGACGCGGCTCATGCCAAGATCGCTGGCACCGGGACGCCGGGCAAGGAAGTGTGCAGCGATGCCGCGAGCGCGCAACAACTTCCAGACCCAGTTGCCGGCACCCCAATGAAAGGTCAGTAGCAACCAGCCGTGACCTTGGGCCGGAAATTCCCCGACGATATCGACGTGCCGTTGCCACCACGCCGTGCTGCGCGTCAACGTCAACCACGTGTCGGCGCGCTCGATCCAGCGGATCAGACGGTAGCGCCACTTCCAGTCGTCCGCGTCGACCATCCCGTCGACGTGATCACGCGCGACCTGCCACGCCGCGTCGGCCTCGACTCGGAACGTCGACGAACGATGCGACACCTGCTTGAGCAAGGCCAGCCCGGCAGGCCACGGCAGCGCAGCGACCAGCATCGGCAGTGCGAACAGACCGAACACGTCGGATGCGCTGCGGCGCAAACGATCGAAGGACATGAGCATGGGTCGCGACACCTGCCGATCAGAACCTTCTTTCCGACGGGCCGAATTCCCGTTCGAACAGCCGATACGGAGTTTCGTCCATGTCGAGTGCCATGTAAGCCTGCTGGGCGCGCCGGTTGTCACGTTCGACATACAGGCGCAGCCCGACGACGCCCGGATCGAGGCGCGCGCGGCGATCGACCTCGGCATGCAAAGCGCGGAACACCCCTCCGCGCCGCGCACCGGGGACTATGTAGACGCTCTGCAGCCACCACCAGTCGCCATTGCGCCAGTCGCTCCACTCGTACGTCACGAGCAGGCAGCCGACAGGCTCACCGGCACACTCCGCGACCAGATAGAAGCCGCGCTGAGGGCGCTCGAACAGCGCCGCAACACCGCGCTCGAGCACGCCGCGATCGAGGCTCTTCTGCTCGGTCTCCAGCGCCATCGCAGCGTTGCTGTCGGCGAGAAAAGGGATATCGGCGATGGTTGCATCGCGGATGGGAACGGTCTCACTCATGGATTCGGACTCAGGAATGTCGGCCGCGCAACAATACACACAAGCGGCCACGCGGATCGAGCGAACCTCATGGATGGGGCTGCGCCAAGCGCTGCGCAGCCAGTGTTCCGTCAGCGCTCACCGATGAGACCGGCAACTCGAAACGCGCCTCACGTTGGGCGTGGAAATTGTCGACATAGAGCAGGCCACGCGTCACGTCGACACCACTGGCGTGCCTGGCACTGCGCAGACTTGCAGGCCGTCGTTCGAAACGTTCGGACAACGTGCCGCCGGGATTGTCGTGCAGCCAGAGCAGCGTCGCCGCGAGGCGCAGATGCGCGGCGAAGTCGAGCGTGCGCTGGTCATAGTCCGCATACGCCGGCGCGGCGATATCGGACAGGATGCAGCCGATCAGGCTCGACACGCATTCCGGCCGGTGCATGAGCGGGCGTGACGGTGCGCTGCGCGAGGACTGGTCGGCCAGCATGTGTGCGACCGCTGCCTCACCGCAATAAGAGGCGAAATTTTCCGCAATCCAGGCTTTGGTTTGTCGCTCTTCGAAGGAGAGCCAGTTGATTGCACGTTCCCACCACGGCCGCTGCGCGCTCTGCGCGGCGACATCGCGCAAGATGCTGGTTTGGGCTCGAAATTCACCGGCCATCTGCGCGCAGCGGTCCACATCGGCTGCGGCGATCGGCTGCGCGGCGCTGACGCACTCGGCGGGCACGGCCTCGCCCGCGCGCAGGCCGGCCAGCATGTCCGCCAACAAATGGATCGCACCGTCCCCATGGCTAGCCGCGATCATTGCCCCGATCAGCGAATTCGTCCCCTGCTGCATCCTTCGCCACGCGCCCAGGTTTCGGCATGTCGAAGTCAATGCGCCGGCATGATCACCATCGACGTACTGCAGCGCGAACGCGCTCAACCAGAGCTGCTGCGCTACGCCGGGATGGGCGATCTGGACGACACGGGGGAGGAATTCGTTCCAGTAGAAATCGGTGTGGTCGAACGCTTGCGCGCGCGCCATCAGGGCCGGATGGCTCGCCAGAATAGTGCGCACCCCTTCCGGATGGGTGACGACCTTCGCGAGACAGCCGGGTGCGCGGATCTCACACAAGGCCGTCGCGTCGATCGGCGGTTCCGCCAGCGGCGGCGCGTCTGGTTCGTGGTTGCCGACGATCTCCCCGGCGGCGAGCTTGTAGCGCACCGCCTCGACGTCCGCGGCCATGCGCGCCGCGAGCTGCTCCTCGGGAACGTCGTAGCGCATGAACCACAGCAGCGGAAACGCGTTGACGCCGCGGGTCGGGCGATAGTCCTTCTGCATCAGCGCCAGTGCATCGCGCTGTTCCTGGGTCGGACCGCGCTGCCGATATGCCGTGAAGATCACGGTGACAAGGACGAACAGCGCGAGCAATCCGCGACCGGTCCAGCGAAGAATCCCCCCAGCCAGCCTCCTTTCCGCTTCGCTACCATCGCCACCCTCCTGCCAAGTGCGTTCAATCGACCCGGTTGCGCTTGCGCCGCGAACTGCCCAGCTTGCGCGTCATCGTGTTGCGGCTCAGGCCCAGCGACGTCGCGGCATGCTGGCGATGCCCGCCGTGCGCGGCCAGCGCGGCGTCGAGCAGCACGCGCTCGAACTCGGCATGGGCCTCGGCGTGGATATTCTCGGCACCGGTTGCGAGTCGCTGATCGGCCCAGGCGCGCAATGCCGTGCTCCAACCGGCGCCTTCGTTCTGCGGCACGCTCTCGACGATCGCCGGCGGCAGGTCACCGACGCCGATCTCGCGGCCCGGCGTGAGCACGGCGAGACGCCGGCACAGGTTCTCGAGCTGGCGCACGTTGCCGGGCCAGTCGTAGTCGCGCAGCGCGCCGAGCGCGGCCGGCGAGAAGCGTTTGGCGGCGCTGCCGACGGCCGCGACCGCGCGCGTCAGGAAATGCTCGGCCAGCAGCGGCACGTCCTCGCGCCGCTCGCGCAGCGCCGGCAGGTGCACGCGCACCACGTCGAGGCGATGCAGGAGGTCGGCGCGGAATTCGCCGCGTGCGACCTTGGCGTCGAGATCCTGGTGCGTGGCCGCGATCACGCGCACATCAGCACGGATCAGCTCGCGGCCGCCGATGCGATAGAACTCGCCGGCCGCCAGCACGCGCAGCAGCCGCGTCTGCAGCGCCAATGGCATGTCGCCGATTTCGTCGAGGAACAACGTGCCGCCATCGGCCTGCTCGAAACGGCCGGCGTGGCGCCGCGCGGCGCCGGTGAACGCGCCGAGCTCGTGGCCGAACAGTTCCGATTCGAGCAGTTCGGCCGGGATCGCCGCGGTGTTGAGCGCGATGAACGGCCGCGCCGCACGTGCGCTCTCGCGATGCAGCGCACGCGCGACCAGTTCCTTGCCGGTGCCGGTTTCGCCGGTGATCAGCACGCCGAGGCCGCTCGCGGCGACCCGGCCGATCGCGCGGAACAGCTCGCGCATGCCGGGGCTGCGGCCGATCAGCTCGGCGTCTTCCGCGTGATCCTGCGCCGACGTTGCCGTCGCGACGTTGCGCGGCTGTGCCAGCGCGCGCCGCGCAGCGGCGACGGCCTGGTCGAGGTCGAACGGCTTGGGCAGATAATCGAACGCGCCGAGCCGGTACGCGGACGCGGTCGAGGCGACATCGGTGAACGCGCTCATCACGATCACCGCGAAGCGCGGTTCATGGGCGGCGATCCGCTCGAGCAGCCGGAGGCCGCTCGCGCCGGGCATGCGCACGTCGGTGAACAGCAGGTCCGGCGTGGCATCGGCGAGCGCCGCCAGCGCGGTTTCGGCGTCGCCGAATTCACGCGGCTGATAGCCGGCTTCGCGCAGCGCGGCGGCGAGCACGAAGCGCACTGCGCGGTCGTCATCGACGATCCAGATCGTGGCGCCGGTCTCGTTCATGCGCGCCTCGCGTCGTTCACGCCCGCAGCGCGGGTGCCTGCTGCCGCTGCACGAAATCCGCCGCCGCGAGTGGACTTGCGGCCTCGCCCCCTCACCCAACCCTCTCCCCCAAGCGGAGCTTGGGGGAGAGGGCTTAGAAGGCGCCGCGAGGTTACAAGCAGTGCTTGGCACGGCCCGATGGAGGGTTCGTCGCGCATGCTGCGATTCACTCCTTCACCGGCAGCAGCAGGCTGAACACCGTCGCGCCGGGGCGACTGGTGTAACCGAGCTCGCCGCCATGTTCACGCGCGATTTCACGCGACAATGCGAGACCGAGCCCGCTGCCATCCGCGCGCCCCGAAACCAGCGGCTCGAACAGCGTGTCGGCGAGTGCGGCCGGCACGCCGCGGCCATCGTCGGCGACATCGACGCGCAGCGCGAGGCGTGCCGCGTGCTCGCCGATGCGCGCGCCGTGTTCCGCCCGCGTGCGCAGGGTGAGTTCATGGGCACCGGCCTCGACCGCGTTCCGAGCGAGGTTCAACAGCGCCTGCTGCAGGCGGTCCGCATCGACGCTGACCGGCGGCAGGCTCGGGTCGTAGTCACGGCGCAACCGGGGTGGCGCCGATCCGGCCGCTATCAGTGCCGCAACGCGCTCGATGACTTCGTGGATGTTGACGCGCGCGAGCCGCGGTTTCGCGCCGGTATGCAATAGCCGTTCGGACAAGTCGGCGAGGCGATCGACCTCGCCGACGATCAGTCCCGCGAGTTCCTGCAAATCGGGCCCATCGACACGTCGCTGCAGCAGTTGTGCCGCGCCGCGCATGCCGGCGAGCGGACCGCGAACCTCGTGCGCGAAGCCGCGCAGCGACTCGGACAGACGCGAGCCCGAAGCCGCATCGCCGAGTGCGGGCGGCAGCACTTCGAGCAGCAGCGCGCGTGCGTCGAGCGGGGTCAACGCGAGATCCGCACCACGATCGCCGATCGCAGTGCGCAGACGCGCCTCGCGCAACCAGATGCGCCGATCCTGGGCAAACGCGCGCGCGGCCGCCTCGGACAGCAGCGGCGGTTTCGCGTCGAGCACCGCCAGCGCCTCGC
The DNA here is from genome assembly GCF_039523175.1 of Dokdonella soli. Classification (NCBI taxonomy): domain Bacteria; kingdom Pseudomonadati; phylum Pseudomonadota; class Gammaproteobacteria; order Lysobacterales; family Rhodanobacteraceae; genus Dokdonella; species Dokdonella soli. The sequence goes on from NZ_BAAAEU010000006.1 coordinate 105,695, forward strand.
CGCGCCAGTTGCGCGCACCGGCGCCCAGCCAGTCGAGCAGCGCCACATTCACCGCCTGGAGGCCGAGCTCACGATCGACGATCGCCATCGGTGTCGCGCAGTGCTCGGACAGCGGCCAGCCGGCAAGGGTCGACGTCGACTCCGGGAGCGACTGGGTGTCGTAGGGTCGCATTGCACAAGTTTAGTGCAAAGCAGTGCGGCGCTGCATGCCGCTTTCAGAAGACTTCCGTGGGCAAAACACCTATGTCGCTTCGGTCACATCTGACGGAAGTGGTGCAGGTAACTGCGGCTCACGGGCAGCACCTCGTTGCGACCCTTCAAGTGGATGTGTGCAGTCTCGTTGACGCCGCGCGTGACATGGCTGATCGCCTGAAGGTTCACCACCACCGAGCGGTGCACCTGCACGAAGTGCGCGGCGTCGAGCTGGGCCACCAGTTCCTTCAGCGGCGTACGGATCAGCGCCTCGCCGGGCCTCCCCATATCGCCGCGCCAGGCGATCAGCGTGTACTTCTCGTCGGAGCGCAGGAAATCGATCTCGTCGACCGGGATCAGGCGCAGCGCCTGCCCGATCGATGCGCGAATCCAGCGCAGCGGAGCCGGGGCGGTGTTCTTGTGCAGATGCGCCGCCAACTGTTCCAGCAATGCCGCGGCGTCGGGCAGCGGCTGAGCGGCGCGCAGCCGCTCTTGCAGACGCGAGACGGTTTCGGCCAGACGCGCCGGCTCCACCGGCTTGACCAGATAATCGAGCACGCCCTGCTCGAAGGCCTGGACCGCGTACTTGTCGTAGGCCGTGACGAACACGAGGTGAGCGCGACGACCGATCCGGCGTGCGGCCTCCACGCCCGAGAGGCCCGGCATGTGCACATCGAGAAAACAGATGTCGGGTCGCTGCGCCTCGAACTGCTCGACCGCCTCGCGGCCGTTGCGTGCCTGCGCCACCACGTCCAGCTCGGGCCACGCCTGCGTCAGCAGGCGCGTCAGCGACTTGCGCAGCAAGGGCTCATCATCGGCGATCAGTGCGGTGGGACGTCGTGCCGTCATGCCGGGCTCCGCTGCGCCGGAAAGTCGAGTTCCGCGCATACGCCGTGGGGTTCGAGCGCTGTGAGCCGCAGGTGCGCATCGCCGCCGAAGGTCAGCTGCAGGCGTTCGCGCAGCGTCGACAGGCCGGTACCCAGCCCGTTACCGGCGCGTTGCAGGCCCACGCCGGTGTCGACGACATCCGCGCGGCAGCGCCCGTCCTGCATGCGCACGCGCACTTCGATGCGACCGCCCTCCTCGCTCGGATCGATGCCGTGGCGCACGGCGTTCTCGACCAGCGTCAATAGCGTCATCGGCGGGCAGCGCAGATCCAGGGCGGTCTCGTCGGCCTGCAGCATGAACTGGAGGCGATCGGGCATGCGCATGTGCATCAACTCCAGATAGGCGCGCACAAGCTGCAGTTCCTGGCCCAAGGTCGTCGCCGGCTCGTGCAGGCGCGGCACCGCGGCGCGCAGATAGGCAATCAGGCTGTCCAGCACTGTGGAGGCTTGCGGCGAACCGGAGTCCACCAGCTCGCGCACGTTCGCCAGCGTGTTGAACAGGAAGTGCGGCGCTACCTGCGCCTGCAGCAGGCGCAGGCGGGAGTCGAGCGCGTTGCGCTCCAGTTCGCTGCGTTCGAGATCGAAAGCCAACGCCTGATGACGGGCCAACGCATCCTTCTGTCGCACCAGCGCCGCCAGCGCCATCCACGGCGCCAGCAGCTCGCCGAGCACGCTCAGCATCGCGAAGCCGCCCAGGCGATCTTCGTCCTGCCAGAACGGCGGCGCGCCGGCATCGGTCGACAGCACATAGATCGCATACGTGGCCAACGGCATCGCGACCGCCACGCCCAGCACCTGCAACACCCAGCGCGCGAGCCACGCCGGCAGCCGCTTGGGCCATTGTTCGAACAACCCGAACGCCAGCATCGCGACCAGCCCGAGCGTCACCGTGCGGATCAGCAAGGACATCAACCCCGACTTCCAGCCGAGGCCGAGCGGCAGTCCAATCAAGATCGACGCGCACAGCGTGAACCGCACGCGCCGCCATCCCAGCAACAAGGCCAAGCCGCGCGGCTTTGCGGGAACGATAGATGCGTGCATGGTGTGAGGATAATCCAGACCACCCGCCCGCTCGGGGTCACCGAGGTCGGGCGGCGCAAGATCAGGACGCCGGGGCATTCACTGCCTGCTCCTTTGCGCCCATGACCAGGAGCCACAACATGAAGGCAACCTCTCCGAGTTGGGCGGGGAAGGCGATGCTGGAGACCACATCCTCGTATTGCGGCAGCAGTAAGCCGGTAAAGCTCAGCGCCAGATAGGCGAAGCCGTTGATGACCAACCAGACCCCCAGGAAGCGGGGCAGGAAACGCGACCTGTACACAAGGATCGCCAACGGGAAGAGCCATAGCCCCCAGAAGATCTCGGCGGCAACGATCTCCTGGCCATGCAGACGAAGGAACAGCATGGCCAAGGCATCCCGCTGAGGCTTGTCGAATGCAGACAGGAAATCGGCGCCGCGCACGAGCATCAGAGCCGCAAAGTCGTTCAGCAGGTTGAAGAAGTAGAGGGCGGCTGGCATCACACCACCCAGGATCACCACCAGCACCGCGAGGTTCTTGTCCACCCCCTTGAACAGCCGGTAAAGCGCCAGCACGAGGAAGATCAAGAGAGTCCCGCAGAACAGGTCGCTGGCGATGCCGAGACGGAACATCGACTCGTGCGCGGCGATGTTGTTGGCCGTCGCAGTCGCGTTGCCACGCACGAACAGCGTGCTGGGGATATAGATGAGTCGAAGGGGCCCGGCGATCACGAGCAGGAGATAGAGGAATCCCGCAACTCGGGCGTTCTTGCTGATCACGGTCATCTACTCTCTCCTTGACGGTGGTTGCCGTTCCTCAAAGCCCTTGGCCATCAGCCATGCCGCCAGGGCCAACTGGCTCAGGCCCAAGGGCAGGAGCAGCAGGAACACGATGTGATAGCCGAACAGGGGCATCGTGAAGGCAATGAGCATCAGCATCGCGGCGCCCAGCCCGAAGGCAGCCAACACCCGCGGAACCAGCGCGAAGCGATACAGCATGCTGTACAGCATGAAGACCACGCCGCCCGCAACGATCAGATTCATGTAGTGCGCCCAGTATCGTGCGGAGCCGACCGCCCCCGCGAGGGTCTGGAACAGATCACCGTTTGCAGCACCCGCCTTTGCATAAGCCTGGCTCAACGACAGCATGGAGAGCACTGTGGTGTACTCCACCGCGCTCAATGAAAAGCCGGCGACGGCGAGCACCAGCAACCAGAGCGCCATCGCGCTGCCATGGCGACGGAAGATCGGCTACGCCGTGATCGCGATGCCGACCGAAAGCGCACTCGTCGCAAGTCCGATGAGCACGGCCAGTCCGATCTGCTGTGCGTGCGCCACCGCATTCACCAGGAAACCCGGCGGCTGGTTTATGGGATCCAGCAATACGAAGTTCACCAGCGCGCTGCCGGCCATCTGCAGCAGCAACGTACCGATCGTTCGGCCCGCGCGTTTTGCGGTTTCCATCAGCGACTCCCACGATCGATCCTCGATGTCCGCCTCATCATAGATGTGGCAGCCACAGGATGATTGATGCCGCGATGGCTGGTTGTCGCAGAAAGCCGGTTGGGAAAGAAGCGCGATCCGACCAGCCACGCTGCGACGCGGATGAGTCACGCTGGACGGCGATGAGCTGCGGGCAAGTGAGTCGAGTGCGAAGGATCGGCGACGTGTCACAGGCACGTGTCGCCAGCTCCGGTGCGGACCCGCGGCGCGCGACTGCGACGATCGCCGTCTGTCCGCTTCCACCGTGGTTCATGCACGACTAGCCGTCGACCATCGCAAACCGCTTTGCGGTGCCAAGTCGTGCGGGCACATTCGCGCGTCGATGGCTGCGCTGTTGCACGCAAGTGCGCGATGCGCGGCGCGACGACCGAGGAGGACCCGCACATGAAGTTCATCCACATCATTGCCGGACTGCTGGCGCTCACATCGGGAGCCGTTGCGCTCTATGCCGCGAAGGGATCGACGGTTCACCGCAAGAGCGGGATGATCTTCGTCATTGCGATGCTGGTGCTGACATCCAGCGCTGTGGTGATGGCGGCGTTCCTGAGGCCGAACAGGGTGAACGTGATCGCCGGCGTGCTGACCTTCTACCTGGTCAGCACCGCGCTGCTCACGGTGCGGCGTCCCGTAGAACAATCGCGCGGGCTGGTGACGGGCTTCATGCTGCTCGCGCTGACGGGGAGTGCATACGCCTTCGCCCTGGGCTTCGAAGGCTTGCACAGCGCTGACGGCAGCGTGGACGGGCTCCCGCCGCAGCCTCTCTTCATGTTCGGCGTCGTGGGCCTTTTGGGAGGGCTATTGGACGCACGCATGTTGTGGGCCCGAAGCATTCAGGGCGCCCATCGGCTTGCCAGGCATCTGTGGCGCATGAGTTTCGCGATGTGGATTGCGACCCTATCGTTTTTCCTGGGCCAGGCCAGGTTTTTCCCCGCGCCGATTCGCCAGTCCGGCGTGCTGGCGATTCCAGTCGTGCTGGTACTTTTGGTCATGCTCTATTGGCTGGTGCGCGTGCTCTTGAAGCGGCGCAGTCCAGCCACCCTTCCGATGAGGTCCGGCGAAGCGGCTCCACGCTGACCACCAGCGTCCATTCGGCGAGAGCCGTGGCGCGCGAAACTCGGGGAAATAGCCTCGCACGGACTGTCGAAAGGCTGTCGCCAAGTAGTCCAGGCTCCCCGGACAGAGGCAAGTTTTTGCGTCGACAGGTGTCGCAATCCAGAGCAAAATGGCGTTTCTCGAAGGTGCCCGGCATCTTGATGCCGAGGCGAGAGAAGTGTCATGGCAACGCGCGTGCGTATTACCGCTTGTTGGACAAGATGGCTGCTTGCCGCTCTGACCCTGCTCAGCGTCGATGCCCCTGCCATCTGCCTGCCGATCCCGCACTACCGTTACGTAGGTAACGTCGCCGGCGACGCCACCTGCACGGATAACGACATCCAGTCAGCGATCAACAACGCGACCTGTCCGGGTACGACGATCCTGATTACGAACGAGCGCACCTACACCTCGCAGGCGCTCACCATTTTCAATAAATCCCTGGCATTGGTCGGGGTCGGAGCCGGCGTTCCCTGCGGCCACACGATCGGAATTTGCGATCCGAGCATTGGCTGTGGGGGCGGTGGCGGCGGTCCGCCGCCTGCGCCTGCCGTCACCTTGCACGGGACCGGCAGCACCAGCGTCATTTTCATCTACGGCGGCGGCAACGTGACCCTGCAGTCGCTTAAGCTCACCGGCGGTGGCGGCAGTCAGGGTGGCGGCATCCTCTTCGGAGGGTACGGCTCGCTGACGGTGGTCGATTCCTCAATCGTCAACAACAGCGCAAGCAACGGCGGCGGCATTTTTTTCTCCGGCCTCGGCGGCAACGCTACGCTCACGCTCGGCGCCGGAACGATCATCGAAGAGAACACCGCAACGATCGATGGCGGCGGCATCTACCTGGCAGGCGCCACTCGTCTGCTGGCGCTCGCACCTTACACATTCATCGGATACAACCACACGCCGAATGGCAACGGTGGCGGCATCTTGATGGCGGGGCCTCCTCCGGCTCAGGCGGACATCGGATCCCCAGGCTACAACGGCGCGCCGGTGATCGAATTCAACGACGCCGCCTACGGCGGCGGCATCGCGTTGGTTGCGCAGGGTCCGGAAAACGGAGTCGAAGACGTCAGGGTGAACCTGTTTGCGACGGACCCCAACCATCCTGGCGCGATATCGAACAACTCGGCGACCCAGGCGGGCGGGGGTATCTACCTCAAGCCCAATTGGGATCTTGCCGTTCCCGGGCCGATCTACGCCTTGCTCTGCGCAACCAATTTTCGAATCGACGGCAATGTCGCGCCGGAGGGTTCCGCGATCTATGCGGACTACCATGCCGTTAGCGGAACCATCACCGATGCCGGCGCAGTCCAATTCAATCCGAGTTCGCAATGCTACGACTACAACTACGGTGCGTCTTTGGCTTCTCTCGGCGGCGTCAACTGTGCTGCAGGAGTAGCCTGCAATACCGTGAACAACAATGGGTCGCTCGATGCGAGCAGTCAGCCGACGGCCGGTGCAGCACTATTCATCAACCGCGCCGGATATCTGGATGCGCGCCGCTTCACGATGCGTTTCAACCAGGGCGGCCATGCCATTCGCCTGGTCGGCGGCCAGCCGGCGAACGTCATTGACTGTCTTCTGGCCGACAACACGCAGAGCGCTGAACTGATCCGGGCCGAGAATACGGATATCGACATCGACTCGTGCACGCTGGCCAACAATTCGCTCGGCGGCGCGAGCGTCATCTACAACACCACGAGCGGCAATTCCTTCTATGACACATTGCAGGACAGCATCATCGACCAGCCTGGCCTGGTGACGCTGAATTCAGGCACACACATCGGCGTGTCGTATGTGCTGTCGAACGATATCAGCACGATTCCGTTCGGCGGCACGCAGGGCACCCCAACCTTCGTCAATGCGGCTGCAGGCGACTACCACCTGCAGATCACGTCGCTCGGCGTCGACTTTGCTCCTCCCGAAAGTTATCCGGCCGGCACCGAGCCGAGTGTGGATCTCGACGGCATGCGGCGCGTTTTTGATATCCCCACCGTGCCGAATGTCCATGGTCCGCGCGATCTGGGGGATTATGAACGCGTCCCCGCGTGTTACCGGCCGGACACGATGTTCTGCGACGGCTTTGACGCAATGTATTAGCGTAGAACCTCGCATGACCCCAAGGGGCAGAACAGCCTCCGACCATCGCGATCGACAAGCGCCCGGCCGGAACAGGGCCGGGCGCCGCGGGTCAGGTCAGATCGCGTAGTACATCTGCGCGCGATCTGCCTCAGATCGCGTAATACATCTGATACTCGAGCGGATGCGTCGCCGCGCGGAAACGCGTGACTTCCTGCATCTTCAGCGTGATGTACGCGTCGATCAGGTCATCGCTGAACACGCCGCCGGCCTTCAGGAAGCCGCGGTCCTTGTCGAGCGCGTCGAGCGCCTGGTCGAGCGAATGGCAGACCGTCGGGATGTTCTTTTCCTCTTCCGGCGGCAGGTCGTACAGATCCTTGTCGGCCGGCGCACCCGGGTCGATCTTGTTCAGAATACCGTCGAGCCCGGCCATCATCAGCGCGGTGAACGTCAGGTAGCCGCTGTTCATCGGGTCCGGGAAACGCACCTCGATGCGGCGTCCCTTCGGGCTGTGCACGAACGGAATGCGGCAGCTCGCGGAACGATTGCGCGCGGAATAGGCAAGCATCACCGGCGCTTCGAAGCCCGGCACCAGGCGCTTGTAGCTGTTCGTCGTCGAGTTCGCGAACGCGTTGATCGCGCGCGCGTGCTTGAAGATGCCGCCGATGTAGTACAGCGCGGTCTGCGACAGGCCGCCGTAGAGATCGCCGGCGAACAGGTTCTGGCCGTTCTTCGCCAGCGACTGATGCACGTGCATGCCCGAACCGTTGTCCCCGACCACGGGCTTCGGCATGAACGTCACCGTCTTGCCGCTCTGGTGCGCGACGTTCTTGATCACGTACTTCATCGTGATCAGTTCGTCGGCCTTCTTGAGCAGCGTGTTGAAGCGCGTGCCGATTTCGCACTGGCCCGCGTTCGCGACTTCGTGGTGGTGTACCTCGACGACCTGGCCGACCTGTTCGAGCACCTTGCACATCTCGCTGCGCAGGTCCTGGAACGTGTCGACTGGCGAGACCGGGAAATAGCCGCCCTTGATGCCGCCGCGATGGCCGGAATTGCCGCCCTCGAACGACTTGCCGGACGACCACGCGGCTTCCTCGGATTCGATCTCGTACGACACGTGATTCATGTCGTTGCGGTAGCGCACCGAGTCGAAGATGAAGAATTCGGGCTCCGGACCGAAGAACGCGGTGTCGGCGATGCCGGTCGATTTCAGGTACGCCTCGGCGCGCCGGGCGACCGAGCGCGGATCGCGCGAATACGCCTGCATCGTGCTCGGTTCCAGCACGTCGCACTGCAGGAGCAGGGTCTTGTCGGCCATGAACGGATCGATGATCGCGGTGTCCGCATCCGGCAGCAGCACCATGTCCGATTCGTTGATGCCCTTCCAGCCGGCGATCGACGAGCCGTCGAACATCTTGCCGTCCTCGAACAGCGACTCGTCGACCGCATGCACCGGGAACGTGATGTGGTGCTGCTTGCCGAGCATGTCGGCGAAGCGCAGGTCGACGAATTCGACGGCGTTGTCCTTGATCAGCTTGAGCACGTTTTGCGCGGACATGGGAAATCTCCTGGGAGGGTGCGCTGTTACAGCAACCGGCATGCCAACGCTCTCGCTTGGCACACCGCAGTTAAATCAATGGCTTGCCGTGACGACATCGAATCGAATGCACATAAAGCATGCAAACATTACGGCTATTTCACCGATTCTGTGCATTCGATAACGATCCGGCCCGCGATTAGACTGCGCACGCATGGCGCGGTCCGGCGCCTCCGTCCCTCCCCCATCCCAAGGCTGACCCGTGAGCGATCTCGTCAACACGATCCTGCTCGGCATCATCGAAGGCATCACCGAATTCCTGCCGGTGTCCAGCACCGGCCACCTGCTGATCGCCGAGCACTGGCTTGGTCAGCGTTCAGACGTGTTCAATGTCGTGATCCAGGCCGGTGCGATCCTCGCCGTGGCATTGATCTATCGCGAACGGCTGTGGCAGCTGGCGACCGGATTCGCCAAACCCGAGAACCGTGACTATGCGCTGAAACTCGCGGTCGCGTTCCTGATCACCGCCGTGCTCGGCTTCGTCGCGACCCGGCTCGGCTTCAAGCTGCCGGAAAAGATCACGCCGGTTGCGTGGGCGCTGATCATCGGCGGCGTCTGGATGCTCGGTGCGGAGTGGCTTGCTGCGAAACAGCCGGACCGCACGCCGGTGACTTGGCGCGTCGCGATCCTGGTCGGCCTCGCCCAGGTCGTCGCCGCGGTCTTCCCGGGCACTTCGCGCTCGGCCGCGACGATCTTCATCGCGATGCTCGCCGGCACCAGCAACCGTGCCGCCGCGACCGAGTTCGCGTTCCTGGTCGGCATCCCGACGATGTTCGCCGCGAGCGGCTACGAGCTGTTGAAAGCACTCAAGGCCGGCGGTGGTGCGCACGAGGACTGGAACGCGCTGGCGATCGCGTTCGTGGTCTCGCTGGTCACCGCGTTCGTCGCGGTGAAGTGGCTGCTCGGCTACATCCGCGCGCACCGCTTCACGCCGTTCGCGATCTACCGGATCGTGCTCGGCATCGCGTTGCTGATCGCGTTGCCGGCGGGGGTTTGACGCGCGTGTTGGCATCGCTGCGCTCGGCCCAACCTACCCATTGCCGGAGTGCGGATGACGTGTAGGTTGGGGTGAGCGCAGCGAGCCCCAACGTGGCGCAGGTTTGGCGTCGCGGCGAGCTATACGCCCGCGGCGCGGTTGAAATCGCCGATCGCGCCGATCAGTTCGGTGACCGCCTCGCGCTCGACCTCGGTCAGGTACGGGTTCCACGCATCCAGCAGCACCACGACTCTCGTGTCGGCGCTGCGATTCCAGGCTTCGTGTTCGTAGGTATCGTCGAAGCTGAAGCAGCGCCCTTCCTCCCAGCGCCGCAGCTCGCCGCTGACATTCAGCGCCAGATCTCCGTCCGGCACGACCAGCGGCAGATGCGTGACCACGCGCGTGTTGGTCACGCCGTGGTGCGGCAGGATGTGCGAGCCGGGCGTCAGCACCGAGAAGCAGACTTCCGGCGCATGTTCGCGGACGTGGCACAGCGGTGTCGCGTCGAGTGCGGCCGCAGCACGCGGGCAGCGCAGCGCGTTCGCATCGTGGCGCACGCCGTGGCGATAGAAGAAGAACGCGTTCCACGCCGGCGCGCCGCGGTCGCCACGCAGGTAGTCGTGCAGCGTCTGCTTGTCGTCGACGTGCCCGAGGAACGGCTCGAAGTCGCGATCCTCGGCCAGCAGCGCGAGCATCTCGTCACGGATCACCGCGGTCTGCGCCTCGAGTTGCGCATACCACGGGAACAGTTCGCGATCGAAGAAGCGCGGCGCGGGAAGATCCGGGAAATACAGGAATTTCGGACGTTGCTTCGGCTCGGGATAGTTCGGCGGCAGCTCGCCCAGATAGATCGCCAGGCTCTTCTCCACGCGCGCGAGCGCTGCGCCGCCGTGACGCTCGCGCAGCGGCTGCAGCAGCCCGAGGAACAGTTCACGTCGACCGGCGCTGACCAGACGCATCGCATGCTTGACCAGCGGCTGCAGTTCCACCGCGGTCGTCGCATCGCTGAGCCAGTGCCCGTGCTCCTGCGCGGTCATGATCGCGCCGAAATAGACCGGCAACGCATCCGCGTGGCGACCCAGCGCCTGCAGGATCTCGCCCAGTCGCAGGCGCGCGGCGAACAGATCCGGCGCCAGTTCCGTGCCGCGCTTCATCGCGGCGTGCGCCTCATCGAGATGGCCGCGTTCGCGCTGCAGGGCGCCGAGGTTGACCAGGGTGATCGCATCGTCCGGCTGTGCGCGGTGTGCACGGCCGAGCAGCTCGAGCGATTCGTCGATCTGGCCGCGGCGGTGCGCGCAGATCGCGAGGAAATTCAGCGCGTCGACATCGTCGGGAAGTTCACGCAGCAGATCGCCGAACGCGCGCTCGGCCTCGAGCATGCGGCCCTGGTTGGCCAGTGCGAGCGCCGCAGCGCGACGCTCCGCGTGCGGAAGCGGGGAAGCCTGGTTCATGCCGGATCAACCGTGCTGGAATCAATCGCGCATGCTAGCAGCGAACGCGAGCACGGCGTGCGGAAACTGACGCGTCGGGAATGCCACGCTGCCGCCGCGTGCTTCACTTCTTCGCTGAGGGCATCGGCGCTGCATAACTCACACGGTAGACCGCCCCGACCAGATCGTCCGAGACGAGCAGCGCGCCATCGGGCATGACCAACACGTCGGCCGGCCGGCCCTGCGCAATCTCGTCGTGCTGGAAGCCATCGATCAGCGGCTCGTAGCCGAGCACACGGCTGCCATCGAGGCGCACCGTCATCACACGGTAGCCGGACTTCTTCGAGCGGTTCCACGAACCGTGCTCGGCGATGATCGCGGCGCCGCGATACGCGGCCGGAAACATCGTGCCGGTGTAGAAGCGCATGCCGAGCGAGGCGACATGCGCGCCGAGCTTGAGCACCGGCGGCGTGTAGTCCTTGCACGACTTGCCCTTGCCGAACTCCGGATCCAGCGTGTCGCCCTGGTGGCAGTATGGGAACCCGAAGTGCTCGCCCGTTCGCGTGATGCGGTTGAGTTCGTCGGACGGCAGGTCGTCGCCGAGCTCGTCGCGACCGTTGTCGGTAAACCAGAGCTGCTGCGTGCCCGGCTGCCAGTCGAAGCCGACCGAGTTGCGGATGCCGAGCGCGACATCGCGCCAGTCCGATCCGTCCGCCTTCATGCTGATCAGTTTCGCGAAGTCCTTGCCGGGTTTGCAGACGTTGCACGGCGCGCCGGTCGGCACGTAGAGCCTTCCATCGGGGCCGAACGCGAGGAACTTCCAGCCGTGATGGGTCTTGTCCGGCAGCTTGTTGGTGACGACGATGGGCTTGGGCGGATCGTCGAGATGCTGCTCGATATCGCGCAGCACGAGGATGCGGCTGACCGCGCCGATATAGAGATCGCCGTCGTGGAACGTGATGCCGCTCGGCATCTGCAGGCCGCTCGCGACCACGCGTACGCGCGCAGGCTTGCCTTCGTGGCCGGCGTCGGTCAGCGCATACACCTTGCCGGCGTCGCGCGAGCCGACGAACACGGTGCCGTTCGCGCCGCGCACGAGTTCACGCGCGTTCGGCACCGCGTCGGCATATACCTCGATGTGGAATCCGGACGGCAGCGACAACGAGTCCAGCGCAACCGCGGCGGAGCAGGCCGGCGCAACGAACAGCAGGATGGACAGCGCGAATCCGCGCATCGCAGTCTCCTTAGTCGAAGTGTCGGAACGCCTCCGCCAGCGCATCCCGGTAGCCCTGCCAGTGTCCGCCCGCGAAGCGCGTCGGCAAACCGCCGAAGCCACGCTGTGCGGCCGCGAACTGGGATCCCGGCTGCAGCGCATCGACGCCGAGGAAGCGCGCGAGCTCCACGCCACCCAGCTGCGCGTTGTCGAGCAGTGCATCTGCGGCGACGACCAGGCGGCGCGGATCGCCGAGCTCGCCGCCATGGCCGAGATGGCGACGCGCGCGAGCGAGCCATTCCGCCGCGACCTCGGGTTGCGCACACGGAAAGCCGTCCGCCCAGCCGAACGCAAGCCAGTTCAGCAGCGCATCGCGCGGATCCCGCTCGACGATGACCAGGCGCGTGCCGGGCATCGCGCGGCGCACCAGCGCAAGCAGATGCGCGTCCCAGCGCGGCAGCCAATCGATGACCGGTCGATCCAGCGCGACACCGCTCGCGCGCAGCGGCGTGAGCCAGCGCTCGCGCAGCGCCTCGCGATCGGCGGCGCCGAGTTCACCGCAGTAGTACGGGAAGCGCGGCCGGTTGAAGTCGTCGTCGCGCAGCAATCCGCCGATGCGGTCGCGCAGCACGATCAGCTGCGGCTGGTCGGCGAGCAGCGCGGCGACCTGTTCGACGCCGCTGCCCGGCGTGCCGAGCAGCAGGATCGGCGCCTGCGCCCACGGTTCCGCGACCGGTTCGGCGAGCGCCGCCTGCAAATCCGGATGCGGATCGTCCAGTCGCGGCATCGCGGCGGACAGACCACGCTGCGCTTCGCTGAAGCAGCGCACTGCCTCGACGGCTTCGCCGGCACGGTCGTGCAGCCGGCCGAGATAGTTCCAGCACAACCGGTTCTGGCTGTCGTTCAGCGCCTGCGACGCGAGCGCCTCCAACGAGGCGCGCGCGGCGACATTCTCGCCGTCGCGCATCTGCGCGCGGACCCGTACCAGCTGCATGTCCGGATCGACCGGCCGCGCATTCAGCACCAGATCGGCGTGGGCGCGCGCGGTATCGAGCTGTCCCAGGTGTTCGGACAACAGCGCGAGCCGGCTGCGCGCCTGCAGGTCGGCAGGATTCTCGTCGAGCAGCCCCTTCCAGTCCGTCGCCGCATCCGGCAGCCGGCCAATCATCATCAGCAGATCGGCACGCGCGGTGCGCACCGCATGATCGTCCGGCACCTTGGACAGGTGCGCGTCATAGGCCTCTATCGCTTCGTCATTGCGACCCTGCTGCGCCAGCGTCCACGCGAGCGCGCGCGTGGCCATCGAATGCGTGGGCGCCGCCATGAGCGCCGCGCGATAGCCGGTGGCGGCCTCGTCGAAGCGATGCTCGGCACGCGCGACATCGCCGAGGCCGATGTACGCCTCCACCGCGAAGTCGCGGATCGGCAGCAACTCGCGAAACTGCGCCTCGGCTTCGTGGAAGCGCTTGGCCTTCAGCAACAGCGAACCCAGCCAGAGTCGCACCTGGTGCAGATCCGGACGCAAGCGCAGCGCGTTCAGGAATGCCTGCTCCGCGAACGCCGGGGTATCGCGCTTCATGAAGGCCTGGCCGAGCGTCATCTGGATCATCGCGTCCTGCGGCGCGAGATCGGCGGCGCGACCGAGATGGCGCAGCGCGCCCTCGATGTCGCCGCGCTCGAGCAGCAATGCGCCCAGACCGGCCAGCGCATGCGGCTCCTCGCCGGCACGCAGCGCGATCCGGAAATGCTGCTCGGCCAGCGCGTGCTCGCCCTGCATCAAGGCGATCTGGCCGATGCCCGCATGCGCGCCGCCGAGGTTCGGATCGAGCGCCAGCGCGCGCTCGAAGTGCGGCTTCGCGGCGGCGTGGTCGCCCTCGCGGAAACGCAGGGAGGCGAGGCTGAGTTCGATGTTCGCATCCTGCGGCGCCAGCTCGTGCGCCCGCCCGAGCAGGCGCGCGCCCTCCTGCGCATCACCGCGCTGGTAGCGCAGCATGCCGAGCAGGTGCAAGGCGTCCGCGTCGTCGGGGTGTTCCACGAGCTGCGCGCGATAACCCTGTTCGGCTTCGTCGAGGCGGCCCTGGCGGTGCAGATCAATGGCTTCTTTGAGCATGCGGAGGAGATTCTTGCGATGGAAAGGGATGGCGGCGAAGCGCCGCCACGAGGCAGAAGGCGCCGGCATTGCCGGCACGCGGCGCGACAGGGCGTCTGAAATTATGCCGCATACCGCGCAGCTTGCGCGGCGCGGACCGGCAAGGCTAGGCCAGCGCCTCGGCGGACGCCGGCTCCACGGCTTCGGTGTCCGTGGCCAGATGCCAGCACATGCGTTCGGCAATGTAGTTCTCGGTGAAACTGCGCAGAGCGAGATCCTGGACAAAGCCGCAATGGCCGCCGTGCGCGGCGATATCGAGTTCCACCTGCGGCGGCAGCTCCAGCGCCAGGAAATCCGCGACCGGGATCACCGGATCGTCCGCCGCGGTCAGGATCGTCGCCGGCATGCGCAGCCCGCGCAGGCGGCTGCCGGCGATCGAATAGCCGTCGAGATAGTTTTCCAGCGAGCCGAAATCCGTGTGGCGCAATACCAGCGCGCGCGTGAGTTCGCGCAGGTTGCCGGCGAGTTCGGCCGGCGTGAACCAGTCGACATCGGGAAACAGCGCCTGCTTGCGCCGCAACGAGCTGCGCCACTTGTGCAGGAAGTAGCGCTGGTAGAACCACGGTCCAGCCTCGAGCCCGAACAACCCTGCGGCCGGACTGATCACCGGACACACCGCGAGTGCGTAGGTCAGCTCAATGCCCGCATCCGGCGCGCGCAACGCGACGCGCAACGCAAAATTGCCGCCGAGCGAGAAACCGGCGATCGCGAGCGGACCGCGCGCGAACTGCCGCTGCACCGCGCGGACCGCGCCGACGACCTCGTCGATGCGGCAGGAATGGAACAGGTCGCGATTGAGATGATGCGTATCGCCATGGTCGCGGAAGTTCAGGCGGAATACGTCGAAGCCTTCGCGCAACAGGCGCGCGCCGGTGTTCACGACATAGGCCGAGCGCGTGCTGCCCTCCCAACCGTGCAGCAGCACGACCAGCCCGCGCGGCGTAGCGAGCGCGCGCTGCGCGGTGTGGAAACCCTGCAGGCGCGCGCCGTTGCCGCAATCAATGACCTGTTCGGTCGCGTCACGCTCGATCTCGCGCAGACGGCGCGCGGACAGCCAGCGGCGCAGGCCGCTCGAGGCGAGCACCGATTGCAGGTGCGGACTCGCGAGCAGCCACGGCGGCCGGAAATCCGCCGCGCCGAGCGGCACGCCGGGCGTGCCCAGCTCAGGCATCGCCGTAGCCGAGCAGGCGCACGATGCGCGCGCGGCTTTCCTCGGCCATGCGCCGGCGTGCCTCCGGCGTCGCCGGAACCGGCTCGAGGAAATGGATCTCGGCATCCATCGACGGTCCGCCGAGGATACGCAGGAAATTGCCGAAGAAGCTTTCCCTCACGCCGAACGGCACGCGCGGATCCTGCGCGCCATCGCGGCCATAACGCAGCGCGACCGGCTGCACCGGCACGTCCGCATCGAGCGCGGTCTGGAATATGCGCGCGTGGAACGTGCCGACCGTGACGCCGTGTCCGCTGCCGCCTTCCGGAAACACGCCGACCGGTTCGCCCGCGCGCAGGCGCTCGACGACGCGGCCCATCACCGCGTTCAGCGAATCGGTGCTGCCGCGGCGATGGAAGATCGTGCCCGCGCGCGCCGCCAGCCAACCGACGAATGGCCAGCGCGCGATCTCGCTCTTGGCGACGAAGCTGATCGGACGCTGGCTGTGCATGAGTTCGATGTCGAGCCAGGAAATATGGTTCGCGACATACAGCACCGCGCCCGGCAGCGGTTCGCCGAAACGGCGGACGCGGAACCCGAAGATCCGCACCAGCGCCCCGGACCACCAGCGGATCATGAATTTCTCCAGCGTGGTGTTGCCGACGCGGAGGCGCGCGGCGAGCGGATTCAGCACCATCACGGCCAGCGGCGCCGCGATCAGCGCGTGCAACAGCAGCAGCGGCGTGCGGATCGCATAGCGCAGCACGCGCAGGCGGTCACTGGGCGGTGATACGGTCGAGATTTCGGCGGCTCGGTTCATCAGGATCGCAATGGTAGCGGATGTTCGATGCAGCGCAGCAATTCCCGCGCCGCCTATTTGCGGTCGGCCACGCCGCGGGTTGTGAGGTCAGTCGTCGACGAGATGGCTCTCGGCCTCAGCGAGATCGTTCAGATGCTGCTCCCACCAGCGCGCCTCGCCGACGTAGCCGAACGCGCGCGGGAAGGCCGGATCGTGCCAGCGCGCGGCGACCCAGCCGGCCCAGTGCACCTGGCGCATGATGCGCAGCGGTTCGATCACGCTGAGTTCGCGGAAGTCGAAGTCGCGGAACTCGGCGTAGCCTTCGAGCAGCGTGTCGCGCGCGCGTGACGACGGCGCGAGCATCCACAGGTCCTGCACGGCCGGGCCCATGCGCGCGTCGTCGAGGTCGACGAAATGCGGGCCGGTGTCGGTCCACAGCACGTTGCCGCCGTGGCAGTCGCCGTGCAGGCGGATGCGCGTCGGTTCGATCGCGGCGAAGCGCGCATCGATGATCGAGGCGAGTGTGTCGGTGCGTGCGCGATACGTGCCGTCGAGACGATCGGGCAGCAATCCCGACGCAAGCACGGCGCGCGCGGCGGCGCGGATGAACGTGTCCGTGTCGATCGAACCGCGTTCGCAAAAGCGCGCGCGTGCGCCGACGCCGTGCATGCGCGCGAGCAGACGGCCCATCCAGGCGAGGTGATCGGCCGATTCGAGTTCCGGGGCGCGGCCGCCGCGCCGCGGGTAGAGCGCATAGCGGAAGCCGGCGTGTTCGAGCAGGGTGCGACGGCCGATGACCAGCGGCGCCACGACCGGCAATTCCGCATCCGAGAGTTCCAGCGCGAACGCATGCTCTTCGGCGATCGCGGCATCGCTCCAGCGACCGGGCCGGTAGAACTTCGCGACCAGCGGCGCGCCGTCCTCGACGCCGACCTGATAGACGCGGTTCTCGTAGCTCGCCAGCGCGAGCAGACGACCATCGGTCGCGAAGCCGGCCGCGTCGACCGCATCGAGCACGAGATCCGGCGACAGGTCCGCATACGGTGTCGCGGCCGCGCTCATCGCATCAGATCGCATGCGGCGACGGGCGCGGCACCACAGCCAGGGTCAGGCGCGAGATGCAGACCAGACGCGCGCGCTCGTCTTCGATGCGGATTTCCCAGACCTGCGTGGTGCGTCCGACATGCAGCGGCCGCGCGGTGCCGGTAACGACGCCGTCGGTGACCGCGCGCAGATGGTTCGCATTGATGTCGAGTCCGACCGCCATCTCGCTCGATTCGATGCACAGGACGCCGGCGAGACTGCCGAGCGACTCGGCCAGCGCGACCGAGGCGCCGCCGTGCAGCAACCCGAACGGCTGCTTCGTGCGCGCATCGACCGGCATCGTGCCGCGCACGTAGTCGTCGCCGACTTCGGTGATACGCATGCCGAGATGCTCGACGAGGCAGCCGCGGTTCCATGCGTTGAGGCGGTCGAGGTCGGTGGGTTGTTTCCAGAGGCTCATGGTGCGGCACCGGTAGGTGAGCGATCGACTATAGCAGCGCGGCTTGTCCAACCCTTTTGCTTTCGTAGGAGCGGCTTCAGCCGCGATGCTGTCCTGTTGCGCCGGAGAAGCAGAGCATCGCGGCTTAAGCCGCTCCTACAAAAGCTGACGATGGTTCGGGCGCGCGGTCGCGGCAACAGCGCGACTTCGGCGACAATCGCGGCATTCCCCGGCGATTCGACACGTGCCCCACTTCGTCACCCTGCAGGCCAGCGGCAAGCGTTTCCGCGTCGACGCGGGCGAAACCGTGCTCGAGGCCGCCCGCCGTGCCGGGTTGGCGCTGCCGTATTCGTGCCTCGCCGGCGTCTGCGGCAGTTGCAAGGCGACCTTGATCGAGGGCGAGTGCGTCTATCCGCGCAATCCGCCGAGCGCGCTCGACGCGGCCGAGCGGATGCGCCACCAGGCGCTGCTGTGCCAGGCCGTGCCGGCCAGCGATCTGGTGATCGCGGTCCGCGAGGTCGCCTCGGTCGCCGACATCCCGCGCCGCGTGTTCACGCTGAAGCTGGTCGACAAGACCCTGCTCGGCCACGACGTCGCGCGCCTGACCTTGCTGACCGCGCGCGGCGAGCGCATGCGCCGCCTGCCCGGCCAGTACCTCGACGTGCTGCTGGGCAATGGCAAGCGCCGCGCGTTCTCGATCGCGAACGCGCCGCACGACGACGACACGATCGAACTGCACGTGCGCCGTGTCACCGGCGGCGGGTTCACGACCACGGTGTTCGACGCGATGAAGCCGGGCGCACAGCTGCGCGTCGAGGGCCCGCTCGGCACCTTCGTGCCACGCGAGGACAGCGAACGGCCGATGCTGCTGATGGCCGGCGGCACCGGCTTCGCGCCAATCAAGGCGCTGATCGAGCATTTCCTGCACCTCGGCACGCTGCGCCCGATGACCCTGTACTGGGGTGCGCGCGAACCCGCCGATCTGTACCTGCGTGGCCTGCCCGAGCGTTGGGCGCGCGAGGTGCCGGCATTCCGCTTCGCACCGGTGATCTCGGATCTCGAGCATGCCGGCGCGCTTCGAGGCGGCCTCGTCCACGAGGCGCTGCTCGAGGATCATCCGGATCTTTCCGGATTCGATGTCTACATGAGCGGCCCGCCGACGATGGTCGACGCCGGCCGGCGCGCGTTCGTTCAGGCCGGGCTGCCCGAGGAGCGGCTGTATTACGATTCGTTCGACTATGCGCCCGACGTGATCGCCGCGATCCTCGGCAGCCGCGCCGGCATCCACGGCCTGTGACGTGAACTTCACATCGGCCCGCGCGGTCGATGCAAGACCACTTCGATCATCCAGCTTGCGAGGTCCCATGCGTCGACACCTGCTGCCGATCATCGTTCTGCTCCTCGCCAGCCCAAGCGCGTTCGCGATGCGCTGCGGCAATCGCCTCGTCAGCGATGGCGCGCAGGACTTCCAGGTCCGCGAACGCTGCGGCGAGCCGTTCTGGACCGACCGCTACACGAACATCGAGGTGATCGGCGCCAACGGCCCGCTCGAACGCCAGCGTTCGCTGCAGTTCGACGTCTGGTACTACAATTTCGGCCCTCGCCAGCTGATGCGCCGCCTGGTGTTCCGCGAAGGTGTGCTGTTGCGCGAAGATGCACTCGGCTACGGCGTCGATGCGATCGGCAGCGACTGCAATCCGAATCGCCTGGCCGACGGTCTCAGCAGCGGCGAGCTGGTCGCGCGCTGCGGCGAACCCGCTAGCCGCCGCGACCTCTCCGAAACGATCGTGCGTCGCCCCGCGCCCGGCGTCGAGCTGTGGCGCGACCATCGCCGCGAGGAATGGGTCTACGACTTCGGCGACAACCGCCTCGTGCGCATCGTGCGCATCGTGCGCCTGAGCGACGGTCGCGTCAGCGGCGTGGATGCGGTGTCGCGATGACGGCGTAGGTTGGGCCGAGCGCAGCGATGCCCAACGCCGACCTTGCTCGATGTTGGGGTTCGCAAGCTCACCCCAACCTTCGGCCCTGTGGCGCGACCGTCGCCGCGAGGAATGGGTCTACGACTTCGGCGACAATCGCGTCGCGCACATCGTGGTCCTGAGCGATGGCCGCGTCAGCGGCGTGGATGCGGTGTCGCGATGAGGGGGCGATCTTTGCGTGATCACGTTGCCGGTTTGCTACTTCACACCCGGCAACCGCGGCACCCCATGCTCGCTGCGTTCCTCGAACGCGAGCGGATGGGTGTCGACCGCGCCGCGCGGCTGGCGCGGGCCGATCGGCGTGGTCGGCTCACCGCGCGCGAGGCGCAGCGCGTTCGCGTAAGCCGTGTTCGCGCTGGCGAGGTCGCCCTCGCCCTTGCGGCAGTCGCCGAGCGCTTCCCATGCGGCCGGCGATTCGGCAAGGCCGAGCGCTCGTTCGAGCGACTCCTCGGCCTGTGGCCACTGCGACTGCTGGCCGTATAGACGGCCAAGCGCGGTGAGCAGCGCCGGGCTGTTCGGCGCGACGGCGAGCCAGCCCTCGGCTTTGCGCGCGCGGGCAGGCACTTCGGCCGAACCCAACTCGCCATAGGCCGTCGCGAGCTCGTCGCTCCACTCGCGGCGCTGCGCGGATTCGATCTCGTCCATCGCGGCCAGGGTCTGGCCGAGTGCGGCGGCACGGCGCGCGAACGCGGCCACGAGTTCGGGACGGCGCCGTTGCGCGCGGCTGGCGCCGCTCCACAGCGCATTGAGTCTGGTCGCGTCAGGTGCGCCTGCGAGCGCGGCTGCGAGCACGCGCGTCTCCAGCGCGGCCTGGGTATCTGGAGTCAGCGACTGGCTGCGCGCCAGCGCCGGCAGCGCATCCAGCGCGGCGCGGGTGTCGCCGGTCGCGAGCGCGGCGTCGATCAGCAGGCGCCAGCCGCGCGCCGACAGGTTGTTGGCCGCCGCACCCTTCTTCAGCAGCGCGAGCGCCTCGGCATTGCGGCCGCCCTCGATCAGGAAGCGCGCACGCATTGCTTCGGCGGCGCGATGGCCGCTGTCACCGACCTCGTCGAGCGCCTGCCTCGCGCGATCGGGGGCACCGCGCTCGTGCGCGGCGCGCGCGAGCACGAGCAGGGCCGGCGTGCGAAATGCTTCGTGGTTCGCGGCCTTGGCCAGATCGCGCTCGGCCTGCGCATATTCGCCTTCGGAGAACGCGGTGAGACCGCCGGCGAGACGTTCGCGACCGCGCCGCTTGACCGTGCGGCCCCAGGCCCGGAACGGCCATCGCAGCAGCCACCAGCATGCGGTGATCGCCGCCCACAGCAGGAGCAGGAATGCGACCGCGACGACCACGCTGGTTTCGATCGTGGTCTGGCGGATGCGCAGCTGCAGGTAACCGGGGTCGGCCGCCAGCCAGTGCCAGGCGAACGCGGCGGCGACCGCGACGATCAACAGCAGCAGCACCGTGCGCCAGAGCTTCACAGGGCGGCTCCGTCGTGCTTCGCCGGGACGGCGGCCGACGCGGGCAGCTCGGAGGATTTCGATGCCGGCGGCTGCGACAGCACGCGTGTCGCGCGCAGGTTGCGCAGCTCTTTCAACGCGCTGCCGAGTTCAGGCATGGCTGGCGCCAGCGGCGTGGCGGCGAGCCGATCGAGCTCGGCCAGCGCGCTCTTGGTCGGCGCGGACCCGGCATCGAATGCCACGGCGATGCCGGCGCGCGCACGCTTCAGCGCGGCCTGCCACGCATCCGCATCGCGCGCGAGCAGCGCCGCTTCGGCGCTGCGCAGATCGAGTGCCGCGAGCGAACGGGTCAGGCCGATATCGCGGTCGCCCGCAGTGCCGGTGTCACCGCTGTGGCTGATGTGCACGAACTGCGCAAGAAAGCTCTGCCAGTGTGAGGGTGATGCGGTTTCACCCACCGCAACCTGTGGCAGCGGCAGCGTCGCCAGATCGGAGCGCACGCGCTCGAGCGCGGCGAGCGCGCCCTGCGTCTCGACCGGCTTGCTCGCTTCCAGCGCATGCTTTTCCGCGTTGATGGTCTGGCGCACCGACGCGAACATCGGATCCTCGGTCGCCGCGAGCGCGGAATCAGCCAACTGGTAGGCGGCGATCGCGGCCTGCGCATCGTGGAACAGCGCGAGGCGCTCCTGCGCCTGCTGGAGCAGGAACTCGGCCTCGTTCATCGCCAGCGCGTCGCGCCCGCTCATGCGCTGCTCGGCGAGGTTGGCGACCGCATCCTCGAGATGGCGCGAGCGTTCGCCGAGGCCAAGCAATTCCTCGCGCACGCTCTTGTTGACGCTGTCGGCGTCGGTGAGGCGTGCGCGCAGGCTGTCGAGATCACGCTTGCGCTGGTCGAGGCCGCGCGAGAGGTCGTCGACGCGCGCGGCGAGTTCGTTGCGCATCGCGACCTGTGCATCGGCCTGACCGTGCTCGATCGCGTAGGCACGCCACAACGCAACACCGCCGACGCCGAGCGCGCCCAGCGCAATCAGCAAAGCCACGCCGATTCCCCCAGCGCGCGGCGCTGGCGCGCGCGCTTCCGCTGCGCGTGGAGTCGATTCGTTCGTCGTCGCGACCGGCGCGGTGTCGATGTCTTCGCTCATGCGGGCATGCTAGCCGAACTGCGCGGTGGCGGCAGCAAGGCGATGCCCACGGCTGTTACAGACGGTGTCGGGCGAGTGCCCAGCGCGCTCCATCGAGCAGATCGCCAGGCAGCGCGGAAGCGGCTTCAACGATGTCGCCGAAACCGTGGTCGCGCGCGAAGCCGGCAATGCGCGAACTGCTGACGACAAGCGGCTGGTGATGCAGGCGGGCCAGCAACGGCGCGGGCAGCAGCGAGACCAGGTTCCGGAGTGCCTCGCCGCTCGAAATCAGCATGACGAGCGGATCGGGCGCCGCGACCAGCGCGTCGAAATGACGCCGGGTCAGGCGCGGCGCCACGCGCTGGTAGACATGGATCGCCTCGACGGTCGCGCCGCGCCGGCGCAAGGTTGACGCGATCAGGTCGCGGCCGCCCTGCGCGCCGATCAGCGCAATGCGCCGGCCGCGCACGTCGGCCAGTTCGGGCAACGCGAGCAGTCCCTCGCTGTCCGCGTGTTCGTGCGGCGCGATTGCCCAGATCCCATGTCGCGCCAGGGCGCGCGCCGTACCGGCGCCGACCCCGAACGCCTGCGCGCGGCGCGGCATCTGCAACGACGGCGACAGCCGGAACGCGAAGCGCACCGCGGCCGGACTCGTGAAGATCCACAGATCCGCAGCGCGCGCCGCACGCAGCGATGCGCGCGCACGCGCCGCATCCGGCGCTTCACGCAAGGACAGGCCCGGCACTGCGACCGCGTCGCCGCCGAGCAAGCGAGCGCGCGCGACGAGCGTCCGCGCGGTTCCGGCCGGCCGCGTCACGATCAGGGTCGCTCCTGCGAGCGCACTGGTGCTTCGCGACGTAGCGGATGTGGACGGGGGGATGGACATCGGCCTCTCCCTGCGGATGTGCGCGCGCCGATCATACGCGTGCGTTTGGGCGCAGCGCGGGCCTTGCGCACACTCGTGCCTGTCCCGCACGATCCCGGCATGAACGATCACTCCGGGCCCGACGCCAGCGCAAGGGCCGCACGCGCCGCCGCCGCACTCGGGCGCGAGATCCTCGCCGACATTCCGCTGACGCGCGCGATGGGCTTGTCGATCGTCGCCTGCGACAGCGGCTCGCTGACTCTGGCCGCGCCACTGGCGCCGAATATCAACGATAAGGGTTGCGCGTTCGGTGGCAGTTTGGCGAGCCTGATGACACTGGCCGGCTGGGGCCTGATCAAGCTCGCGACCGATGCGCGCGAACTGGACTGCGAGATCTACGTGCAGGACAGCACGATCCGCTATCTGGCGCCGGTCTGGCAGGACTTCGTCGCGGTCGCGCGGCTCGCCGAGGGCGAACACTTCGACGATTTCTTCGGCGCGATCACGGCGCGCGGCAAGGGGCGCCTGCGCGTGCACTGCACGGTGCCGCTCGCCCACGGCGGCGCGGCGGCGACGCTGGAGGCGCGCTTCGTGGCGCTCGCCAAGCGCTGACGCGCGGCGCGGGTTCAGTGCACAATCGCGGCTTCGGAGGATCGCCATGCATCGTCACCTGATCACCTGTGGGCTGCTGTTGTCGACCGCGCTGCTCGGCGCCTGCGCGACTGACCCGATGCGTTCGAAGCAGAAGATCCTCGACGATACGCTGCGCTCTTATGCAGCGACGATCCGCTGGGGCGACGTCGAACAGGCGCAGGCGTTTCTCGATCCGAAGCTCCGCGAGGAACATCCGCCAAGCGCGCTGGAGCTCGCGCGCTTCAAGCAGGTGCAGATCACCGCCTACAACGAACAACCGCCGCTGCCGGTCAGCGACAACGAGGTGCGCCAGATCGTCGAGATCGGCCTCGTCAACGTGAACTCGCAGAGCGCGCGCAGCGTAATCGACCGCCAGGTCTGGAAGTACGACGAACAGACCAAGCACTGGTGGCTGACCACGGGATTGCCCGACATCAGCCGGCACGAGTGAGGTCGAAACCGGCCTCAGCCGGTTGAGGGGGAGGCAGGATGCCGACCGGGGAGAGCCCCATGGATGGGTGCTTGAGACTCAGTGCTGTCTGCTTTGCCTCGCCGGCACCACTCCCGGATAATCCGCGTCCGCGCAGCTGCGCCCTCTTCCGCGAAGCCCCATGTCCGACATCCTGCACCGCCTGCCCGAGTTCCTCGGCAATCATTTCTATCTCACGCTCGGCTTCGTCGGCGTGCTGTTCGCTCTGCTGGTCACCGAGGCGCAGCGCTTCATGCGCGGCTACACCGCGCTGACACCAGCCGGCCTGACCCAGCTGATCAACCGCGAGAATGCGCTTCTGATCGACGTGTCCAGCCTGCAGGATTTCGAGAAGGGTCACATCCCGGGCGCGAAGCAGGTCGCGATGAGCCAGTTCGACCCGGAGAGCAAGGATCTCGCGAAGGTGCGGGAGCTGCCGGTTGCGATCGTCTGCAAGACCGGCCAGGCCTCGGCGCAGGCGGCACAGCGCCTGAAGAAGGCAGGTTTCACCAAGGTGTTCTGGCTCGAAGGCGGGCTCGTTGCATGGAATGAGGCGCAGATGCCGTTGGCGAAGGGCCGCAGTTAGCGGCAGCGCAATACCCTGCGGATTTTCCAGTTGGACAGGGCCACGAGGAAGTCCGGCCACGTCCTCCGGGGAATACACCGCTTGCATGACCGCTTTGCAGGCGACAAATCCCTGCAATCGTCAGGGTGCTGAAAGGGGTTTTTCAGCATCCTGCGGGATCGGAAGCCTCACCGTTCAGCCGGGTGGTACGGCGCGGTGATCGCGCAGGTCAACCAAGGGAGGATGGTCATGAGCCGCAAGGTCCCGTTGCATCTGGATGGTTTGTTCGTGCTGGCGCTGTTCGCCACGCTGTTGTCTCCAGCGATAGCGGCCGCCGATTCGCCAACGATCGGTTCGCCGAACGTCGCGGTCGCCGATCCGTTGATTCCACAGCCGTTGATGGCGCCGTGCACGGTCACGCTGTACCAGAATCAGGCGTTCGCCGACTACAACGCGAAGCCGTTCGCCTATGCCCCGCCGGCGGGTTGCCCGGGCCCGTGGCAGAAGGTCGTGCTGAGCGCCGACTACTCGGTGACGATGGGTCGCCAGTTCGATCGCACCGCGACGATCTGGCTCGGCGGCGCGATCATCTACTTCGGCACCACGCAGGAACCGTCGGCGACGGTGAGTCCGTCCTGGCATATCGAGCGTGACCTGACCGACTACAGCGCGTTGTTCGCTGACGCGCACAACGGGCGCGCGATCCTCGGCAACACGGTCGACCACACCTATACTGGCATCCTTCACGGCACCGCGCAGTTGCTGTTCTTTCCGCTCGCGCCGACCGTGCCGGATCATCCGCCGCGACCCGATCTGCTCCTGCCGATGGCCGGTAGCGCGGACGGCAGCACCGCCGACCTCGCCAAGCCGAGCGACCAGCTCGCGGTCACGTTCAATACGCTGCCCACCAATATCGAACGCGCGTTTCTCGATGTCTACGCGCAGAGCCAATCGGACGATGAGTTCTGGTACTTCAACCTGCCCGACGACATCGCGGCGACCTTCCAGGACGGCGGCAGCACGGCGTTCCGCGAAGCGGAAATCAGCATCGACGGACAGCCGGCCGGCGTTTCGCCGATCTACCCGTGGATCTACACCGGCGGCGCAGATCCGCTGCTGTGGCGGCCGATTCCGGGCGTGCAGACGCTCGCATTCGAGCCATACCGCGTCGATCTGACCCCGTTCGCCGGCCCGCTCAGCGACGGCCGGTCACACAAGATCGCGCTCAGTGTATTCAACACGATCAATCATTTCGCGACCGCGGCGAACCTGTTGCTTTATCTGGATCACGGCGCGACCCGGGTGACCGGCAGCGTCACCAACAACACGCTGACCGCCGCGCCGACGCCGACTGTGGTCGAGAACGTCACCACGAACAGCGGCGAAACCAGTGGCAGCGTGTCGGTGACCTCGAACCGCTCGTTCACGATTGCCGGAACGCTCGCCACGTCGCACGGCGTAGTGACGACGCAGATCCAGCAGAAGATTGCGTTCTCGAACGTGCAGCAGCTCGACACGTCCAGCACGGTATACAAGCAGGACATCGTGCAGAACACGACGATCGACTCGATCACCCAGCGCACCGACGGCGCGGCGACCAGCATCGTGCACGAGCAACGCAGCTATCCGCTGTCGTTCAACTTCGACCAGACGCCGAGCGCCAATGGCGGCCAGATCCAGGCCACCAAGGTCGATCAGGAATTCAAGCAGCAGTTCGACATCGGTTACCAGGGTTACACCGCGCGCACGGCGACCCGCGACAACCATGTCGTCACCAGCGCCACGCGCTCCTTCGATGCGGGCGGCAGCACCACCGACCTTCAAGCGGATGCGACGCAGACATACGCCTACGGTGATCCGTTCGGCGCCTGCTACGGCCGGACGATCAGCTCAAGCCGGCGCGGCCTCGCCAACCCCGCCACATTGACGGCGACGGCTGACGGCAACGGTTGCCCGTCGAGCACCAACGCGCTGTCGTGGTTCGACGACTATTACAACTACGGCTCGTCCGTGAGCAACGCGACCGTGCAGCTGTTGCGGTAGGCCCGGTCGCCACCGCCACCCGGCGCAGCCGCGCCGGGTGCGCCGCCCGTGTGTCCGTGGGATAATCGATACCCTTTTTCCTTCACACGAGCAGTACCCATGGCAGAGAACAGCAACGGCGCGGCCAACGGCCAGGCGCATCCGCAGCAGGACCAGGCCCAGCTGAGCCTGCAGCGCATCTACGTGAAGGATGTCTCCTTCGAGGCGCCGGGCGCGCCGCAGATCTTCCAGGTGCAGGGCCAGCCGAATGTCGAGCTGAACCTCAGCCAGCGCGTCGCGCAGATCGGCAGCGACACGTTCGAGGTCGTGCTCAGCGTGACCGCGACCTGCAAGCTCGAGGACAAGACCGCCTACCTCGCCGAGGTCCACCAGGCGGGCATCTTCGGTCTTTCCGGTTTCGACGCGCAGGGCCGTGACACCGTGCTCTCGACGTATTGCCCGAACGTGTTGTTCCCGTACGTGCGCCAATCGATCTCGGACCTGGTCCAGAACGGCGGCTTCCCTCCGTTCTTCCTGCAGCCGATCAACTTCGACGCGCTCTACGCCGAGCAGCTGCGTCGCCGCGCCGATGCCGCCGCCGGCGAAGGCGCCAACGCCTGATCGGACATGGGCCGATCGGACATGCAGGGGCCATGAGCGTCCCCCGGCCGGTTGCCGTGCTCGGCGCCGGCTCCTGGGGCACGGCGCTCGCCGTGCAATTGGCGCGCAACGCGGTGCCGACCACGCTGTGGGGCCGTACGTCGCAGGCGGTGGTCGACATGGCCGGCACACGGCGCAACGCGCGCTACCTGCCGGACCTCGAACTGCCGGACACGTTGCAACTGTCGGCGATGATCGAGCCGACCGTGCGCGATGCCGGCACCGTGCTGATTGCGGTGCCAAGCCACGCGTTCGATGAACTGCTCGGTGCGATCGCGCCGTGGGTCGCGCCCGGCGTCGGCATCGCCTGGGCGACCAAGGGCTTCGATCCCGCCTCCGGCCGCTTCCTGCACCAGCTGGTCGCGGAGCGCCTGCCCGGCCATGCCGCGGCAGTCGTGACCGGCCCCTCGTTCGCGCGCGAAGTCGCGATCGGCCTGCCGACCGCGCTGACCGTGCATTCGTCCGATGCGGAGTTCGCGCAGGACGTCGCGCAGAAGCTGCATTCGCCGCGCTTTCGCGCCTACACCGGCAGCGACCTGCTCGGTGCCGAGCTCGGCGGCGCGATGAAGAACGTGCTCGCCGTTGCGACCGGCGTCGCCGACGGCATGCAGATGGGGCTGAACGCGCGCGCCGGTCTGATCACGCGCGGTCTCGCCGAGATGCTGCGCCTCGGCGCAGCGCTCGGCACGCGCGCGGAAACCCTGATGGGCCTTGCCGGCCTCGGCGATCTCGTGCTGACCTGCACCGGCGACCTGTCGCGCAACCGTCGGCTCGGTCTCGCGCTCGGCCGGGGCATCGGACTCAAGCAGGCGATCGCCGACATCGGCCAGGTCGTCGAGAGCGTGCAGACCGTCGACACGGTGATGAAGCTCGCGGCCGCGCACGCGGTCGAGCTGCCGATCAGCGCGCTCGTGCAGCGCGTGCTGCACGAGGAGCTGACGCCGGCGGAAGGCATGCATGCCTTGCTGTCGCGCGAACAGAAGCCGGAATACCCCGAATCCGGCGAGACTAGCGCACGGTAGGAGCGGCTTCAGCCGCGATGCTCCTGTGCTTTCCTCTGTGTCAAAGCATCGCGGCTGAAGCCGCTCCTACGAATGGCCGCCATCGTCTCGCGCCTCACCCGTGAAGCCGAGCTGGCGCCACGCCTCGTAGACAACGACCGCAACCGCGTTCGACAGGTTCAGGCTGCGGTTGCCGGGACGCATCGGCAGGCGCAAACGCTGCGACGCATCGATGCCGTCGAGTACACCCTGCGGCAGGCCGCGGGTTTCCGGACCGAACAGCAGCGCGTCACCGTCGGCGTATGCAATCGCGTCGTAGCGCACGCAACCGCGTGTCGACAGTGCGAGCAGGCGGCGAGGTTGCGCGGCGGCGACGAAGGCGGCGAGATCGTCGTGCACCGCGACCGTCGTGAATTCGTGGTAGTCGAGTCCCGCGCGGCGCAGCTTCGCGTGGTCGAGTTCGAAGCCCAGCGGCCGCACCAGATGCAGCGCGGCGCCGCTGTTCGCGCAGAGGCGAATCACGTTGCCGGTGTTCGGCGGAATCTCAGGCTGGAACAGGACGACATGCAGCACGCGCGCATTATCGGGGCATCGTCCGCGCGCGCATAGCCGATGGCGCGTCCTCAGTCGCGCGCGCTGGCGATGCGCGCATCGACCGAGTCCGTCGCGATTGTGGTGATGAATGCGGACACATGCGCCGTGACATGCACCGTCGGCAGCAGCGTCACCGGCAGCGACTCGACCGCAGCGACGCGAAGCAGCGTGGTGGCGGTCGCATCTGTCGCTGCAGCGACGACGCTGACCGTCGGCAACAGGCTGGCATGCAGCGGCGCGCGCGCATCCACCGACATCGTGACCGAATCCTGCGCGGCAAGCGCATGCGGAGCGTGGGTGATCGCCACGAAACCGCCGAGCAATACAGCGGCGATCGCGGCGCGTATGAAGACGGTGCGGATGTTCATTGCGCTCTCCTGGACACTTCAGGCTTCGCTGAGCAAGCACCATGCCAGTCGCGAAGCCGTGCGGTGTGTGCGGAGTTGGATGCGCCGGCGCGCTATTGCGTTGCTAGTCCGGAAGTCATGCCCGCGGTGCCGGCCGACAGCGAATGTCCGTGCGCGCTCGCAAGCGGTCGCAGGCGATCTGCCTGATCGTCGTCTTGGCCGAATCAATCGCGCCGACGTGGCGGCGCACGGACACTCTGAGGACCCGCCGCGCACGGGCAGGCATGCCCGTGCGACAAGGCCGGTTACAGCACCCCGACACCCGCAACGCGCGCATCCGCTGCCTGCTCAGCGGCCGCGTGCATGCGTCCCGCAGGCACCAGGTTGAGGCGTGCATCGATCAGGGTCGGGGTTTTCTGCACGGGATCCAGCAGCAGGATGCGCTGCGGCTTTGTGGATTTCGCTTGTGGACACACGGGCAGCGGCGGGACATAGGTCTCCGCCGCGGCAATGCCGCCGATCACGACGAGTGCCGAGATCGCGCGGACCAGTTGCAAACGTAGTTTCATGGCTTCCTCCCACGGACTCGCCAATCGACGTGCTGCAACCATCGCGCCGACGTCGTCCGCGCGAGGTTACCCCATTGAGACGTGTGAGCGGTGCAAAAGGTTGCTAGGCCGGAAGTCATGCCTGCCGATACACGCCGGCGTCCGCGGACGGCGAACGGACAGTGCACGGACGGCATCGTGGCCGTCCGCCTCACCACGCGATGTCCGCTCCGTGCTGGTCGAGAAAGCGGCCATTGTCGGCGGCGATCAAGCGGTCGATCACGCCCAGCATGCTGGCGACCGAGTCCTGCGGCGCCTGCGGCGCGTTCGCGCCGCCCATCTCGGTGCGTACCCAGCCCGGACTCATCGCCACAACGATCGCCGCATGTTCCACAAGCGCGATCGACAACAGCTTGCTGGCCATGTTCAGCGCGGCCTTGCTGATCGCATAGCTCGGCGTATAGAACTCGTCCGTGCCGGCGATCGAGCCGAGGCCGCTCGACAGGTTCACGACCTTCGCCCCCGCAACGAGGCTCGATGCGAGCGCCTGGCTCAGCAGGAACGGACCCGCCGCGTTTGCCGAGAACGCAGTGCGCAGGCCGTCCAGCTCGATGCTGCCGAAGCGCTCGCCGGAAACGCTCAGTCCCGCATTGTTGATCAGCAGACCGATGCGCAGACCGAGCGCCTCGACCTCGCGCGCGAGTTCGGCGATCGAGCGCGCCTCCGGCAGGACCAGCGGCAGCACGGCCAGGTGGCCCGGATGCGCGCCGGCCAGCCGGGTCAGCTCGAGCGCGCGGCCCGGCTGACGGCAGGTCGCGATGACCCGCTCGCCGCGTGCCAGCAGCTGGCGCGTGAATTCCAGACCGAGGCCGCGGTTCGCGCCGGTGACGAGGACGTGGGTCATGCCGGTCTCCGCAACGAAACTTTACGCTACGACGGCGAGTCTACCGCCAGCCCGTGACGAACGTCCGTTGCGGTGGAACGCAGCGGCGGCTAGCCTGCCAAACCGTCCGCCGGAACGATGATTCGTGCATGCGTTCCGCTCGCTCACCACGCGCCGCAAGGAGAATCATGCGCAAGCCCCTCACCACCGCCCTCGCGGCCACGTTCCTGGCCCTCGGTCTCACGCACGGCGCGTCCGCCGCGACGACAGACGCCATCGACATTCCATTCGCGCGCTTCACGCTGCCGAACGGACTCACCGTCGTGGTCAGCGAGGACCACAAGGCGCCGGTGATCGCGGTCAGCGTCTGGTACCACGTCGGTTCCGCCGATGAGCCGCAGGGCAAGACCGGCTTCGCGCACCTGTTCGAGCACCTGATGTTCCAGGGCTCGGAAAACCACAAGGGCGAATTCTTCCGCCCGTTCGAGCTGGCCGGTGCGACCGACCAGAACGGCACCACCTGGTTCGACCGCACCAACTATTTCGAGACCGTGCCGACCACCGCGCTCGACATGACCTTGTGGATGGAATCGGACCGCATGGGCCACCTGCTCGGCGCGATCGGCCAGAAGGAACTCGACCTGCAGCGCGGCGTGGTGCAGAACGAAAAGCGCCAGGGCGAGAATCAGCCCTATGGCCGTGTCGACGAGCGCATCAGCGCGAACGCGTTCCCGGCCAACCATCCGTATCACCACGACACGATCGGCTCGATGAAGGATCTCGACGCCGCCTCGCTGGCCGACGTCAAGCACTGGTTCGGTTCGTACTACGGCGCCGCGAACGTGACCGTGGCGCTGGTCGGTGACATCACGCCCGAGCTCGCGAAGGCGAAGATGCTCGAATACTTCGGCGACATCCCGGCCGGGCCGCCGGTCGCGCGCCAGCAGCCATGGACCGCGCTGCGCACGGAATCGACGCGCGACACGATGCAGGACCATGTCGCGCAGACGCGCATCTACCGCGAATGGAACGTGCCCGGCCTCGGCGACGCCGACGCGATGCAGCTCGAACTCGCGGCCGCGGTGCTCGGCGGCGGCAAGACCTCACGCCTGTATGAGCGCCTCGTCTACAAGGACAAGTTCGCCGATGGCGTTACGGTCGGCGTGGAATCGTTCGCGCTGGCCTCGCAATTCAAGCTGCAAGTCGACGTGAAGCACGGCGTCGATCCGGCCAAAGTCGAGGCCGCGGTTGCGGACGAGTGGAAGAAATTCCTGAAGGAGGGCCCGAGCGCGGACGAGCTCGCGCGGGTCAAGGTCAACACGAAGGCCTCGTTCATCCGCAGCCTCGAAAAGGTCAACGGCAAGGCGACGATCCTTGCCGAGGGGCAGGTCTACAGGAACGATCCGGGCGCCTACAAGACCGACCTCGCGCAGATCGAGGCAGCGACGCCAGCCAGCGTGCGCGCGGCGGCGGACAAGTGGATCGCCAAGGGCGACTACACGCTGACCGTGACGCCGGCCGCGAAGGATGCGGATTTCTCCGCGCAGGACGAGATGGAGCAGCCAGGTCGCGCGACACTGGCTGGCCGGCCGGAGGCGAAGCTGCCGCCGAAGCAGGAGTTCAAGACGGTTGCATCCAACATCGACCGCAGCAAGGGCGTGCCGACGGTCGCGACGTTCCCGGATCTGACGTTCCCGAAGCTCGAGCACGGCAAGCTGAAGAACGGCATCGCGGTCGTGCTCGCCGAGCGCCACACGATTCCGGTCGTGCAGCTGCAGCTGCTGTTCGATGCCGGCTACGCCTCGGACCAGGGCCGCAAGCTGGGCACCTCGGCGTTCACGATGGCGATGCTCGACGAGGGCACCAAGGAGCTCGATTCGCTCGAGATCGCACGCCGCGCCGAACGCCTCGGCGCGGAGATCGGCGCCGGCTCCGGCCTCGACAGCTCGAGCGTGAAGCTCAATGCGCTGAGCTCGCAGCTCGAACCGTCGCTGCGGCTCTACGCCGACATCGTACGCAATGCCGCGTTCCGCGATGCCGACGTCGCGCGCATCCGCGGCCAGTGGCTCGCACGCATCGCACAGGAGAAGACCCAGCCGACCGGACTCGCGCTGCGCACGCTGCCGCCGCTGCTGTACGGAGCGAGCCATGCGTACGCGATTCCGTTCACCGGCTCGGGCACCGAGGCCTCGATCCAGTCGCTGGGCGCCGATGACATGCGCGCGTACGTGCGCGACTACATCCGCCCGGACAACGCGACGATCCTGGTCGCCGGCGACACCACGATGGACGCGATCGTCGAGAAGTTGAACGGCGTGTTCGGCGACTGGCAGGCACCCGCCTCAGCCGTGCCGAAGAAAAACATCGCGAACGTGGCCACGCCGGCCCAGCCGCGTGTGTATCTGATGGACAAGCCGGGCGCGCTGCAGTCGCTGATCCTCGCCGGCGTGGTCGCACCATCGACCAAGGCGAAGAACAACCTCGAGATCCAGACCATGAACGGCGCGTTCGGCGGCAGCTTCACCTCGCGCCTGAACATGAACCTGCGCGAGGACAAGCACTGGGCTTATGGCGCCGGCAGCTTCCTCTCGAACGCGGTCGCACAACGCCCGTTCATGATGTATGCGCCGGTGCAGACCGACAAGACTTCGGAGTCGGTCGCCGAGATCCTGCGCGAAGCGAAGGAGGTGATCGGCGCCAAGCCGCTGACGCGTAGCGAGATCGACAAGATCAAGGTCGGCGACGTGCGCAGCATGCCGGGCGAGTACCAGACGACTGGCGCGGTGCTCGGCGCGATGAACGGCATCAAGCTCTACGATCGCCCCGACGACTACGTGCAGACGCTGAAGCCGCGCATCGAGGCGCAATCGGACGCGGCCGTGCAGGCGGCAGCCAAGGAGGTCATCCGGCCGGACGCGTTGACCTGGATCGTCGTCGGCGACCTGAAAAAGATCGAGCAGCCGATTCGCGCGCTGAAGATCGGCGAGGTCAAGGTCATCGATGCGGACGGCAAGGTCGCGCGCTGACGCCGACGACCGCAACGGACATGCGGCGTGCTAAGCCACGCCGCGCTAGGATGGCGTACCCCTGTGGAGATCCTGATGAAAACCCTGCCGCTGATTCTCGCCGCCACGTTGCCGCTCGCCGCGTGCAGCTGGGGCATCAAGCTCGATTCCGGTGGCGAGAAGGTGCGCACCGCGTGGAACGGCGATGTCGCCGGCTGCAAAGCGATGGGCACGGTCACCGTGTCGGTGCTCGACCACGTCGGCCCGGTCGACCGCAGTGATCTCAAGGTACGCGACGAACTCGAGGTGATGGCGCGCAACGAGGCGGCCGGCATGAGCGCCGACACGATCAAGCCGCTCGGCGATCCGCGCGACGGCCAGCAGAGCTGGGGCGCCTACCACTGCGGTCCGCAAGCGCGCGCGGAGCGGCCGGCGATGCGCATCCAGCAGAAGGACGCGAACGGTACGGTCGAGACCTATCCGGTCAAGGATCACTGATCCCCGCCGCACTCACGGCTCGGCCGGCACGCGCTGGCCCGAGCGCCCGCCGCGAGGCTGCAGCAGAACCGGTGGAATCGGACGCGCGGAGTGTACGCCCGCCGGCACCGGAACCGGCACACGCGGGCGCACGATGCTGTCGAACGGCGCGACGACCGCAGCGGCATCGAAGCGGCACGGCCCCGCGGCCGTGCCGGCGGCGGCCAACGTCGTGCACGCGGCCTGCAATGCGGCGACGTCCGGTTGCGGCGCGCCATCCTTCCACGCGCGCAACGCCTCCCAGCCGGCCAGACCCTCAGCGGTGGTGAAGCCGCAATGCGTCGGTGCGCCTTCGTCGACGATCGCGCTGGTCACCTGGTCGGCGGGCAGCACCTTGCGCACGAATTCCTGGTTCGCCGGAATCACGAGCTGGTCGCGGCTGGTGTGCATCGACAGCACTTTCGCCGTGCCGACCGCACCGCCGAAATCCGAGGCCTCGCGAAAATGCGCGGCGGCCATCCGATCGGCGACGATGCGATCGATGCCGGCATCGATCGCGGGATCGCTGCCGTAGTCGACGCCCGCCGTCGTGAATGGATTGCGTCCACCGAGCTTGTCCGGCGCGCGCACGACGTCGCTCAGCACGAAGGTCGAGTAGCCGACATTGGTCACGAAGAAATCCTCGTCGGTGATGTGCGTGAACGCCATCAATTCGTCGAGGCGGCGCTGCATCGCGTCGTTGCGCAGGTACGACGGCAGGTTCACGCCGGTGCACTGGTTCAGCGGCAGCAGTGCGCGCGCGACCTGTGTCCAATCCAGCAGATCGCCGAGGTCGTCCGGAATCTGGCCGGGATTGAGCGCCCACGGCAGCGGCGGCTGCCCGGTCGGCAGGTCGCCTGCGCCGCGGCAGACCGCGTCGTAGGCAAGGCGCAGATCGATCGCCGAGTCCCACAGCCGTGCACCGCCGGCCGCCGGGCACAACGCGAAGACTCCACGCACCAGCGGGAAACCCGGCGCCTCGGCAAGCTTCAACGCGGTCAGACCACCGAGCGAGCCACCGAACGGAACGATCTCGCCCGGCGCGCCGGCCAGTTGCTTGAACAGCTGCAATAATTCGCGGTTGTCGTCGATCGCGGTGAACAGCGCCCAGCCGCGCTGGCGATAGCTGCTCGCCGCGATCGCGTAGCCTTCGGCGAGCATCACATCGCGCAGCGGACCGAGTCCGGGCGGGCTCGTCGCGGTCTTGAAGTCGAGTCCGTGCTGATACATGACCAGCGCGCCGCCCGGCCGCCAGCCGTCCGGAATCGCGATGTGATACCAGGCGCCGGACGGCGTGGTTCCTGTCAGTTCCCGACTCGCGGCATGCAGTGTTCCGGCGCATGTCAGGCAGAGCAAACCCAGCGCAGTGGCCAGATAGCGGATCATCGCCAGACTCCCACGGCGCCGTCGCCGCGGCGCCCTTCGTCAACATGGAGCGTGCACGCTAAGACGGCCTGACTGAGCGGAGGATTAAGGGGCGTTTTCCGTGGCTGCCACGAATCTGCGCGCCAGCGTGGCGCTGACAGGTAGAATCCGGCCATGCCCGATGTCAACGACGCCGGATCGGCCGGCCCCCAAGGCGGTGCCGCGCGCTCGCCGAATCCGCTGCTCGCCGTGCTCGGCCGCGTACTCGAAACCGCGCTGAACCGCGCGCTCGATCTCGATCCGGACACTAAAGCGCAGGTTGCCGCGCTCGACGGCCGCGCGATCACGCTCGAATTCAAGGGCACGCCGCTGGCGATGCGCGTCACCGCCGAGCACGACCGCCTGGCGATCGGCCCTGCGTTCGCCGGCGTCAGCGCGCTGCGCATCGCGGCGACGCCGGCCGCGCTGCTCTCGCTCGCATGGTCACGTGACGGCGGCGCCCTTCCGCCGGGCCGCGTCGAGATCGCCGGCGACGCCGAACTTGCGCGCCGGCTCGAACAGATCGCGACGCGCTTCGCGCCGGATTTCGACGCGGCGTTCGCGCGCGCGTTCGGCGACGTCGCTGGCTTCCAGATCGCACGCACGCTGCGGCGCGCGTTCGCGTGGTCGCGCACATCGGCGCGCGCGTTCGCGCAGGACTCCGTGGAGTTCCTGACCGAGGAGGGCCGCGACCTCGTCGCGAAACCCGAAGTCGAGACCTTCCTCGATGAGGTCGACGCCTTGCGCGAACGCGCCGACCGGCTCGACGCGCGCGTGCACCGCCTGGCTGCGCAACGCGGGAACCCTCGCGCATGACGCCGCTGCGCCAGATTCCGCGCCTGTTGCGTATTGCACGCGTGCTGGTGCGCTACCGGCTCGACGATCTCGTCGACGCCGGGCATCGCTCGCGCGTCCTCGCCATCGCACGCGTCGTGCTGCCGCGGTCGCGCGCTGACATCGCGACGCTGCCGCGCGGCGAGCGGTTCGCGCTCGCGCTGACCGAGCTCGGGCCGATCTTCGTTAAATTCGGGCAGATCCTGTCGACGCGCCGCGACCTGATTCCGGCCGACGTCGCCGATGCGCTGGTGAAGCTGCAGGACCAGGTCGCGCCGTTTCCAGCGGAAGTGGCTCGCGCCGCGATCGAGCGTGCGCTCGGCGCGCCGATCGCGACCCGCTTCGCGACCTTCGACGATGTGCCGCTCGCGTCCGCCTCGATCGCGCAGGTGCATGCGGCGAGGCTGTATCCATCCGCGCCTCACGAACTCGGCGCGCCCCCCCTTCCGCGCTCCGCGCACCTTCCCCCGCTGCGCGAGGGCAGGGAAACGGAGCGGCCTACGGCCGCGGAGTCCACTCTGGGTCGCGAGGTCGTGGTCAAGATCCTGCGCCCCGACATCGCGGCGCGCATCGCCGACGATGTCGCGCTGCTGCGCGCGCTGGCCGACTCGGTGCAGCGCTTCCATCCGAACGCGGACAAGATCCGCCCGCACGATGTGGTCAGCGAGATCGAGACCACGCTGATCAATGAACTCGACCTGCAGCGCGAAGGCGCGAACGCGTCGCTGCTGCGGCGCAATTTCGCCGGCTCCGACGATCTTTATGTGCCCGAGGTGATCTGGTCGCACACCAGCGAAGGCGTGCTCACGCTGGAACGCGTTCGCGGCATCCCCGTCGACGATCTCGCCGCGCTCGACGCGGCCGGCATCGACCGTGTCGCGCTCGCCGAGAAGGGCGTGCGTCTGTTCTACACGCAGGTGTTCCGCGACAACTTCTTCCACGCCGATGCCCACGCGGGCAACATCTGGGTGGATCCGGCGCGACCGCAGGAGCCACGCTTCATCGCGCTCGACTTCGGCATCATGGGCTCGCTGCCGGAGCGCGACCAGTACTGGCTCGCCGAGAATTTCCTCGCGCTGTTCAACCAGGACTACGCGCGCATCGCCGAGCTGCACGTGCGTGCCGGCTGGATGCCGGCGCACGCACGCCTGGACGAACTCGAAGCCGCGGTGCGCACGGTCTGCGAGCCGTACTTCACGCGCCCCTTGAGCGAGATTTCGCTGGCCGAGGTCGTGGTCAAGCTGTTCCAGATGGCGCGCCGCCACGAACTCACGCTGCAGCCGCAGCTGATCCTGCTGCAGAAGACGCTGCTGAACATCGAGGGCGTCGGCCGGTTGCTGCATCCGCAAATCGACATCTGGGCGACCGCGAAACCGGTGCTGGAGCGCATCTGGCGCCAGCGTCGCGGGCCACGCTCGGTCCTGAAGGCGTTGCGCAGGCGCCTGCCGGAATGGCTTGCCGCGGCACCGGACATGCCGCAGCTCGTGCACGACTACCTCACACAGGCAACCCGCGGCACGCTGGAACTTCGCATCGCTTCCGATGATCTGAAGCAGCTGGATCTGCGCGCGCGGCGTGGCCAGCATGTGGCCATCTGGCTGTCGCTCGGCGTTTCGCTGACCGTCGCCACGGTACTGATCGCGCTGCTCGATGCGGCGAGTCCGCACTGGGCCGGCCTGCCCGCAACCGCATGGTTCGGCGTCGCCGCCGCGCTGGTCGCGTTCGCGACCGCGGCGCGACGTGCATGAATCGACTATTTCGAATGATGATGGAGATCGGACGATGAACAAGATTGGCCTGGCGGCAGTGCTGTGCGCGATCGGCGTGGCCGCGTGCATGCATTTGCGCGAACCCAGTGATGCGCAGCTCGCAACTCTGCTGCTCGGCGAGCGCGCGAACCCGGCCGACGCCAACGCGCCGCTCGACACCAACGCGATCGATTGCCTGCGCGCCTGGTCCGGCGACAAGGAGCTGGCCAAGGGCCTGCCCGTGCGTATCGCCGGCGAGGACGGCATGAAGTCCTGCCGCGGGAAGCTCGACACATGGGTCGCCGACGCGACCCGCAACCCCGACAAGTTCCGCTTCGATGACGTGAGCGCGCCGAAGACGGTGCGCCGTGCGATGGCCCTGCAGGAAGCACGTCGCCTGTCGGCGGCAGCGAATCCGGCTGCGCGCGAGGTACCGGCCGCTCTTGCGAGACCAGCCGCGCCACCCGCCGCGCTCGCCACGCCTGATCCCACGGTCGATCTGGGCGTTGCCGGCAGCCGGTTGCAGGAAGCCGAGACCCTCTGCCAGCAGACCCAGCAGGCAGCCGCGAAGAAAGATGCAAACGCGGGCCTGAAGAGCTTCGCCGAATTCTGTGCAGGCAATCTCAGCAAGCTGCGCGCAACGATGGAGCAGTCGGCGCACAGCGGACAAGGCAGCGAGCGCCTCGACGCGATCGCCGCCAGTGCGGACAACATCGCGAACGTCGCGCGGAGCGTGCTCGCCGCGGGCAACTAGTAACGATCTGGGCGAGAGCGAGCATTGCTAGAATGGGCGCATGCTCGCGATCAACGATGACCTGACCATTCCCGAGGACGAACTCGTCGAGCGCTTCGTGCGCGCGGCCGGCCCCGGCGGCCAGAACGTCAACAAGGTCTCGAGCGCGGTCGAACTGAGATTCGACGTGGCCTCGTCGCGCGTGTTACCGGATGGGGTGCGCGCGCGGATGCTGGCGCGCCGCGACCGCCGGCTCACCGATGAGGGCGTGCTGGTGATCCAGGCCAACCGTTTCCGTGATCAGGCCAAGAACCGCGAGGATGCGCGTGAGCGGCTGGCCGAATTGCTGCGCGCCGCGACGATCGCGCCGAAACGGCGCATCGCGACGCGGCCGACGCGCGCCTCGAAGGAGCGGCGCATCGACGCAAAGAAGACGCGCTCGGCGATCAAGCGCACGCGCGGCGGCGGCAACTGGAGCGCCGAATGAGCGCAGGCGCGCGCCTGCAGCCACTGCCGCCCGCGATGCCGCAGCTTCCCCAGAATGCAGGGCGACAAGCCTGCGCATGGTTCCTGCGCCGCTGCGGCTGGCGCATCGCCGGCGATTTTCCGGATACCGCGAAGCTCGTCCTGATCGCCGCGCCGCACAGCTCGTGGTGGGACGGCGTCTTCGGCCTGCTGTTCAAGATCGCGCTCGGCGCCGACATCGCCTTCATGGGCAAGCGCGAGCTATTCCGCGGGCCCCTCGGCTGGGCGCTGCGCCGACTCGGCGGCATTCCGATCGAACGCGCCGCGACGCACGGCGTCGTCGAGCAGATGGTCGAACGCTTCCACTCCAGCCCGAAGCTCTGGCTCGGCCTCGCGCCCGAGGGCACGCGCAAGCGAGTGACGAACTGGAAGAGCGGCTTCTGGCAGATCGCGCGTGCCGCCAACGTGCCGATCCTGCCGGTCGCGTTCGATTATCCATCGAAGACGATCACACTCGGGCCGCTGTTCCAGCCGGGCGCCGATCTCGCCGCAGATCTCGCCGCTCTGCGCTCGTTCTATGCACCGTTCCGTGGCAAGCGACGCAATGTAGTGTGATTGGCAGGAGGCGAAGAACCAAACAAGCGTTGCGCCCCTTGGCTTGATCGACGTTCGACTTTGGCGCTGCTTACCGCTCGCGACTCGCGCTTCCTATGCCGCCCACGACCGCAACGACCAACCACGCCAACGCCGCATTGACGACGAGGTGTCCCTGTTTCGCAGCATCGGCGAGCCCGTCGCCGAGCACCGTGATCACGAACGTGGCGAGCATCGTCGCCACAGTGAGCGCGGCGTAGTCGAGTGCGCGGCTGCCGGCGCGAAGGCCGGGCCGCAGCAGCAACGCGAGCATCGCGAGCAGCGGCAGCACGAGGATCGCGAGCTGCACGAGCGGATTCGCATGCAGCAACCGACCAAGACTCGGCACCGACGAGGGCATCGTCGCGAATTCGCCGCCCTCGACCTGACCGAGGTTCTTCGCGATCCATGGATCGAGGCCGAGCACGCCGTGCCCGGCCAGGCGCAGCGCGATATCCGGATGGCGCAGCAACGTGCGCAACTCCAGACCACGATTGAAGTTGACCAGGCCCGTGCAGACGCGCTCGGGCAGGTCCGGGAATT
This sequence comes from Dokdonella soli, assembly GCF_039523175.1. Classification (NCBI taxonomy): domain Bacteria; kingdom Pseudomonadati; phylum Pseudomonadota; class Gammaproteobacteria; order Lysobacterales; family Rhodanobacteraceae; genus Dokdonella; species Dokdonella soli. The sequence goes on from NZ_BAAAEU010000006.1 coordinate 146,274, forward strand.
CCCAGGCGTGGTGCTCGCTGTAGATCGCGCACTCCGGATCGATGCCCAGCTCGGTCAGCAACGCGCGCGGGTCGTCCGCGAACGGCACCAGCGCGGTGAACACGACGTCGGCGCGGTTGTACTGGTCGATCGCGTCCATCATCGCGCCGTCACGGTGCAGCTGCACGAACTGCAGCCAGAAGCCGGCGAATGCGCCTACACCAAGTGCCGCCGCGCGCCAGCTGATCCGGCCGAGGCGCACGCGATCGAGCACGATCACGACGAACGCGAGCCCGAGCGGCAGCAGCAGATGCTGGATCTTGCTCGTCGCGAGCAGGAACGCGACCAGCGCGAGCAGCGCGAAACGACGGCGGCTGCGCACTTCGTCGCGCCAAAGCAGGGCCAGCGCGAACAACGCGTAGGCCGTGAGCAGCGCAGTTCCTTCCGCATAGAACGTATCGAGGTAGAGCGTGTTGCCCGGATCGGCGAACAGCAGCGGCAGCAGCGCCGCGTTCGCTAGCGCCGCGCGCGTGTCGCCGCGACGCAGCCAGGCCAGCGACAGCGCAACCGACAGCGCGAGCAGCGCCAGCCAGCGCAGCGCACCGATCCAGCGCACATCGTGGACTTCGCCGGCGCCGAGCGCCTCGCCGATTTTCCAGATCGCTGCAGTCGCGCCGGTGAACGCGAGTTCGCTCGACCAGTAGCACATCGGATCCCCGCTCGCGATGAAGCGGTACTTCGCGAACGGCGCCTGCGGGCTGTTCCGCTGCGGCGGAACCTCGGCCGGGCGGTCCGGATAGAAGTGGAAGCAGTTCGTGTAGCGCGTCTGGTCGTAGCTGTTCGCATACGCGTAGAGCGGGTCGTGTACCCACAGCGTGAACGCGCGCAAGGTGCCGGCGAGCCACAGCACGACCAGCAGCGCGACGATGCCCATGCGGATCGGGCGATTGGGACTCATCCAGCCTCCGGAGATGAAACGAAGAACCCGCCTCGCGGCCCGACGGATGACGCCGGACCGCACGGGTCAGGGGCGCGAGTCTAGGCGGCCTGCATGACAGGCCTCAATCGCGATCCGGCGCCACGGCCTGTCGACTGCGTCACAGGCCGGGCGTGCACCGCGTCCGGGCGCGACCGCCAAGGCGGTCCGGGAGTCACCCCGGGGCGCCGGTGCTAGGATCGCCACCGTCGACGGGCATCCAGCCCCGAGGGGAGTGTCATGAGGACGCGCTTGGGCCATTACGACATCGTCGCCGAACTCGGCCGCGGCGGCATGGGCGTGGTCTACAAAGGCTACGAGGCTTCGCTGAATCGCTACGTCGCGATCAAGGTGCTCGCCGATTCGCTGGCGCACGACGAGGGCATCAAGGAGCGCTTCCTGCGCGAGGCGCGCAGCATGGCGGCGCTCAACGATCCGCACATCATCCAGATCTATTTCATCGGCGAGGACGAAGGGCAAACCTACTTCGTGATGGAATTCGTCGAGGGCGAGTCGCTCGGCTCGATGCTGAAGCGCGACCACCGGCTCACCGTCGAGCAATCCGCCAAGGTGATCCAGCAGACCGCACTCGGCCTGTCGACCGCACACGATCGCGGCGTCGTGCATCGCGACATCAAGCCCGGCAACCTGATGATCAGCAGCCGCGGCTCGGTGAAGATCGCCGACTTCGGCATCGCATTGTCCAACCAGGACATCTCGAAGAAGCTGACGACGACCGGCGAGTTCGTCGGCACGCCGGGCTATCTCTCGCCCGAGGTCTGCCTCGGCAAGCCGGTCGACCAGCGCTCGGACATCTTCTCGCTCGGCATCGTGTTGTTCGAGATGCTGACCGGTCGCATGCCGTTCAACGACGAATCGCCGCTCGGCCTGATGCTCGAGGTGGTCAAGGCGGACATCCCGGACGTGCGCCAGTTGAACACCGACGTCGATCCGCAGATCGCGCAGATCCTCGCGAAGATGATCGCGAAGGAACCCGCCGAGCGTTACCAGAACTGCCACGAACTGGTGGCCGACCTCAACACGCATCCGCTGGTCGCGAAGGGCGGCCCGATCACGGTGCAGACGAAGATCTCGCCCGCGGCGGCGACCCTGATCGGCCAGAAGACGCCGGTGTCCGGCCAGACCGCGCTGCCGAGCACACCGCCGACACCGCTGCGCACCGCGGCCGCACAGGCGAACACGCGTATCACGCCGAGCGGCCAGCCGCTGCCGCCGCCGTTTGCCGGCAGCGTGACCGCACCGGCGCACCAGTCCGTGCTCGACCGCCCAACCGCGGTCACCGCGCAACCGCGCCGCTCGGCCCTGCCGTGGGCGATCGCGGCGATCGTGTTGCTCAGTGTCGCCGGCGGAGCCTGGGCGTTCCGCGATCGCGTGCCGGCACTCGCCGGCCTGTTCGGCTCGCCGGCGGCGACGAATGTCGCGACAACCGCTCTGCCGGTCGCCACGGGCACGTCGTCGGCGAGCGATTCGATCCGCGCGTCGATCACGTCACCGGCAACGCCCGTAACGCCCGCATCTGCGAACGGCATAACCACAGCGGAAACGATCAAGGCGAGCATCGCGCAAACGCCGTCGGTCGCAACCGATGCCAATGGCAACGTAGCCGTGCAGGACAGCGACGGCACACGCGTAGCGGTCAATGCCGACGGCAGCGCCAGCGTGCACCGCGCGGACGGAAGCTCGGTAACGGTCGACAACAGTGGCGCACGGGTCACGCCGGCCGCTGATGCGGCAGTGGATGCGCCCGCCGCGCGCGCCTCGCAAGCCGGCATGCAGGCACTGCACGAGTTGCCCGCGGCACAGGCTGCGGAGAACGCCACGCAGCCGGCGCCGCGCGTCGCGAAGGTCACGCCTGCCGAATTGCCGGCCGCGCCGCCGAAGCCGCGCGTGCCGACCATCGCGGTCGTTTCGGCCGGTGACGACGTGATCTCGGCGCCGGCCGAAGACGCGCTGGTCAGCCGGCTGCAAAGCCGCGGCTTCCGCGTGATCGAAGGCGGTCATACGCACGGCGACCAGCCGAACCTGCGCGCGCTCGCCGGCCGGGCCGATGCGGTCGTGTTCGTGCACGCGCGCCAGGTCGGCACCCAGCAACTGGACTACTACGGCCAGAGTTCGACGCTGTACACGGTGCAGCTCGGCATCCGCGCCTATCGCGTCTCCGACGGCAGCGTGTTGTGGCGCAGCGGCGCCGAGCAGGTCAACTTCACCAGCCTGAATGCCGCGGAGAAGGCGCGCGAGGCGATCGAGCCGATGCTCGACAACGTCGACAGCCAGCTCGCCGAATTCCGCGCGCGCGGCAAGCGCAGCTGAGAGCCTCCAGGCGCCAGCCGCTTGCGGCTGGCGCGATGCGGCGGTCGTCCTTTTCCGGTCATCGGGCCGGGACTATCCTCCACGCCGCCATCCGGCACCGACGGGAGTCAAGCCATGAAGACATTGCAGATCGCGATCGTGTTCGCGCTGGCCGTGTTCGGCGGCAGCGCTTTTGCACAGGACAAGGCGGCGCCCGCGCCGAGCAAGGAGCAGCAGGCCATGATGGCCGCGTTCGAGCGCATGGGTGCGGTGCGGCCCGAGCACAAGCAGCTCGACTACTTCGTCGGCGACTGGAACACGAAGACCACGATGTGGATGGATCCGAAGGCACCCCCGCAATCCAGCGAAGGCAAGGTGCACTGCGAAGCGGTCTTCGGCGGCCGCTATGTCGAGAGCAAGTACGACGGCTCGATGATGGGCCAGCCGTTCAGCGGGCGCGGCGTGCTCGGCTTCGACAATCTCGGCGAGCGCTACTTCAATACTTGGATCGACAGCATGTCGACCGGGTTCTGGCTCGCCTACGGCCACCATGACAAGGCAACGAACACGTACGCGTTCCGCGGCGAAATGGACGACCCGATGCAGCCGAAGACCAAGGTGGCGGTGCGCGAAGTCATACACATCGTCGATCCGACCCATTACACGTTCGAGTGGTACGAGACGCACAAGGGCAAGGAAGCGAAGACGATGCAGATCGAGTACACCAAGCAGTAACCCGAAGCTTCCCGCGAGCGGCGGCGCCGCTCGCGGGAATGCGCGCTGCTACAACGCTGCGAGATTCGCATACGCGAGCACCAGCCGCTTGCGACCGGCGCCGGCGAAATTGATCTCGACCAGGGTGTGCGCGCCGGCGCCTTCATAGCTCAGCACGACGCCCTCGCCGAAGCTCGCGTGCTGCACGCGCTGGCCGAGCTTGAAGGGCGTACTGGCTTCCTGCAACGCGGGGCCGCTACTGCGACCGGCGAATGCGGGTCGACTGACCTGCACTCGCGGACGCACTTCCTGCAGCAGCTCGCCGGGAATCTCGCCCAGGAAACGCGACGGCCGCGCATACGATTCGACGCCGTGCAGGCGCCGGGATTCGGCATAGGTCAGCACCAGCCGTTCGCGCGCGCGCGTGATACCGACGTAGGCGAGGCGGCGTTCCTCCTCGAGGCGGCCGGGTTCCTCGGTCGACTTCTGGCTCGGGAACAGACCGTCCTCCATGCCGACCAGGAAAACGAACGGAAACTCGAGTCCCTTCGCCGAGTGCAAGGTCATCAACTGCACGCAGTCCTGCCACGCCTCGCCCTGCCCTTCGCCGGCTTCGAGCGCTGCGTGGGCGAGGAACGCGGCGAGTTCTGAAAGTCCCGCCTCGAGATCCTCCGGTGTGCGCCGGAAGCGGCTCGCGACGTTCACGAGTTCGTCGAGGTTCTCGACGCGCGACTCGGCGCTGCCACGACTGTCCTTCTCGTAGAAGTCGCGCAACTCGGAACGTGCCAGCGCGTGTTCGATCTGCTCGGACAGTGCGAGCGGCTCATCGCCGCCAGCCCCCTCTCCCCCGATAGCTTCACCATCGGGGGAGAGGGTTGGGGTGAGGGGGCGGGTTTCCGGGACATCGGGACGCTGCAAATTCGTGTCGCCCCGCCCCCTCACCCTGCCCTCTCCCCCAAGCAAGCTTGGGGGAGAGGGTTCAAGCGAGGCCCCGGGCGCGAGGCAATCCCGCGCCAGTCCCTCGATCAATTCCAGAAACCCGCGCAGCGCATTCTTCGCGCGCGCTGCCAGCGTCATCGAGCCGAGCTCGCCGAGCGCGGCTTCCCACAGCGAGGCACTGTCGTGTCGAGCACGCTGACGCAGCAGATCCAAGGTGCGATCGCCGATGCCGCGCGGCGGCGTGTTGACCGCACGCTCGAATGCGGCGTCGTCGTGCCGATTTGCAGCGAGGCGCAGATAGGCCAGCGCGTCCTTGATCTCGGCGCGATCGAAGTAGCGCAGGCCGCCATACACGCGGTACGCGATGTCGTGCTGGATCAGCTGCTCCTCGAAGTTGCGCGACTGCGCGTTCGAGCGGTACAGGATCGCGTTGTCGGAGGGCTTCGCGCCCGCGCGCAGGCGCTCGCGGATGCGCTCGATCACGTAGCGCGCCTCGTCCTGCTCGTTGTACGCGGCGTACAGCTCGATCGCATCGCCGGCATCGCCCGCGGTCCACAGCTGCTTGCCGAGCCGGTCCGGGTTGTGCGCGATCACCGCGTTCGCGGCGGCGAGGATGTTGCCGGTCGAGCGGTAGTTCTGTTCGAGACGGATGGTCTTCGCGCTCGGGAAGTCGCGCAGGAAGTGCTGCACGTTCTCGACGCGCGCGCCACGCCAGCCGTAGATCGCCTGGTCGTCGTCACCGACCACGAACACATGCCCGGTCGAACCCGCGAGCACGCGGATCCACGCGTACTGCAGCGTGTTGGTGTCCTGGAACTCGTCGATCAGCAGATGCCGGAATCGCTCGCGGTAGTGCGCAAGCAACGCATCGTCGTGCAGCCAGAGTTCGTGTGCGCGCAGCAGCAGTTCCGCGAAATCGACGAGTCCTGCGCGCTGGCACGCCGCCTCGTAGGCGCGATACACGTCGATCAATACGCGATTGACTGGATTGAATCCCGGATCAAGCGCGTCCGCGCGCTTGCCCTCGTCCTTCGCACTGTTGATGAACCAGGTCGCCTGGCGCGGCGGAAACCGTGCTTCGTCCAGCCCGAGCCCCTGGATCGTGCGCTTGACCAGGCGCTGCTGGTCGTCCGCGTCGAGGATCTGGAACGTCTCCGGCAACTTCGCCTCGCGCCAGTGCCGGCGCAGCAGGCGGTGCGCAATGCCATGGAACGTGCCGATCGTGAGCCCGCGCGCGCCGCCCTCGATCAGACTTTCGGTGCGCCCGCGCATCTCGCCGGCGGCCTTGTTCGTGAAGGTGACCGCAAGCACCGACCACGGCGACACGCGCTCGACCTCGAGCAGCCAGCCGATGCGATGGGTCAACACGCGCGTCTTGCCGGAACCGGCGCCGGCGAGCACGAGGTAGTGCCCCGCGGGCGCGGTCACGGCCTCTTGTTGGGAAGGATTGAGTCCGTCGAGCAGATGAGAAACGTCCATCGCGCAATTGTAACGGCCCACAGCAACGCGCTACGGAAACACATCGCGATGGAGCATGATGCGGCATCATGCCTTTGCGCCCGCTTGCCCTATTCGCCGCATTCATGCTGGCCGCCACCGCGCAGGGAGCCGGCTCTCCGCATTACCAGCTGCGATATGAGGCCGGCACGGCAACGATGCAGGTCACGCTGTGCTTGGCGCAGGCGGTGGCGGACGTGCACCTCGAAGCGGGCGACGACGCCGCGCGCCATCTCGACGGACTGGCGCGTGACAGCGGCGCGCCGCTCCAGCGCACAGACCGCGCCTGGAACGCGCACGACTGGCGGGCGGGTGAATGCCTGCATTATCACGTCCCGCTCGGCCGCATCGCGGACGACAGATCACGGCACGACCAGACCCGGCGTGGCGATGATCTGGTCATCGATCCCTCGAGTTGGCTGCTGCAGGTCGGCGATGCCGACGCAGCCGACCTGCGCGTCGAGTTGCCGCCCGGCTTCTCCATCTCCGTGCCGTGGCAGCGGCTGCCTTCGAGTGACGGCGCGTCGCATTACCGGATTCCCCGCACGCCGGACGACTGGATGGCGCGCATCGCGATCGGCCGTTTCAGGGAACAGGACATCGCGCTTGCCGGTGGCACGCTGCATGTCGCGATCTTCAAGGGCGCGGATGCAGCGCAGCGCGAACGGCTGATCGCCTGGCTGCGAAGGATCAGTCGCGATGCGCTATCCGCCTATGGCCGGCTGCCACTGACCGATGTGCAGGTGCTGGTCGTGCCCATCGGGCCGCAGCCGGACGTCACGCAGCGCGAGGCGGTCGTGTTCGGCCAATCGACGCGAGGCCAGGGCAACGCGCTGACGCTGTTCGTCGATCCGACACAGAACGATGATGCGTTCGACCGCGACTGGGTTGCCGTGCATGAGCTTTCGCACCTGTTGCACCCATACCTCGGCGATCGCGGCGCCTGGCTCTCCGAAGGGCTCGCAACGTACTACCAGAACGTGTTGCGCGCCCGCGCCGGCCTGCTGACCCCGGAGCAGGCCTGGGCACAGCTCGACGACGGCTTCGCACGTGGCCGCCGCGACACGCGTCCGGACCTCGACCTGGAACAGGCGTCCTTGCAGATGGGCGAGCGCCACGATTTCCAACGCGTGTACTGGAGCGGCACCGCGTACTGGCTGCAGGTCGATGCGGAATTGCGTCGCGCCAGCGCGAACCGCATGAGCGTCGACGAGGCGTTGCGCCGATTCGATGCGTGCTGCCTGCCGAGCTACCGGCGCTGGGCGCCCGATGAATTCGTCGCCAAACTCGATGCGCTCGCCGGCAGCGCCGTGTTCACCCAACGTTTCCGCGAATTCCGCGCGCGGCATGATTTTCCGGAACTCACCGCGTTATATGCCGCGCTCGGCCTCGGCCGCGAGGGCGAAACATTGCGCGTCGACGATCAGGCTCCGGCCGCGAATGTGCGCCGCGCCGTCATGCAAGGGCCGGCCTTGGCGAAACGCCCTTCGTCGGAACGAGTCCCGTAGCCGGCACAGGCGCCAGGACGCTGTCGTCACGGCCTCGAAATGCTCAACGAGCCGTTTCGGGGTGCTCTCAATGTTCCTCGATCGCGTATTCGCGCCGCGCGCCGCTGCCGCCACTCATCAGGCGGTCGGTCCAGGCGATACCGATCGCGGAGACGATGAACACGCAATGGATGATGGTCTGCCACATCACGCCGGTCGTGGTCAGCGTCGTGCACGACTTCGGACCGCCGACGACGAGCTCGTCAGCGATCTGGCCGACCAGTTCCGCCGAACAGAACGGCAGGCCGCCGCCGAGTGCACCGGCCTCGATGAAGCTCTTCAGAAGATGGATCGAGCTGATGCCGATGATCGCCATCGCGAGCTTGACCTTGAGCACGGACGCGTTCACGTGGCTCAACCACTCCGGCTGGTCCGGATGGTTCTCGAGGCGCAGCCGCGAGACGAAGGTTTCGTAACCGCCGACGATGACCATGACCAGCAGGTTCGAGATCATGACCACGTCGATCAATCCGAGCACGAGCAGCATGATCGCCTGCTCGCTCAGCGCCAGCGCCTCGTGGATCAGATGCCAGAGCTCCTTGAGGAACAGCACGACATAGACGCCCTGGGCGACGATCAAACCGAGATAGAGCGGCAGCTGCAGCCAACGCGAGGAGAAGATCAGCGCTGGCAGCGGCAACATGTCGGATTTCGCTTTCTGCATGGGGTCGTTCCGGGCGGTGGTCGCCGGATTCTAGCGTGGTTGCGACGACGCCCCGGTTGCATGGCGACCGCGAGCCGGGCCCCTCATTCGACGAGGTCGACGCCGGGCAACCCGAGCACGTATTCCGCACCCATCAGCTGCGAGGGCGTGTAGTAGCCGCCGGCCGGGCGCGCATCGAGCACGTGCTGCGCGATGCCGAGCGCGGATTGCACGGTCAACGCATAGCCGTTCGGTGTGGTCAGCGCGAGTCGCGCCTCGGCACCCGCCGCATTGCTGACCTCCCCCCACACGCGGCAATTCGTCTGTTCGCGCCGACCAGCGTCCGGCCCGGGCGATGATGCAGCAGCGCGTTCCTTGAGGAAGCGCTGCACCGGTCCGAAGCCGAACAGCGGTTTCATGTGGCGCAGCCAGCGCATGCGCGCGATCGTGCGTGGCGACATCACCATATAGGTCTCGATATCGGGGATACCGGTCGACACGAATGCGGTATAGACGTCGCCCCACGGGATCGTCATCGCGCTGCGCTGACTGCCGTCGCGCTCGAACGTGCGCGTCTTCCAGGCCAGCGGCACGTCGACGAGCTCTCCGCCGATGCGTGCCCGGCCGCCCTTGGCCAACCCTTCGATACTGGTCCGCGCCGTGCCGGGACTCGCGCCACCGCCCGCTTCGAACGCGAGCACGAGCTTGTTCGCGTCAGGCAGCCGACGCTTCAGCATCGCCGCGGCGCAATCAGTCGGTACGACATCGAAGCCGACGCCGGGCGCCACCACGATGCCCTGGCGTTTCGCGCGCGGATGCTTGTGGTGGCAAAGCGCGAAGACATCGATCTCGCCGGTGATGTCGAGATAGTGCAGGCGCAGGTCCAAGCTGGCTTCGAGCAGCGGCGCGGCGGTTTGCGAGAACGGGCCCGCGCAGTTCAGCAGCAGCTCGACGCCTTCGAGATTGCGCGCGACCTCGGCGGGATCGGTCAACTCGAACACGCGGCGCGTCAGCTTGAGCTGCTCGGCAAGCGCGTCGAGCGCATCGCGGTTGCGCCCGGCAAGGACCGGCTTGATGCCACGCAGCACGGCCTCCTCGGCAATCAACCTGCCGGTGTAGCCGTTCGCTCCGTAGATCAGGATCCGGCTCATCGCGCCCGCCTCCTTTCCCGCTCGCATCATGCGCCAGTCGCGGCCGGCGTGCTCTCACCCTGAGGTTCGCCGGCCCGCTCCAGTAAGCGCGTCACTTACGGGAAGCCGTGGTTCCCGCCGCGCCCGCGCCTCCCTTTTCGCCCTGAGCCGTCAGCGCATTGGCAATGCTTTCCGCGAAACTCTGTTCGATATCCTCGATAGTGGTGGTGCCGCCGTAGATGCCACCCCAAGCGAAGGTCTTCTGCACAGAAAACGCCATGGTGCGATTGTGCTCGGGCATCGCATAAACCTGCACGTCGCCGTCGATATGAATCTGGCCCAATCCCGCCAGCATCGCGCGCGCAAAGGCATTGCCTTTCTCGTAGCGCGTGATCGACACGTCAACCTGATAGTGGGCGGGATCAGCTACCGCCGAATTCAGCGCTGCGTCTTGATGCGATCGATGACGCGCGTCATCTCGTAGTCGGCGATGGTTATGCCCGAAGCCGGCATGACGTTCACCGACGTCGTATCTCCCGACCGTATCACGGCGCTCGCGTCCGCATGCTGGGAAAACTTCGCTGCCGGTGGCGAGGACGCACAGCCGGCCACGAACATCATCGCCACGGCCATGCTGATACTTTGGATGGAATGCCTTGAACTGTGTTTCATGATTTCCCCTGTGGAATGGTTGTCGCCGGGATAGGTGATGCCGTTTTCGGGCCGTTGCTACGTTGCTATCTCTCCTGCATTCAAACTGTCCTACACCAACCACCCGGCGGCGGAGGAAGTTCCTTTCTTCCTTCGTCGTTGCCGATATCGAGCGGTCGTGAGACCCGAGGCGCGCTTTGAAACTTGTCACCCTGACGGGACCGGTTCTACAGCAAAGCAAGTTCCCGCCTTTTGTTCGCCTCGCTCCACTTTGCGCCAGCATGTCGTAAGCTCGACGTTCTTTGGCAACGAGAAACGCCCCCACTCATAACCCTCGCGTAGCGTACTAATAGCTTGCGGAACACCAGCATGAGCCGCCTTGTAGATCCAACCAAGCGCTTCTTTCGCTGCAATCTTTGGCGGCGCCTTTGGCTGCGGATCCTCGACCCATTGGAGCAAAACCCATCCGACTGTGAACTGATATTCTGGGTCTCCAGCGCGCGCCATCGGCATTTCCAATTCAACGGCTCGTGCGTAATCACCTCTTGCTAGGGCCGCAGCGCCTTCCCTATCGATCGAACTATCGCGCCCTCCATCGCGAGCGGAAATTGTTGCCGAACAGCCCTGAGAAGCACCCACAATCAAAAGCAGAATTAGTACTAGTCTCATAACGCTGTCTTCACCATCCTCGACTAAAAGGCAAGATCGATTGATAGGTAGAGATTGGAGCCGCTCCCTGTACTCGAACCCCTTGGCCAAGATAGTAATAGTCCCTGACGATATCGCCCTGCTGCTCTATACCAAAACTAGAGAATGGTTTCCCCGGCGGCGCAGCGACTAAAGTGCCATAGTCGTAGTTTCTATCAAATATTCCACCCCAAGCGACGTTGATACCTTGTTGGTGCTGCCAGACGTGTACCATCTCGTGCAGGAACCAGGCTCGGCTGTCAACGCTTGCCAAAGAAAAGTCATCGAGATAGGCCTCCGGATGGAAATACATATTCCCATTTGGAGTCATAGCGATTTCTCTGGGCTGGAAGACGTGAAATTTCTTTCGATAGACCAAGACGTCGTCATAGTTCACGTCACTTCCAAAGACGCCCGAAGCCATTGCAATTTCTCCAGCCGAAAGACCGCGAGACCCTCCCACTCTGAGCTTAGCCTCGAGCGAACCATCCCCGGGCCCTGAGCCTTGACCTCCCACGCCACTCACAATCCTCGCAAACGCAAACCCAAACGCGGCAGTCACTGCCCCATTCGCGAACTTCCCTCCCGCCAGCACCGATGCCGTGCCGCCAACAGCTGCCGCCTGTATGGTCTTGGCGGCGGTCACGCCAAAGCTGTCGTTTCTGCCCATGCTCGGAGACAGGGCTGCGCTGATCCCTGCGCTCATGAACCCATGTCCGAATCGCCCTCCTTGCAGCTCCGTCATCACGCCGCCTGCGGCGCCGTGAGCCAGCGACCTCACCGCATGACCGGCGACCGTCATCTGATTGCCGCTGTAGGCCCAACTCGCATTGGTCGGCGTGAATGCGTTGCCGACGCCGTAGAACACGGTTGCTGTTACGGCGCCTGTTACCGCGCCTCTTAGGCTCCCCGTCTGCACCGCCCCGGCCGCGAATCCGCCCACCGCCATGATCGCGAAGGATTGCGCCGATCCGGCGACAACCGACGTGCCGAACAAGCCCCACGTCGCGCCGGCCGCGGTGCCTCCCGAATACACCGTGATCGCAATCGCCGCTGCCGTGCGCAGGAAATCTCCCGCCGAGAAGTAGCCCGACGGATCCGTGTAGGCGAGCGGATTGTTGAATCCGTAGCTGTAGCGGTTCCAGCTCTGCAGATCCTGCGGGCTCTGCACGAACGGGTCCGCCTGCAGGAACCGCGCGAGTTGCGGGTCGTAGATCCGGCCGTTCATGTGGATCACGCCCACCGACTCGGCCATCTCGTGACCCGTGTACCCGCGCGTAGTCGTTTCTCTCAGCAGGCTCTCCAGGCCGGCCGTCCACAACGTCGGCCCGGCCCAGGTCGTGCCGTCGCGGCGCCGTCCCCAGCTGTCGAAGCTCGTCGGGCTCGATGCGTTCACCGGCGTCAGCGTCATCGCGCCGAGCACCTGGTGCGTGCTGCCCTGTGCGTCGGTCAGCAGAATCTGGCGCTTGAGCCGGTAGGTGGCTCCGCTGCCGGTCTGCACCACCAGCGTGTTGCCGATGGTGCGTCGTACTTCCAGCAGCCCATTCGCTCCGCTCACAACGCTCGCCGTGTATCGGATCTGCGCGTCGCCTGCCCAGTGCACCACGGTGTCGGCGCTGACTGCCACCGAACTGGCGTAGTCCAGCCGACGCACCCGTTCCCGGTTCGGACCATAGCTGAAGCCCACCCGAGCGTTGTTCACCGTATCGCGGATGTCGCTCGCCTGATCCGCCGCTGTGTACTGGATGGTCTGGCTGCCCAGACTGTTCGTCTGCTTCAGCACGTTGCCGTTTGCGTCGTAGCACAGCGACACCCCGCTGATCAGACTCAGCGCATGCGGGCCCGGCATCGCGTTCTCTGCACAAGCCGCCGGGCGCGTGCCGTACACGTACGTCAACCCCGCGTCGCTCTTGTAGGCGATGTTGCCTTCAGCGTCGTAGCTTTGCGTGCGCGCGAACGTCGTCTGGCCTGCGCTCGTCACCACCCCCTGGCGCAGCCGTTGCAACGCGTCGTACGTGAACGTTTCGGTCACACCCACCGCTTCGCGGCGGTTCGTCCGGCTCGTCAGGTTGCCGACCAGGTCGTAGCTGTAACCGAAGTCCTGCAGCAGGCCCGACGCCGACTGCGCCAGCTGGCGCGTCAGACGCCCCGTGTTGTCGTCATAGGCGCGCTCCTGCGTGTACTCGGCACCCGCGGCGCCGCGCTCCTTCGTGACCTGCCCGCGCGCGTTCATCTCCAAGATCTCCCGGTACACCAGGAACGCGCCATCCTTCGGATACGCCGAACGCACCTGCGACAGGTATCCCTCCGCTCCGTATGCGTGGCGCTCGCCGGTGGTCGGCAGGCCCGGTGCGGTAAAGAAATGCTGGAAAGGGCGGCCGAACTGATCGAACGACCATTGCTCGACATAGGTCTTGCCGTCCAGCACGGTGTCCACCCGTACCGCGCGGCCAAGGCTGTCATAGCTCGGGGTGCGCCTGACCTGACTATTGACCTCTTCCGCCAGCGCGCCGATGCCCGAGAGCGCCGTGTCGTAGCTCCAGCTCGCCTCGCTCTCGAGCTGGCTGCAAGCCGCATTGCTGTGGTCGCGACGGTGCCACACGCGTCCGCGTCCGTCGTACTCACTCTTCGTGCAGGTCCCGCGCGGACTCACTTGCCGGATTACCTCGCCGGCACCGTTGACTGCATAGGTCCATGTGCCCGCATCCGGATCGGACATGCCGATCTTCCGGCCGAGGCTGTCATAGGTCATCACGGTCGTCGATGCGCCGTGGACGACCGCCATCACGTTGCCGGCCGCATCGTACTGGGTAGACACCTCGAGCCCGTTGACGTCGATCGTCTTCACGACTTCGCCGAGGCCGTTCTTCAACTCGGTCCGGGTCTGCGTCAGGCCCGAGCCATTCGCGGGCGATGTCGTCACCGTCTTCAGGCCATCGTAGGCAAGCGTCGTCGTCGCGCCTGTTCCGCTCTGGACGATCGTGGTTGGCCGGCTCAGCGCGTCGTACGTGCTTTCCGTCCATGTAATCGTCACGCCGGCCGCTGGTGTGGCGGCACCGACGCCCGCGTAGAGCACGCGGTACGGATCGGACTTGCGCTTCACGCTCCCGCGCGCGTCGTATTGGGTGATCGTTCCGATCCAGCTGCCTGGCTCGAAACCTTGCACCAACGCCACCGTCGGCCGGCCGAGCAGGTCGTGATAGACCATGCTGCCGGGAGAGCCGGCGGTCGTGGCCATGGATCGGTATGCCAATCCCATTCCGCTGGGGCAGGCAACCGTCGGCATGCCGGCAGCCACCGGCATGCCGCTGCAATAACGCGCGTCCCAGCGCGTGGATCCACCATTGGGCGAATACATGAAGCGCTTGCGGCCCAATGCCCCATAACGGATCTTCGAGGAGACGCCATTGGCATCGGTGATCTCGGTAGGATCGCCGGCAGCATTGCGCGCATACACCCTGGAACGCGTCCTTTCCTGTGCGGTGCCGCCGCCTGCCGAATACGCTTCGCGGGTTGCGTCGGCGAAGCGTCCGAGGCTGTCGTAGTCCGTGTTCGTGTATCGCATCACCGCGGTCGGGTCGGTTGGATGGAATGGATATCCGCCGCTCGAGGCGCTCTGGGCACGACAGCTCGATTCGGGAATCGTCGTGCTGCAGGTCGACGTCTTCGTCCGGTTGCCGAACGGGTCGTAGGTGTAATACGCAGCGACACTCGGGGCCGACGCATCCACGTTGAGGCCATTCGGATACTGGCCGGCCATCCCTTCCACTTTCTCCGATGCCAACAGTCCTTTTGCGTCATAGGTGAAGCTGGAGCGGCGCACGTTCGCGAGAACGCTTCCGCCCACGGCACGCGTCGTCTTCACAGTCGACGTCCTGAGGCGTCCGAGTCGCCAGTTCGGTTCGTCGTTGTCGTACTGGAAGGTGCTGTCGAGGCTGACCGTCGTACCGCCGCCCGACTTCGAGGCGGTGCTCGAAAGAGGATTGCCGTATGCGTCATAGCTCGCCAGCGGGAACGCGACGGACTCCGAGATCAGCGCGCCACCCGGGACACCCGATGCCAGGTCGTAGCTGCTGGTCAGGCTTTCGATGCGGGCGATGAAGATCGGCGCCTGCGCCAAGGCAAGAAGGCGTCGATCGTATTCGTCCGGCATGATCGGCGGATGTCCACTATTCAGGCATATCGCGCCCTGATCCGATGCGCCTGGCGCTTTCATCGCACCGACCGATGATGTCACTGCGCCGTTCTCACAGTACGGCTCCAGCGCCGCCGTGCCCGCACTCGTGCGCCATTGCCATCGATCGGCGCTGCTCTTGATCGTCCTGGACGCGTCGTTGATGCCAGGAAGATCGTCATCGCAGGTCGTGGCGCGACCCGCCTTGCACTTCGGCACGTACTTCATGCAGGCGGCGGAGTCCGGACCGGTTGCGCCGTTGCACGGGTCGGCGTCGTTGGCGACGAGACCGATGTTCCGCGTTTCCGTGAAATCCGCCAGCCCGGTGTACGGGAACCGCTGCTGGTAGTAGGAATCCACTTCGATGCCGCTTTGGGAATCGGTCGTCGAAATCCTTCGGAAGCCCAGCGAGCCGCGTCCGCCCGCCTGCACCTTGAGACCGGCGTAGCGGTAGCTCACGGTCGATGCCGCAGTCGGATCGTTCTGTATCGGCGCGCTGCTGCTCACCGAGCGAACCACATAGCTTGGGGCCGCCACGTCGAAGACCGGCGAGCCGCGTCCGGAAGTCGTGAACGGTGCATCGTAGTCGCGCAAGTAGACGGACGAGAACGTCAGCGGCGCATACGTGATCGTCGTTTTCGCGCCGAGCCCGCTCACGATCTCGGTGACGACACCACGCGGGCGATGATGGTGGGTGGTGCGTTGCAGATGCCAGGTGCCATCTGCCGGACGGACCAGGAAATTGTCAGGGATGCCGTCGCCATCGAAGTCCGCGGTCATGCGGCTCCATGTCGTGTCCGGGAAGTGATATCCGGTGTACAGGCCCTGCAACGCCGGAGACGAGGGCAACCCTGCCCATCCGCTGCCGGCCCACAGGTAGACGTCGTACTTGCTGCCGTTGAGCCTCCAGAAATCGAGCTTGCCATCGCCGTCGAAATCCAGCAGCTGAAGCGCGTGCTCTCCGCCTTTCAGCGAGCAGTCGGCGATGCAGTTGTCGGTGTAGACGCTGAACGGGCCGCCCATGCGGAAACGCCATACGTTGCCGCTGTCCATGTAGACGAGATCGGCGAGGCCGTCCCCGTTGACGTCGACCGTGCGCAGTTTTCGTGCAGCCCCTGCGGGATCGTTCGCGCCGATGACGACATCACCGAATGGGCGCGCGGCCTGGAAAACGAATTTGCCGTCCGAGCTGCGCTGTCCTTTGGAAAGAAAAACGTCCAAGCGGAAACCGGAATAGCCCGC
Organism: Dokdonella soli; assembly: GCF_039523175.1. NCBI lineage: Bacteria > Pseudomonadati > Pseudomonadota > Gammaproteobacteria > Lysobacterales > Rhodanobacteraceae > Dokdonella > Dokdonella soli. The sequence continues at coordinate 162,763 of NZ_BAAAEU010000006.1, forward strand.
ACATCCTCGCGCATCGACCATGAAGCGCAGATCGGCCCTGCCATCACCGTCGAAATCCACCGCCTGGCTGAAGTTTTCTTCCTCGCGACTCAGGCTCGCCGTTGCGAATCCACAGCGGTTTCCAACCGGGCTCCCTGCTTCGTCCAGGAAAGCCGCTTGGATGGGATTGAGTACGAACGGCGACGCTGGAATGTTCGTGCGTTGTGTCAGCGCCACCCAGAACAAACCGTCCGGCGCACGGAATACGAGGTCAGACAATCCATCACCGTCGACGTCGGCCAGCATGCTGCTGCCGAGATAACGGAGATCACTGGGCGTCACCGGAGTTGCGGGCGCTCCGCCATCTGCTCCGCCGGCGATTTGCGCAACCAGCTCTCTCGATAGCTCGGCCGCGGCCGATGAATTGACCGGAACCGTAAACAGCACCTCCTCCGGACCCAGACAAATTCTTTGGCCGCCCGAACAGTCGTTCGTAGCGAGCCTTCGTATCCATGTGATCTGGTTGGGATTCGCACTCGGCGAACCGTCGCGATTGGCCCAGGCGAAGAGCAGATCGTCCCGGCCGTCGCCATCGATGTCGAAGACCTCCCACAAGCCGCCATTCAAGAATCCGTCGGGGAGCAAGGTATCCATCGAATAGACATCCACCATCGCAGGCTTTCCCTGCGCATCGACGCTAAGCCCGCTGATATGCAGCTGGTTGTTTCGTCCGCCGGCTGCCGCATTGCTGGTCCACCACAGGTCCGCGCGCTTGTCGCCGGTGAAGTCGCCGAATTGGTAATAGCCGAGCCCCGATCCCATGGAGCCGGTGAATTCCTCGACAGTGGGCGAAGCGCTGGTCCACGTGAAGTTCGTGGGCGGATAGCACGCACCGCCCTGCCGGTCGCATTCCTTCAGCGAAAGCAGCCGCGGGCGATACCGCTGCCACGAGGCGGAGGTGTTGTAGGCAGGCTCGTAGTAGCGGAGCGTGGTGCCGGTCGCACTCTTCACCTCGATGCCGCTCTCGCGCGTGCCCATCACGAATCAGCGCGTCGTTCGTGACGTCCCAAGCACAGGGAAATCCAGAGGCGCGAGGCGCCTGGCGGAATCGAAAGGCAAGAGTGCCGGCCGTGTGTCGACCGATGAGGAATTCGCGGACCGTGGGCAGACCGCCAGTCCCCAGACTGCCGGCCTACCTTTCCGCTTGAGAGCCGCAATGAATGCAAGAAACGCGCGGCGGACGATGCGATGACTCGCGCAATCGCAATGATTGCCCGCGACACCCAATCAGGTGATATCGACGTCCCCGAAGATCGCTCTACCCACGCCCCTGTACCCTTTGCAGGAAATCTCTGACAAAACGTGTCGGATAACGCTGCGACCCCAGTTTATTCGCAGCACTCGACACATTTTTCCCCATACTTGTCTTTGCCTGCCTCCCCTGTAGCACGCTTGCGCCGATTGTCTTCACGGTGCGCGCGTTCTGAAAGTGGTGAGCGGCTGGATTTTCATCAGCATCGCTGTGCATTCCGATGTTCTGCCGGAATCAACGCCTGACAGCTATGGCGAATTCAGCGCGGCTGAGTAATTTTCATCAGAGTTGCCAAGCGACTTAGAAATGCTGAGAGAAGAACGCATGCCGCCCGCACGATCGTGGAATACCCGAGCGCTCGCAACATTGCCAGACCGCATTCGTCACGTGCGCAGGCTGAACCGGCTGACGCAGGCCGCACTGGCGAAAAGGATCGGTGTCGGACCCAGCGCGGTGGCGCAATGGGAGCTTCCGGGAGGCACTTCGCCAACCGTGGAAAACCTGATCAAGATAGCTCTATCGGGTGAAGTCTCGTTTGAATGGCTGGCTACCGGACGCGGTCCGCTCAGATCCGAGATTCACCAAGCAGACGGCGTCGACGCTTTCCCGACTACGATGGATCGTATCGAGGATCGGCTCCTGTCAGCCTTTCGGCGGCTCAAGCCGCGCAAGCGCGAGCTGTTCGTCCATTGCATGGAAGAGATTCTCTAGCTTCCGCAGGCGCGACGTGGACGGTGCCGCACGGTTCCCGTGCCGATCATTGCTTCGAGAGACTGGCGTAAAGCTGCTCGGCGCGCTGGAACAACAGCGGATCTGCACGCGATCACCCGATGCATGGACCTTATCCATAGGACGGGCTCAGTTCGTTATTTGGAGCCCAGGACGAACTGGTTGCCGTCAGGGTCGCGGAAGATCGCGTAGGTGCCCCACGGCTCAGTCTTCGGCTCGCTGACAAATTCGACGCCGCGTTGCTTGAGCTGGCGATAGGTCGCCTCGGTGTCGTCGCAGGCGAACGAGCCGTTGAAGAACGAGCCGATGCGATCTTCCTGCCCATCGGGCGTGAACAGTACCAGGCGCGTGTCGGTGTTGCCGATGCGCAGTTCGATCCAGCGCTGTCGGTCGGTAAATGGTTGGTCGGTGACGACGCGGAAGCCGAGTTTTTCGGTATAGAACGCGAGCGCCAGGTCCTGGTTGCGAGTCGGTACGCTGACGAATTTGAGATGCGTGATCATGGCGGGACTCGGGTAGTTGGGTGGGTGCCAACCATCGCACATCGCCCGCGACCGTTAGGAGGATGGCTGCTATAGTTTCCATCGCCATGGCCGATCTGCCGCTCGATCGCTACATCGTCGATGTGCTGATGCCAGACCTGATCGGTCACGATCGCTCGGCTTCGACGTTCCTCGTGTACCTGTATCTGTGGCGGCAGAGCGTGGCGCGGGGACGCGCGACGGTCGAAGTCAGTCACCAGACGATAGCCAGCGATATCGGCCTGGCCAAGACGACGGTCCAGGCGGCCATCCGACGGCTGAAGCGGCGCCGTTTGCTCAGTGCCAAATTGCGGCACGCGACGGCGACACCGATTTATCAGCCGTTGCGCCCGTGGATCGGCAAGCTGCCGCCGTAGGATCCCTCGCGTCGGTTCTTGCGGTGAGATGCGTGGACTGATCCGCGATCAACGTGCCGTCGATGACGTTGCCGCGTTCGCATACAGCCGCTCCGCGCGCTGGAACAACACCCACGACGTCGCGATGTACTTGTCGCCGCCCTTCGGCATGTTGCCGCGATGCGTGTGCGTGAAACCGGCCGGCGCGATCAACAATGAACCGGTGCGCGGCACGATCTTGCGGTTCTGGTAGTGGAATTCGGTCTCGCCCTCGGCGAAGCCGTCGTTGAGATAGACCGACCACAGCAGCACGCGATGCAGGGTCTCGCCGTTGTCGGCCTTCGGGTACAGCTCGCAGTGCCAGTACGGATAGCCGCCCTGGTCGGCGTGGTATTTCTGCAGGTTGATCGCGCCGGGACGGAAGCACTTGGTGACGAGCCCCTGCAGCAGGTGGTCCGGCAGCGCGGCAACCGCGGCCGGATCAAGCAACACCAGCTCGCCGGTCTTCGGATCCGGCATGCGCAGCGTCATCGGCGCGAGCACCGCGTACGCGTACTTGCGCACATAGGCCATCACGCCACGCAGCATCGCGGTGTTGAAGTGGTTCTCGACCTCCTGCCATTCGCGATGGTCGCTGATGCAGATGTCCCAGCTGTCCTTCAGCCGCGTGTCGACGCCGCCGCCGGTCGCGCCGCGTACGGCCTGGCCACTGGCGTTGAAACGCGCGATCAGGTCGCGGCAGGTTTGTGCGTCGAGCGCGCCGTCGTAGGTCTCGATGAAATCGGCGTTGTCCATGCGATTGGGCTTCTCGGTAGGAGCGGCTTCAGCCGCGATGCTTTGGAAGGGGCATCGCGCCTTCACCGACCCTGCAGTCGGTGTCAGGCGGTGTCGGCCTCGCGGTGATACGCAGTGACCTGTTTGACCTCGTTCCTCGACCCGAGGAACACCGGCACGCGCTGGTGCAGCTTGTCCGGCCGGATGTCGAGGATGCGCTCGCGACCGGTGGTCGCCGCGCCGCCAGCCTGCTCGACGATCATCGCCATCGGGTTCGCCTCGTACATCAGGCGCAGCTTGCCGGGCTTGGACGGGTCCTTGAGGTCGCGCGGATAGATGAAGATGCCGCCGCGGGTCAGGATGCGATGCACGTCGGCGACCATCGAGGCGACCCAGCGCATGTTGAAGTCGCGCCCGCGCGGGCCGGTCTTGCCGGCCAGCAGTTCGTCGATGTAGCGGCGCATCGGCGGTTCCCAGTGACGGATGTTCGACATGTTGATCGCGAACTCGCCGGTGTCCGCGGGAATCTGCAGGTTCGATCCGGTCAGGATGAAGCTGCCCTGCTCGCGGTCGAGCGTGAACGTATGCACGCCGTCGCCGAGGGTCAACACCAGCACCGTGCTCGATCCGTACACCGCGTAGCCGGCCGCGACCTGCTGCGTGCCCGGCTGCAGGAACGCTTTCTCGTCCGGCTCGCTGACGCCGTCCGGACAGCGCAGCACCGAGAAGATCGTTCCGACCGAGATGTTCACATCGATGTTCGAGGAGCCGTCGAGCGGATCGAACACGAGCAGGTATTCGCCCTTCGGATAGCGGTGCGGGATCGGATGCGGATCGTCCATCTCCTCGGACGCGAGCGCGGCGAGGTGGCCGCCCCATTCGTTCGCCTCGAGCAGGATCTCGTTGGAGACCACGTCGAGCTTCTTCTGCGTCTCGCCCTGCACGTTCTCGGTACCGGCACTGCCGAGCACGCCGCCGAGCGCGCCCTTGCCGACCGCGATCGAGATGCGCTTGCACGCGCGCGCAACGACCTCGATCAGGAGGCGCAAGTCGCCGTTGATATGGCCCTTGTCGCGCTGCTCCTCGATCAAGAAGCGCGTCAGTGAAACCCGGGACGTGGACGGCATCGGCAGCATTCTCCGCGATATACAGACCCGCGCATTGTCGCGGCTCGGCCAGAACCGCGCCAGCCTGCTGACATCAGGTTGGCAGCAGGTCCCGCGCATGATCTGCGGCGTGCGGTTCGCGCACGTCCTGCGAGGAGACTCCGATGTTGAATCCTAATGTCCCGGCCTGGTTCGAGATCCCGACCAGCGACCTCGACCGCGCCCAGCGTTTCTACGAGACCGTGCTCGACGTCGAGCTCGAGCGCGAGAATTTCGGCGGCGGCACGATGGCCGTCTTCCCCGGCGGCAACAAGCCGAACTCACGCGGCGCGCTGGTGCGCATGCCGCATTGCGAACCCTCGTTTCACGGCAGCACGATCTACCTCAGCCTCAGCGACATCCGCCCTGCGCTGGAGCGTGTCGCGCAACACGGCGGTGACGTGTTCGTGCCACGGACGGAGCTGCCCGACGGCATCGGCTTCTTCGCGCAGATCCGCGACAGCGAGGGCAACCGCGTCGGCTTGTGGTCGCCGGCGTGAACACGCGGCGGCGCTGCTCGCGCTACGCGCGGGCGGCGGCGCGCGGGATGATCCACATCTTCTTTTTTCACGGGAGACAACGACGCGATGAACGCGAGCGACGGCAGGCGCGACTTCGATTTCTACCACGGCCGCTGGCGGGTGCAGAACGAGCGCTTGAAGGAACGCCTGGTCGGCTCCACCGATTGGGAACATTTCGAGGCAACCCAGAAATGCCGCCCGATCCTCGGCGGTCTCGGCAACATCGACGACTTCGTGACCGACTGGAACCGTAGCGACAGCACTGGAAAGTTCGTCGGCATGACCCTGCGCCTGTTCAACCCGGCCACGCGCGAATGGAGCCTCTACTGGGCCAGCAATCGCGAAGGCTTGCTCGAGCCGCCGGTGGTGGGTCGCTTCGAGAACGGCGTCGGCACGTTCATCGGTGACGACCGGCACGACGGCAAGCTGGTGCTGGCGCGCTTCATCTGGTCGGAGATCCGGCCGGACAGCGCGAAGTGGCAGCAGGCCCTGTCGACGGATGGCGGCAGGACCTGGGAAACCAACTGGATCATGCGCATGAGCCGCCGGTCATCCTGACCGCGCGGACTGCGCAGCAACGGAGGTTGTTGTGCGAGACATCGTGTACTTCTTCGTTTTCGACGGCTTCGCCGACTGGGAGGCCGCGCTCGCGCTGTGCGAGATCCGCCGGCCGGGCGACTATCGCGTGCGCGCGGTCGGGATCGACCGCCGGCCCGTGCAGTCGATGGGTGGCCTGACCGTGCTGCCGGACCTCGCGCTGGATGACATCGACGACGCGCGTGCGGCGTTGCTGATCCTGCCCGGCGGCACAGCATGGGAGCGCGGCGAATACGCGGCCATCACCCGGACCGTGCAGCGCCTGCACGCGCAGGGAACCGCGATCGGAGCACTGTGCGGCGGCGTGCTCGCGCTCGCGCGCGCAGGCCTGCTCGATGCGCGCGAGCACACCGCGAACTACGCCGGCTACATCGAGACCTATGTACCGGAGTACACCGGCACCCACCGTTGCGATGCGTCGGCGCTCGCGCTCATGGATGACCGCGTGATCACCGCCGGCGGTATCGGCGGCATCGAGTTCGCCCGCGAGGTGATCCGTCTGCTGAACCTCTACGACGCACGCGACACCGAAGCCTGGTACCGGCTGTTCAAGCACGCGCAGCCGCCGCCGTGGCTTGCGCCCGCGATCGAGACGCTGGTCAATTGAAGGAGACACCCGATGCCATTGCTGCCACGTATCCTCACAATGTATGCATCGCTGCTTGCACGCGGCGCCCTGCTCGACGGCCTGTCGCTGCCCGTGACCACCAAGGATCCTTGCCACGACGAGTCCGCAGCACGGGCGCGGACGTGCCACGATCGGCATACATCCCCGCCGCAAGCCGTCACGGCCTGTGCGTCCCTGCCTGCCTGAATACCGGAGTCCCGCATGAATCGCCCCATCATCAACATCGCCGATCTCGACTACCAGGGTTTTCCCGGTGGGATTCCCGACCATGCGCGCGAACGCTTCGATGGGGCCCGCATCGGCCAGGCCGGCCGCGCGCTCGGCGCGCGCAAGCTCGGCTACAACGTGACAGTCGTCCCGCCCGGCAAGCGCGCGTTCCCGTTCCATTGCCATCGCATCAACGAGGAGATGTTCTTCGTGATCGAAGGCAGCGGCGAGATCCGCATCGGCGGCGCCGTGCACGCCATCCGCGCCGGCGACGTGATCGCCTGCCCACCGGGCGGTCCGGAATCCGCGCACCAGATCGTCAACACATCGGCGGACACGGAGCTGCGCTATCTCGCGGTCAGTACGCGCATCACACCCGAGATCTGCGAATACCCGGACTCCGGCAAGTTCGGCGTCGCCGCCGAGTTCGATCCGGACGCGGACGGCAAGCCGCAGATGTTCTATCACCTCGGCCGCCCCGGCGACTCGCTCGGTTACTGGGACGGCGAGTGACCGCGCGCACAACCCGGTGAGAACCCCATGAACACGAACACATCCCCAGCCTCACCGCGCCTCGGGCGCCTGACGCCGGTACTGGTCGTGGAGCGTGTCGAACCGAGCATCCGCTTCTGGATCGACCGCTTCGGTTTCACGGCCGCTAACGAGGTTCCGGGCCCCGACGGCAGCCTGGTCTTCGCGAGTGTCGAAAAGGACGGCATCGAGGTCATGGTGCAGACGCGCGCCAGCGTGATCGCCGAGCGCGCGGATGCCGCCGGCGAACTCGATGGTCACTCGATCGTGCTGTTCATCGAGGTCGACGACCTCGATGCGATCGAGCGCGCGATCGGCGACGCGCCGGTCGTCAAGCCGCGCCATCGCACGTTCTATGGCAGCCACGAGATCTACGTGCGCGAACCGGGTGGCAACGTGGTCGGTTTCGCGCAGTTCGGATGAATCCGATGGACATGCCTTTGCCAGCACGGCGCATGCAGGCGATCATGTCAGGATGCGCCGCGCCGACCGACTGTTCCTTATCATCCACGCCCTGCGTGGCCGCCGCACCGCATTGCCGGCGCGGCGACTCGCGGAAACGCTCAACGTTTCGCTGCGCACGGTCTACCGTGATGTCGCCGACCTGCAACTTTCCGGCGTACCGATCGAAGGCGAGGCCGGCATCGGCTACATGTTGCGCAAGGGCGCGGACATACCGCCGCTGATGTTCAACGCCGACGAACTCGAGGCACTGGTCGTCGGCACGCGGTTCGTGAAGGCGTTCGCGGGCAGCCGCCTCAACGCGAGCGCACAGGCCGCGCTGCTGAAGATCGAGGCGGTGCTGCCGCCGGAATTGCGCCAGCGCGCGATGCGCTCACGCATCTACGCGCCGGCGCGCTGGCACGAGGCGAAATCCGGCGCGATCGACCGCCTGCACGAAGCGATCGCCGGGCATCGCGTGCTACGCCTCGACTACCGCGACGAATCCAGCCGTGCCAGCGTGCGCGAAGTCGAGCCGCTGTGCCTCGCGTTCTGGGGCGGAGCCTGGACGCTCGGTGCCTGGTGCCGATTGCGCACCGACTTCCGCAATTTCCGCCCGGATCGCATTGCCTCGTTCGATCCCACCGGCGAGGTCTTCACCGAGACCGCCGAGCGCGGACTCTCGGCGTACCTGCGAGCAGCCGGCGGCGAGCCGGATGCGCTGGACCTGTAGCAACCCACAGGACTCTCGCTCCCCTCCGCCCCATCCATCGGCACTCCCGCACCGGCGTTTCGGTGCGATCATCGCGCTTTCCGCCTCGATGGAGATCGCAATGACCCGATGGTTCGCTGGCCTGCTGTGCGCGGGCATTGCCCTGAGCGCGCTGGCTCATGCCGACAGCCCTGACGACCGCTTCAAGGCGCTGTACTCGAAGGAGTGGAGTTGGCGCCAGCAGCAGTTCGGCGGTGTCGACGACGAGGATCACGAGTCGAATCCTCATGACGACCATCTGCCGGATGTCGGCGCGACCGCGCAGAACGCCCGGCTCGCGTACTGGAACGACGTGCTCAAGCAGCTCGACGCAATCCCGGCGAAGGAGCTGTCCGCCGAGAACCGGGTCAACCTCGCGGTGTACCGGCCGCAAATCGAGAACCTCGCCGCGGACATCCGCTTCCGCGGCTACGAAATGCCGTTCAACAGCGACTCGCAGTTCTGGTCCGATCTCGGATTCATGACGCGACGCCCGCTGAAGGATGCGCAGACCGCGCGCAATTACATCGCGAAGCTCGGCGACGTGCCGCGCTATTTCGACCAGCAGACCGCGAACATGCGCGCGGGCCTGAAACGTGGCTTCTCCGTGCCGCGCGCGGTGCTGGACGGGCGCGACGTCTCGATCGCGAGCTACGCCGAGGTCAAGTCGCCCGAGAACAGCGAGTTCTATGCGCCGCTGAAGAAGCTGCCGTCAACGATTCCAGCGGATGAGCAGGCCAAGCTGCGTGCGGACGCGACGCGCGCGATCCGCGAGCGCGTGATCCCCGCCTACGCGAAACTGCTGAAGTTCTTCCGCGAGGACTATGTCCCGCATGCACGCAAGACGCTCGCGGCCGAGGCGCTGCCGGATGGCAAGACCTACTACCGCCAGCAGATCAAGGAGTACACGACGCTCGACCTCGATCCCGAGGCGATCCATCAGATCGGCCTGAACGAAGTCGCACGCATCGATGCCCAGATGCAGGCGACGATGAAGGAAACCGGCTTCAAGGGCGACTTCCCGGCGTTCCTGCTGTTCCTGCGCACGGATCCGCAGTTCTACGCGAAGACGCCGGACGAGCTGCTGATGCGCGCGTCGTGGATCGCCAAGCAGGTCGATGCGAAGCTCGGTCAGTTCTTCGGCCTGCTGCCGCGCGGCCGCTTCGGCATCGAGCCGGTGCCGGCGGCGATCGCACCGTTCTGGACCGCCGGCCGCGGCGGCGCGCATACCTACTGGGTCAATACCTACGACTTGCCCTCGCGGCCGCTCTACAACCTGCCGGCGCTGACCCTGCACGAGTCCGCGCCGGGCCACGCGCTGCAAGGTGAGCTGTCCGAGGAGCACAAGGACCTGCCGGACTTCCGCAGCAAGAGCTACATCTCCGCGTATGGCGAAGGTTGGGCGCTGTACTGCGAGAAGCTCGGCAAGGAGATGGGCGTCTACCACACGCCCTACGAGGAATTCGGCCGCGAAACGTACGAGATGTGGCGCGCCGCGCGGCTCGTGATCGACACCGGCATCCACCACAAGGGCTGGACGCGCGAGCAGGCGATCCAGTATCTCGCTTCGCATGCAGCGCTCAGCCAGCACGAGGTCGAAACCGAAGTCGACCGCTACATCTCGTGGCCGGGCCAGGCGCTCAGCTACAAGCTCGGCGAGATCAGGATCGTCGAGCTGCGTGCGCATGCCGAGAAGGAACTCGGGCCGAAGTTCGACCTGCGCGCGTTCCACGACGCAGTGCTCGCCGAAGGCTCGGTGCCGCTGCCGCTGCTCGAGCAGCGCGTCGACGCGTGGATCGCCGCACGCAAGGCGAAAGGCTGACGACCGCTGCAACGAAGGCCTTGCGACCTTCCTGAAAGGCGATACCGGCTACGACGAGATCGCGATCTCGTCGTAGCCGCGATTCAGGAATTCGAGCAGGCAGAAACCGTGGCCGAACGGGTCGGCGAGCACGGCGATGCGACCCCAGTTCGCGGTGCGCGGTTCGCTTTCCAGTGTCGCTCCCGCCGCCAGGGCGCGAGCAAGAGCCGCATCGAGATCGCTGACGACGAAATCCAGATGCACCGGCGTCCAGTGGCGCCGGTAGTCGCGCGTCTGCATGGTCGCATCGCCGGCCGCGCTGCCGGCGGCCTTGCGCAGCAGATAGACCGGTGACGATGCACCCAGCAGCTCGACACCATCCGCGCCGAAACGCCGGCTGACGGTCAGGCCGAGCGCGCTCACGTAGAACGCTTCGGCGCGCGCGAGGTCGTCGACGTCGATGTTCGCGAGCAGGGTCAGCGTCACGGCGTGGCCGGACTATCCGGCTTCGGCGGCTTCTTCTTCGTCACAGGCCGGTGCGGCGGAGCGGATGCCTTCGACGCGTCCGCGTTCGACTGCTCCGCGCTCTTTTTCCATTCCTCGAGTATCGTCGCACGCGAGGCCGCCTGCGCGTCGGTGTTCGCCGGCGCGGTCGGCGCCTCGGGATTGCCGGTGTCGATGTAGCGCACCAGGCGCGCGACCTGCGCGCCGAGCACCTCATCGACCTTCGGCGCGAACGCGTCGAGGCCGCTGCTGCCGGCGCCGTTGACGCGGTATTCGACATCGAGCCGCGTCGCGCCATCGTCGCCACTGCGGATCCAGAAATTCAGGATGCCTTTCAACGCGAATTCCTGCAGCGGCCCGAGCGCGCTGTCCAAGCGCAGCAATTTGTCCGGCAACGCCATGATCACGTGGCCGTGTTCGACGCTGCCGCCGGGCCAGCGTTCGCAGAAGCAGCCGCCGGCCTCGGCTTTCAGGCTCAGGTTCTCGGCCTTGCCGGACCAGGTGTGCTCGCTGCTCCACCAGTGCTGGACCTGCGCGATGCCTGTCCAGGCTTTCGCCGGCGTCGCGGTGATGGGTTCAGAGAAGGTGACGAGGAAGCTGTCGGCGGCGGATTGCTTGACCTCGGCGTGAGCGTTGTCGCCAACGATCATCGCCAATAGGGCCATGCTCAATCGGAATGCTGCCATCGTCGGCTCCATCGGAGGTTTTTGAAGCCCTCTCCCCCCAAGCTCGCTTGGGGGAGGGGGTTGGGTGAGGGGGCGGGGCGGCGCACCGGAACCACGCCGTGATTCCAGCGTGGACTTCGAGCCATCGCGCTTCGCTGGTCCGAATTCGCAAGCTGCAACGTAACGTACTCGTGAAGCCCTGCCCCCTCACCCCGGCCCTCTCCCCCAACGAAGAAGCCATCGGGGGAGAGGGAGAAGAAGCCGTCAGACGTCGCCGTCCTTTGCCCAGCCCTCACCGGTGCCTCGGTTGAACACGGCATCCGTGGCGAGCACGTCGCCGGCCGGAATCGACGGCTGCTCCGCCAGCTCCGCATAGATCGGCCGGAAGTCCGGACGCGTCGCGTCCATCAGCTGGTCGAAGCTATCGATCACGAAATAGGTTTTCTGGTAGGTGTCGATGCGGTAGCGCGTCTTCATGATGCGCTTGAGGTCGAAGCCGATCCGGTTCGGCGCCGGCGATTCGAGGCAGTGGATCGACTCGCCCTTCGAGCTGACGATGCCGGAACCGTAGATGCGCAGGCCGTCGTCCTGGCGGATCAGGCCGAACTCGACCGTGTACCAGTACAGGCGCGTCAGGTTGACCAGCGCCTCGGCGCCGATGCCGTGCGCCTTCACGCCGCCCTTGCCGTAGGCTTCCATGTAGTCGGCGAACACCGGGTTCAGCAGCAGCGGCACATGGCCGAACAGGTCGTGGAACAGGTCCGGTTCGGCGAGGTAGTCGAGTTGTTCGGGCTTGCGGATCCACCAGGTCACCGGAAAGCGCCGGTTCGCGAGGTGGTCGAAGAACACGAGTTCGGGCAGCAGGCCCTCGACGCCGACCAGCTGCCAGCCGGTCGCCTTGGCCAGCACCTCGTTGAGATCGTCGAAACGCGGGATCGCGTTCGGCGCCATCTGGAAGCGTTCCTGGTTCTCGATGAATTCGCGGCAGGCGCGGCCCTTGAGGACCTCGCGCTGGCGCTGGAACAGCGTTGCCCAGGTTTGGTGGTCGGTGCGCGAATAGCTCGCCCACGGCTGCTCGACGACTGCGGTGGTGTAGACCGGCACATAGCCCTTGTCGGTCTGCTGGCGTTCGACGCGTTGGGGTTCGGAAGCGGTCATGACACGGTCTCGTGATCGATGGCGGACAGCTTAGCGCGGTTCGCGCAGCCCGCGCTTAATACCGGCTCGCCCCTCCGCGCTGCGCGCTGCGGGGCCGGCCCTGCGGCCGTCCTGAATCGCTCCCGGCGATCGGTGCTCGCCCCATCCGTGGGGCTCACCCCTCGCTGCGCTCGGGGCCGGCCCTGCGGCCGTCCTGAATCGCTCCCGGCGATCGGTGCTCGCCCCATCCATGGGGCTCACCCCTCGCTGCGCTCGGGGCCGGCCCTGCGGCCGTCCTGAATCGCTCCCGGCGATTCAGTGCACGGTCGGTGGCGGAGAGTCGCCTGGATCGCGCGGACGGAACTTGATCACGCGCCCGTGGCGGTCATCGGCCGGCGTGCGCTGCCAGAGCACCGGCACGTCGTGGGCGTGCGGCAGCTCCAGTTCGTCGTCCACCATGGCCGCCGTGGCGTCGTCGTCTTCCCAGCTGTAGCGCTTGCGCGGCGGCAGCGGATCGCGCGCATGCAGCAGGAACGCCGCGAGCACGCCGGCCAGCGCGCCAGCGAGGTGATATTCGAAGCTGACGTTCTGCTCGCGCGGCAGCACGCTGAGCAACATGCCGCCGTACAGGAAAAACACGACCAGCGAGGTGACCACGGCCAGGCGGTCGCGCCGGATCAGGCCCATCACGAACAGGAACAGCATCAGCCCGTGCGCGATCCCGCTCGCGCCGACGTGCACGGAATCGCGTGCGAACAGCCAGACGCCGAGGCCGGAAAGCACCCAGATCAGAGGCAAAGCCAGGCGCGCCGCGCGCGGGTAGCAGTACAGCGTCAGCGTCGCCAGCAGGGCCAGCGGCAGGGTGTTCGACATCAGGTGCTCGAACGAGGCATGCGCGAACGGTGCGGTCAGCACGCCGATCAGGCCGTGCAGGCGGCGCGGCTCGATGCCAAGGTCGTCCAACGACCAGCCGAGCAGCCAGGCCGCGATCCAGGCGATCCAGACCCCTGCCAGCAGCGCGGCGGCGCCGAGCACCGCATAGCGCACGCGCTGGCGATCGTGCGCCACCGCGGTGCGGGTCGGTTCCGGGATCGGGCGCGCCATGTCCATGGACGGATTGTGGGGTCGGCGCCAGCCGCCACAACCCCGCGGCAGGAACGACCGGCGCAGGGCTCGCCTACCGGTGAGCCCTGCCAAGGCTTACCATGGCAACCGCCGCGCATTCCTTGAGAGGGGGTCTGCCGCGCAGCGATCCCGAGGATGGTCCAGCAACGACTCGGCCTGGCGCACGCCAGCGTCGCAACGTCCACGCGAAACCGCATGCATTTCGATATCACCACCGCCATGATGGTCACCTCGCTGCTGACGTTCTGCGTTGGCGCGAGTCTGGCGTTTGCGTCGTCGCGCTATCCGCCGGCACTGCGCAGCGCGATGCGCGTCTGGATCGGCGGCCTGTTCCTGCAGACGCTCCCGCTGTTCGCGGTCGCGGTGCTCGGGACATCGCCCGGCGCGGGTGCGATCATCGTGCTGAACACGGTCTATGCGCTCGCCTACGCCGAAATGGGCCGCGCGCTGCATCTGTTCACCGGCCAGCGCCATCACGGCAGCCTGTCGATGCTGCTGGTCGGCGCCGTCGCGCTGATCTCGATCCTTTTCACCTACGCATGGCCGCAACCGGGCTGGCGCGTGGCGCTCACCGAGATCCCGATCGCCGCGTTGCAATTCATGGTCGCGCGCTCGATCCTGCGTCAGCCCAGGGCGTTGCGACCGGCCGATTACCTGACCGGCGGACTGTTCCTCGCCTGCACCGTGATCGCAGTGTCGCGCGGCATCGTCGAATTCCTCGGCCCCACGCTGATCGCTCCGGATTTGCGCGTCGCGATGGCGAGCATCGTGTTCGTGTTCAGCGCGATCCTGCCGACGATCGGCACGATCGGCTTCATGCTGATGTGCAGCGACCACCTCAGCGACGATCTCTCGCGCCTGGCGATGATCGATCCGCTGACCGGCGTCTACAACCGCCGCACGCTGGTCGGGCTCGCCGAGAAGGCGATCGGCGACGCACAGCGCGACGGCACGTCGTTTTCGCTGCTCGCGATCGACGTCGATCATTTCAAGAGCATCAACGACGACTACGGCCACGACACCGGCGACGAGGCGCTGTGCGGCGTGGTCACGCTGATGCGCGACGCGCTGCGCGCCGACCACGTGCTGAGCCGCATCGGCGGCGAGGAATTCGCGATCCTGCTGCCCGGATCGGGCGAAGCCGAAGCCTGCCTGACCGCGGAACGCGTGCGCCGGCATGTCGCCAACTCGCCGCTCTCGATCAACGGCTACACACTGGGCCTGCGCGTCTCGATCGGCGTGGCGACATTCGGTGCAGCCGTGCCCGATCTGTCCTCGCTGCTGCGCGCGGCGGACCGCGCGCTGTATGCCGCCAAGCGCGCCGGCCGCGACCGCACCATGGTGATGTCGCGGTTTGCCTGCGCGCCGGAATGCGTTTCGCCGCTCGATCCCCAGAAGGGGTGATCGGCGCATGCGGCAGCGCAAGCCGCCCGCGATCGCGGCTCAGGCCTGGTCGCGATCGCGCCGCGGCACATAGAGGCTGGCGCCGATCGATGCGGCGATCAGCAATGCGACCACCACCAGCGCGATGCCGATCGGAATCTTGTAGATTCCGGCGAGCAGCATCTTCGTGCCGACGAACAGCAGCACGGCTGCCAGACCATAGCCGAGCAGGTGGAAACGCTCGACCATCCCGGCGAGCAGGAAGAACAACGCGCGCAGGCCGAGCACGGCGAACACGTTCGAGGTCAGCACGACGAACGGATCCTCGGTGACCGCGAAGATCGCCGGGATCGAATCGACCGCGAAGATCACGTCGGTGACCGCGATCAGCACCATCACGACGAACAACGGCGTGTACCAGCGCCGGCCTTGTTCGACGACGCTGAGCGCGCTGCCGCGGAAGCCGTCGGTCAAGGCCAGCCGCGCACGCATCCAGCGCAGGACCGGGTTGTCGTCGAGCGCAGGCGCCTGGTTCGTCGCGAGCAGCATCTTCACGCCGGTGACGATCAGGAACAGGCCGAACACGTACAGGATCCAGTGGAACTCCGCGACCAGTTCCGCACCGACCAGGATCAGGATCGCGCGCAGCACGATCGCGCCGAGCACGCCGAGCATCAACGCACGCTGGCGCTGCTCGGCCGGCACCGCGAAGGAATTGAACACCGTCAGGAACACGAAGATGTTGTCGACCGCGAGCGCCTTCTCGACCACGTAGCCGGTCAGGAACTCGAGGCCGACCTCGTTCGCGACCGTGCGCCCCGCGTGCACGTCGAGCCACCACCACAGGCCAAGATTGAACGCGAGTGCGAGTCCGATCCAGGCGAAGCTCCAGTACAACGCCTCGCGGAATCCGACCCGATGCGCACCATTGCTCCTCAGCACGAGGAAATCGATGGCGAGTGCCACCACCACGACGGCGAGGAACGCCGCCCACATGCCGCTGGTTCCGATTGTGTGCATCGCCGTGCTCCGAAAACGCAAAACCCCGTGAGCCGAGGGCACACGGGGCCTGTGTTTTCACTGGGCACACCTTCGCCGTCGACGGCGAAGGTCTTGCTCGCGGATGCACCGAAATCGGCGATCCACCCACCGGACCGGGGCCTTGCGGCCCGTGTTGACGATCACGGCAGCGGGAGCTACTCCCCTTCTGCTGCGGTGACCATAACCGCACCCGGGCGCGCATGGCAAGGGCGCCCGCAGTGCTTCCGATGGCGCTGCGCCCGGCCTGCAGCGATCCCATGCGGCCGCTTCGCTATCATGTGCAGATGAATCGTGAACCTAAGGGCGTGCTGCCCCTGATCCAGCTCAAGACCGAACGCCGCTCGAACCACCCCTGGATCTTCCAGAAGATGGTCGAGAAGCCGGAACCGAAACCGAAACCCGGAACGGTCGTCGATATCGTCGATCGCGAAGGACACTTTGCCGGCCGCGGTTTCTACAACGGCCATTCGCGCATCGCGCTGCGCGTGCTGACCCAGGATCCTGACGAGGCGGTCGACGAGACGTTCTTCGCGCGCAAGATCGCCGAGGCGGTCGCGTTGCGCCGCGACCTGCTCAAGCTCGACGCGGTCACCGACGCGTACCGGCTGATCCATTCCGAGGGTGACGGCCTCTCGGGCCTGGTCGTGGACCGCTTCGCGAACACGCTGGTCGTCGAATACTTCTCGGCCGGCATGTTCAAGCAGCGCGACCTGATCCGACGCTGCCTGCTTGAGCACTACCCGGACGCAACGCTGTACGCGTTCGCCGAGGAACACGTGCAGAAGCAGGAAAGCTTCGATTGTGCGGTGCCGCCCTCGCCCGCGCCGACCGTGATCCACGAACACGGCGTGAAGTTCCATGCCGCGCCCGGCACCAAGCACAAGACCGGCTTCTTCGCCGACCAGCGCGACAACCGCAAGCTGCTGTCGGAGTTCTGCGCCGGCAAGCGCGTGCTCGACCTGTGCTGCAACTCCGGCGGCTTCGGCATCTACGCGAAGACGATCGGCGGCGCCGAGGAGGTCGTCGGCGTCGATCTCGACGAGGAGATCCTGGAGATCGCCGAGAAGAACGCGCGTCTGAACAAGGCGAAGATCCGTTTCGTGCAGGCCGACATCTTCCATTGGCTGCGCGACGCGGCGGCCAACAACGCGAAGCAGTTCGAGGTGGTCATCCTCGACCCGGCCAAGATGACCCGTGATCGCGAACAGGTGATCCCGGCGCTGAAGAAGTACCTCGACATGAACAAGCTCGCGCTCGGCGCGGTCAAGCCGGGCGGGATCCTGCTGACCTGTTCGTGCACGGGACTCGTCAGCGAAGACCAGTTCCTCGACATGCTGCGCCGCGCCGCGTTCTACGCGAACCGCACGGTGCAGGTGCTGAAGGTCACCGGCGCCGGTCCGGACCATCCGTGGCAGGCGCATGTGCCGGAATCGCGCTATCTCAAGGCCGCGTTCTGTCGCGTGGAATGAAGAGCGCCGACGCAGGATGAATCGCGGCGAATCCGTTCGCTGCGACCAACAGTGAATTCCGATCCGTTCTTCAGTGACTTGCGCCTGCGGGTGATACGGCAATCGGCAAATAGACGGCGCTCGGATGCGCGCTGTCGTGGTAGAGCTTCACGTTCACCGTTCGCGCGTCTTTGCCGGATTCTTCGGCAACGATGCCTCCGGCGTTGTAATTCTTCTCCATGTACTTCGAATTCGCCGGCCCGATCGCGAGCCGGAGTCGGCTGCCTTTGGCGACGCGTCGCGCGATGAAGTTGAATCCGTCGAAGTCGTAGCGCTCGACGGCGCCCGGTTTCACGAGGATCGGCTCGCGCAAGCTCTTGCGATAGCGGGCGCGCAGCATGTCCTGCGTCAACAGCGCGCTGCTGCCGCCCGCCTTGATCTCGTAGATGAACACGGCGATATCGGTGTCCGGCTGATCGAGCGCGATCCACGCCGAGAACTTGAAGAATCCGGCCAGCTCGGCGTCCTGCTTGAAAGCCGGGGTGTGATAGACGAGCAGCGCCCGGATTCCTAGACGACCGCTTCCGCAGACAAGGGCGGGCGGACACGACGGAACTCGCTCGGCGTGTGGCCGGTCATGCGCTTGAACACGGTGTTGAAGGTGGACGCAGAACGGGTCTTGGGAAAGCCGCTATTCGACGACGCCTG
The DNA here is from genome assembly GCF_039523175.1 of Dokdonella soli. Lineage (NCBI taxonomy): Bacteria > Pseudomonadati > Pseudomonadota > Gammaproteobacteria > Lysobacterales > Rhodanobacteraceae > Dokdonella > Dokdonella soli. Next base: position 181,067 of record NZ_BAAAEU010000006.1, read on the forward strand.
ACTTCCACGCCGGCGCAATACGATCGGCCAGCACCAGCTCGGCCTTGCCCGCCTTGCCCGCCTTGCCCGCACGCAGGTAGCGGATCGTGAGTTTCGCGCCGACCGGCAGTTCGCGCAGGCGTTGCCGCCATTCGGGCAGGCCGCGTTTCTCGATACCTTCATCGCCTATCGCCACGATGCGGTCGTCCTTGCGCAGCCCGGCGCGCTCCGCCGTGCTCGATCCGGCGACATCGGCGACCTTGAGAGCGTCGCCGTCCCCGAGCAACCAGAGTCCGCTGCGGTCGAATCCATCCGGCTTGCCAAACCGGTCGTTCGGTGCGAGATACATGCGCTTCGCGGCATAGTCGAACGCGACCGTGAAGCGGCCCAGCACGCCGCCGCCGAGGTTGCCGGCATGATCAGGATTGGCGAACGAGCCCTTGTCGCCGGTGAATAGCTCGCCGGCAATGCCGTCGATGGAGAGATCGCCGAGCTTGAGTGTGCCCAAGCGCACGGGGCGCCCACGAGACGGGCCGCCAACACCCCAGCCGATCACGGCCTCGGGCGCTGCACGGTATTTCGTGGCGAGATGGTGTGCGTGCACGAACGGCGAATGCAGGGTCAGCGACGAGCGCGAACCGGTGTCGACGGTGATGCTCGCCGGCACGCCGTCGAGCACGCCGTTGACGATCGGGATACGGTCATCGAGTTCGAATGCAATCGCACTCGCTCCCGCCGGCGGCGCGAATTTCTTCGGGTCGCTCAACGTCAGCACGTGCGCGGCATAGTCGATCGTGATGCCGAAACGGCGGAACATCTCGTAGCCGACCAAGCCGTCGGCGACGACACCCTCGACCTTGGGCAGGTCGCCGAGATCGATCACATAGAACACCGGATTCGCAAGCGACGCGTTGCCGACGCGCACTTCCTTCGCATGAGCGAACGCGAGATCCACCGACTGGTCGCCGACGCCACGCGCCGCCAGCTTGCCCTCGCCGGTAATCCCGAGCTTGCTCGCGGCAGCGGGTGTCAGCAGGTTCAGGCCGCCGGTATCGACCAGGAAGCGAGCCTTTTTGCCATCGATCGCGCCGTCGACATAGATGTGGTTGTTGACCAGATCGAACGGAATCCGTGTGATGCCGCTCGCGTCATCGATCTTGGCCGTCGCGGCCATCGCCGGCATCGCGAAATCCGCGTCGGCCAGCGCAACGTTCGATGTGATCTTCTGCAGGCGCACTTCGTTGCGCTGGCGCGGATCGGTGCGGCCGGCTGCATCGGTGAGATCGGTGATCGAGTGGAACGGAAGACGCAGCCCATCGACGTCGCGCCAGTCGTCGAACACCGTCGTCGCCGTGTCCTGGCCCTGGCGCTGCACGGTCCGTGCGAGCAGGCTCGTCTGCGCATCGAACCACAGCGTGAGCGGGTCGCCGCCATCCGCTGTGGCTTCGACTACGGCGTAACGCCGACCCTCCAGCTCGCGCGATGCCATCTTGCCGTAGCGTGCGCCGATTCGCGCCGGATACCAGTAGCCGCGCGCATCGAGCCAGGCCTGGCTGCGCGCGCGGCGCTTCGCCTCCGGGGCATCGAGCGCGGCGACTTCGCCACCCGGATCGCGTGACCAGCCGACCTTGCCGTCATAGCCATCGGCGCCTTCGACCGGGCCCAGCTGGTAGTGGTCCGACGAGCGCCCGGTGGAAAGATCCTGGAGTGCCTCGAACGCGCCGCTGAGGCCGCCGGCCGTCAACGTGCCGGTCATGCGCTGGCTCTTCACCGAATCCCAACGTTCGCCGCCGCTTGCCGCCTTGTAGCGCGCGAACAGATCCGTCGCCTCGTCGGCATGTACTCCGCTAAATACACAGAGCGCCAGCACTGCCAGCACGGTTGCGATTGCATGCTTCGACATCGTGATCTCCTTGGGGCGCAGATGGCGGCGCGCTTGCGCGGCGCTCGTGTAGTTTGAATAATCATTGTTAATTTCAAAGCAGGCAAGCCAACCAATGGCACAGAAGAACCGCGGAATCGTCGAAGACGCCGCTGAAATCGGCTTGCTCGCCTCGCCCACGCGGGTCGAGATCGTCGACACGCTGGAGGCGCTCGGCGTTGCAGTATCGGTAGCCGAGCTCGCGGCGCAGCTCGGCCGTCCCGCGGACGGGCTCTACTACCACCTGCGCCAGCTCGCCGACGGCGGCCTGATCGAGGAGGAAGCCGTGGCGGACGGTCGCCGCTATCGCACGCGCACACGTGTCGGCGATCGCCTGCGCCTGCGCTACCGCCCCGGCGCGACCGCGAATGCGAAGGCGGTCGATCGCGCCACTGCCAGCCTGCTGCGCGTCGCGGCGCGCGACTTCACGCGCGCGCTCGCCGATCCGGAGTCCGTGGTCGAAGGTCCGCAGCGCGAACTCTGGGCCGCACGCGGCAAGGGCTGGGTCGGCGCGGTCGAGCTTGCCGAGATCAACCGCCTGCTCGCGCGCCTGATGGACTTGCTGCAGCGTCCGCGCAAGGCGCGCGATGGCAAGCTCGTTGCGCTGTCCTGGGTGCTCGCGCCGCTCGATGCGAAGCCCGCGCGACGCGCGGGCGCTGTCTCCGCTGTGGCACGCCGACCGGCCCGGCCGAAAGGCACCGCGCAGCGGCGATCACGCTAGACTGCGCATCCACGACGCAACGCCATGCCCACGAAGAACAGATCCATGAAGAAGACGCCGAAGACCGCACCGGTAGACCAGCAAACCGTTGATCAAGACCGGGCCGAAGAAGCCATCCGCACGCTGCTGCGCTGGGCCGGCGAGGATCCCACCCGCGAAGGCCTGCTGGATACGCCCAAGCGCGTCGCCGAGGCGTACCGCGACTGGTTTTCCGGCTACGCGATCGATCCGGCCGAGTACCTCGGCCGCACCTTCGAGGAGGTCGCCGGCTACGACGAGATGGTCGTGTTGCGCGACATTCCGTTCGAGTCGTTCTGCGAGCACCACATGGCGCCGATCATCGGCCGCGCGCATATCGGCTACCTGCCGACCAACAAGGTCGTCGGCATCTCCAAGCTCGCGCGCGTCGTCGATGCGTACGCGCGGCGCTTCCAGGTGCAGGAGAAGATGACCGCGCAGATCGCGCACTGCATCGGCGTGGTGCTGAAGCCGCGCGGGGTCGGCGTCGTGATCGACGCCGTACATCAATGCATGACCACGCGTGGCGTGCACAAGCGCGGCGTGTCGATGATCACCAGCCAGATGCTCGGCACGTTCCGTGAGGACGCGCGCACGCGCGCCGAGTTCCTGCGCTTCATCGATATCGACAACGGGCACTGAGCGCCGCACTGCTTCAAGCCCTCTCCCCCAGGCCCTGCCTGGGGGAGAGGGTTGGGTGAGGGGGCGGGGCCACATCTCGCGCAAAGCCGCGAGCTTTTTCGCACAAGGCCCGAGCAAGAGCGCTTCGATGACCGCGTTGGCACCTGCGAGGTTTCGCTCTGCACGCAACCCGCCCCCTCACCCCGGCCCTCTCCCCCGACGATGAAACCGTCGGGGGAGAGGGAGTGAGCGGTTCAGGCAAACGCGATTCCTCCATCCGCCAGCGGCAGCGAGCGGATGCGCCTGCCGGTCAACGCGAACACCGCGTTCGCGATCGCCGGTGCGACCAGCGGCACGCCGACCTCGCCCATGCCACCGGGCTTGTCGCCGCCTTCGAGCAACGCGACCGAGATCGCCGGCATCTCCGGCATGCGCGGGATTGTGAAGTCGTGGAAGTTCGACTGCTCGACGCGGCCGTCCTTCAGCGTGATCTTGCTGCGCAGCGCATTGATCAGGCCGCTCACCGCGCCGCCCTGCAGCTGCGCGACAACCTGGTCCGGATGCACCGCGATGCCGGGGTCGACCGCAAACGCGAGCCTCTCGAGCCTGACCTTCTGCGCGCTGCCGGACACCTCGGCGACCAGCGCCAGATGCGTGTCGTAGCATTCCATCGACGCGACGCCGAACGCATGGCCTGACGGCGGCTTGTCGCTCCAGCCCGCGTCCTTCGCCGCGCGCTCGAGCACCGCACGTTGACGCGGCAGTGCGTCGAGCATCGCGAGACGGAATTCGAGCGGATTCTTGCCGGCCGCAACGCTGAGCTCATCGATGAAACACTCGATCGCGAACGCGTTCAGTGCATTGCTGACCGAACGCCAGTAGCCGACCTTGAGGCCGACCTCCTGGATCACCGTACGCAGGTCGAGGTTCGGGATCGCATAGGTGAGGTTCACTGCGCCTTCGGTCATGAAGCCGTCGATACCGTCCTTGACAACGCCCGGGAACATGCGGTTGGTGATCGACGGCGAGATCATTTTCTGCGTGAACGCGACGACGCGGCCATCGGCGACCGCACCGCGCATCAGGTGCAGCGACGGCGGCCGGTAGACGTCGTGATGCACGTCGTCCTCGCGTGTCCAGATCAGCTTGACCGGCGTGCCAGGCATCGCCTTCGCGATCGCAACGGCCTGACCGACGTAGTCGACGTCGAGGCGCCGGCCGAAGCCGCCGCCGATGAACTGCGAATGGATGTGTACCTGTTCCGGCTTCACCCCGGCCGCCTGCGCGGCGACGCCCTGCGCGCCCTGCGGGAACTGCGTGCTGGCCCAGACCTCGACGCCCTGGTTCGACACCCGCGCGGTACAGTTCTGCGGCTCCAGTGTCATGTGCGCGAGCATCTGCGAGGTGTAGCGCGCTTCGATCGGCTTGGTCTTCGCGAACGCGGCGTCGACATCGCCGGTGTGCTTGACGACTGCGCCGGGCTGGTCGCGCGCGCCGTCCAGCAACGCGAAGATCGCGGCACTGTCGAGCTTCGCGGCAGCGCCTTCGTCCCACTGGATCTTCACGTCGGCGAGTGCGGATTTCGCGGTCCACCAATGATCCGCGATCACCGCGACGCCCTCGCCGATCGACACGACCTTGCGCACGCCGGCGCGCTTCTCGACCGCGCTCGCATCGAACGAAGCGACTTTTCCGCCGAGCACCGGACACTGCGCGAGTGCGGCGTGGAGCATACCGGGTTGCTTCACGTCGATACCGAACACGGTGCGGCCGCGCGCCTTGTCGGCACCATCCAGGCGCGGCAGCGGCTTGCCGATCACGCTGAATTCGCTGCGCGGTTTCAGCGCGACATCCTTCGGCACCGGTTGCGTCGCGGCGGCCGTGGCGAGCGCGCCGAAGGCGAGTTTCCGGTCGCCGTGCACGACGTGGCCATCGGCGACGCGGCACTCGGCCGCGGGTACCTTCCACTGCGCGGCCGCCGCGCCGACCAGCATCGTGCGCGCCGCCGCGCCGGCCTGGCGCAGCGTATCCCAGCCATCGCGCACGCTGGTGCTGCCGCCGGTGATCTGCGCGCCGAGCAGCTTGTTCACATAGACCGGATCGACCGGCGCCTGCTCGACCTTGACGGCAGCGGGCGCAACGCCGAGTTCCTCGGCGATCAGCATGGTCAGCGCGGTGTGCACGTCCTGGCCCATCTCGTTGCGCTGGCAGAACAGGGTCACGCCGCCACCGGGCGCGATCTGCACCCATGCGTTCGCGCGCACGTCGGCCGCCGCAGCGACGGGTTTCGCGTGGCCGGCACCGAGGCGGAAGCCGAGCAGCAGCCCGCTGCCGATCACCGCAGAGGTAGCGACGAAGCGGCGACGCGAGAGATCGATCGAGGCGTTCATGCCGCGCCCTCCAGCTGGGCGGCGACGGCGTGGATCGCCGCGCGAATCCGCACATAGGTGCCGCAGCGGCACAGGTTGCCGGCCATCGCGATATCGATGTCGGCATCGCTCGGCTTCGGATTCTTCGACAACAACGCGGTCGCCGACATCACCTGGCCGGACTGGCAATAGCCGCATTGCGGCACCTGGATCCGGTCCCACGCGGCCTGCACCGCGTGCGCGACCTTGCCGTCGAGACCCTCGATCGTCGTGAGCTTCTTGCCGGCCGCCCCGGACAACGGGGTGACGCAGGAGCGGATCGGCTGGCCGTCCAGATACACGGTACAGGCGCCGCACAACGCCATGCCGCAACCGAACTTGGTGCCGGTCAAGCCAAGATGATCGCGCAGCACCCAGAGCAGTGGCGTATCGGGTGCGGCGTCCACGGACACGGTCTTGCCATTCAGTTGGAGCGAAGTCATCGGGAATTCCTCGAGGTCGACGCAAGGGGACGCTCACCACGGTGACGCGGCGCGCGGATCAGTACAGGCACAAGGAAAGGGGCGGCGAAGCGCCGCACGGTTGCTGCGATGGCAGGCAGCCCGGACATCCGGCAAGGATACGCCTGCGTCCGCGAGCCCGTCACGCCATCGGCTCGTCGACCGCCAACGGCGCGTTGCCGATTCGTGCAATCCCTCGGCACACGGATCCTGTATCGTGCGCGCCGCACTCTTCGAACTATCCAGGCCCATCGCGTGAACCCTTCCGTCACGAACGCACCGCGTCGCGCCGCGGTCCTGTTCATCTTCGTCACCGTGCTGATCGACATCCTGTCGTTCGGCATCATCATTCCGGTGCTGCCGCACCTGGTCGAGCAACTCGCCGGCGGCGGCATCGCCAAGGCCGCGATGTGGGTCGGCGTGTTCGGCACCTTGTTCGCGGCGATCCAGTTCGTCTGTGCGCCGATCCAGGGCGCGCTGTCGGACCGCTTCGGACGCCGGCCGGTCGTGCTGTTGTCGAACCTCGGTATCGGTGTCGACTTCCTGTTCATGGCGCTGGTCAACACGCTGCCGCTGCTGCTGATCGGGCGCTGCGTCTCCGGCGCCACCGCGGCCAGCTTCACGACCGCGAACGCATACATCGCGGACGTGACGCCGCCGGAAAGGCGCGCCGCCAGCTTCGGCCTGCTCGGCGCCGCGTTCGGCATCGGCTTCATCATCGGGCCGGCGCTCGGCGGCCTGCTCGGCGGCATCAACGTGCGACTGCCGTTCTTCGCCGCGGCCGTGCTCGCGCTGACGAACTTCTGCTACGGATATTTCATCCTGCCCGAATCGCTGCCGCCGGAGCGGCGCAGCGCGCGCTTCGACTGGAGCCACGCCAACCCGCTCGGCTCGCTGTTCCTGCTGCGCCGTTATCGCCAGGTGTTCGGGCTCGCCGCGGTGGTGCTGCTCAGCAATCTCGCACACTTCGTGCTGCAAAGCGTGTTCGTGCTGTACGCCGACTACCGCTACGGCTGGGGCGCGCAGAAGGTCGGCTACACGCTGGCGCTGGTCGGCCTTTGCAATGCGATCGTGCAAGCCTGGCTGGTGCGCAAGCTGGTGCCGCGGATCGGTGAACGGCAGACCCTGCTGGTCGGCCTCGTGTTCGGTGGGCTCGGCTTCGCGTGCATGGCGCTGGCCGGCAGCGGTCCGGTTTTCCTGATCGGCATTCCGCTGCTCGCGCTGTGGGGACTCGCCGGCCCGTCCACGCAGGCGCTGATGACGCACCAGGTCGATGCGCACGAACAGGGCCGCCTGCAGGGCGCGGTGGCGAGCCTCGCCAGCGTCGCCGGCATCTTCGGCCCCGCATTGTTCACGCAGGTGTTCGCGCTGTTCATCAGCGACCACGCGCCGGTGCATCTGCCCGGCGCGCCGTTCCTGCTGTCGGCGAGCCTGCTGGCCGCCGGCCTGATCGTCGCCGCGCGTGTGACCGCGTCGACGCCGAAGCATATCCACGCGCCGGCGCCGGATGCGCCGCCGGTCGGTGATGTGTCGTCAACACCAGCGGCCGATACGCAGTCCTGATCGGGGCGCCCTTCAGGGACCGTATTTGACGCTGCAGCCGTACGGCTCGGACGTCGGCACGCTGACCGGCTTGCCGGCTGCAAGTTCGGCGAGCGCCTGACGCACGTACTGCGTCGCCTTCGGGATGTCGTCGACATCGGTGCTCGCGATCGAGTCGATGCCGCCGATGTAGCGCAGCACGCCATCCTTGTCGATGACGACCATCTGAGGCGTGGTCTTCGCGTCGTAGGCATGCCCGAGCATACCGTCCGCGTCGAGCAGGTACGCGGTCTCCTTGCCCTGCACCTTGCCGACGTACGCGTTCGCGGCCGCGGCATCGAGATGGCCCTGCTTGCCGAACGCGCCGGAATTGATCGTCAGCCAGACTACGCCCGCGGCGGCGGCCTCGGCCTGCTGCTTTTGCATGTTGCCCGAGCCGTAGTGCTTGCCGACGAACGGGCACAGCGGGTTGTTCCATTCGAGCACGACGATCCTGCCCTTGTACGCGGCCAGCGTCTGCGTCTTGCCGTTGCTGTCGGTCGCGCTGAAGGCCGGCGCAGGCTGGCCGATCACCGGCTTCGCGAACGACGATACGGTGAACGCAGCGACGACGCCGGCGAGCAGCAACGCGGTGGCTTTCATGATGCTCTCCTTCGAAGGTTCGGTTTCAAGGTTGCGCCGGTGTTGCAATCGGAGTGACGAGGCGCACGCGCACGCGCCAGCCGCGCATGCCAGTCGCGGTCGGTGCGGTGAGCACCAGGTCGAGATCGCGCAGTGCCGGCGCGATCGAAAAGTACTCGCTCCTGCCGGCGTCGATGAGCAGAGCGTCTCCATCGCGCCGGATCGCCGGCGGCTTGTTGTCGAACAGCTTGCGCTGCGCCACGAACGCATCGAGACGATCGGCTTCCGGCAGGCCCGGGCCGCGCAGCGCGATCTCGATGCGCTCACCGGCCAGGCGTGCCGTGCCGGTCCAAGCGGACGCCTGCGGCTGCGCACGCTCGGCGTCGGTGAACTGATGCGTCCAACGCGGATCGGGTTGAGCCGGCGCGGTGGTGATCGGCAGGTCCAGCGTCAGCTCTGCCTTGCCGGGAATGCATTCCTCGCGGCAGACCAGCCATTTCGCGAGCACCGCGAGGTGCGCAGTGGTGCCGGGCTGCACGTCGGCCGGCACGTCGAGTGGTACCGGCAGCACGACCTCGCCGTCGTAGCCGAAGTTGTAGAGACCGCCGACCGTGAAGCGCTGGGGCAGCGGCCACGCGATGTCCTGCGCGTGGAAGCCGGGCGGCAGCGTCCAGGCCAGCGTGGTCGGCAAGCCCGAATCGCCGGGGTTGATCCAGTAGGTATGCCAGTGCGCGTCGTGACGCAGGCGCAGTCCGAGTTGCGCAGTCTGGCCCGGCACCAGCGCGAGACGTGCGCTGACGAGTTCGACCTGCAGGTGGTTGTCCGCGCCGGACACCGCCGCATTCACGCATGGCGCCAGCGCAACGAACACCGCAAACAGCAGATGGCGCAACGGCCCGGCCCGCACCTGGCGGTGGGCGGTTGGCCGTGCGGTCGCGATCGGGTCGTTCATCGGCGCAACTCCGGGCGCAGGATAGGCCGCTGGCAGTTATCCGTCCGTGACAAGACCGCACACGCCGAAGCCTGCTTACACGCTGGTGCGCCTGCATAAACGCGGCGCGGATTCGGGATAGGCATGCGGACTCCTTTCACGCGTTGGGCACGGGTCAGCCATCAAAGTAGCGCCGCCTGGCCAGCGCCATAGACCGGCACGTCGCCCACCAGCCGCGCCGGCTCGCGGAACGCATGCGGTGCTGTCTTGCCGGCGTCCATGACATGGGTGACACGCCAGCCGTGCAGGACCAGATCGTCGGCGATCATCGCGCGATGGCAGCGCCACCACAGGAGCTCGGCGCACATGATCGCGCTGCGCCACGTGGTGGCCAGTGTTGTCAACGCGGCGAACGCCTCGCGATAGTCGGGGCTTGCCATGTAGTCGGCGTAGCCGCGGAACGCCGCGTTGCGCCATGCGCCATTCGGCGAATCCACATGCGGCCTACGCCGACCGCCGAGCGCCACGAGATGACGGTAGTCGATGCCGGCATCGCGCAGGATCCCGGCGAGCGCCGCGCGGCCGAACTGCGGATGACGACGCGAACCTGGGAACCGGCGCACGTCGAGCAACAGCTCGATCCGTTGTTCGCGCAGCAGGCCGATGAACGCCACCGGCTCGCGTGTTGAATGCCCGACTGTCCAGATCGTTGGTGGATCAGTTCTCATCTCGTCTTCGTCCGGCCGCCACCAGCGCGAAGCTGGGAGCACTTTCGGCACGGGCACCCCGTCCCCATATCGGCCACGATGAAACCGTCGACCTGAACAGTAGGCCCAATGCGGGAGGCATCGATGCTCACCTTTGTGCTCTGGTTGCTGCTCTTCATATTCTGCTGGCCGCTGGCGCTGCTCGCGCTGGTGCTGTATCCGCTGGTCTGGCTGATATTGCTGCCGTTCCGCCTGGTCGGTGTCGCGGTCGAAGGCGTCTTCGAACTGCTGCGCGCGCTGATCCTGCTGCCGGCACGGGTATTGCGCGGCCGCTCGCCTGCCTGAGATCGAGGCGTGGCGCGCGACAGCCGCTTTCGCCAGATCACAAATCAATTTTGGTGATCGGTGCCGCAGGTTCGCCACGGCCGCACAGGCCCAGGACGCGGCTGCCCGCGCGACGGAATCGCTCACCGTCGCGCACGCGGATCCGGCACCCCGCTACTTCCTTTCCAACGCCATCGCCGGGAGGCCGAGCGCGGCCGGCTCGAACGCGATGCGCTGCGTACCGAGGTCCGTTTCCGCGAGCACGCGCGCGCGCGTGACCTTGATCAGCCAGGCGTGCTGTTCGAGCGGTGCCGTTCGGCGGAACGCCTTCGGTGTCAGCACCGCGACGCAGGCGCGATGCTCCGGATCGCGCACCGAGCGATAGCGGATCAGCGCGATGCCGGCATCGCGCGCGACGCGCGCGAGTGCCTGCGTCGCCTCGTAGCTCGCCGGGTCCTCCCACAGGTGACGCTGTCGCGTGAACGGAGGATCGCCGAGCACGATCGCACTGCCGCCGACACTCGCACGGAACGCGGTATGCGGCACCGGCGGCAGGTCCGGCGTCGCCGGCGAATCGGCGAGGAAGCGCAGGCGCCAGTACGCGACTTCGGCCAGTGCGGTGTGCACGGCCGCGGCGCCGTACCAGACGCCGGGATCGCCGATGCCGCGAAAGCGCGAGCCGGACGGCGGTGGCGCCGGATAGCGAAACGGCGTCGCCAGCAGATAGTGCAGATGCGCAGCCCCGACCGGCAGCGGCGGCTTGCTGGCCTCGATCAGATCCTCGAGCGTGCGCTGCTCATCGAGCGTATCGACCAGCCGCATCGTCGACGCGCGATGCTGCGCCTCGACGACCCGCCATGGCTTCGCGCCGATGCGCCGTGCGGCTTTCTGCAGAATGTCCGGAGTGAGCGTCGTCATGGCATCGTCCCTACGCCGCGAACGATCGCAGCGACGCGTCGCAGATCGTGCGATGACGATCGCGTTCGAGGGCTGCGTTTGCGAATAGCGCAGCGTTCAAAGCCGCGCGCGCGCGCTGTCGAGATAGTGCAGCACGTGGATCAGACCCTCGGCGCTGCGCAGACGATCCAGCGGTTTCGCACCACCGAAGGCGGCATTCGGCGCGGTCAGCCATGCGCGCGCCGCTACGTCGTTGGAGCCGACGATCGCATCCAGCGAACGGAACACGCGCAGCCAGAGCCTGGCCAGCTCACCGGCCTTGCTCTCGGGATCGAAGGGTGCGCGCGCACTGGCTGCGCGCGAGATCGTCGATGCGCTGACGCCGATGATCTCGGCCAACGTGCGCTGCGGGACTTCGAGAATCTCGGCCGCTCGCAGCACGGCCTTGGTCAGCACGGCAGCGGGATCGGCGACGGCGGGCTTGCGCAAGGTGGTCGGAGACATGGTGGCGACCCGGCTTGAATTTCATTTGCAATCATCCTCCATAAAGATTGCATATGCAAAATCGAGTGATCAGAACCCCGCGACGCCGGCGCGATGCAGTTGCTCGACGAGTGCACGCACGTCGGCATCAGACACAGCGGCCGCGTTGATCGGCTCGCGCAGGCCGAGCGCGCGCAGCCAGAGTGCATGCGGCTGTTGCCGCGCTTGCGCAAAGCGAGCCAGCAGCGAATCCGCGCGTACCGCGCCAAGGCCTGGAACCGCGGCGAGATCATCGCGGCCGAGGTCGAGCCAGTCGACGAGGCCCTCGACCAGGCCCGCGTCGATCAGACGCTGCCAGGTGCCCGCACCGACACCGTCGAGAGCGAGCCCGCGCTTGTCGCCGAGCCAGACGAGCCGAGCGAGGAACTGGCGCTCGCAACCCGGCACCGGATGCCAGCAGCTCAGTGCATCATGTGAATGCGGATCCGGCACCGCGACCGGCACGCGCTGCTGTGCGCGCCACACGACCGAGTCGAGGCGCGGAATCGTCAGGCCCGCCAGCGCGATCGCGACCTGGTCGCCGGGACGGATATCGAGTTTGCGCCAGCGTGCAAGCGAACCGACGCTGACGCGGCGCACCGTGCGATCGTCAAGCAACACTGGCGCGAGTTCGAGCACCGGCGTGATGCGTCCGCTGCGTCCGATCGTGAAGTCCACGCCGGTGACTTCGGCCAGCGCTGTCGCCAGCGGGTATTTCCAGGCAACCGCCCACTCCGGCGGTTTCGCGCCCCATGCAGACGCGAGCGGACGCAGGCCCTGCCGGACCACGATGCCGTCGGCAGCGAACGCCTGTGACGCGTGGAACCAGTGCTCGCGCCAGTCGCGCACTTCGTCGATGTTGTCGACCGCAACCGTGTACGCAACCGCATCGGCGAATCCGAAACCGCGCAGGCCGTCCAGCCGATCCTGCATGCCGACCGGACCATCCGGCCAGTCCCAGACGAACAGGCCGATCCGCCGCGCCGTGTCGGCATCGATCTGCTCCCTCGCAAGCGCGCCAACAACCTTCGAGCGCGCGCCGACGCTTCCATGTGCGGCCTGCATGTGATCGGCGAGCCGCCAATAGATCTCGCCCTGCAGCACCACGCGCGGCGGCGCATGTGCGAGCCGTTTCGGGATCGCGTCGATGCTCCACACCTTCGCTGTCCAGTCCTCACCGCGCTCGCCGTCGCCGCGGCTGATCGCCTGGCGCAACGCGCCGTCGACATAGAGCAGCGTGACCGCGACGCCGTCGATCTTCGGCTGCATCCAGAGATCTGCATTGCCGCGTACGCGCATCCACGCCGCCAGCGCCTCCGCATCGGGCAGCTTGCCGAGGCCGGTCTGCGCGACCGGATGGCGCGCCGTTGCGCGCGCGCCTTGCAGCGGATTGGCATCGGCCGGCGCCTGTCGTGGATAGCACTTGCGCCACTGCGCATAGCGAACGCGAGCCTGGTCATACAGCGTGTCATCGATCGGCGAGACCCCGTCGCGGTGATAGGCGAGATCCCAGGCCTGCAACTGCCGATCGAGCGCGCCAAGTTCGCGCTGCGCCTGCTCGGGTGCCCACACCGGACATTCGCCCGCAAACGCGCGCAGTGCGGCGACCATCAGCAGCAATGCAGCGAGAAGACGCATGCGACGCGTCCTTGCCTGATTCGGAAAGGACAGCCTGGGTCATCGACGTACCTGACACGATCGGCGTTTGTCGCGATGGCGCGTAGGAAGTCGGCGCGCGCGGACCCGTCGCCGCTTTATCGCTGCAAGCGCTTTGCCAGATCCGGCGGCGTGACAAACGCGAAAGCCTTGCCTTGTTTGCGCTGTCGCAATAACCCCTCGGCCACCAAGCCGAGCAAGTCGGTGCGCGCGGTCTGGTAGGTGACCTGATGCGTACTCCGGTGCTCAGCAATCCGGTATATCGCGCCCGCATGGCGCACCGCATGCAGCAGCAGTTCGCGCTGGCGATGGTTCAACCGAATGGCCAGAGCCGAGTCCGGACGCAGGAGACTCGCCGCCTGACGTTGCTCGGTCGCCTTGCGCGCAAGATAGCCTTGCAGTCCTTCGACAGCCTGACAGATGACACCGAGCTGATGGCTCACGAAATAACCGAGATCACTTTCGTCGGTCTCCGTATGCAGATACGCGCGAGCGTACTTCGCAGGCGCCCTCTTCAGCACGCTTGAAATCGACAGATATTCGGTGAGCCAATAGCCCGAGCGCAGCATCGACCAGTAGAACAGCGCACGCGCCGTGCGACCGTTGCCATCGACGAACGGATGGTCGTAACCGACCTGGAAATGCAACGCGATCGCGCGCAGGACCGGGTGCAGGAAATCTTCCTTGTCGGCTTCGTTCGCGAATGCGCACAGCGCATCGAGACGCGCGGGCAGCTCATCGGCGGGTGGCGGTTGATGCAGCACCTTGCCATCCGTATTGATGACCTGAATCTGTTCATCCGCGCGGCGGAAGCGCCCGGCGGCATCCGCTTCGTCGATTGCATCCGAGGTGAGCACGCGATGCATCTCGAAGATTGACTTGGGCGTCAGCGGCTGCTCTCGCCAGCGGCGCAGCTGCTGCATCACCTGAAAATTGTTGTAGATCATGCGCTCGCTGCGATCACGCGGCTGGCGCCCACTGTCAAGCATCTCCTTGGCGACCTGCCGCGTTGTCGATGCGCCTTCGAGCTGGGATGAAGTCATCGCTTCCTCGACGAGGGAGCGAAACAGATAGCGCTCGCGATCGCCTGGGCCATCGGCGCGATCCAGTCCCTTGATCGCACCAGCGGCCTCCCGATCAATGAAATGAAGGCGTCGCAGCATCGAATCGGTGACGGCGAGCAGGATCGGCCGGCCCAAACCATCCCGCAAGGGCAGATCTCGAAAGATCGGGATGCGCGCCAACTTGATCGCCAGCCACCATTGTTCGGTCAGCAGACCGCCCGGCGGCTCAAGATGGCGCAGATGGTCCCACGGCTCGTAGACGCCATCGACTTCCGGTCCGATCCTGCGCCCCAGAATGGTGTCGAGGCTGCCACTGAATTTCTTAAGCAAATGATCGAACGCAGGCGGAGCGACTGGCAACTTCATGCAGCAACGATACTGTCAATTTACTACTAATTTCAACAAAATTAGTATGTCTTTGGTAATTCCTCATATATATCTGATCCATAAGCACTTTATGCACCTCTCTCAGCCGAAGAACCAGTAGCACACCGCGATCGAGGCGAGCACGCCGGCCAGATCCGCCGCGAGCGCGCAGCCGACCGTGTGGCGCGCGCGCTGGATGCCGACCGCGCCGAAGTAGACCGCGAGCACGTAGAACGTGGTTTCGGTGCTGCCCTGCACGGTCGCGGCAAGCAGCGCCGGGAAGCTGTCGACACCGTGCGACTTCATCGTCTCGATCAGCATCGCGCGCGCGGCGCTGCCGGAGAACGGCTTGACCAGCGCGGTCGGCAGCGCATCGACGAAGCGTGCGTCGAGACCTGCCACATCCGCGAGCCAGCGGATGCCATCCAGCGCGAGATCGAGCGCGCCGGACGCGCGCAGCACGCCGACCGCGCACAACATCGCGACCAGGTACGGCAGTACGTCGCGTGCGACCTCGAAGCCCTGCTTCGCGCCATCGACGAAACTCTCGTACACCGGCACCTTGCGGATCGCGCCGGCGATGAGAAACAGCAAGACGATCGCGAACAGGGCGAGATTGCCGGCCAGCGACGAGAACGCCGCGAGCGTGGCCGGTGTCAGCGACGCCAGCAGCGTAGTGAACGTGGCGAACAGCAGCGCGAAGCCGCCGAGCCATGCGAGCACAACGCGATTGAACAGCGGCAGCTTCTGCATGAACGCGACACTGAGCAGGCCGGTTGCTGCCGAGGCGAACGTCGCGAACAGGATCGGCAGGAACACCACGGTCGGATCGTGCGCGCCCTGCTGCAAGCGATACATGAAAATCGTGACCGGCAGCAGCACCAGCGACGACGAATGCAGCACGATGAACAGGATCTGTGCATTGCTTGCGGTCGCTGGATCCGGATTCAGCGTCTGCAGTTCGCGCATCGCGCGCAGGCCGATCGGCGTCGCCGCGTTGTCCATGCCGAGCATGTTCGCTGCGAAATTCAGCGTGATCAGGCCGATCGCCGGATGCCCGCGCGGCACGCCGGGCATCAGCCGCTCGAACAAGGGTCCCAGCGCACGCGCGAGCAGGTCGATCAGCCCGGCCTGTTCGGCGATGCGCAGGAAACCGAGCCAGAGCGTCAACGTGCCAAACAGCAGGATCATCACTTCGACCGAGAGCCTGGCCATGTCGAACAGGCTCGCCATCATCGCCGCGAACACGCCGGCATTGCCGCCGACGAGCCACTGCGCGAGTGCGGCGAGCGCCGCGGTCAGGAAGAAGCCGAGCCAGAGCCGATTGAGCATGCGCGTCCATCACAAGCGGATCGCGCAAGCATCGCACAGCACGCCTGTCAAAGCCCTCTCCCCCAAGCTCGCTTGGGGGAGAGGTTGGGTGAGGGGGCGAGGCCCCGAACTCTGACGCGGCCACATTCCTGCGCTATTCCCACGCGCCGGCATCGACGCCCACGATTCGCATGCACCTCGTGTGTGCGGCACACTTCGGCAATGAACGAGAAGCCCTTCTCCGCCGCCTGTGAACGCAATCGCGAGCCGATCCTCGCGATGCTGCGCGATTTCTTCGCCGACCGTCGACACGTGCTCGAAGTCGGCAGCGGCACCGGCCAGCACGCAGTTCATTTCGCCGCCGCGCTGCCGCGACTCATCTGGCAGACCTCGGACCACGCGGAAAATCATCCAGGCATTCGCGCCTGGCTCGACGAGGCGTCACTGCCGAACACGCCGGCGCCGTTGATCCTCGACGTCACGGGCCCGTGGCCGAACGGTCCGTTCGACGCGGTGTTCAGCGCGAACACGCTGCACATCATGGGCTGGCCCGAAGTCGAGGCCTTCTTCGCCGCGCTGCCCGCTGCGACAACCATCGATGCGAAGCTCGCGATCTACGGTCCATTCAATATCGATGGCCGCTACACCAGCGACAGCAACGCCGCATTCGACGCCTCGCTGAAAACGCGCGCGCCGCATAGGGGCATCCGCGACACGGCCGCGGTCGATGCGCTCGCGCTCGCCGCCGGCTTCAACCTCATCGACGACGTCGCGATGCCGGCCAACAACCGACTGCGGCTGTGGCAGCGGAGCGCGCGGTGAACACGCCGCTGCTGCTCGCCTGGAGCGGCGGCAAGGATTCCGCGCTCGCGCTGCAGCGTCTGCTCGACGATCCGCGCTGGCGCGTCGAAGGCTTGCTGACCACGGTCACCATGGAATACGACCGCATCAGCATCCACGGCGTGCGCCGCTCGATCCTGCAGGCGCAGGCCGAGCGCCTTCGGTTGCCGTTGATCGAAGCACGGATTCCGCCGCAAGCCTCGAACGCGATCTACGAAACCGCGTTCGCGAACGCGTTGGACGAGGCGCGTGCACGAACACCCGGCATCGACACGATCGCGTTCGGCGACCTCTTCCTCGCCGACATTCGCGCGTATCGCGAGCAGCAATTGGCGCGCCACGGCTGGCGCGGACACTTCCCGCTGTGGGGCGAGGACACGACGCGACTCGCGCGCCGCTTCATCGCCGACGGCCACCGCGCGATCCTCTGCTGCGTCGACACGCAGCAACTCGATGCCGCATTCTGCGGACGCGAGTTCGACGCCGAACTGCTCGTCGACCTGCCGCCGTCCTGCGACCCCTGTGGCGAGAACGGCGAGTTTCATACCTGCGTCTATACCAGCCCCCTGTGGCGCGAGCCATTGGTCTTGGCGCGAGGTGAACGCGTGCTACGTGATGGACGATTCCAATATGTCGACTTGCTCGGAATCTGAAAAATGATGCTTCAACGGCTCTACCGATGCGAACGACTGAAGCCGATCCGAAAAGGACATTCGAGGTGAGCGACCTCGATGCGGAAGGGGCGGAGCGCGCATGGCGCTCCGCTCAATGGTCCGATTACTTCTTCCCGTGCGCTGCCTGCTCGATGATCTTGGCTACGACCTTCGGCTTCGAGACATAGATCGCATGGCTGCCGGGTACCTCGACAACCGTTGCGCCCGCACGCTTCGCCATCATCCGCTGCGCAGGGGGCGGGATCATGTGGTCTTCCGTGGAAACCAGATACCAGCTCGGCTTCGACTTCCAGGCAGGCACGGTCACTTCACCGGCCAGCGCCTGGACGCCCCAAGGCACCTGCGAGTCGGCCATGAAGCCGGCTTCGTCGGCGGAGACGTCGCCCGCGAAAGAGGCCGCGAACTTGGCGCGATCGAGGAACAGGAAGCCGTCCTGCGGCGGGAGGATCGGCGGCTGCGGCGCACCCGGCGGCGGATTGGCGATCAGTTTCTGCACCGACTCGCCCTTGTCGGGGGCAAATGCGGCGATGTAGACCAGGCTCTGGACCTTCGGGTCGGTACCGGCTTCCGAGATGACGACACCGCCATAAGAGTGGCCGACGAGGACGACGGGGCCATCCTGCTGGGCGATCGCGCGCTGGGTGACCGCAACGTCGTCGGCCAGCGTGATCGTCGGATTCTGCACGATGCTGACGTTGTAGCCGTCCTTCTTGAGGATGCTGTAGACCTTCTGCCAACCGGAGCCGTCGACGAACCCGCCGTGCACCAGCACGACGTTCCTGGCGCCCTCGTGGGCCTTCGGCGTTGCGGCATTGACGGTAGAGGCGAGGACCATCGCAGTGGCGGCGGCGAGGCCGAGAATCTTGGTCTTCATACGAATTCTCCAGTGGCAGTTGGCGAAGCGAGTCGGGTATACATCGTGTGAGGGATGTTGCGATCGACCTCGGGACGCAGCTTGCGCGCCGTATCCTACGCGCACCATCGGTTGAATGACCGAGGCCGGGATCGAAAGGGCGGCGCTAGACTTCCCAGCCTCTGCACAGGTACTCGATCCGACATGGATGCTTCCGACGTCGCCCTGCTGGATGTGGTCCGCTCGCTCGCGTTTGTGGGCGACTTGGCCATGGGGCAGCCTACCGACCACTCACCGCGTGCCGCCTGGATGGCCGGGCAATTGGCTGCGGCCGTCGGCGCCGATGACGCCCTCTGCACGGAAGCCACGACCGTCGCACTGCTGCGTTGGTCCGGCTGCACGGCCAACGCGCCCGAATTCGCGCATTTGTTCGGTGACGATGTCAGTGGGCGAAAGGCACTGCTCGCCATCCAGTCCTCCAGCAGCGGGTTTCGTTCCGGCACTCGCCGCGCAGGATCCGCGTTTCTCTCGTTGTCGCGCATCCACTGCGAGGTCTCGGGAGACATCGCAGTGCAACTGGGCCTGGACGCGGCGACGCAGTTCGCGTTGCGTCATCTGTTTGAGAGTCACGACGGCAGCGGAGCTCCGGATGGCCTGCGCGAGGAGCAGATTCCAGCCTCGGTCTACATGGCTTCGCTCGCCGGCGATCTCGACATCTTCCATCGCCTGTATGGTCTTGAGCAGGCATGCAAGCTCATCGGTCAGCGTGCGGACGTCCTGTACCCCATGAGCCTCGCCACATCAGTCATCGCAAATGCCTCGCGATGGCTGGCTGCGCTCGAGGGCGATCCGACGTTGTCTGGCCCGTGTTCGCTCGACGCCGCGTTCACCGGCCGCACGACTTCATTGGAAATCCTGGCCCATGTCATCGACCTCAAGCTGCCATGGATGACCGGCTACTCGCGCCAGGTGGCGCAATTGGCCAGGAACGCGGCGCTCGAGCTTGGGCTGGATGTGGCTTGCCAGCAAAAGGTGTATCGCGCCGCGCTCATCCATGGCATGGGGCGCGCTGCAGTGCCCAACATGATCTGGGATACCCCCGGCAAACTGGCGGAGTCGGCGTGGGAGAGAGTGCGGCTGGTTCCCTACTGGACCGGACGCGCTGCGCGACAGATCGGCTCGCTCGCGGGCGCGGCGGAAGTCGCGTCATATGCCTATGAACGGCCAGATGGGTCCGGTTACTACCGCGAGGCCAAGGCAGGAGGCATCCCCGTGGAAGGACGCATCCTTGCGGCCGCCGGAGCACTGGCCGCGTTGCGCCTCGCGCGTCCCTGGCGCGATGCATTTCCGGAAGATGCCGCAGGCTCGTTGCTGATGGCCGAAGCCACTGCCGGACGCTACGACGTCGACGTCGTCCGTGCCCTATTGAACAAGCCTCGACCGATCAAGACCAGGGCACCTGTCGCGCCATTGACCAGTCTCCTTACGGAACGCGAGCGGGACGTGCTGCACTGGATCAGCCTTGGGGCGAGCAACAAGGCGGTAGCGCAGAAACTGTCCATCAGCCCAAGCACCGTGCGTACGCATGTCGAGAGCGTGTTTCGCAAGCTGGAGTGCTCCACGCGTGCTGCGGCTACCTTGAAAGCGACGCAACTGGGTCTGCTATAGATCGTGAATGTCCGCTTGTGGCCCGATTCTGGGCATTGATAGTTTGACATTCCGAGCGGACTCACAACGGCGCAAACAACTCCGCCAGATCCGCCTCCTCGAACTTCGCACTCTGCGTGCTGCCACCATCGAGCACCGCGCGCGCGAGTTCGGCCTTGCGCTGCTGCAGCGCCTGGATCTTTTCCTCGACCGTGCCGGCGCAGATCAGCTTGTAGACGAACACCGGCTTGTCCTGGCCGATGCGGTGCGCGCGGTCGGTCGCCTGCGCCTCGACGGCGGGATTCCACCACGGGTCGTAGTGGATCACGGTGTCGGCCGCGGTCAGGTTCAGGCCGACGCCGCCGGCCTTGAGGCTGATCAGGAACAGCGGCACTTCACCGGACTGGAAGCGGTTCACCAGGGCTGCGCGCGCGGTGCCCGGCGTGTCGCCGGTGAGTAACTGGTGGTCGAGCTTGCGCGCATCGAGCGCTTCGGCGATCAGCGCGAGCATCTCGGCGAACTGGCTGAACACGAGCACGCGACGGCCTTCGTCGACGAGGCTCGCCAGCAGGTCGAGCAGGTAATCGAGCTTGGCCGATTCCTGCACATGCCTCGCGCCATCGAGCTTGACCAGGCGTGGATCGCAGCAGGCCTGGCGCAGCTTCAGCAGGGCGTCGAGCACGATGATGCCGCTCTGCGCGAGACCGCGCTTGCGCACTTCGTCGAGCACGCGCTCGTGCTGGGTCAGGCGCAGCGTCTCGTAGAGTTCGCGCTGCGCGCCTTCGAGTTCGATGCGGCGCGCGATCTCGGTCTTCGGCGGCAGCTCGGTCAGCACATCCTCCTTGCGTCGGCGCAGCAGCAATGGCGCGATGCGGCGGCTCAAACGCTCGCGTTTCTCGACATCGCCCTGTTTCTCGATCGGCGTGCGGAAGAACTTCGTGAAGCGCTTGTCGTCGCCGAGCAGGCCGGGCTCGACTGCATCGAACTGCGCCCACAGTTCACCGAGGTGGTTCTCCAGCGGCGTGCCGGTCATCGCGATGCGCTGGCGCGCGGCGAGCTCGCGCACGATCTGTGCGGCCTGGCTCCGTGCATTCTTGATCGCCTGCGCCTCGTCGAGAACGAGCACGGAGTACTCGTGTTCGATCAGCGCGTCGCGATCGCGCAGCAGCAGCGGATAGGTGGTGATCACCAGATCGTGGCGCGGAATCGCCTCGTGCAGGCCAGCGCGCTCGGGCCCGTGCACGACCAGCACGGACAGATCCGGCACGAAGCGCGTCGCTTCGTCATGCCAGTTCGCGACCAGGCTGGTCGGTGCGATCACGAGTGCCGGCTTGTCGAGGCGGCCGCGACGCTTCTCGGCGAGCAGATGCGCGAGCACCTGCACGGTTTTGCCGAGGCCCATGTCGTCGGCGAGGATGCCGCCGAGCCCCGCATCGGCGAGGAAACCGAGCCAGGCAAGGCCCTCACGCTGGTAACCGCGCAACGTCGCGCGAAATCCCTCCGGTTCGCTCGCCGGTGCACGCGGCGCGCGCTGGCGTTCGAGCTCGGCGCGCAGGCGCTCGCCGCCGAGCCACGGTCGCTGCATGCCCTTCGTGAGTTCGTCGAGCACGCCGGCCTGCGCGCGGCGCAGGCGCAGCGCGCCGTCGTGCTCGGCAAACGGACCCTGCAGCCATTCGAGCAGCGGCGTGATCAGTTCGCGCAGTTTCGCCAGCGGTAGCGGCACGCGCCGGCGCGCATCGATCGGCACCAGCCAGACCGCGTCATCGGCCTCGCCCTTGCGCGGCGTCAGCGAAAACGCGGGGTCGGACAGCAGCCGATGCAGCACCGGCAGCAGGTCGATGCGCTCGCCGCCGATGTCGATGCCGAGGCGCAGGTCGAACCATGGGTTGCCGGATTCCTCGACCTCGGCGTACCAGGCGTCCGCATCGGGTTCGTCGAGCAGGTCGAACGGGAAGCCGTCGGCGGATTCGAGACGGAAGCCGAGATCGCGCAGGCGCGGGGTCAGTGCGAACATCTGGTCGACGCCGGCGAGCGTGCCGCGACCGTGCTCGAGCACGAAGTCGTTGTCGTCGAACGCATCCGCGGGGACGCCGGGCAGGCGCCCGAACAATTCCGCCGGGACCAGGCCGACCTCCTCGAGGCGTTCGAACGCGACGATCTCGTTGGCGCGGTCGCGCACGATCTCGATCACGCGGCCGTTCTGGCGTCGGCGCTCCCTGGCGGGCGCCGGCGACGCAGGCAGGCGCGCACCGGCGTAATCGAAGGCAAGGCGCACGCAGCCGGCCTGGTAGCGCACTCCGCCCGTGGCCAGCGCGGGGAACGCGCGCAAGGTCAGTACAGGCGATGGCTTGACCTCACGGCGCTCGATCTCGCCGGCCGCCTCGGGCTTGGGCAACGCCGCGAGCAGCGGTGCGTCGTGCCACCGCTCCATCAGCAGCGGCACCTGTTCGGGCAGCAATGACGGCGCGCGCAGCACCGCCTCGGCGAGGCGAGGCTCACCATCGATGCGGCCGATCTCGCGCGCGAACGGATCGCAATACCAGAGCCCGCCGATGCGCAGCAGCAACGTCTTCGGTGACGCCGCGTCGACACTCAGCGCGAGCTTCTGCGTGCCGTCCTCGCGTGCATCCCAGCCGATGCGCAACGCGCGCCGCGACCCCTGCGCCAGCCGGCCCGAGGAGGGCTTTTCGAAGAAGCACGGCAGAGCGGCCAGCAGTTTTTCAAGCAGGATCTCGTCCGCGCTTCCATGCAGTTCGAACCAACCGCTGGCGCCGCCATTCGCCGGCGCGCGCATGCGCAGTTCTGCGATCAGGCGGAACTCGTCGGCGCTCAGCCCCTGCCACGGATCGGGGCCGCCGTGCGAGGGCAGCAGCGGCTGTGGCGACACGAAGCCACCACGCCTGCCGCGCTTGATCCGCACCGCCTGAGCATGGAGTCGCGGCAGGATGCCTTCGCCGGCGCGCAGGACGATGCCGCAAAGCGTTCCTGCCTGTTCGGCAACCGGCTTCTGCTCGCGCGCAAGAGGAGCGGACGGCTGCAGCGCGTCGAGCCAGTGCTTCCACGCGCCGAGCTGCGGCACCGGCGGTGGAGCGAGACCCACAACCGGCCGTTGCAAGTCGCCACGCATCGCGCTCAACGCGGTCGCGGCCACGTGCTTGCAGGCGGACGCCAGTGGGCAGGTGCAGTAGCTGTCGAGCTCGACCCGCTCGCCGTCCTGCTTGAGACGCACGCCAGCGACATAGGGGTCGATCGCGCCGTCGCGGACCATGCCGATCAACGCTCCGCCGTCGTCGCCGGCCTCGTAATGCGTGCCGAGCACGCGGCCATGACGCAGGTAATCGGCGCCCTTCGCCAGCGTACGCGCATCGAGCAGCCGGGCGACATGACGGGACAGCAATTGGCGGAACGTGGCTTCGTCCACAGGCAATGCGGGTCCGAATGGAACCCGTCATGGTGCCTCTCCGACCCGTGGTGCGTCCAGCGCGGACCATCGATCCTGGTGCGCCAGTTCAACAAATGGACGGCGGTCGGCTGCAATGTTCGGGAGTCCAGGACGGATGCACCCCAATCCGATCAGTCGCCTTGCGTCAGTTTCCTGAAAGTCCGGCCTTGCGCAGCCGCAACGCGTTGCCGACCACCGACACCGAAGACAGGCTCATCGCGAGCGCGGCGAGCATCGGCGACAACGTGACGCCGAGCAGCGGATACAGCACGCCGGCGGCCAGCGGCACGCCGATCGCGTTGTAGATGAACGCGAAGAACAGGTTCTGGCGGATGTTTGCCACCGTCGCGCGCGACAACGCGCGGGCGCGCACGATCGCGGTGAGCTCGCCCTTCACCAGGGTGATCTGCGCACTCTCCATCGCCACGTCGGTACCACTGCCCATCGCAATCCCGACATCCGCGGCAGCCAGCGCCGGCGCGTCGTTGATGCCGTCGCCGGCCATCGCGACGCGGTGGCCGGCGGCCCTGAGCGCGTTCATCACGTCAGCCTTGTCCGTAGGCGACACGTCCGCGCGCACTTCATCGATGCCGAGCTCGCGCGCCGCCGCCTGCGCAGTGGTCGCATTGTCGCCGGTGAGCATGACGATACGCAGGCCATCGCGATGCAGCGCCACGATCGCCTCCTGCGTGCTCGGCTTGATGCGGTCGGCGACCGCGACCAGGCCGGCCAGCGCGCCGTCGACAGCGAGGAACATCACCGTCGCGCCATCGCCGCGCAGGCGCTCGGCCGTCGCGTCGGCTTCCGCGCCGAGGGTGACCGCGGACTCCTGCAGCAGGCGCGCGTTGCCGAGCGCGACCTCGCTGCCCTCGATGCGCCCGCGCACGCCGCGGCCGGTCAGGGCGCGGAAGTTTTCGACATGCGGCAGCGTCGTGCCAGCCGCGGCCGCGACAATCGCTTTCGCCAGCGGATGTTCGCTCGGCCGTTCCAGCGCAGCGGCCAACACGAGCAGACGCTCGCGCGACAACGTGCCCAACGACACGAGCTCCTTCAGCGAGGGCTTGCCCTCAGTCAGCGTGCCGGTCTTGTCCACGACCAGCGTATCGACCTCGCGCAGCGCCTCGATCGCGGCAGCATCCTTGAACAGCACGCCGTTCTGCGCGCCGCGCCCGCTCGCGACCATGATCGAGATCGGCGTGGCGAGTCCGAGCGCGCACGGGCAGGCGATGATCAGCACCGACACCGCCGCGATCAGCGCATGCGCGAGGCGCGGCTCCGGCCCGAGCAGCGCCCAGCCGGCGAACGCGAGCGCGGCGACTGCGACCACCGCCGGCACGAACCACGCGGCGACACGATCGGCGATCCTTTGCAACGGCGCCTTGCTGCGCTGCGCCTGCGCGACCAGCGCCACGATCTGCGCGAGCATCGTCGCGGCGCCGACCTTTTGCGCGCGCATCGTCAGCGCGCCGTCCTGGTTCACGGTACCGCCGGTCAGCGTATCGCCGTTCGTCTTCGCGACCGGCAACGGTTCGCCGGTCAGCATCGACTCGTCGACGTGGCTGGCGCCGTCCAGCGCCACGCCGTCCACCGGCACCTTTTCGCCAGGCCGCACGCGCAGCGTGTCACCGGCGCGTACTTCGTCCAAAGGCACATCGCTTTCGCTGCCGTCCGCGCCGATGCGGCGCGCAGTCTTCGGCGCGAGGCCGAGCAGCGCCTTCAGCGCGGCGCCGGTGCGGCGGCGCGCGCGCAATTCCAGGAAATCGCCGAGCGTGACCAGGGTGACGATCACCGCGGCCGATTCGAAGTACACGCCGACCCGGCCGTGCGGGTCGCGGAAGCCGGCCGGAAACAGCGCCGGCGCGAGGAATGCGACCGCGCTGTAGGCCCAGGCCACGCCGGTGCCGAGCGCGATCAGCGTGTACATGTTCGGCGACCACGGCCGGCGGACTCTCCCTTCCGTCCCGACCGGGCCGCGTTGTTCCACAACCCCGAGGGCCGGGCCGGATTCGCGGCGGAGCGGCGTCATTGCTCGGTCGCGTATCGACATACGCTCCCTCGCGCTTGCTTGCTCCACCGCGAATCCGGCTCCGGCGCGACCCAGCCAGGACGGAAGGGAGAGTCCGAGCGACCGCCAGCCGCGCGTAAAGAACGGCGCGCCGCCCCACAGCACCACGAAGCTGGACAACACCGCCTCGACCCAGCCAGCGACGCGGCCCCACGGCGCCGGCAGATGCCAGCCGAACAGATGCGGACCCATCGCGAGCACGAACACCGGAAGGGTCAACGCAGCCAGCGTCCCCATGCGGCGCGCCATCGCGCGCAACTCGCCGCCATCGTCCACGTCTGCGCTCGGCAGCATCGGCTCCAGCGCCATGCCGCACTTCGGGCAGTCGCCGGGACCGGACTGCTGCACTTCCGGGTGCATCGGACAGGTGTAGAGCGTGCCGGAAGCCGGCGTGGCCACGTCGCCATGACGCGCAGGTGTGGCGCTGCGTTCCTGCTCGCGCTGGCGGGCCTTGGCGAGGATCGCGACCGGGTCGGCCTCGAACGTGCGCCGGCAGCCATCGCTGCAGAAGTAGTACGTCGTGCCGGCATGATCGGCATGGCGATGCGTTGTGGTGGCGACGCGCATGCCGCACACCGGGTCGATCGCGAAGTCGGCCTGCGCCGAGGCGTCGGGCGCTTTGTGCGCGCAGCAGGCGTGCTCGTTCGAACGCTCGTGACCGCTCATTTCGATGCCCCGTCGTCGCCCAGCGCACGCAGGATCGGGCACTGCTCCAGCGCACCGTGGCCTGGGCACGCCGCGATCAGCTGCTTCAGACCCCTCTGCACGAGCTTCAGCTCGCGGATGCGCTGCTCGACGACATCGAGACGCTGTTCGGCGCGCTGCTTCACGCCCTTCACGCCGCGTTCGCGATCCACCGACAGCGCGAGCAGGTCGCGGATCTCGTCGAGGCTGAAGCCGAGGTCCTTGGCACGGCGGATGAAGCGCAAGCGCGCGACGGCACCGGTGTCGTAGTCGCGGTAGCCGGACTCGCGCCGGTGTGGCGCGGGCAACAGGCCCTCGCGTTCGTAGTAGCGGACCGTGTCGATGCCGACGCCGGCTGCGCGGGCGACGGCGCCGATGGCGAGATGGGTGGCGGGGGTCGTGTTCATGGCGCCATCCTAAACCCTGGAGTTCGGTCCAGAGTCAAGACCTCGCGAGCCGGCGCGATGAGGCTACCTCGCGGCCCGGCGCTTCGCCGCCGGGCACGGGATGACGCGTGCGCTACGCGTCGCGGTTACGCAGCCGCGCGATCCGCCGAAGGATTCCGCCACGCGGAGAGCAGGTCGTCCTGACGCTTCATCGCGTCGGCGTGGTGGCGTTCCTTGACGTGGCCGTAGCCTCGGATGTGCTCGGGGATCGAAGCGATGTCGACCGCGAGCGCGTGGTTGCCGTTGTCGAGGCCGGCGAGCAGTTCGTCGAGCGTCTTCGTGTAATCGACGATCTGCTGGCGCTCCATCCGGCGCTCAGCGGTGTAGCCGAACACATCGAGCGCGCCACCGCGCAGGCTGCGCAGCTTCGCGAGGACCTTGAATGCCTTGAACACCCACGGGCCGTATTCGGCTTTCTTCAGGTGGCCATCGGCATCGCGCCTGGCGAACAGCGGCGGCGCGAGGTTGAAGTGCAGCTTGAAGTCGCCGTCGAACGTCTCTCGGATGCGTTGCTCGAAATCGCCGCTGGTGTACAGGCGCGCGACCTCGTACTCGTCCTTGTAGGCCATCAGTTTGAACGCGTAGCGCGCGACGGCTTCGGTCAGCGTGGTGAAGCCCGGCGTCTTCGCGCTTTCCGCCGATCGCACCTTGTCGACCAGCGCGCGGTATTTCGCGGCGTAGGCGGCGTTCTGGTAGTCGGTCAGGAACGCGACACGACGTGCGATCTGTTCGTCGAGATTCGCGCTGAGCGTAGCGTCGTCGAGCGGTGCGGCAGCCCGGGTCGACGCCGACGTCGTGCGCCGCACCGGCAGCGCGAGCGGAATCGCGCCGGACGGTAGATGCGGATTCGGCAAGCCGGCGGCCTTGCGCACCGCGACGATGTCGTGCGCAGCGAGGCGGCCCCAGTTGAACGCGGCCTTGTTCATCTCGATCGCAGCCGCGTTGAGCTCGATCGCGCGCATCAGCGCGCCGTGCGAGAGCGGCACCCAGCCCTTCTGCCAGGCGTAGCCGAGCATGAACAGGTTCGCCGCAATGGTGTCGCCGAGCAGCGCGGTCGCGAGTTCGGTCGCGTCGACGAGTTCCGGCGATTCGCCATCAAGCGCGGTCTTCACCGCATCGATGATCTGCTGCGCCGGAAACTGCATGTCCGGCTTCATCGTGAACGTGCCCGGCATCGCCTCGTAGGTGTTCAGCACGACGTGCGCACGACCGGCGCGAATCTTCGACAGTGCCCAGTAGTCGTTGACCACGACCATGTCGCAGCCGAGCACGAGGTCGGCTTCGCCGGCCGCGATGCGCACGGCGTGGATGTCGTCCGGTGTCTTCGCGATGCGCAGGTGGCAGGTCACCGCACCACCCTTCTGGGCGAGACCGGTCTGGTCGAGCACGGTGCTGCCCTTGCCTTCCAGGTGCGCGGCCATGCCGATCAGCGCGCCGATCGTGACCACGCCGGTGCCGCCGATGCCGGTGACCAGGATGTTCCACGGCTGCGCGAGGTCGGTCGCGATCACCGGCTGCGGCAACGTGGAGAAGTCGACATCGGCCTTGCCTTTCTTCTTCTTGAGTCCGCCGCCGATCACCGACACGAAGCTCGGGCAGAAGCCCTTCACGCAGGAGAAATCCTTGTTGCAATTGCTCTGGTCAATCTCGCGCTTGCGGCCATACTCGGTTTCCTTCGGCAGCACCGAGACGCAGAACGACTTCTCGCCGCAGTCGCCGCAACCCTCGCAGACCAGCGAGTTGATGAACAGGCGCTTCTTCGGATCTTCCAGCTTGCCGCGCTTGCGGCGGCGACGCTTCTCGGTCGCACAGGTCTGGTCGTAGATGAGCGCGGATACGCCAGGCACTTCGCGCATGCGTTTCTGCACCGCGTCGAGCTCGTCGCGGTGAATGAATTCGACGCCGGTGGGGAAGATCTCGGGCTGGCTCCACTTCGCGATGTCGTCGCTCATCACGATGATCGTCTGCACGCCTTCGCTGCGCACCTGATGCGCGATATCGGGCACGGTCAGCGTGCCGTCGACCGGCTGGCCGCCGGTCATCGCGACCGCATCGTTGTAGAGGATCTTGTAGGTGATGTTGACCTTGGCCGCGATCGCCTGGCGGATCGCCAGCGAACCCGAATGGAAATAGGTGCCGTCGCCGAGGTTCTGGAACACGTGCTGGGTTTCGGTGAACGGCGCCTGGCCGCACCAGGTCACGCCTTCGCCGCCCATCTGCGTGAACGTGTCGGTGCGCCGGTCCATCCAGGTGACCATGTAGTGGCAGCCGATGCCGCCGAGCGCGCGCGAGCCTTCCGGCACCGCGGTCGAGGTGTTGTGCGGGCAGCCCGAGCAGTAGTGCGCGGCGCGCGGGAAGCTGGCGCGCGGCAAGGTGAGCTCTTTTTCCTTGGCCTCGATCCAGGCGACGCGCGAGGTGATCGCTTCACTGGTGAAGAAGCGCGCCAATCGCTTGGCGATGACCAGCGCGATCATCGCCGGGGTCAGCTCGTTCGTCGACGGCAGGATCCAGTTGCCGGCCTCGTCGTACTTGCCGACCACGTGCGGGCGGCGCGCCTCCGGCCAGTTGTACATGTATTCCTTCATCTGCGACTCGATGAAGGAACGCTTCTCCTCGACGACGACGATGTCCTCGAGACCGCGCGCGAACTCGCGGATGCCGACCGGCTCCAGCGGCCAGGTCATGCCGACCTTGTAGACGCGGATGCCGATCTCGCGCGCATCGCTCGCGCTGATGCCGAGGTATTCAAGCGCCTGCAGCACATCGAGATAGCTCTTGCCGGTGGTCACGATACCGAGACGTGCATTCGGCGAGTCGATCACGACCTTGTCGATCTTGTTCGCGCGCGCGAACGCGGTCGCCGCCTGTACCGCGTACTGGTGCAGGCGCATTTCCTGGTTCAGCGGCGGATCCGGCCAGCGGATGCTGAGGCCGCCCGGCGGCAGCGCGAAGTCTTCCGGCAGCACGATGTCGAGCTGGTGCGGATTGACGTTGACGCTGGCCGAGGACTCCACGGTTTCGGCAATCGTCTTGAAGCCGACCCAGCGTCCGGTGAAACGCGACATCGCCCAGCCGAGCAGGCCCATGTCGAGGATGTCCTGCACGCCAGCGGGATTCAGGATCGGCATCATCGCCGAGACGAATTCGAGTTCCGAACCGTGTGGCAGGGTCGACGAACGACACGCGTGGTCGTCGGCCGCGAGCGCGAGCACGCCGCCGAACTTCGCGGTGCCGGCCGCGTTGCCGTGCTTGAACACGTCGCCGCAGCGGTCGACGCCGGGACCCTTGCCGTACCACATCGAGAACACGCCGTCGTACTTGGCGCCAGGGAACAGGTTCGCCTGCTGCGTGCCCCAGACCATCGTCGCACCGAGGTCTTCGTTCAATCCCGGCTGGAATTCGATGTTCGACGCGGCGAGGTGCTTCTTCGCCTTCCACAGCTCGAGGTCGAAGCCGCCGAGCGGCGAACCGCGATAGCCCGAGATGAAGCCCGCGGTGTTGATGCCGGCCGCGCGGTCGCGCATCTGCTGCATCAGCGGCAGGCGCACCAATGCCTGTACTCCGGACAGGTAGATTCGGCCTTCGGCACGCGTGTACTTGTGTTCGAGCGTGTAGTCACGGTCGATGGAGGGCGCGAGCACAGTGGCGGGCACGGACATGACGGATACCTGACAGGGGGCGGCTGGGGCAACCGCCGATTTTAGCTGGATTCGGGGAACGCTGCCTCGAACGCGGCGCGATCCCGGCCAGCCGAGGCGGTGCTTCGACGTGCGCCGCGAGAATCCGCGCTCACCACGCGGTGACGCTAGTCCAGCGGCTTCGCCCGAAATGGAAACATCTGCTGGTTCACGAAGCCATCCGGCATGTAGTCGCCCACCACGCCGTACTTCGCCGGGAACGGCTTGGCCGCCGGAATCTTGACCGCGGTGCGGAACAGGTAGTCGAGGAAAGCGTAGTGCGCGGCGTAGTTGCGATCGATCGCCTCGTCGTCGGAGGCGTGGTGCCAGTGATGGAAGTCCGGCGTGACGATCAGGTACTTCAACGGGCCCCACGGCAGGTGCACGTTGGCATGATTCAGCACGGCCTGGAAGCCGACGACGATGATGTAGGCGTTGATCACGCCTTCACGGAAGCCGAGCACGAACAGCGGCGCGAGCACCAGCACGCGCGTCGCGATGATCTCGAACACGTGCTGGCGCGAACCTGCGAGCCAGTCCATCGTCTTCGTGCTGTGGTGCACCGCGTGGAATTTCCAGAGGAACGGCACCTCATGGTAGGCGCGATGCGTCCAGTACTGCGCGAGGTCGGCAACGAGGATGCACAGCAGCAGCTGCGGCAGGAACCAGATGCGCTGCACCGCGAGCTGGAAATCGTGGTTGACCAGCCAGCCGAACGCATGATGGATCACGAAGTTGACGGTCAGCAGGATCAGGCCGACCAGGAAATGGTTGACCGCGAAATGCTTGAGATCAGTCTGCCATTCGCGGCGGAACACCGCCTGGCCCCTGTACAGCGGAAACAGCTTCTCGAGCACGATGAAGATCAATGTCGAGCCAAACAGATCGAGGATGAACCAGTCGAGGCCGATGTACGGCGTGTGATCCGGGAAGTTGCCGACCGGCACGCGCGAGCCGCCGAGCGCGACCGCGGCGATCACGAACACGAACGCGACGACGTTGAGATTGCGCCGCACGCCGAGCACGAGGTTCGCGAGCGCAAGGCCGCCGGCAACCAGCAACGCGACGAACAGTGCCTGGCGCAGCACGTCGACCGAGTACTGGTGGCGCAGTTCCGGTGTGGTCAGGTACTCGGGGAAGTGGAACGCGAGCACGCCGAGCAGGCACAGGAAGCCGAGCGAGAACGCGACGATCGTCGCGATCATGCCCTGGCCGAACTTCAGTTCGCCGCTGCGCGCGAGCAGGTCGGTGGTGTCGTCGACGGCGGAGTTCACGAATACAGCCGGCGCCTTGATCGCGTTGCCGATCGCGTAGGGAACCCTGCTGATCGATGGTCTGGACATTGGCTTCCCGTTGCTCGGACCCGGAAACGGCCGTCCCGTTGCGCACTACGATTCGGTGCACGGGTCGGCTCCTTCGGTCGCCGAAGAATACGCCTTGATCGGGCGCGTGCGGAGCGCAATCAGCAGGAACGCCAAGGCGTCACCCGGCCATCCCTTCGGCGAGGACGCAGCGGCGCCGCTAGGACGCCGCCGCTTCCGCCTCGGCCTGCACGCGCTGCGCCACGATCGTGGCGGCTGCAAACCCCTTGATGATCGAAGCGGCCGCCTCACGCCCGTCATGCACCGCGCGCACGACCAGATCCGCGCCGCGCACATTGTCGCCGCCGGCGAACACGCGCGGGTTCGTGGTCTGGAACGGAAGCCTGCCCGCTCTGCCGACGACGACGCGGCCGCTCTCGTCCAATTCGATGCCGGCGCTCGCGCACCAGTCCGGTGGGCTCGGCCGGAAACCGAACGCGACGATGATGGCGTCGGCCGGCAGCGTCTCCTCGCTGCCCGCGATGGCTTCGGGTCGCGCGCGGCCGTTGCGGTCGGCGACGAGGCGCGTCTCGATCACGAGAAGTCCGTTCACGCGCCGCTCGCCGAGGATCGTCAACGGCTGGCGGTTGAACAGGAAGCGCACGCCTTCCTCGCGTGCGTTCTTCACCTCGCGGCGCGAGCCCGGCATGTTCGCCTCGTCACGCCGGTAGACGCAGGTGACCGAGGCCGCGCCGAGACGGATCGCGGTGCGGTTGCAATCCATGCCGGTATCGCCGCCGCCGAGCACGACGACACGCTTGCCGCGCAGGTCGAGTTGCGGATCCGCGGTTGCGCCATCAGCAAGCAGGCGACGCGCGTTCGCGATCAGAAACGGCAGCGCCGGCAGCACGCCAGGCAGGCTGTCGCCAGGCAAGTCCGCGGCGACTTCGCGATAGGCGCCGGTGCCGACGAAGACCGCGTCGTGGCGGTCCAGCAATGCGTCGAAGCCGATATCGCGCCCGACCTCGACGCCGAGGCGGAACTCGACGCCCATCGCCTCGAGTACGCGCCGGCGCAGTCGCACGATGTCCTTGTCGAGCTTGAACGGTGGAATGCCGAACGTGAGCAGGCCGCCGATTTCCTCGTAGCGGTCGAACACGGTCGCGGCGACGCCGGCGCGCGCGAGGCGATCGGCTGCGGACAAGCCGGCCGGCCCGGCGCCGACGATCGCGACGCGGCGACCCGTCGATTTCACCTTCGACAAGTCCGGCCGCCAGCCCTGCCGGAACGCAAGATCGACGATGTCCTTCTCGATCGATCCGATCGTGACCGCGCCGAAGCCGTCGTTGAGCGTGCAGTCGCCCTCGCAGAGGCGATCCTGCGGACATACGCGGCCGCAGATCTCCGGCAGCGGGTTCGTCTCGTGCATCAGCGTCGCCGCCTCGAACACGCGGCCCTCCTTCACCAGCTTCAGCCAGTTCGGGATGTAGTTGTGTACCGGGCACTTCGATTCGCAGTACGGATTGCCGCAGTCGATGCAGCGCGCGGCCTGTTCCTCGCCCTGGCCGGCGTCGAACTGTCCATAGATCTCGCCCCAGCCGAGCACGCGCACGGCGACTGGCACTTCTCGCGGCGATACGCGTGGTATCTCGATGAAAGTCGGAATCTTCTCCTTCATGCGGCGCGCCTCAGGGCGTCGATCAGCGAGTCGATGCTCGCGGCCTTCGGCTTGACCAGCCAGAACTTGCCGAGCAGGTCGCGGAAGTGATCGAGGATCTGCGCACCCCAGACGCTGCCGGTTGCCGCAACGTGCGCTGCGATCAGGCTGCTCAGATGCTGCAGGTGGTTCTCCATGCCTTCCGGCGAGATGCGATGGATGTCAATCAGCTCGTGGTTGTAGCGGTCGACGAAATCGCGCTCAGTGTCGAGTACGTAGCCGAAGCCGCCGGTCATGCCGGCGCCGAAATTGATGCCGGTCGGCCCGAGCACGACGACGATGCCACCGGTCGTGTACTCGCAGCAGTGGTCGCCGGTGCCCTCGACGACCGCGAGTGCACCGGAATTGCGCACCGCGAAACGCTCCCCGGCGCGACCGGCCGCGTACAG
Organism: Dokdonella soli; assembly: GCF_039523175.1. Lineage (NCBI taxonomy): Bacteria > Pseudomonadati > Pseudomonadota > Gammaproteobacteria > Lysobacterales > Rhodanobacteraceae > Dokdonella > Dokdonella soli. The sequence goes on from NZ_BAAAEU010000006.1 coordinate 214,872, forward strand.
CTCGCCACCGGTCGCGCCATACAAACAGGTGTTGCCGATGATGACCGCCTCGCGCGCGACGAAGCCGGCATCCGCTGGCGGATGCACCACGATGCGGCCGCCGGTCATGCCCTTGCCGACGCCGTCGTTCGCCTCGCCTTCGAGCACGATATGCACGCCGCCAGCATTCCACGCGCCGAGGCTCTGGCCGGCGCTGCCGGACAGGCGCAAGGTGATCGGATGCGCATCCATGCCGCGGTCGCCATGCGCGCGCGCGACCTCGCCGGACAGACGCGCGCCGAGCGAGCGGTCGGTGTTGCGCACCGCGTAGCGGAACTCGCCGCCACGCTTGTTCGTGACCGCGAAGCGCGTGTCGCCGGCGATCCTCGCGGCGAGCGTGGCCGGATCGCGTGGCACGTTGCGCGCACCGGAACAGACCTGCGCGCCATCGACGACGAGGCCGGCCGCATTCAACAACGGCGCAAGATCGATGCGCGCATGCTTGCCGTCGACATCGCTGCGCGCCTGCAGCAAGTCGACGCGCCCGACCAGATCCTCGAGGCAGCGCACGCCGAGCTGCGCGAGATGCGCACGCACGTCGTCGGCGACGAAGCGGAAATAACGCATGACCTTTTCGGCCGTGCCGACGAAATGCTGCTTGCGCAACACGTCGAGCTGGGTCGCGACGCCGGTCGCGCAGGTGTTGAGATGGCAGATGCGCAGGTACTTGCAGCCCATCGCGATCATCGGCGCGGTACCGAAGCCGAAACTCTCGGCGCCGAGGATCGCTGCCTTGATTACGTCGAGGCCGGTCTTCAGGCCGCCATCGGTCTGCAGGCGCACGCGCTCGCGCAGGCCGTTGCGGCGCAGCGTTTCATGCGCCTCGGCGAGGCCGAGTTCCCACGGCACGCCGGCGTAGTGGATCGAACTCAGCGGACTCGCGCCGGTGCCGCCGTCGTGGCCGGAGATCGTGATCAGGTCCGCATAGGCTTTCGCGACGCCGGCCGCGATCGTGCCGACGCCCGCGTGCGCCACCAGCTTCACCGAGACCAACGCATCAGGATTGACCTCCTTCAAATCGAAGATCAGCTGGGCCAGATCCTCGATCGAATAGATGTCGTGGTGCGGCGGCGGCGAGATCAGGCCGATGCCCGGCCGCGCGTAACGCAGCCGCGCGATCAGTTCGTTGACCTTGTGGCCCGGCAGCTGGCCGCCTTCGCCGGGCTTGGCGCCCTGGGCGATCTTGATCTGCAGCACCTCGGCGTTGACCAGGTATTCCGCGGTCACGCCGAAACGCGCCGAGGCGACCTGCTTGATCTTCGAGGATTTGTCGGTGCGATAGCGCGCCGGATCCTCGCCGCCTTCGCCGGAGTTCGAACGCGCGCCGAGCCGGTTCATCGCCTGCGCCAGTGTCTCGTGCGCTTCCGGCGACAACGCGCCGAGCGACATGCCGGCCGAATCGAAGCGCTTCAGGATCGACTCGACGGATTCGACCTCATCGAGTGCGACGGACACCGTGTCGGCACGCAATTCGAGCAGGTCGCGCAGCGCGGCCGGCGCGCGATGGTCGACCAGATCGGCATAGCGTCGGTAGTCGTCCGCCTCGCCGGTAACGACTGCGCGCTGCAACGCGCCGACCACATCCGGGTTGTAGGCGTGGTATTCGCCGCCGTGGACATACTTGAGCACGCCGCCGGGCGCGAGCAGCGCTTCCTCGTCGAATGCCGTGCGCACACGCGCGCGCTGCTCGGCTTCGATATCGTCGAAGCGCGTGCCGCCGATGCGCGACGGCGTGCCCGCGAAGCAGAGATCGACGATCGCGTGATCGAGACCGACGATCTCGAACAACTGCGCGCCGCGATAGCCGGCGATCGTCGAGATGCCCATCTTCGACAGGATCTTCAACAGTCCCTTTCGGATCCCCTTGCGATAAGTGCGGCCGAGCTCGCGCGGCTCGCCGGCGTGGTCGCCAATGTGCCCGCTGCGGCCGAGGTCGAACAAGGTCTGGTAGGCGAGATACGGATATACCGCCGATGCGCCGAAACCGATCAGGCAGGCGAAGTGATGCGCGTCGCGTGCGGTGCCGGTCTCGACGATCAGGTTGCAGTCGCAGCGCAGCTGCGCCGTGACCAGCGCCTGATGGATCGCACCGGTCGCGAGCAGCGCGTGCACTGGCAGCTTGTCCGGTTGCTGCGGCGGATAGCGGTCGCTGAGGAACACCAGTTTCGCGCCGCCGCGCACGGCAGTGGTCGCCGCGATGCAGAGGCGCTGCAGCGCGGCCTCGAGACCCTCGTTCTCGTGGTAGTAGAGATCGACGAAGCACTGCGCGTTGGTGAACTGCGGCAGCGCGAGCAATTGCCGCAGCTTGCGCTGCGAGAGTACCGGCGAGGTCAGCAGCACCTGCTTCGCGTTCGCCGCCGAGAGTTCGAAGATGTTGCCCTCGGCGCCGATCTGCGTGACCAGTGACATCACCGCAGTCTCGCGCAAGGGATCGATCGGCGGGTTGGTGACCTGCGCGAAGGCCTGGCGAAAATAATCGTAGAGCGGGCGTGCCGCGCCGGACATCGCCGCGACCGGCGTGTCGTCGCCCATCGAGCCGGTCGCCTCGACGCCGTCCTCGGCGAGTGCCGTCAGCACGGTGTCGCGCTCCTCGCGCGACAAGCCGAACAGCTTCTGGAAGCGGGCCAGCGTCTCGGCCGGGAACGGTTCGGCAGCGAGACCCGGGTCGATCATGTGCGATTCGAGATAGGTGACGCCCTCGCGCAGCCAGCGTTTGAACGGGGCGAGGCCGCGGTTCAGCGCGTCGACATCCGCGTTCTGCACCAGCCGATGTTCGACGAGGTCGACCGCGATCATCTCGCCGGGACCGAGACGGCCCTTCGCGGTGATCGCGGCAGCCGGCACGTCCCAGATGCCAGCCTCGGAGGCGACGATCAGGTGGCGATCCGCGGACAGCGCCCAGCGCGCGGGCCGCAGGCCGTTGCGATCGAGCGCGCAGGCCGCGTAGCGGCCATCGCACATCACGAGTCCGGCCGGTCCGTCCCAGGGCTCGGTATGCAGCGCGTAGTACTCGTAGAACGCGGCGAGGTCGGCGTCGATGTCCTCGCGCGCGGACCAGGCCGGAGGCACCAGGATGCGCATCGCGGTCGGCAACGCGATGCCGCCGATCAGCAGAAGTTCGAGCGCATTGTCGAGGCTCTGCGAATCCGAGCCGTCCATCGCGATGAGTTCGCCGAGTTCGGAGAAGTCGATCAGCGGCGAAGTCAGCTTCGGACTGCGTGCCTGCATCCAAGTGCGGTTCGCACGGATCGTGTTGATCTCGCCGTTGTGGGCGAGATAGCGGAACGGCTGCGCGAGCCGCCACTGCGGCGAGGTGTTCGTCGAGAAGCGGTTGTGGAACACGACGGCGGAACTTTCGAGTTCGGCGCGCGCGAGATCGGGATAGAACCGGCGCAGCGCGCCCGGCAGCACCATCGCCTTGTAGCCGATCGTCGCCGCGGACAAGGTGACCACGTAGAAGTGCGCATCGTCCGCCAACGCGTTCGTCGCCAACCGGCGCGCGCGGAACAGCGCGCGCTCGAACGCGCCTTCGTCGAGCCCCTGCGGTGCATTCACGAACAGCTGTGCGATCTGCGGTCGGCTCGCTGCGGCCTGTTCGCCGCAGACTGACGTATCGAGCGGCACCTCGCGCCAGCCGGCAACCTCGAGGCCTTGCGCAAGCAGGCGCGCCTCGAGTTCGCCGGTCGCGCGCGCGCGATCGGCCGCTTGCGGCGACAGGAACACGAGGCCGGCGGCGAAGCGTTCGCCGAGCGCGATGCCGGCCTCTGCGGCGAGCGCGCGCAGCCAGGCGATCGGACGGTACATCAGCACACCGCAACCATCGCCGGACAGTCCGTCGGCGCCGACCGCGCCGCGGTGCGCGAGCCGCTCCAGCGCGGAAAACGCGCTGTCGACGAGATGCGTGCTCGCGCGCGCATCGAGCTGCGCGATCAGGCCGAAGCCGCAGCTGTCGTGTTCGTAGCGCGGGTCGTACAACCCGACATGCCGGTTGGCCATCGTGCACACCTTCGCGTGGGGCCGCCTGCAGGCCACGCACCCGGCGCTTCCGGTCGAATGGACGTCTAGGTGTCCATTCCGGAACGCGACCCGCAAGCTGCTGTTCGCGGTCGAGTGGAACACATTTGCTGCGCTGCGTCAAAAACGAACGAAGCCATCGCGCGACCGCCGCCAGCGGCCCCCGAAAACTTGCGTGGATCGCGTGTGGAACGCGGTGGACGCGTGAAGCCGCCTTGCGCGCGGCTTTGCCGCTGCTCTACGCTCCGTCGATTGGGCGGCGCCCGGGGTGCCGTTGGGGAGATCTCGATGATGCAGGCGCTGGGCCAGATCGCATTCGGGCTGTTCGGCCTCGCCGTTCTCATCGGCATCGCATTCCTGTTCTCGAACAACAAGCGCGCGGTCAGCTGGCGGCTGGTGCTGACCGGTGTCGCGCTGCAGATCGTGTTCGCGAGCCTGGTGCTGAAACTGCCGCTCGGCCGCGATGTGTTCAACGCGATCGCGACCGGCTTCGTCAAGCTGCTCGACTTCGTGCGCGTCGGTTCCACCTTCATCTTCGGCAGCTTCATGGACACCTCGAAGTTCGGCTTCGTGTTCGCGGTGCAGGTGCTGCCGACGATCATCTTCTTCGCCTCGCTGACCGGCGTGCTCTACCACCTCGGCGTGATGCAGCGGATTGTCAGAGGCATGGCCTGGGTGATCACCAAGGTCATGAACGTGTCCGGCGCGGAGACCACCAGCGTCTGCGCCAGCGTGTTCATCGGGCAGACCGAGGCGCCGCTGACGATCAAGCCGTACATCGAGCGCATGACGCAGTCCGAGCTGATGACCGTGATGATCGGCGGCATGGCGCATATCGCCGGCTCGGTGATGGCCGCCTATGTCGGCCTGCTCGGCGGCGACGACCCGATGCAGCGCCAGTTCTTCGCCAAGCACCTGCTGACCGCAAGCATCATGGCCGCACCGGCAACGCTGATGCTGGCGAAGATCCTGGTACCCGAGACGCAGGAACCGTTGACCCGCGGCACCATCAAGCTCGATGTCGAGAAGACCACCGCGAACGTGATCGACGCGGCCGCGACCGGCGCCGGTGACGGCCTGCGCCTCGCGCTCAACGTCGGCGCGATGCTGCTCGCGTTCATCGCGCTGATCGCGCTGGTCAACGGCCCGATCCAGTGGCTCGGCACGCATGCCTGGGGCGCCGACGCCGCCTCGTCGATCAACAGCTGGCTGTCCGCCAGCGCCGGGCGCCCGATCGAACTCTCGCTGCAGACCCTGTTCGGCTGGGTGCTCGCGCCGCTGGCCTGGCTGATCGGCGTACCGTGGCACGACGCGAACCTGGTCGGCAGCTTCATCGGCGAGAAAGTCGTGATCAACGAATTCGTTGCCTATGTCGACATGTCGAAGCACCTGCCGCAGCTGAGCAAGGAAAGCCAGCTGATCGCGACCTACGCACTGTGCGGCTTCGCGAACTTCTCGTCGATCGCGATCCAGATCGGCGGCATCGGCGGCCTCGCGCCGAACCGACGCGCGGATCTCGCCCGGCTCGGTATGCGCGCGGTGCTGGGCGGCTCGATCGCGACGTTCATGACGGCGACGATCGCGGGGGTGCTGGAGCAGCTGTGAGACGAGAGACGTGAGAGGTGAGACGAGCGGAAGCGTGACGCGCAAGCACCGGCGTCTTGATGTCTGGAAAGACGCCGTCGATCTGGTTGAACTGGTCTACCGAACCTCCGCGTCTTTGCCCGCGGAAGAGCGCTATGGCTTGTGCAGCCAGTTGCGCCGCGCGGCAATCTCGGTTCCGACCAACATCGCGGAAGGTTCTGCACGCCGCTCGACGCGCGATTGCCTGCGCTTCCTCGATATCGCCCGCGGTTCACTCGTGGAGATCGAAACCCTGTTGGTCATTGCGCGAAGGCTAGGGATGATTGAGGGTGATCGAAACCTCGACGAATTGACCGAGCGTACGTTCGCGCGTTTGAGCGCCCTTATCCGGAGTCTGTCTCGGAAGGATCATCAACCCCAATGAGTTCGCCCGTCTCACGTCCCTCGTCTCACGTCTCACCCATCGTCATCGTCGTCGGCAGCTACGTGCAGGACCACGCCTGGCTGACCGATCGCTTCCCGCAGACCGGCGAGACGCGCCGTGCGCTCGGCTTCAACACGGGGCCCGGCGGCAAGGGCTTCAACCAGGCGGTGGCCTGTGCGCGCCAGGACGTGGCGACGCTGTTCGTCGGCGCGATCGGCAACGACCATCTCGGCGCGATCGCGCAACGCTTCGCCGATGAGGAGGAGTTGCCGTGCCGCTGGCAGGTGCGCGATGACGTGCCGACTGCGGCATCCAGCATCGTCATCGACCGCAGCGGATCGAACCTGATCGTGGTCAACCTCGCCGCAAACGAACATCTCGATCCGGCGTTCGTCGAGGCACAAGCCGACGCGTTCGAGGGCGCGGCCGTCCTGCTGCTGCAACTGGAAAACAATCTCGACGCGATCGCCGCCGCGCTTGCACTCGGCGCGCGCCACGCTCTCCTGCGTGTGCTGAATCCGGCGCCGGTGCATCCGGCGCTCGACGCGATGCTGCTCGCGCAGTGCGACCTGATCACACCGAACGAAACCGAGTTCGCGCTGCTGCTCGAACGCATTGCCGGCGAACACATCGACGCGGCGACACTGGCCGCGCGCGCCGACACGGACCTGCACCTGCTCGCGCGCAAGCTCGGTGTCGAAACCGTGGTGATCACGCTCGGTGCGCACGGCTGCTTCGTCTCGCACGGCGAGCACGAACGCCGGGGCGACACGCAGGCGTTCTACCGGCTCGCGCCCGAGCGCGTGAAGACAGTCGACTCGACCGGTGCCGGCGATGCGTTCTCCGGTACGCTGGTCGCGGCTCTGGTGCGCTTCGCGGGCCGCCCGTTCCGCGAGGCCGTCGTGCACGCGAACCGCGCCGCCGCGATGTCGACCGAGATCGTTGGCACCGCGCCGGCGATGCCGCGCTTCGAGGCGGTGTCCGCGCGCTTCGGCACATAGTTCGCAGCACTCGGAAAACGGCGAATCGGTCTCACCGCGCGGCGTTTGCCGCAGAATCCATACAATGCCGGACTGCCCGCTTCGAAGCGGTCGTGCATTCCATCCGCCGGACAACAGCCATCGCGTCATCGCCCTCCATGTCGACGCTGCTTCGTTTTCCCACATTGCACGACCATGCGGCCGTCTATCGAGTCGGGCGGGCGGAACTGCATGTCGGGGCTGAGCGCCTGTTGGTCGATGGCATCGAAGTACCGCTGTCGCCGATGGCCTACCGCCTGCTGCTCGGCCTTTGTCATCTGCGCGGCGCCCTGCTGACGCGCACCGACGCGTTCAACCTGCTCTGGCCCGGCGGCGGTAGCGGCAGTGACGAGGCGCTGGCGCAAATCGTGCTCAAGGTTCGCCAGGCCCTGGGCTCCGAGGGCCGTCATCTGGTCACCGTGCGCGGTCGCGGTTTTCGACTCGACCTGCCGATCGAGCCCGTGCAATCCGGGCCGGCCGAGGGGCGGCGCCTGGCCGCGCCCGCAGCGACGAAAACCGATGCGGCGACTCGCGATGACTCCCTGCTTTCGGCCGAGACGCCGAGTGACGACCACGGGCCGGCCACACCCCATGCATCCCGGCGCTGGCGTCCTGCGGTCGCAGCCGCGGTTGTCGCTGCGCTCGCACTGATCGCCATGGCGTATTGGCTCCCGGCACGCGCTCCCACCATGGAGCTTCCCGGCTTTGCCGTGCCGGCCGAGGCATTCGGACCGATCAGCGCAGCGGGCGTGAATGCCCTGCGCACCGCGATGATCCGCGAGGATGAGGGCGATCGCGGCTCTGCCGCACGCCTTCTCGAAGCCATGTTCGATACCGAGCCCCGCAGCGCCGCGCCGGCTTTTTTTCTGGTGTTGTGGGCGACCGGCAACGAGCGAATCCAGGAGAGCACGCTTCGGCGGCGTCTGCTGGAGGAGCGCCTGCCACGCGACGCGACGCCCTATGTGCTGCTGCTGTCGCGCTGGTTGCTCTCGGACGATACGCCCGGCACCGAGATCGAAGTACTCAACGCCGCTCTCAAGCTGCAGCCGTCGGCATGGCGCCTGCGATTCGCGCGCGCGCACGTGCTGCTGCGTATGTCCCGCTTCGACGACGCGCTGGCCGACATGCGCCAGGTCCCGCTCGAAGCGGTGCCGCCGCGACAATCCATGTTCGTGCTCGGCGATCGCGCCGCGCTGGGCGATGCCGACCAGATGGAGCGGCAACTGCCTCGGCTCGCACTACGCTCGCCCGCCGTCGCCGACTACGTGCGCGGCCGCATCGCCGCGGCGCGCGGCCGTTGGGACGCAGCGCAGGCGGCCTACGAATCCGCTGGCGCGCGCGCCGAGCGGGACGCGCTGATCGGGTCATTGAGCAGCTCGTGGCTTCTGGCTGCCGCTGCTGCGGGAATGCGCGACCGCTGGGGTGAAACCGCGGCCGACGCCGACCGCGCCCGCCGCATCGGCATGGAACATGATCTGCCTGCGCTGGTGGCCGATGCCGATCCGGTGTTCGGCTACGCACAACACCGGCTCGAGCAGGCTGCGCAGCGCGATGCAAGCTGGGGTCGCTCCGACGCCGGCCTCCGGAAAGTCCACGACGACACCCGCGGCGCGCGCCTGTGGCTGCAGCGCGCACGTATCGATCCCGCCTGGGGCAGTGCGCACGCGCCTGCCACGCCACGCGATGCGCCGGATGCGCTTGGCATGAACGCGCTGGTGTCCGCGCGTGTCGCCTGGCTCGCCTGCGATATGCACGAAGCGGCACATCAGCTCGGCATGGCCGAAAACGCCGGCATCGATGCAGGCTACTTCGGCGACGAAGCGGACCTGTTGCGACAGGATCTGGACTTGCCGCGTCATGCATCCGCTGCGCCCCCGCGCCTGCCGTACCCGTGGCTGACGCGCTGGATAACCTACTGGCAAAGCACGCAAGGTGCCGGCCAGCGCCCCTGCGCCCATGCCGCCGCCGCTGCGGCGACTTCCGCTGGCTGAGAAAACCCGCTCGAGATCCTGCGCTCTGCGAATGGCTGCCCGCGGCGACGTCGATGCGGTATCCGACCGATGACCCCGCACCGAAGTGGGCTCATTCGAAGCCCGAGTTGAAGATGTCATCGCCGAGAACGCGCATCACCGCGAGGTCGCCGTTCGTGGTGCCGTCCGCTCGTCGCGAAACGCCTCCGACGATCATCGAACCGGTGTTCGGCAACACGGCACTGATGCTCAAGCCGGAATCGTAGAGCGGTCGCGTCGAGGACAACGGACGCAGGAAGTCGAGCACCGCGCCGGGATAGGCGAGCGTGTAGAAGACGCCCGGTACCGCAGAGGCGCCTCCGAAACCCGCGTCGGGCGTGCCGTCGGGCAGCAGGCGATAGAGCGTGACCGCCCGCGCCGGCGCATTCGGGACAGGATCCGTGAACGCGTAGGAACCCACCATGTTCAGCGCGCCGTCGCGCCCGAGCTGGCAGCCGTTGATCGAATAGTTGCCATTGCCCCTTCCCAGTTCGGGGTCGGCGATGAGATGAACCTCCTTGCCGCCCGTGCCGTAAGTGGAGTCCAGCGGATCGCCAGGGGACAGCAGCATCTTGGCGCTGCCCCATTCGATGCCGTCATAGCCGCTGTCCACCGCAACGCCGATAAGCAAACCGTAGTCGGGCGTGACCACGATGCAACGGCCGACGTCCGCCAGGGTGCCCCCGACGTCGAACGCAATGATATTGAGCAACTGGTACGTGAACTGGTTGCCGGTGCCGTGGATGTAACCGATGACGGCGTCGGTGTTGTTGCTTGCGGTCGTGTAGCCGCCGGTGAAGTACAGCGAGCCGAGACGATCCATCGTACCGGCGACGGCGTCGATGTTGGCACCCATCACCGGAAACGTCGCCGTCCGGATCACGTCGAATGTCACATCAAACTCGGCGACGGCCGGTTCGTAGAGATGGCTGCTGGGGTCCTGCGCGGTGCCAAGCACCCATACATTGCCGTCGCTTGGGCTGATCAGCAGATCGTGCGCCACTGCGCCGTTGGCGGGCGATGCGCCGGCGCAACCGCCGAAGAAACTGGAATCGAAACTGCCGTTCGCCGCGATCCGGCATACGTACCAGGAGGCATAGGCTCCATTGCCTTGCGAGTAGGCTACGTAGGCTTTCCCGTCGGCGCCAATGCGCAGGCCAATCAGCGAAAACGAGCTGAGCGACGGAGCCGGTACGAAGACCCGCCCGGCGGTACCAAAACTGCCATCGAGTTGACCGTCGCGCGTCAGGCGCGCCAGCCCCAATCCGCTGTTGGTGGCCCCGACCACGGTGACCGCTGCCCAGGTGCGGCCCGTGGCGTCGACCGTGGTGGATGCGTTGTAGGTGTTGCCGGGCGCGCCGGTCAGCACCGTGAAATCCACGAGTGCGATGCCTCCCGCGCCGAATTGCGGGTCGGCGTCTCCGCTCGCGGCGCCGACGAGACTGCATGACAGCACCGCTGAGATGACGGCGAAACAGCGGCCCCAGTGAATGATCTGCATCATGATGCTCTCCGTGCGTGAAGGCTGGCCGTCACCATGGAGCACCGTGCGATCGAGATACTTGAGCGTTGCGTGAGCGAACCTTGAGCATCGGCTATTCATGCGCTTTTTCATGCAGTTGCGGCCGGGCTGGCATGCATGCCCGGCAGGCGGTCAGCCCGCCGGGTCCGACATGACCACGGCCGATCCGTGTCTGCGCAACGAGCCACTCAAGAGACGACGGAACCCGATCCGGTCAACGGTTGATCGGCGATGTCGCGCTTCGAGGCGGGATACGCGCTTCGGACAGCGACCGGACTATCGCCCGCGAAACCGGCACGGCGGAGATCGCCAGGAAAGTGGTATCCGGGTCAGCCCTGCGCTGAACCGGCATCGCGTGCCGCGCGCTGCGCCCGATACTCGCGAAGGCGAGCACGGCGCCCGCTCGCGCGGCGCCAGAACACCCAGCCGACGCTGAGGACAAGCAAGGCCAGCGCGAAGGAGATGCCGCCTTGGCCGCGTTTCACCCAGGCCAGCACCCATTCGCGGTTCTCTGCGCCGTAGTAGCCGAGCCAGACCCAGATCGGCACCGAGATCAGTGCCGCGCAGCCATCGAGCAGGATGAAGCGCAGGAACGTTACGCGACGGCTCATGCCGGCGGTCAGGAACACGGCGGTACGCAGGCCCGGCAGGAAGCGTGCGATGAACATCAGCCGGTTGCCATAGCACTCGAACTTCGACTGCACCTGCGAGTAGCGGCGCGGCGTCAGCAGGTGCGCAATCCAACGCAGCCTGAGCGCGCGGGCGCCGAAATGGCGGCCGATCAGGAACACCACCATGTCGCCGACCAGCACGCCGGCCAGGCCGACCGCGCACATCGCGTTGACGTCCGCGTAGCCCAAGCCCGCGATGATGCCGCCGGCGACCAGCGAGATGTCCTCCGGGATCGGCGCGCCGAAGCCGCAGACCAGCAGCACGACGAACACGGCCAGATAGCCGTGTACGGCGAACAATTGGATCAGGTGGTCGAGAAAGGCCATCGGGGAGATTCGTAGGGTCCGGTACGCGCTGCGAAGCGACCGGTCGGCATGCCGCCAGAGACGTGGAAGGCCCGAAGTCTAACCGCGCGGACGCCGCCGGGTGCACGCGAAGTCCGCTCCGCGGCGTCGCGACATGACAACAGTCACTGGTACGCGCCGCGTCGATGCCGGATCCTGCGCCGCATGCGCCGCCTTGCACTGCTTGTTCCGCTGATCGCAACGAACGTCCCCGCAGCGACGCTCGACGTCGCCATTGACGGATTCAAGAGTTCACGAGGCCGCCTGCACGTCGCCGTCATCGCCGATCAGGCCGGCTGGGATCATGCGAAGGCACCGGCGGCGGAGCGCGATATCGATCTTGCTTCGGCGACGATGCCAGTGCACGTCCGTTTCGATGGTCTCGCGCCGGGAAACTACGCGGTCGAGCGTACCAGGACGTCAACGCGAACGGCAAGCTTGATTTCAACTTCATGCACATCCCAAGCGAACCGGTCGGCTCCAGCCGCAATCCGGATGTCTGGCGCCGCCCGCATTTCGACGAATGCGTGTTTCCGCTGCCGGCCGATGGAACCGTGATCACGATAACGCTGAAGTAGGCCGCAACCGGTCGCGACGCGCGACGGAACGCCATCACCGCTAGAATTGCGCGGATGCGCATCGGTTCCCACTTCATCAATCCGCCGGTCGTGCTCGCGCCGATGGCCGGCGTGACCGACAAGCCGTTCCGCCAGCTGTGCAAGCGGCTCGGCGCCGGATTGGCCGTGTCCGAGATGACCACGGCCGACCCACGCCTGTGGATGACGCGCAAGTCGCTGCACCGCATGGACCACACAGGCGAGCCCGATCCGGTCAGTGTGCAGATCGCCGGCTACGACCCGACGATGCTCGCCGAGGCCGCGCGCTACAACGTCGACCACGGCGCGCAGATCGTCGACATCAACATGGGCTGCCCGGCCAAGAAGGTCTGCAACGTCTGGTCCGGCAGCGCGCTGCTGCAGGACGAGGCGCTGGTTGCGCGCATCCTTGCCGCGGTCGTGAACGCGGTCGAAGTGCCAGTCACGCTCAAGATCCGCACCGGCTGGAATCGCGAGAACCGCAACGGCGTGCGCATCGCGCGGGTCGCCGAGGACGCCGGCATTACCGCGCTCGCGGTGCATGGACGTACGCGTGCGGATCTCTACGAAGGCGAGGCCGAATACGACACGATCGCGGCGATCAAGGCCGCGATCCGCATTCCGGTGTTCGCGAACGGCGACATCGACACGCCCGAGCGAGCGCGCCACGTGCTCGACTACACGAAGGCCGACGCGGTGATGATCGGCCGCGCCGCGCAGGGGCGGCCGTGGATCTTCCGCGAGATTGCGCACTATCTGGCGACGGGTGGAAAGCTCGCCGCGCCGGACCCGATTGAAGTGCGCGACATCCTGCTCGGCCATCTCGACGACCTCTACGCGTTCTACGGCGAGCCGCAAGGCGTGCGTATCGCGCGCAAGCATCTGGGCTGGTATGCGAAGGATCGGCCCGAGAACGCGGCGTTCCGCGCGGTGGTCAATCGTGCCGAGAGTGCGGGCGAGCAGGTTCGATTGACCCGCGAGTATTTCGACGCGCTGGCGGCGGATGCGGCAGGCGAGTTCGCCGCGGCGGCGTGAACATGGGCCAATACGGTGACAACGCTAGTACGGCAACTCCCACGGCTTGCCCGTTTGGTAGGTTTGCAGCATTGCCTCTGGCGCGCCATCGCTACTCGCTGACTGCTTGTTGGCAGCGCGCTGCATTTCGTTCGCGCGCTTCTGCGTGGTGATCGCACGCGGAATGTCGCCGCTGCGCGCATAGGCTGCGGCGAGAGTTCCAACCCACTTCCAGCTCGCATCTCGCTTTGCCGTGTACGGCTCGATCAACCGCGCCGCATAGACACCGTCAGCGCTATCGGCCGTCGGGAACACCGCAAGAAACCATGCGACGTTGTTCTTCTTATTCGGCTCCAGAAGCAGCGGGGCGTCGAACAACGCTTGCGCTTGCGCGCGGTTCATGCTGCAAACCATTTGCTCTAGGCACAGGCGGCCATAGACATGTTTCCCTAGTGAGGACATGCCATCGACGTTCTTGCCCAGCAAGTCTGCGGCACGCTTGAAATCGCCGCGATGCATGTACAAGCGCGCGAGCTCCACGTTGTAGTCCTCGGTGCCTGCGGTAGCCTTTTCAAGCCAGTTGGCAGCAGCATCGAAGTCCCGGTTCACGCCCATGCCATAGGCATAGAACATCCCGAGCTCGCCTTGCGCGTCGGAAATTCCGTGGGCGGCCGCGCGTTCGTACCATTTGCGTGCGGATACCGCATCTCTTCTGCCCAAGCGGCCGACCTCATAGGCGAAACCGAGCCGGAACTCACTCTCGGCATCACCCGCGTTCGCAAGATCTTCCAGAAGACGGCGGCCGCGTTCTGCATCCCGCTCTGCATAATCAGGGCTCATCAGAATCATCGCGCTGACAACCTTGGCGTGAGTCGACCCCTGCTGCGCTGCGCGGTCCAGATATAAATACGCCTGTTTGAGGTCGATTTCGATGCCAATACCTTCAGCCAGACGTTCACCCATATGGACCTGGCAGACCATGTTGCCGAGATCCGCCGATTTCGTGAACAACGCAACGGCTCTCTTTTCATCCTTCGCGACACCCTGGCCCGCAAGGTACATCTCGCCGAGATTGCACGGAGCGTAGGGAGAACTGGCAGCAGTCGCGCGCTCGAACAGATCGCGCGCCTTTGCATAGTCTTGCTTGACACCCTCGCCAGCGAGATAGAGCAAACCTAGGTTGTTCATGGCGTCGATCTGACCGAGCGAAACGCCGCGTTCGTACCAAGCGGCTGCCTGTAGCAGGTCCCGCTGCACATCCTTGCCCTGCTGGTAGGCGAAGCCAACGGAGTTAGCTGAGTCGCCATCACCTTGCTCCGCGGCGCGCTTCAACCATTTCAGGCCGAGTTCCGGCTGTCGCTCGCCGAGCAGCCCATTTCTCAAGGCGAGTCCGAGGTTCGCCTGCGCCTGCCGGCTACCGCCTTCGGCACCTTTGCTATACTAATCGACCGCCTGCTTTGGGTCTTTGACTACACCCTCGCCTTTCTCGTATGCGTAGCCGAGGCCACTCATCGCATCGGCATTTCCCTGTTCGGCCGCAAGCCTGCACCAGTGCGCCGCACGGGTTAGGTCTTTAGCGACGCCGCGGCCTTCGGTATAGAACGCGCATAATTGATATTGCGCGCGGTCGTAGCCGCGAACAGCGGCATAGGCGTAGAGCGCAGCCGCTGTCTGGTCATTGTGATCAACACCGCGCCCAGTTTCGTACAGGTAGGCTAGTCCTGATGCTCCGCGTGGATAGCCCTGTATCGCCGCGCGCCGGGTCCACTTCAAGGCCTCCGCATCGTTGCGTTCAATCCCTTCACCGTCTCTGTACACAATAGCGAGATTGTTCTGCGCAACCGCTTCCCCCCACTCAGCGCCCATCTCGTAGTACCGCAGCGCGCTCGCGTAGTCGCGCTGAACGCCGTCGCCACGGTAGTAGAGGTTGCCGAGCTTCGCGTCGCAAGCCACATTGCCGCCAGCCACCGAGCGCTCATAGAGTGTCTTGGCTTTGGCGAAATCCACGGTCACGCCACGGCCGGACTGGTAAAGATCACCGAGATTGCACATCGCTACTACATTGCCTTTTGCGATGGATCGCGTGTACCAGTCCACGTCACAGCTGGGTTTCTTGGCATCGCCCTCTTGGGCGCATAGCGTTCCGTAGTCGTTCTGCGCCGGTGCATAGCCATGTTCCGCGGATCGCCGCAGCCAGCGCATGCCCTCCGCGGGATTGGCGACGTGCAGATCGTCGTCTCGCAACACGTTAGCGTACTCGTACTCCATGCGCGGCGTACCCAGATGCTTCGCGGCGCGATCCAGCTGCTGATCGCGGCGAGTGTTGCTGGTTTCAACACCGAATCCGCCCGCGTACATCGCGGCGAGCAGAACCTGCGCCTCGTTCATCCCCTCGGCTGCGGCGGCCTCCAGATATTCGCGCGCCTTGGCAAAGTCCGCGTCACCCTGCGATTTCAACAGCAGACGGCGGCCCACGGCGTACTTCGGGTAAGGATCATCGGACTGCAGCGCGCGCCGCAACAGCTCCAGCGAGCGCTCCTTGGTGATGAGGTCATGCAACATGCCTTCATGAAAGTCGGCGAGGCCCGTCAGCGCGGCGGCGCGCGGCATTGGCGCAGCGCTGAAAAGAAAAGCCATGTAGAGCGCGGGAGCCTCCATTGCGCCCTTGGATTGGTCGGAAGGAAACTGCGTGGAAGCCGCCGCGACCATGTCGTGCGCATAGTCGGTCAGGTCGAAGCGCAGCACGACATCGTGATCGTCGCCCAAGCGGCGCGCGGTGACCTTGTCGTAGAGCCGCCAGCCGCCATTGCGGATCTCGAACGTCTCGCTGACCACGTCCCAATGACCGATCGCGATGTAAGCGATGCAGTCGACGAATGATCTGGCCGCAATCAGTCTGTCTTCGCCAAAGGCGCCGCTCGGACGCTTCATTTCTTCCATCAGCACTGGCAACTGAGCGGCATGCTTGTCCGCTTCGGCCTTCTGTCCCTGCGTGGCCTTGCAGCGCGACAGCACGTAGTGGGCCATCAGGGACCGCGCGTCGCGATCCACCTGTCGCTGCGCGAGGGAAACCAGCTGCGTGCAAGCGCCTTCCTCGTACAGCTTGCCGATATTGGCGATCGCGGCCGCATCGAACTCGAACGACGTCGTCTGCGCCAGCGCAGTCCGCATGACTGATGCGCTCAAATCCTCAGCTCGCGGAAGCGCCATGTCCTCGACTGGACTCGCCAGCGGCCGCGTGCTCGCGCGTGCCTGCGGTGTTGCGCCGAAGACGGCGAGCAGCAGGAGCATCAGTGGATACGAGTACCAGACCCCGCCGCGTTCAAACTGCCCCTTCATCCTTGGCTCCTCAGGGTCATATCCAAATCGATCTAATCGTTACCGGCTTGACAGGTTCACGATCGCGTCCAGGAAATACGTTCACACGCGCAGCGGAATCCACGGCAGCAGCAGCCAGCCGAGCACGAGTGCGATCAGCGCGATCCGCGCCAAGCGGTAACCGAACGGCGAGGCCCGCTTGAAGCGCTTGCGCTGCTTGCCGACGCGATGCGCGAATGCATTGAGGCGATTGACGACGCCGACCTTCTCGGTCGTGACGTTCTGCGCCGCAGTCGCCTGTCCCAGCACGCGACTGACGAAACGGTTGATCCCGCGCATCAGCGGCGTGCGCAGCGGGCGTTCGACGTCGCAGAACAGGATCACGCGGGTCTGGTCGGTGCGGTTCTCGGCCCAGTGCACGAAGGTCTCGTCGAACACGATGTCCTCGCCGTCGCGCCACGAATATTTCTCGCCGTCGACGAAGATCAGGCAGTCGTCCGAGTTCGGCGTGATCAGGCCGAGGTGATAGCGCAGCGAGCCCGCGAACGGATCGCGGTGCGGATTGAGCTTGCTGCCGGGTGGCAGCAACGCGAACATCGCGGCCTTCACCTGCGGAATCGTCTCGAGCAACGCAACCGTGTTCGGGCACAGCGCGTGTGCGGACGGCAGCGGCTCGCCGTACCACTTCAGGTAAAAGCGCTTCCAGCCTTCCTTGAAGAACGAACCGAAGCTCGCGTCGCTGTGCTTCTCGGCGGCGCGGATGTAGCCCTCGTCGAACAGGTGCAGCGCCTCCTCGCGGATCGCGCGCCAGCCGTCACGCATCGGATCGAGCTGCGGGAAGGCCGGCCGATCGAGAATGGGTTTTGCACGCACCGCGGAGAATGCGTACATCAGCACGTTGTACGGCGCGAACAAACCCGAGTGGTCAAGCAGCTGGCGCCGGAAACGCAGGCGCACGCGTCCGCGCAGGTGCACGTAGAGCACGCTGGCGACGTAGAGCGCGACAAGCGCGAGCAGGATCAGGCGTAGCGAGAAATGCGGCACGTGACTGGCGAAAGAGCGCGGGCGGAGAGGCGAAGGATACGCCGTCGGCGTCAGCCCGACTTCGCACGCTCCTTCGCAAGCTTGTCGGCTTTAAGTGCGGCCAGCGCGGCGAGGATCCCATCGATCTGCTGCGCAGCCATGTCGGTCGCCGCGCTTTCGCGTATCAAGGTCTGTGCATCGCCGCCGGCTTCCACGAGCGCTGAAGCGATGCGCCCGGCGTCCTTCGGCGCATCGAAGGCGCGGCTCTGCAGCAACAGTCCGCCGTCTGCATCGGTCAGCTTGAAATAGAACTTGTTGTCGCTTTCACGATAGCTCTTGAGTTGCGGTAGCGACGTCGCAGCGGGCACTGCTTTTCCAGATGCCGGCTCCGCGGAGGTGGACGAGGCGCGATCACCGAGATCGCGCACACCGACGGCCCAGCGCAGCTTTTCAGTCAGCTCGCGGCTGCGCTCGCGTGCTTTGCGTGCACCCGCGAGCAACTGCTGCTCAATGACTTTAGGTTTCGCAACCAGCGCTTCGTAGCGCGCGCGCGGCGCGGCGAGTTCCGCATCGACGCGCTCGAACAGCTTGTGCTTCGCATCACCCCAGCCGATGCCGTCGGCGAAAGCCTGACGCATCGCGGCGGTTTCCTCCGCGCTCGCGAAGGCCTGGTAGATCGCGAAGATGTTTGACGTGTCCGGATCCTTCGCTTCGCCCGGTGCGCGTGAATCGGTCACGATGCCGAGGATCGCTTTCTTCAGATCCTTCGCCGGCAACCAGAGCGGAATCGTGTTGTCGTAGCTCTTCGACATCTTGCGCCCGTCGGTGCCGGGCAAGGTCGCGACGTTGTCCTCGATTTTCGCTTCCGGCAGCGCGAAGAATTTCTCGCCCTCGCCGCCGTAGAGATGATTGAAGCGTTGCCCGATATCACGCGCCATCTCGATGTGCTGGATCTGGTCGCGCCCGACTGGCACTTCGTGCGCGTTGAAGATCAGGATATCCGCGGCCATCAGTACCGGGTACATGTAGAGCCCGGCGGTGACACCGGCATCGGCGTCCTCGCCGGTCGCGGTGTTCGCGTCGACCGCGGCCTTGTACGCATGCGCGCGATTGAGCAGACCCTTCGCGGTCACGCAAGTCAGCAGCCAGGTCAGTTCCGGGATTTCCGGAATATCCGATTGGCGGTAGAAGAACACCTTGTCCGGATCGAGGCCGCAGGCGAGCCAGCTAGCCGCGATTTCGAGCGTGGACTGCTGCACGCGCGCGGGTTCGCCGGTCTTGATCAGCGCGTGGTAATCGGCCAGGAAGTAGAACGATTCGGCATCGTCGCGGCGGCTGGCCGCGATCGCCGGTCGGATCGCACCGACGTAGTTGCCGAGGTGCGGCGTGCCGCTCGTCGTGATGCCGGTGAGGATGCGTCGCTTCTGCATGGGATAAGGATGGATGGCGCGGATTCAGATGCCGCTGAACAGGAAATCGAGCGCACGCAGGATCGCGCCGCGCTGACCTTCGAGGTTGCCGACGCGTTTGCGCAGCACCGTTGCATGAACTGCCGCGAGTTCCGGCGTGTACATCACCAGCGCTTCCCCGTCGACATCCAGTGCCGGAGTCAACGTCTGTGCAAGCCGTCCGCCGACGACGCCGGGCTTGCCGAGCGGCACCACGACCGTGGTCGACAGGCCATCGAGCAAGTCCGATTGCACGACGAGGAAATACGGAAAGCGTTTCGCGCTCTGCGCGCTCTCGTTGCGGTAGACGTCGAAGCGGGCCATCCGGTCAGAACGTCCTGAGGCCGTCGCTCCACAGCCCGTCGCGCTCGATGTGCCGGTTGTAGGCCTCGATCGCCGCGCGGTTGTCCTTCAGCCACTGCTCGGCGCGGCGCTGGCGGATCACTTCGATCAGATGTTTCTCCATCTCGGCCGAGAGATTGATGTCGAGCGCGCGCGCTTCCTCGAGAAGGTCACTGCGGATGCTCAGATTGGTCGGCTTCTTGGCGGGAGACGGCATGGACAGTCGATGCGCATGGGGCATGCGCAATCGTAATACGCGGTCCGTATGGAGGCAACCACACCGTACGCGCACGCAACCCCGCCCGCTGTACCGCCGCGTTGCATGCCCTCGCCCACCCAAGGAGATGCGTCATGCGTACCCTGCTCTGCGCCGCCCTGCTGGCCGCCGCGATCGCCACACCCGCGCGTGCCGGCAACCTGCTCGACCTCACCATCATCGACCGCGACACCGGCACCACGCTGCCGACCTGGGCCGACCGCGGCAAGCTGTATGTCGCCGGCACGCCGGGGCATCGCTATTCGGTGCGCCTCTCCAACCGCAGCGGCGGCCGCCTGCTGGCCGTGCTCAGCGTCGACGGCGTCAACGCGGTCAGCGGCCAGACCGCGAGCCCGGACCAGACCGGCTATGTGCTCGCGCCTTTCGAGTCGACCGAGATCAGCGGCTGGCGCAAGAATCTCGACGAGGTCGCGCAGTTCAATTTCACCGCACTGTCCGACAGCTACGCGGCACGCACCGGCCGGCCGGCGAATGTCGGCGTGATCGGTGTCGCGGTGTTCACCGAGCGCGTGCCGGTGTGGCGCTATCGCGACGAAATCGCGCGCGAGGCACCCTCGCCTGCGCCGACCCCGGCGCCCATGGATGCAGAAGCGCAGCGCGCGCAAGCGCCGGCTGCGGCCGCCGGCGCGGCGCGTCCGATGCCCGCCCAGCCGGAGGCGCAGCAGAAAGCGCTCGCGCGCAGCACAGAACGTCTTGGCACCGGCCACGGCGAACGCGAATACGCGCATGTCGATACGACGAGCTTCGAGCGTGCGTCGCGCCGACCCGCGGAAACCGTCGCGGTCTGGTACGACAGCTACGCGAACCTGGTCGCGCAGGGCATCATCCAACGGCCGATTGCGCGCGGCGAGCCGCGACCGTTTCCAAGCGAATTCGTGCCTGATCCGCCGGCGCACTAAGCGCCGTCTCGCAAGCTCTTCTGGTCTAGTGGCGGATTGAATATCCGCCACTAGACTTAGGCCTGTACGCTCTGTCTCATCCGGCACAAGCCTGCGATAAAAGACGTTCGCGCGCGTTCAGAGGGGAACGCCGCGCAATTCCTGAGGAAATGCCCAATGAGAACGATAGCCATCGTGCCGGGCGTGCTTGCGCTCGCGATCGCGAATTGCCTGGCCTCGCCCGCGTATGCACAGGACACGCAGCCGTCGAAGGACGACACGCCGGCCAATGCATTGCCGAAGATCAGCGTCCGCGAGCATCGCCCGCAGGACGATACACGCCCGAAGTTGCAGCACATCATGCGCGAGGTCGATGGTCCGCTGATTACGGTGACCAAGAAGACGTCGATCACGAAAACGGACAGCATCCCGACCGTCGTCGACAACAACCTGCGCGACCTGTTCGCGCAGACGCCGGGCCTGTTCTACTCCGAGCAGCAGACCCCGGGTCAGTTGAACCTTTCCTATCGCGGCATCGGCAATCCGCAGGAATCCGAGTTCGTCACCGTGATGCTGGACGGCATCCCGCTCGAGGCCGACTGGATCGGCTATCCGACGATCTACACGTTCCCGATGCCGCAGCAGATCTCCGAGGTGCAGCTGATCCGCGGCGGCAGCTCGCTGCTGTACGGACCCGAGCCGCCGCCGGTCGTGAACATGATCAGCCGCAAGCCGGTCGCCGATCGTGAACTCGCCGGTTACACCGAAAACGTCGTCGGCAGCAACGGAATGTTCGCGACGTTCAACCAGGTCTCCGGCACGTCGGGCGAATGGGACTACCTCGCCGACGCGCACTACCGCCGCAACGATGGCCAGCGCGACAACGGCGATTCCAGGCTCAAGGGCGCCGACCTGCATGTCGGTTACCGACCGGACGACATGGCGTACTACGGGCTGGACCTCCACGCCTACAGCCTGAATACCGGCGATCCGGGCAAACTGAACTATTCGCAATTCGTCGCGAACGAGGACCTGACCACGACGCCGTACAACCGCGTGTGGACGGATCGTTATGTGCTCAGCCTGACCCACGAGCGCCATTTCGATCCGGAAACCGAACTCGTCGCGAAGCTCTGGGGCGGTTACCAGGACAACGCCTCGCGTTCGCAGGACCGCGGCAATCCGCCAACGACGGCGACCGTGCAGGACGACCAGTTCCGCTTCGCCGGACTCGATGCGCGACTCGTGCATCACTGGGGCCGCGGCAATGCGTTCACGGTCGGCACCACGTTGTATCACTCCGATGCGCCATTCCGGCAGTGGACCGAAAACACGCTGTTCCCCCAGCGCTATGACCGTTCCGGCCGCCCCTGTGTTGATGTGAAAGACAAGAACTGCGCGCGCCTGCGCCAGGCCCGCTCGACCGACTACGGCGCGATCTTCGCCGAGAACGTGTTCCGCTTCGCTCCCGACTGGCACCTGGTGCCGTCGGTGCGCATCGAGCGCGAGAACGTCGATATCAACGAGACGGTCAAGCCGGTGACGCTGAGTCGCGATCTCGTCAACCGCAGCGTCACGCACAACGTGCCGCTGTTCGGCCTCGGTGTCGGCAACGACTTTGGTCACGCCAACGAAACGTACTTCAACGTCTCGCAGGGCTGGCGTCCGGTGCGGTACTTCGACATCGGCTCGCCGTTCGGCAACACCGCGGCCGGCGCGATCAACGATCCGAGCCCGACCCACGTGCTGTCGTGGGAAGCCGGCGTGCACGGCACGCCGGTCGACGGCCTGTTCTACGACGCCAGCCTGTTCTGGGTGAACGTGAAGGACCGCATCGAGTCGCTGCAGATTCCCGGCGCGGCGCCTGGCAACACGATCAACGTGAACACCGGCAACACGCGCCATCGCGGCTTCGAGGGTCAGATCGACTATGACTTCCTCGCCGCGCAGGATCCGAAGACGACGCGGCACCTGTCCGTGTTCGCGAACCTGAGCCTGCTCAACGCGGAGTTCACCCAATCGATCAAGGGCAACACGGGCAAGAAACCGGCGTTCTCGCCGAACTACCTCGCACGCGTTGGCGTGGCCTACCGCGAAGACAAGAAGCTCAAGCTCGCGTTGTCCGTTGTCTCGGTCGCGAGCCAGTACTGGCAGGACTCGAATCTGCCGGCGCCAATCGCCACAGCGACTCCCGCCACGACCGGCTACATCCCGGCCAAGGTGCCTTCGTACACGATCGCAGATTTCTCGGGCGACTGGTGGGTGCTGCCCCAGGTGCGCGTGCTCGGCGGCGTGTCGAACCTGACCGACCGCAAGTACTACGCGCGTGTGTTCGGCGGCGGCCTCGAACCCGGTCTCGGCCGCACGTTCTACGTCGGCGCGGCCTACGAGTTCTGATTCACGAAGCAATCGCGGAGTTGTTCCGGCACACGGATGTGCCACCGCCACGCCGGCAGGGTGCCACGTTGCCGAGTGCGCAGATCGGGCTGCTCACCAGGCATCGGCGAGCAGGCTTGCTATCCGAGGGATAGACTCGCGATTTTGCCCTCGACGTCAAGCCCTACGGCAAATTTGAGTGAGCTGCCCGGGCCGAAGGTGACCAGGTAGTCGAGCCACCTCAGCTTCGCGTCCGATCGCTGCCCTTTGAAGACGAATTGCTCCGGGGCGCCATAAGGCCCCAGCTGCCTGGCAAAACGTTCCGCGAGACCGGCTTTCATTTTCGCTTCCAGCTTGGGGCCCAGGCGGGAGGAATCTTCGGTTCCGTGCTGGAGCTGGACAAAGAACGCCTTGGCGTCCGCCGTCGCACGCTTGTCCTCGTCGGCAGCCGGACGAACAGCAGCCGCGGCGATATCCGGAAACAACACATTGAATACGGCCGAGGTAATCATCTCGCCCGGTTCCGGATTGTCTCCGTTGTTGGTGAACGCAATGATCTGGACGCCCTGTTTCGGAAAGTATTCGTTCGCGGTCGTGAAGCCGAACGATCCGCCGGTGTGTCCGACGCGCGGCTGTTCGCCGACGGAATCGACGAACAGGCCGAAACCGTAGCCGGCATCCCCTTGCTTGGTCGTTTTCACTGAAGTGCTCATTGACGCGTAATCAGCCGGCGTCACGATTCTGCCGTTCATCAGCGCGTCGTTCCATTTTTCGAGGTCGCTCACCGTCGACACGAGGAACCCCGCCGACCATCCGAACGTATCGCTGATCGTCGGCGCGCGCTCGATCCGCTCATTCTTGTGGCGGTAGCCGATCGCCATGTTCGGCAGGTGCGTCTCGTCGCCGCCCGTGAAGGTGTGTGTCATTCCGGCGGGGCCGAGCAAATGGGTCTGCACATAGTGGCGATAGGACTCATGCGAGAGGACCTCAATGACGCGACCCAAGAGGATGTAGCCCGTGTTCGAGTACGACCACCGACTGCCCGGCTCGAAGTCGAGTGGCTTGCCTGCGATGCGCGCCATGACCTGATCGAACGTGGCCGGCTTGGTGGCATCCTGCTCGATATCCGGCCCATCGAGGTACTCCGGCAGGCCACTGGTGTGCGAGAGCAGTTGCCGCAGCGTGACCTCGTTGGCATGCGGTGCGGCGGGCAGGAAGGCTGCAAGTTTGTCGTCAATGTGCAGCTTGCCGGCCTCCTGCAACTGCAGGATCGCCGCGGCGGTGAATTGCTTGGTGATCGAACCAATTTCGTAATAGGTGCCTACCGTGGCCGGCAGGTGCCGTTCGCGATCGCGCAATCCATAGGCGTTGCTGTAGACGATATGACCGTGCTCGGCGATAGCGACCGTAGCACCAGGCGTCGCGGTGCGATGGAGGATGATTTCGACGTCCGCGTCGATTCGCTTTGCCTGCTCCGGCCCGACGGTATCGGTCGCGATAGCGAAGGAAGCGTAGAGCAGGGGAAAGGCGAGAGCGGCACGTATCATGGGACGGCTCCTGTTTCGGAATGAACTTTCGCAGAGGCGAAAAGCGTTCCGAGCCATATCGCAAAGCCCGTGCCAGCGAGAATCCGCAAGGGGTTACTTTCCCATCAGTCACTTACGCCGAAGGCGTCGCCCACAAAAGACTGTCCGCGGACATATTCCGCGGACGTCCGGACTGAAGGCGCTCCCGATTCTCCCGTTCGTGCATGATCCGGCTCTCAGTCCTGAAGACCGAATCGCGCACGCATTTCGCGCGCGCCAAGTCGGGTAACGCTCAAGGCGCGGCTGTCGAGATCCTGGACTACCCAACGGTGTTTCAATGCGACCGTCAGAAGAGCAGCACCGAGCGCCCCGCCCATATGGGGTCGGCGCTCGCTCCAATCGATGCAGGCGCAAGCGAAGCGACGACGCAGCTTCCGAGTGGCTTCGATGTCGATGCCAAGCCGTGCAAATGCCTTCGCACCCTCTTCGGTGAGATCGTACGCATCGTCGTCCACCGAACTGACGGACAACCATTCCAATTCACTGAAACGATCGTGCAGGGAAACGGCCACTGCACCGGCCATGTGGTCGTAGCACGTGCGTGCGGCACGCAGTCGGCCTGGGGTGTTCGGCACGAACCTGTCGCGCGATCCGCCCGCGACGACCATCAACGCCTCGAGCGCTGCGGCGACGCTGCCGTCGTGCAAACTGTAGTAGCGATGTTTCCCTTGGGCGAGCACCTTCACCAGTTGGTGCTCCTTCAGCCGAGCAAGGTGCACGCTGGCCGTTGAAGGACTCACGTCCGCGACGATCGCCAGTTCGGTGCCGGTTCGCGCGTGACCGTCCAACAAGCAATAGAGCATGCGCGCTCGCGCGGGCTCGCCGATCGATGCCGCTATTCTGGCGACCGCATTGTCCGCGTCGACATCCATATTTTGATCGTAGACGAATTGTTCATGCCGAACAATCGGCACACTGCGGGCCATGCATCCGACACAGCCCTCGACTTCACAGATGAATCGCCGCGAAGCCATCGCGAGCATCGCGGCGATCTATGCCGCGCTGACCCTTGGCCGCACTGCACAGGCCAAACCCGCCGCGGAAAAGGCACCCATGACGATAACCTGCTTCATCCGCTACCAGATCGATCCGTTCCAGCGAGAGGGCTTCAAGAAGTACGCCGAGAATTGGCGTCATATCATCCCTCGATGCGGTGGCCACCTGGTCGGATATTTTCTTCCGCATGAAGGCACGAACGACATCGCTTGGGGCCTGATTGCTTTCAGTAATCTCGCAGCCTATGAGACCTACAGAACACGTTTGAAGGCAGATCCCCAAGCGCGTGAAAATCTCGCCATGGCGCATGACATGCGCCTCATTCTCCGCGAAGAGAGAAATTTCGTGGAGGTCGTCGATGGAACGTTCAACCTGCCCTCGACGTTCGCAGGGTCGACGTGATCGCCCCCGTGACCCAGGCTGAAAAGGGCCGGGCCTTTCGTGAGCTTCATGAACGTGCCGGCGCATTCATCATTCCCAATCCGTGGGATGTCGGCACTGCGCGGATGCTGGCGCATCTGGGCTTTGAGGCTCTGGCCACCACGAGCGCCGGATATGCGTTTTCTCTTGGGCGGCGGGATAACACGATAGCTCGTGACGACATGATGGCGCACGTCGCGGCGATTGCCTCGGCCAGCGACCTGCCTGTCAGCGCCGATCTTGAGAATGGCTACGGCGACGCCCCCCAAACCGTCGCAAAGACGATCCAGCTTGCGGCAGCAGCGGGTGTCGTCGGCGGCTCGATCGAAGATGCAAGCGGACACGCGAATCATCCGATCTATGAACGTGCACACGCGGTCGAGCGAATCCGCGCAGCGGCGGAGGCCGCGCGTGCTCTGCCTTTCACATTCACGCTGACCGCGAGGGCGGAGAACTATCTGGTCGGCAAGCCCGATCTTGAGGACACGATCGAGCGGCTGCAGGCGTATCAGGAGGCGGGTGCGGATGTTCTCTACGCGCCCGGCCTGACCCGCAAGGACGACATCGCCGCGGTGGTCAGGTCAGTCGATCGCCCGGTGAATGTCGTGATGGGGCTGCAGGGGACGCAACTCGATCTCGCGACCCTGTCGGCCATGGGCGTCAAGCGCGTCAGCGTCGGCAGCGCACTGTCTCGCGCCGCGCTGGGCGCATTTCTTCGCGCTGCGCTGGAAATGCGGGAACACGGCACCTTCACCTTTGCCAATGACGTCGTGAGCTACAAGGACATCAGCGCCATGTTCGCGGCATGACATGCGCAAGAGCATTCGCCCGTCACGCCACAGGGAGCTGGGCCACGATGAGGAGGATCGTTACTTCGGCAGCCCTCTCCGATCGGCAGATGCGCGTAGCAGTCGCGAATCTTGCGATCGAAGAGCTTATCGGGGGCCCAGACACCGCGTGCGCGAAGGCAAGGCCCGATCCTGTCGGCCGAGGAAGCCAATCGCCTGTTCGCGCATTTGATCCGGCCAGCTGTCGGGTTTCGTTCCTATTGTCGCCGTGCGTCCGCCTGCTTCGCCCACGCCGGTCGTCATGCAGCTTAAGCCGGACACTTCGATGCAGGCGAAGTTTGGCAATTTATGAAAGGATGCTCAGAGACTTCACCGACCTGCGGGCAAACGTTGGCAGCTGCTGTCTATGCTTGGTCCGCTGCAGGTGACCAGTCGGAGGTCACCCGTCCATCGCGTTTCGTACAGCCACAAACGGCTATCCGAGGACGACTATTCGTCTTCGTCAGACTCTTCAATTTCGGCGGTTAGAAGCGTAAGGCCCCAGCCATCGGCTTGAATGAGCACCTGCCCGTAGAGTTCCAGCCCGCGCCTTTCGCGGAGACACCATCCGCTCGGATCCGTTTCATCGACATTGGAAATCGCACCTGGCGATTCCTTGAAGGTCCGGATGAACTCGCGTTGCTAGTCCCCAGACTCTCGCCGGCAATGCGGACCGGCACACTGCAATCCAAAAAAAAGAGGGCCGCTCAATGCGGCCCTCTCCAAATAACCATCGAACGAAAGCGGCCGCGTCCCGCGGCCGCTTTCGCCGCCTTATTGCACGGTCAACGTGACGTCATCGAGCACGAAAGACGTCTGCAGCGACGCATCCTCGGTGCCGGTGAACTTGATCGTCACAGTCTGGCCGATATAGGCGCTCACGTCATTCGAGTGGACCGTGTAGCCCGACGCCGCATTCAGGTTGGAATACGTCGCCAACGTCTTCAGCAGCGTGCCCGAACTGTTGTAGACCCCAACCGTCAGCTTGTCGTAGGCCGTCGTGGTCGTCGTTTCCGCGGTGTCGATGTGCAGGTAGTACTGCAACGTCGCCTTGGACTTGCCGGCCGTGATCGCGACCTTCTGCGAGACGGTATCCGTATGCGTCGAGCCGTAACCGTTCAGCCACACAAACCCTGCGCCCGCGTGTGCGCTCTCGCCGCTGCAACCCGTCGAGCAATCCACACCCGACGTGGCTGTCCAAGGCGAGATCGAGCTCTCGAAACCCGGATTGACGAGCAGCTGTGTCGAGCCGCCACCGCCGCTGACCGTCACCGAGGCAGTCTTCGAGCTGGTCGTGCTATTCACGCTGTCGGTCACTGTTTCGGTCACGCTGTAGGTGCCTGCAGCCGCATAGGTGTGGCTCGGGTTGGTCGCGGTCGAAGTGCCGCCGTCGCCGAAGGTCCACGCATGCGTACCGATCGTGCCGCCGCTGTCGGTGGACGAGTCCGTGAACGTTGCGGTCAGGCCATTCGTCGTGAAGGCGAAGTTGGCCGTCGGTGTACCGCCCGCGCTGGCGACCGTCACCGACTGCGTCTTCGCGTTGGTCGCACCGCTGACGCTGTCCTTCACCGTTTCGGTCACGCTGTAGGTGCCCGCGGCCGCATAGGTGTGGCTGGGGCTGGTTGCGGTCGAGGTGCCGCCATCGCCGAAGGTCCACGCATGCGAGCTGATCGTGCCGCCCGAATCGGTGGAACTGTCGGTGAAGGTTGCCGTCAATCCGCTGGTCGTGAAGCTGAAGTTCGCGGTTGGTGTACCGCCGACAACGCCACCGATATGGTTGATCGCGCTGCTCAGGATCACGCTGCCACGGCCGCTCGCGAAGTCATAGCCAGGCCCCGCGCTAAAGCCGCCGTTGTTGCCGGAGACGATGTCGTGGAAGTCGGACGCCGGGAGCTGGTACAGCAACGGCGCCGCGAAACCGACGCTGGTGCCCTTCACCGCGATCACGCGCGCCCACATGCCGGCGAAGATCGGCGCGGACAGGCTGGTGCCGCCGATCTGCTGGCTCGCGCCATTGACGATCACCTTTGCGCCAGAGAACGGGCTGGCGTCGAACGCAACGTCGGCCACGCCGCGCGTGGTGCCGGAGACGAGAGCGTTCTGCCAGCTCGGCTTCGGTTCGAAGGTACTCGGACTACCGCCGGTGGCGCCGTTGCTGGGCAGATCGTTCCAGACCACCTCGCTGTTCCAGGTCGTCGTCGAAGCGTCCAGCTTGGTGCCGGCGACTGCGACCACGTACTGCGAGGCGGCGGGCCAACTCGGTGTGATGCCGCCGTTGGCACACTCGTCCGCGCCGGAGTCACCGGTCGAGATCGAGAACGTCTGGCCTTGCGCGACCGCCTGCTGGAAGCTCTGGTCCTGTGCCGCCGCCGAGCCATCGCCCTGCGCGGAGGTTTCGCACTCGCCGAGCGAGACGTTGATGATCTTCGCCGCGTTGGCGGTGACGACCGTGTTGATGTCAGCCGTCAGATCCGCATTCGACAACGTCGGAATGTTGTAGAAGATGATCTTGCCAACCTGGCCGCCACCCATGCCGACGATGTCCTGGCTGTCCAGGTTCCATTCGCCGACGCCGCTGGCGTCGGTGCTGGTGCCGTTGGTGTTGACCGTCTGGGTCGTCACAGTCGGCAAGCCGTTGTTGGATGTGAACGTGTTGAGGTCGGTGATCGTCTGCCCGATCGCGCCCTGCGTGATGATGCCGACGGTTACACCCGCCGCGGTCGCCACGCCGGTGCCGCTGTAGATCGACGAAAACTCGGTCGGGTTGTGTCCGGTCACCGCGAAGATACCCGCTCCGCTTTGCGGCACGACCTGGTTCATCGTGTGCGCCTGGTGCACAGTCTGCAGGCCGATCACCGCAAGCACGCTGCTCTGCAGCACCGTCGGGATATGCACATCCGCAGTGTTCGCGAACGCGTCACGGCCGTCCTTGGTACGCACGCGCGCGAACGAGGTCTGGAACGCCGCCTGGGCGACGTCCGCGGTGCCATCCGCCGATACCAGCAGGCGATTCGGCGCGACCACGACATTCTTGAACCCTGCCTGGGTCAGGAAGGCCACAACCGCATTCGCCTGATCCACGGTCGGCGAATGATTGGCGACAAACTCGTCAGGTGACATGACCGCGTGCACACCCATTACGCTGGGCTGGGCCGCAGCTCTCAGAAAACTCATGAGTTGGGTGTTGTTGCGCAACTTGAGCGCGACCTGGATATGGATCGGCTGCGTGAACGGCAGCAGGCCATTGACCACATCGCCCTGCCCCAAGTTGGTTGCAGACCCGATGGCGACCGGTGAATCGGCACCGATCTGCACGCCCGATGGCGGGACGATGGCCTGAGCCGGCCCGATTGCCCAACAACTGATGGCGATTGCCGCCGTGAGTGCGGCACGCCGCGAGATATTCGTCGATCTGAGCATTACTGATCTCCCTCAATATGCAAGCATCGAAATATCGGATGGTTTTTTTGCGCGGCCGCGCCTGTTCGGCCTTCGGGCAATGGGCGTCCTGCCTACACGCACGAAGGCTGAATAATGGTTTGAACACGGGGGAAACCCACTGCACAGCGGCGCGACGGCCACGCGTGATCTTCGACCAGCGAGCACGTGGCACGATCTCTTGCACCCCCTCTCTTGAGCGCAAGAAATCAATCGAACCAGAGGCAGTCCGCTTGGGAGTAATAGCACTGAAACACTGTCGTAAATCTGACGAATTAGCAGCGTTTATCACAGTCGGTCGCAAGGCGGATGGTGCTAACCTGCGCAAGGACGAGCCGGTGTCGATCCATGGTGCCAGCCGTATTCAATAATCCATTTGAATATTGAACAAACGAGTCATTTCAGTGCAACTGCGCGCTTCCAATGCTTATTCCTTTCCCATATCAAAGACAAGCCCCTCAAATAGCTTGAAACTATTCTTGTGACAACCGTAACGAGGTCGATATGGAGGCTGTCGTGCGTATAAAACGGACTTGGAATCTCTATTCCAGATCAGCAATTTATTGAATTGGAATAAAACTTCAAAACGGAGAATTAATACTTAAAAAAAATCATAGCGAGTGGCTTACCATGTCGGCAATAAACACTCCAAAGATGACGGCGCCTCATTTGCACTGGTGTGCGTGAGGGCACAAAGTCGGCCTCAGGGCGCAGGTATGAGTTGACCAGAGCACGCAGAAGTCGCCCAGACGCGGATCGTTGATTGAACATAGTCGGCGATCGAAGTCGACAGCACGTGGCCGAGTTGCCCCGTTGGGACGGCCCCACGCCGGTGCGTGAGCGCCACCTATCGCAACGAGATATGTACGAGGCACATGACTTGGCCGACACTAAAGTGCTCCGGCGTTTGACGGAGCGCCGGCGCAGCCTCGTCGGCCCAGCGGGGATCGTAGCTGCTACTTAGCCGCCTGAGTCTTCGCGATTCGCGTCAGCACGCCAACTGGCAGGCTACTGGGGTCTCCAGCGCGCAGATCCCTCGCACGCACAGACGCAACCTCGCGCGAGGCATAGGTTGGCAACATCGCCAAGCTTTGCCAGCAGTGCCACCGGCATGACGAGATGACCACTCGCCATATCCAGGTAACACCTCCCTAACGAATTCGCTGCCAGACTGGTCTCCTCGTATCGACTCGAAGGGGAAGCCGCCATGCGACGCGTGCTCGTTGCGATTTTCGTGTTCGCCGCATTCGGCCTCGCCGCTCGCGCGCAGGCCGATGCGACCCTGCTCAACGTCTCCTACGATCCGACCCGCGAGTTGTATCGCGACGTCGACGCCGCGTTCGCGGCCGATTGGAAGCAGCGCACCGGCGAGAGCGTGACGATCAAGCAATCCCACGGCGGTTCCGGCAAGCAGAGCCGCAGCGTGATCGATGGCCTGCAGGCCGACGTGGTCACGCTCGCACTCGCGTACGACATCGATGCGCTGCACGCGCATGGCGATCTCGTGCCGGCCGACTGGCAGCAGCGCCTGCCGGACAACAGTTCGCCATACACCTCGACGATCGTGTTCCTGGTGCGCAAGGGCAACCCGAAAAGCATCAAGGACTGGGACGACCTGATCAGGCCCGGCATCGGCGTGATCACGCCGAATCCGAAGACCAGCGGCGGCGCACGCTGGAACTACCTCGCCGCCTGGGGCTACGCCGCGAAGAAGCAGGGCGGCGACGCGGGCGCGAAGGCGTTCGTCGCGAAGCTGTTCAAGAACGTGCCGGTGCTCGACACCGGCGCGCGCGGCGCGACCACGACGTTCGTCGAACGCGGCCAGGGCGACGTGCTGCTGGCCTGGGAGAACGAGGCACTGCTCGCGCTCGGCGAAGCCGGCAGCAAGGACAAGTTCGAGATCGTCGTACCCTCGATCAGTATCCTCGCCGAACCGCCGGTGGCGATCGTCGACAAGGTGGTCGACAAGCGCGGCTCGCGCAAGCTCGCCGAGGCCTATCTCAAGTATCTGTACACGCCGCAGGGCCAGGAGATCGCGGCGAAGAACGGCTATCGTCCGCGCGATGCCGCGGTCGCGGCGAAACATGCGGACAAGTTCCCGAAGCTGCCGCTGTTCACCGTCGACGACACCTTCGGTGGCTGGCAGAAGGCGCAGGCGGCACATTTCGCGGAAGGCGGCACATTCGACCAGATCTACACGCCCGGCAGGTAAGCGGGGCTTGGCAGAAGGAGTTCCCATGCGCCGACGGCGCCGACACGCGCTGCCCGGATTCGGTCTGACGCTCGGGCTGTGCCTGAGCTATCTCGGCTTGATCGTGCTGCTGCCGCTGGCCGCGCTCGCGCTGAAATCGGCGGCGCTCGGTCCGATGCAGTTCTGGGATGCGGTAACCACCCCACGCGCGCTGGCTGCATACCGCGTCACGTTCGGCTGCGCCGCGCTCGCCGGGTCGATCAACCTCGTGTTCGGACCCTTGCTGGCGTGGGTGCTGGTGCGCTACCGCTTTCCCGGCAGGAAGCTCGTCGATGCGCTGGTCGACCTGCCGTTCGCGCTGCCGACCGCGGTGGCCGGCATCACGCTGACCGCGCTGTATGCGTCGAACGGCCCGCTCGGCCGCTGGATCGAGGCGGCCGGCTGGAAGGTCGCCTACACGCCGACCGGCATCACGGTCGCGCTGACCTTCGTCAGCCTGCCGTTCCTCGTGCGCAGTGTGCAACCGGTGCTGGAGCAGCTCGAGCCCGATGTCGAGGAAGCCGCGGCGACGCTCGGCGCGAGCCGCCTGATCACGCTGTGGCGCGTCGTGCTGCCGACCTTGTGGCCGGCGATCCTCTCCGGCTTCGCGCTCGCGTTCGCGCGTGCGCTCGGCGAATACGGCTCGGTGATCTTCATCGCCGGCAACATGCCGATGGTTTCGGAGATCGCGCCGCTGCTGATCGTCAGCAAGCTCGATCAGTACGACTACGCCGGCGCGACCGCGATCGCGGTCGTGCTGCTGCTGGCGTCGTTCGCCGCGCTGTTCGCGATCAACCTGCTGCAGCTGTGGACCGTGCGACAGCGCTCGGCAGGTGCTGCATGACCAACCTGCGCAAGTCGTCGTCCGCGCTGCGCGATCCGCGCTGGCTGCGCTGGGGCCTGCTGACGGTCGCGCTGGTGTTCGTCGGCCTGTTCCTCGTGCTGCCGCTGCTCGCCGTGTTCGGCTACGCGTTCGAGAAAGGCCTCGCCGTCTATCTCGCCAGCCTGGTCGACGAGGACGCGCGCGCGGCGATCGAGCTGACCCTGCTGGTCGCCGCGATCGCGGTGCCGGTGAACACCGTGTTCGGCGTCGCCGCGGCGTGGCTGGTCACGCGCTTCGCGTTCCGCGGCAAGAACCTGCTGCTCAGCCTGATCGACCTGCCGTTCGCGGTGTCGCCGGTGATCGCTGGCCTGGTCTACGTGCTGCTGTTCGGCGCGCAGGGCTGGCTCGGACCGTGGCTGGCCGCGCACGACATCCGCATCATTTTCGCGGTGCCCGGCATCGTGCTCGCGACCACGTTCGTCACGTTCCCGTTCGTTGCGCGCGAGCTGATCCCGCTGATGCAGGCGCAGGGCAGTGAGCAGGAACAGGCCGCGCTGACGCTCGGCGCGGGTGGCTGGTCGATGTTCTGGCGTGTGGTGCTGCCGAAGATCGGCTGGGGACTCGCGTACGGCGTGATCCTCTGCAACGCGCGCGCGATCGGCGAGTTCGGCGCCGTATCGGTCGTGTCTGGTCATATCCGCGGCCTCACCGACACGATGCCGCTGCACGTCGAGATCCTCTACAACGAGTACAACCGCACCGCCGCGTTCGCGGTTGCCTCGCTGCTCGCGCTGCTCGCGCTGGCGACCTTGGCGCTGAAACAGATCATCGGCTGGCGCATGCGTCACGCCATGCCGGAACAGGATGTTGCATGAGTATCGAACTCTCGGATATCCGCTACCGCTACGGCGAAGCGCCCGCGCTGAACGGCATCGACCTGTCCATCGAGTCCGGCGAGCTGCTCGCGCTGCTCGGTCCGTCCGGCTGCGGCAAGACCACGCTGCTGCGCGTGACCGCCGGCCTCGAATTTCCCGACAGCGGCACGGTGCGTTTCGAGGGGCGCGACGTGACCTCAATCAGCGCGCGCAATCGGCATGTCGGTTTCGTGTTCCAGCACTACGCGCTGTTCAATCACCTGAGCGTATTCGAGAACGTCGCATTCGGCCTTCGCGTGCGCGGCTGGCGCTTGCGTCCGCGCCGCGCCGAACTGAAGCGTCGCGTGCACGATCTGCTCGAACTGGTGCAACTCGGCGAGCTCGCCCAACGTTATCCGGCGCAACTTTCCGGTGGTCAGCGCCAACGCGTCGCGCTCGCGCGCGCGCTCGCGGTCGAACCGGAGATCCTGCTGCTCGACGAGCCGTTCGGCGCGCTCGACGCACGAGTGCGCGGCGACCTGCGGCGCTGGTTGCGCGGCCTGCACGACCGCATCCACGTGACCAGCGTGTTCGTGACCCATGACCAGGAGGAAGCGTTCGAACTCGCCGACCGCATCGCGGTGATGAACAAGGGCCGCATCGAGCAGCTGGCCGACCCGCAGACCTTGTACACGCAGCCGGCCAGTCCGTTCGTGTGCCGCTTCCTCGGCGAAGTGAACGAATTGCCGACGGCGCTGCACGCACGCTGGACCGGTGTCGATGCGGCCGACGTGACCGCGTTCGTGCGCCCGCACGATCTTGATCTCGATGCCGATGAAACCGCGATCGCGCCGGCCAGGATCAGCGCGATCCGCGACCTTGGTCCGTTGATCCGCGTCGAAGCCGAGCACCCGCTGTTGAGCGCCCCGATCGTCGCGGTCTACGAACGCAGCCGTTTCCCGATCGGCAGACTCGCTGCCGGTGCCACGGTGACGCCGGTGCCACGGCGCTGGCTGCTGTTCCGCGGCGAGCAGCGTATCGACGCGACATGATGCTCGACCACCTCGGGTGAAATGGCGCGTCAAGGTTGCACGACCGCGCACGGATTGCCGTCGAAGCCGTCGTAGAACAGAAGGTCGTCGATGTTCGTGCTCCAGCCGATGTCCTTGAACAGCGGCAGGGTCAGATCGACGTGGTTGAAGATCGTCTCGTTCAACACCGGCCCCATCAGCAACCCCGGATAAGCGTCGGAGTGGAAATGGGATACCGATGAGCCCTGCTCGAGAACCGGTGGCGCGTACTGGCGCACGCAGCCCTGCTTGGTCGCCGCGGCCTGGTTGCCGGTGCTGAGTGTCGCGCTGACCGTGCCCGATCCGAGCGCGGTCTTGATCAACGAGCCGAGCTCCTGCGTAACCAGCAACGACGCAATCGTGATGCTGGGGTCCGAGCCGGTCATGGTGAAGAGCCCCGGTGCATTGTTCGCGATCAGCGCCGCCGCCGCGCCCGCATTCTGCGCATTCTTCACTTTGATGGTGAAGCTGCAGGTGCCGCGATCGATCAGCGCAAGCTTGCCGCTGACGCTCGACGTGATGGCGGTGCAGCCATCGGTGGCGCTGCCGTTCATCGCGAGCACGACGTTGCCGGCGATGCCGGCCGAGGTCAGCGCCGGCCCGAACTGCGCGGCACCGGCCGGATAGGGCGCGGCGAGACGGGTCGGTGCGGTCAGCAGCACCTGCTGCGGAGTCGGCTTCATGAACGCCGGCGCTTGCGCGTTGGTCGCCTTGCCGGCCCAGATCAGGTTCGGGTCGTTCAATGCCGAGGCCGCGCGCTGCGCATCGCTCATGCCGGCCCAGGTGCTGCCGGTCTGCAGGTCGTACTGGTAGTAGGCCCAGATGTCCGGGATGCCGGCCGGCAACGCGCCCGTGGCGGGATTGGTGAGCGAGATGAAACCGAGGCCGTGGCCCAGTTCATGGAAGATCACCGGCATCAGCGGAACCGTGCCGCTCGGCACCGGATTCGCCGGATTCGTGCCGTAGTACCAGCCGGTGGTGCCGTTCAGGCAGGTGCCGCTGTCGAGCGTGACGTTGAAACTCGCGTCGATGTCGTCGGCCGCCGGGTCCTGATCCGAACCGGCCAGTGCGTTGGCCTCGGCGACCGCATAAAACGTGTTGCCTTTCGGCGCGCTGGGAAAATTGGCGAACGCCGTATGCGGCCCGGCGCTGCCCAGGGTCGCGGTTGTGCCGTTGCAGGTCAGGCCGACCATTTTCGCCAGCACGCGGATCGTGACGGCGGAATTGATCAGGTTGCCCCACTGGTTCGCTGCGGTCTGGAACACATAGAGGCGCTGCGCGCCCAGCGTGGTGCCGGGATTGTCCGGCAGCGCCGTCCTCGGGGTCGGGTCGGTGAAACCGGTGTTGGCCGGTTCGGTGGGATCGATATCGATCACGACCGAGGTGGCCTGCGCGGTCATGCAGGCCAGTGACAACACGACGGTGACGACACGGCGGGCCTGCCGCCGGGCAACGGGCTCACTTGTCATGGGCGTCACCTGCGGCGGAAGCGGGAGCCGGCGTGAGCCCGGGTAGCGCCGCATCGGCGCCGCAGTCATAGCCGAGACTGCCGTCGGCATTCCGATGCGCCGTGAACACGGCATTCCGTTGCCCGTTGATGTTGAGCTTGATCACGCCGTTCGGCAGCCGCTCGACGCTCATCAAGCTGTCGTCCCAGCGCGGCGCCGATGCATCGGGCGGCGCCGGAAAGAGCTTGCCGGTGACCGGATCGCGGTAGACGCGCATGGCTGCCGTGCCATTGCCATTCGGCGCAGCGCTGGTCGTCGCTTTCGATTCCGCAGCAGCCTGGACCGGCTGGCCGGTGCGCGGCTGCGGAGGCCCATCGGACCGGGCCGGTCCAGCCAAGGGCAGGAACGCCATCAATGCCAGCAGTGCGCGCATGGTCGCCTCCGCTCGTCATGAGACAGCGCGAGGCTACGCCTGCTCCGGTTAGGTTCGCGTTACGAAGCCGGCGGGGCGCGCGAAATCACGCGCCATATTCGAGCGCGGGGTCGAGTTTCATGCCGCTGAGCGAGCGAGCCGGCCGCGGATCGTTTTTTTGCTGCCCCGTCCACGGAACCTGAGCGGGCGTTCTGCAATTGTCGATCCCTCTGCTATCGATGGGATCGACCATGCGTTCAATTCTTGCAGCAGCGCTGTTCGGGGTCGCGACACAAGCCGGGGCGGCGACGCTGGCATTGGAGCGCGCGCAGATCGATCGGCTCGCTGCGCTGCCGGTTGGCGCGGACATGGTCATCGACAACTTTCCAGATGGTTTCGGCGGCAGCACGAGCCTGCGTTTCAAGCGTATCGACGTCTACGCAACCGGTGCGCGCATCATCGCGATGGCTGCCGACGGCGAACACGAGTTGCCGCGCAGTCGACGCATCGAACTGATCGGTACGAACGCAGCCGGCGATGTGCGCGCCAGTCTCGCGTTCGATCCCGGATTCGCGCAGTTGCGCGGCGCAGGTTCGTCGCCAGGGGGCGCGTTCGCAATCACTGCAAGCAACGGCGCCAAGGGCATGCTGTTCAGCGTGATACCGGCCAAGGAGGCGCTGCCACCCGGCGTCGTTCCGGAAATAATTCCCAACGAGGACGGGCTTCCGAGCAGTCAGCCGATGCCTGATGCGCTCACGCTCTCCCTCGTCGGCAAGACCGCGACCGCGAACCCACGCGCTGCGATCGTGGCAGTCGATGTCGATCGTGAGCTGCTGGTCAACCGGTTCGGCGGGACTGGCAACGCGAATGTCAGCGCCGCAACCAGCTGGATCGCGGACCTGTTCGCGACGATGAACGTGATGTATCAACGCGACCTCAACGTCACGCTGGAGCAAGGGACGACGATCTTCCGGGTCAGCGGCACGCCGTATTCCATCAGCACCAATATGTCGGCCAACTCGACCGACCTGGGCAATTTCGGCACCTACTGGCAGGATAACGAAGCCTCCGTGCAACGCGATTTCACCGTGCTGCTGTCGGGTCAGTTGACCGGCGGTTTTTCCGCATCGGGCATCGCCTGGATCAACGCGTATTGCATCACGTCGAGCAACGGGGGCAGCTACAGCGTCAACAAGGTGTTCACCAGTTCCAGCGTCGGCGTCGACCTTTCGGCGCGCCTGGTCGGCCATGAGCTCGGCCACAATTTCGGTGCTGCGCATACGCACTGCACCGATGTCACGACCGGCGCGTATTCGGTCGCGACGAACACGATCGACCAGTGTTACAAGGGCGAAAGCAGCAGCGGCTGCTACGGCGGCGCAGTGAGCTGTCCGGCCGGCGGTGCCGGCACCTTGATGAGCTACTGCAATGTCGGCGGCTCGAACGGCGCAAACTGTGGACAGAACGCACTGCAGTTCCATTCGACGCAGATTACGACGCTGTCGGCACTGATCGCTTCGAACACGCCGTCATGCCTCAGCGCGACCACGGATCTGATCTTCGCGAACGGCTTCGACTGACGCGGCGCTGTTGTCGCGTCAGTCGCGCATCAAGGTCGACTTGCCGAACAGGCTCTCGACCAGATCGACCGTCAGCAGCGCGGTCTGGTTGCGCACGTCGAGCGCGGGATTGAGCTCCATGATGTCGAGCGAGCCGAGCCGGCCGCTGTCGGCGATCATCTCCATGCACAGCTGCGCCTCACGGTAGGTCGGGCCGCCCGGGATCGTGGTGCCGACGCCGGGCGCGATCGCAGGATCCAGGAAGTCGATGTCGAAGCTGACGTGCAGGTGGTCGTCCGCGCCGAGGTTCAGCAGCGCTTCCTCCATCACGCGGCGCATGCCGACTTCGTCGATGTAGCGCATGTCGTAGATGTCGAGGCCGACGTCGTGCACGAGTTTTTTCTCGCCGGCATCGACCGAACGGATGCCGATCTGGCGGATGCGGTCCGGCGTGAGCGTCGGCGCGCTGCCACCGAGTTCGGTCAACTCGTGCGGGCCGAAGCCACACAGGCAGGCGACCGGCATGCCGTGGATGTTGCCCGATGGCGTGACCGTGCTGGTGTTGAAGTCCGCGTGCGCGTCGAGCCAGAGCACGGTCAGGCGTTTGCCCTGCTCGCGGCAGTGGCGCGCGACCGCGGTGATCGAGCCGATCGCGAGGCAATGGTCGCCGCCCAGCAGGATCGGCACGCGTCCGTGCGCAAGCTCGGTGCCGACCGCCTGCATGACCGTGCGGTTCCACGCGACCACCGCCGGCAGATGGCGGTAGCCGTCGACCGGCGGCTGCCACGGATTGAACGGACCGTTGAGGTTGCCGCGATCGACCACGTCGAGGCCGCGCGCGGCGAGCGCTTCGCCGATGCCGGCGACGCGCAGCGCCTCCGGCCCCATGGACGCACCGCGATGGCCAGCGCCGATGTCGGTCGGCACGCCGACCAGTGAAATCGGAGGAAGCTTCTGCATGAGCGAGACCGAAAACTTGCGGGGGCGCGCATGATCGGCGAAATCCGGCCCGGCGTCACGACACGGCGCGGCGCGGACCAGCCGGCGGCGTCACGGCGGCGGATGGAACTCGAGACCCGAACGATCCGGCCGCGCGACGCAGGCACGCACCACCTCGAGCAGACGTCCCGCCCCCTCGGCCTTGCCGAGCGCGGCATCGCAGCCTGCTTCGAGCGCGGCGCGCAGTACCTGCGGCTCGTGCTCGACGCTGAAGCAGACCAGCGCGGTGCGGGCACAACCGGGTTCGCGGCGCAGCATCGCGGCGATCTCGGCCGCGGTCTCGCCACGCAACCAGTAGTCGAGCACGATCGCGTGACAGGGCCACTGTTGCAGGATCTGCCACAGCGTCTCGGCACTGCTCGCCAGGCGTACCAAGCATCCGCGTGCCTCGAGCTCGGCGCCGATCAGCACGGCCTGGCTCGGGTCGTCCTCGACCAGCACGATGCACAACGACGTGGCGTCGGTATCCGCGCCCGGTGCGCCGGTCCGGTCGAGCTCGTCGAGCACGGCGCGGACCGGCGCCGCGAGACGTGCAGCCAGGTCGGCCGGCGCGGCACGCTGCGGCGGCGGCAGTGCCTCCCATTCGCGCATCAGCTCATCGGCCACGCGCGCTTGGTCACCCAGGCGTTCGTAACCGTAGGCGGGTGCAGAGCCGCACAGGCGATGGATCTGCGTGAACAGATCGCGCCGCACCGCGCCCTCGTGTGGATTGACGGCGAACGCGCTCCACGCCCGCGCCAACGAACGGCGTTTGTGCGCGAGCGAACCGGCGTAGTTCTCGCGCAGACGCTCGAAATGTCGGCGTGATTCACTCATCGACTTGAACGGCATCGGCAGGCCATCGATGGCTATGGTGCGCCCGCCGCGCCGCGCCGCCTATCCATGACGCGCGAGGTTCACGATCTTTTACGACGCGCATGACGCGGTCATGCTTCCATGCCAAGGTGCGCGGGCTGTCGCCCGAACCTTTTCTTCCCGGAGATTTCCATGAGCGATTTGACCAGCCAGGTACTCAGCCATCTCGACCCGTCCAGCATCAACGCGATCGCCGCGCGGCTCGGCGTCGACCCGGCGCAGGCCGAGGCCGCGATCCAGCAGGCGGTACCGCTGGTCGTCGGCGGTCTTGCGCACAGCGCATCGACCGACGCCGGTGCTGACGCGCTGCACAGCGCGGCCGCCGATCACGCCGGAACCGACATCGGTTCGGTGCTCGGCAGCGTGCTCGGCGGTGGCGGCGCCGGCGGCGCGATCCTCGGCCATGTGTTCGGCGGCCAGCAGGGTCAGGCCGCGCAGGGCCTCGGCCAGGCCAGCGGCCTCGGCGCCCAGAACGCCGGCCAGCTGCTGGCCATGCTCGCGCCGGTCGTGATGAGCGTGCTCGGCAACATGAGCCAGAAGCAGGGCATGAGCCCCGGCGGTCTCGGCGGCATGCTCGGCCAGGAGCTGCAGAATCTCGGCCAGAGCAGCAACGGCGGCCTGCTCGGATCGGTACTCGGCCAGGCCGGCGGTCTCGGCGGCCTGCTCAAGATGGGCGAGGACCTGCTCGCGTCGCGCGGCCGCGTATAGCGCGCCTCTCAGCTTCGTAGGAGCGGCTTCAGCCGCGATGCTTTTTTGTTTGGCGTGATCGAAAGGCGCAAGAGCATCGCGGCTGAAGCCGCTCCTACCCAGTTCCTATCGTGCGCAATTCCCTGCGCGTCAACGCAGCCATTGCCACTGCACGCCGAGCATCACGGTGCGACCGGGCGCCGGCTCGAAGTAGCGGCCGTTGGCGTCGTTGACGATCACCGAGCCGGCGTACTGGCGATCGAACAGGTTGTCGAGCCGCGCGAACGCGCGCAGCCGTCCGGACGCCAGCGCGAACCCGTAGCCGACATCGACGCCGGTGACGAAATACGAGGGCGCCGCGTCGCTGCCGAGGTCGTTGATTGGCACGGCGCTCACGTAGTCGCCCTGCAGCGCGGCACGCCAGCCGAGGTCGCCACCCCAGTGCAGCGCAGCGTGCAGGTCGGTTTTCGGAATGCCCGGAATACGCGTGCCGGCCGCGACCGGTGTATTCGGCTTCGTGCAGGTCGGACTCGCGCCGCAGGCCAGGAACGGCGAGCGGAACGTCGCGTCGAGCCAGGTCCAGGCGAACTGCAGCTTCCAGTCGTCGCTGAAGCGCCATGACAAGGCCGCCTCGGCGCCGTCGCGGCGCGCCTTGCCGATGTTCTGATAGGTGGTGCGGCCGCCGGCACTGGTTGCGACCGCCAGCTCGTTGCGCGTGTCGGCGCGGAACACCGCGAGCGTCGCCTCGACGGCGCTCGCCGGACGCAGCTTGATGCCGAGCTCGGCATTGCGGCTGCGCGCGGGCGCCAGATCGAACGCGAGCCCGGCGCCGCCATTGGCACGGTAGGCGAGCTCGTTGAAGGTCGACGTCTCGAAGCCCCGGCCCCAGGATGCGTACAGGTTCGCCCAGTCCGCCGCACGCCAGAGCAGGCCGGCAACCGGTGTGGTCGCGCCGTAATCGACGCGGCCGCTGTCGTTGGGGTTCTTCGCGGTCACGTAGTGGTCGACCGAATCGAACTTCACCTGGCTGTGGCGCAGGCCCGCGGTCAGCGACCACGCGTCGGCGAACTGCCAGGTCGCCTGCGCATACTGGTCGAAGTCGCGGACCGTATCGTCTTCGTTGCGAC
The DNA here is from genome assembly GCF_039523175.1 of Dokdonella soli. Taxonomy (NCBI): domain Bacteria; kingdom Pseudomonadati; phylum Pseudomonadota; class Gammaproteobacteria; order Lysobacterales; family Rhodanobacteraceae; genus Dokdonella; species Dokdonella soli. The sequence goes on from NZ_BAAAEU010000006.1 coordinate 257,102, forward strand.
GCAACGCGCCACGCACGCCGAGCGTGCTGCCGACGAAGTTCTCGTAGCCGCGCCGCAATTGCTGTTGGCGATCCCAGGCGAGTCCGGCCGCGATCTCGAACGGCCGCCCGGCGAGGTCCCCGTGCCAGATCCAGCGCGCGTCCGCGCCGCCATAGTCGCTGCCGAGATCGACGACGCCGCCCGAGTGCAGCGGATTGGCCTGCGCGGTCACCGGCACTGCAAGGTACTGCGTGACATCGCGATGGCCGACGTAGCCGAGCATGCGCAGGCTGTTGCCGGCGCCGAGATCCTGCTCGTAGATCGCGCCGCCCTGGCTCTGGTGCACGCTCTTGCGCGTGTTGAACTGCGCGGCGACAGGCGCCTGGGTCGGATCGGCAATGAACTGCGCATGGGTCAGGCCGAGCGGATCCTGCGCGCCGGGCAGCGCCAGCGTGTTCGCGAGCAGGGTCAGCTTGCCGCCGCCGCCGATCTTCCAGCTCAGCCTTGCATTGCCGGAATCGCGTTTCGCGGCGCTGTGGTCGCGGTAGCCATCGGTCTCGAAATGGGTCACGTCAAGGTTGTAACCGAACCCGCCCGCGGTGCCGCGTGCGTTCGCGCTGGCGCGAACCGTGCCGTGGCTCGCACCGATCAGGCCGAGATCGACCTGTGACGGATCGCTGCCGTCGGCGGTAAAGAGCTGGATCACGCCGCCGGAGGAATTGCCGTACAGCGCCGAGAACGGGCCGCGCAGCACCTCGATGCGCTCGGCCGAGTCGAGATTGAAGTGCGAGACCTGACCCTGCCCGTCCGGCATCGTCGCCGGGATGCCGTCGATGTACAGGCGCACGCCGCGCACGCCGAACGTCGATCGCGCGCCGAAGCCACGGATCGAGATCTGCTCGTCCTGCGCATAGTTCTGGCGGTCGCGCGCGAGCAGGCCCGGGATCGCGGAGAGATATTCGGAGGGATTCACGCCGAGCGTGTCGGGGTTGTCGTCGATGCGCACCGCGTCGATCGACGCGGCCACGTCAAATGCCGGCTGTTCGGTGCGCGTCGCGGTGACGACCACGGCCGGCAGGTCGGTGCCGCGCTCGGACGCGTCGGTCGCGCCGAGCGACGCGCACGCGCCCAGCGCCAAGGCGACGAGCACGGACCGGCCCGCTCCCGCGGTCGTTCCACGGGAGGTGTTCCGCTGCTTGCAGGGCATGGCTACTCGGCGAGTGGGATCTGAGGCTTGCGGATCTTACGGCACAAACGTATTGCGGCTGACGCCGAGCGCGTCGGCGGTGTGCGTGATGTGCCAGCGGTTGCGCTCGAGCTCGGGTCGGCGTGCGCGGAGCGCATGCGCTGTATTCCTCAGCGCTTTACGAGCCGCCGGTTCCGGCAAATTCCAGCGCCGCCCCGTTCATGCAGTAGCGGTTGCCGGTCGGCGGCGGCCCGTCCGGGAACACGTGGCCGAGATGGCTATCGCAGCGCGCGCAGCGGATCTCGGTGCGCAGCATGCCGTGGCTGGTGTCACGGATCTCGCGCACATGGGCCGGATCGAACGGGGTGAAGAAGCTCGGCCAGCCGGTGCCGGAATCGAACTTGGCGCCGGAACGAAACAGCGGCAGCCCGCACAGGCGACATGCGAACACGCCCTCGCCATGCTCGTCGAGCAGACCGCCACAGAATGGGCGTTCGGTACCGTGATCGATCATCACGCGACGCTCTTCCGGCGTGAGGCGCGCAGCCAGGCGATCGCGTTCCTCGGTCGTCAGCGGGGTGAGGTCGTAGCCGGATGTGGAGAGGTGCGACGCACGATCCGTTGTGGACGGGTTGTTCATCGGCGTATTTCCTTTTGAGCGTTGGTCGCCGGGGTTCACTGCGCTCTCCCCGGCCTGCGAGGTCCGCGAAGATCAGGGCATCGCGGCTAAAGCCGCTCCTACGGGCGACGATCAGGCCTTCTGCTTGAGGATCTCGCCGAACTGCTTGCGCAACTTCGCGACCTTCGGCGCCGCGACCGCGGCGATGTACGGCTGCTCGGGGTGCAATGCCGCGTAGTTCTGGTGGTAGCGCTCGGCGTCGTGGAAGGCCTCGAGCGGCACGACCCCGGTCGCGATCGGCGCGTCGAACACCTTCGCCGCGTCGAGCTGGTGGATATAGGCCGCGGCGATCTCGCGCTGCGCAGCGTCCGCATGGAAGATCGCCGAGCGGTACTGGCGGCCTCGGTCGGCGCCCTGGCGGTCGACCTGGGTCGGATCGTGCGCGACCGCGAAGAAGACCTTGAGCAGTTGGCCATAGCTGATCCTGTGCGGATCGAAGCGGATCGCGATCGCCTCGGCGTGGTCGGTGCCGCCGCTGCAGACCTGCTCGTAGGTCGCGTTGTCGGCGCTGTCACCGCTGTAGCCGGAGGTCACGCCGAGCACGCCATCGAGTTCGCGGAACACGGCCTCGGTGCACCAGAAACATCCGCCCGCCAGCACCGCGGTCTGTTCATGCACGGTCGCGGCGGCCGCCGGATCGAACGCGGGATCGGGAAAATGCGAACGCTCGATGGCGAGGCTGGCACCGGGGATGTCGCAAACGGCAGTCATGGTGGGCTCCTTCTGGCGGGCGGCGGATCGCGCGGTGCGCGTTTCCGGCACGTATCGGACAGGCGGTCCGGGAATGTTCTTTCAGATGGCGGTCGCCGGCGCCGACGCAAGGGCGACCGGCATGCGGAACCTGCCGCGCGCCGCGCCCGTCCAATCCTGCCCGCGAGCGGCATGCAATGCATGTAAAGATGCGTTTACGCGCCGGAAACTCCGCCGTATATGCGCTGCTGCTAGCCTTCGCAGGCTGCCGCGGATGCGGCTGTCGTCTCGATCGAAGGAAGTTCTCATGTCGCGCTGGAAACTCGCGCTCGCGGTTGTCGCTGTGGTGATCCTCGCAATCCTGGGCTGGCGCCTGCTGCAACAGGCACCACAAGCCGGCGGTGGCAAACCCGGCGGTGCGGGAACCGATACGCCGATTCCGGTCACCGTAGTGCCCGCCGCCACCCAGGATGTACCGGTTTACCTGACCGCGCTCGGCACCGTGCAGGCGCTGAACACGGTCACCGTGAACGCGCAGGTCAGCGGCCAGCTCAAGGCGATCCACTTCGCCGAGGGGCAGGAGATCCGGCAGGGCGACCTGATCGCGGAGATCGATCCGCGCACGTTCCAGGCTGCGCTCGAGCAGGCCGAAGCCAAGAAGAAGCAGGATGCGGCCCAGCTCGTCGCCTCCAGAAGCACGCTCGCGCGCTTCGAGGAGTTGATGAAGAGGAACTTCGTTTCCGGGCAGGATCTGGAAAACCAGCGCCAGACCGTGCGCCAGCAGGAAGCGCTGGTCGCCGCCGACGAGGCCGCCGCGTCGAACGCGCGCACCCAACTGGGATACACCCGGATCGTGGCGCCAATCACCGGCGTCGCCGGCATCCGCCAGATCGACGTCGGCAACCTCGTGCAGGCGAACGGCGGCACCGGCATCGTCGTGCTGACCCAGGTGCATCCGATCAACGTGATCTTCACGCTGCCGCAGCAGAACCTCGGCGACGTGCGCACCGCGAATTCCGACCCGTTGCCGGTGACCGCGCTGAACCGCGCCGACAGCCACGCGATCGCGCAGGGCGTGCTCAAGGTCATCGACAACACGATCGACACGCAGACCGGCACGTTCAAGCTGAAGAGCGAATTTTCGAATGAGAAATCCGAACTCTGGCCCGGCCAGTTCGTCAACGTGAAGCTGCAGACGAAGACCGTGCATGGCGGCCTGGTGATTCCGGTGCAGGCGGTGCAACGCGGCCCGGATTCGAGCTACGTCTATCTGCTGCAGGGCGACAGCACGGTCGCGATGCAGACCATCGAGACCGGCGGCGACGCCGGCGACGGCGGCATGCTGGTCGCATCGGGCCTGAAAGCCGGCGACAAGGTCGTCACCGAAGGCCAGTTCCGTCTCAAGCCCGGCGCCAAGGTGCTGCCGCTCGCGCCGGGCGAGAACGCACCGGCGCTGACCGCAGAGGAACTGAAGAAGGCGGCGACGCCCGGCAAGGGCGGCGCTCGCCGCGGCGGGTGACACGGTGCGTCTCGGATTCCCGACCTGTAGTCCGCGGCGCCCGATTGCGTCGGCGGTGTTTCGAGCCCTCTCCTCCAAGCTTGCTTGGGGGGAGAGGGTTGGGAGAGGGGGCGAGGCCACGCGCCGGCGTAGCGCCACATCTTTCGCGAAGAGCAAGGGCTTTCACACACTGCGATCCCTTGCTTCGCATGCAGCCCCGCCCCCTCACCCCACCCTCTCCCCCAACGATGAGGCCGTCGGGGGAGAGGGAGCACGGTAGCCGCTTTCCCCAATCCCGAATCCCTAATCCTCGCTCCCATGGGCTTCTCCTCGATCTTCATCCGCCGCCCGATCGCGACCTCGCTGCTGATGGCCGCGGTGCTGCTGCTCGGCATCCTCGGCTACCGCATGTTGCCGGTATCGGCCTTGCCCGACATCGAAGCGCCGAGCCTGCAGGTAACCACGCAGTATCCAGGTGCGAGCGCCTCGACGATGGCGGTGCTGGTGACCACGCCGCTGGAACGCCAGTTCGGCCAGATCTCCGGCCTGACGATGATGACCTCGGATTCGTCGGCCGGCCTGTCGACGATCAACCTGACCTTCGCGATCGGCCGCGACATCGACGCGGCCGCGCAGGACGTGCAGTCCGCGATCAACGCCGCGCGCGGCACGCTGCCCGGCAGCCTGCCGTACCCGCCGGTCTACAACAAGGTCAATCCGGCCGACGCGCCGGTGCTGACCCTGATGCTGACCTCGGACACCCTGCCGCTGCGCGAGGTGACCAATTACGCCGATTCGATCCTCGCGCAGAAGCTCTCGCAGATTTCCGGCGTCGGCCAGGTCTCGATCGCCGGCAACGTGCGCCCGGCCGTGCGCGTGCAGGTGAACCCGGCCGCGCTGGCCAACCTCGGGCTCACGATGGAGGACGTGCGCAGTGCGCTGACCGGCGCCAACGTGAACGCGCCGAAGGGCCAGATCAACGGCGCGCAGCAGTCCTTCAGCATCGGCGCCAACGACCAGCTCGGCAACGCCGACGACTACCGCTCGACGATCATCAGCTACACGAACAACGCGCCGGTGCGCCTCGCCGACATCGCGACGGTGATCGACGGCGTCGAGAACGACCAGCTCGCCGCGTGGGCGAACGGCAAGCCGGCGGTGCTGCTCGATGTGCGCCGCCAGCCCGAGGCGAACATCGTCGCGACCGTCGACAAGCTGAAGACGATCCTGCCGGAGCTGCGCGCAGTGCTGCCGGCCGGGGTCAAGCTCGAGGTGTTTTCCGACCGCACGGTGACGATCCGCGCCTCGGTCGCCGACGTGCAGTTCACGCTGATCCTGTCGATCCTGCTCGTGGTCGCGGTGATCTTCGTGTTCCTGCGCCGGCTCTGGGCGACCTTGATCCCGAGCATCGCGGTGCCGCTGTCGCTGCTCGGCACGTTCGGCGTGATGGCGTTCGCCGGCTTCTCGCTCGACAACCTGTCGCTGATGGCGCTCGCGGTCGCGACCGGCTTCGTCGTCGACGACGCGATCGTGATGATCGAGAACATCGTGCGCTATCTGGAAGGCGGTCGCGATGGCCGCGAGGCCGCCGAGATCGGTGCGAAGGAGATCGGCTTCACGGTGCTGTCGCTGACCGTCTCGCTGATCGCGGTGTTCCTGCCGCTGCTGCTGATGCCGGGCGTGGTCGGACGCCTGTTCCACGAGTTCGCCTGGGTGCTCTCGATCGCGGTCGCGATCTCGCTGCTGGTGTCGCTGACCCTGACGCCGATGATGTGCGCGTACCTGCTCAAGCCCGGCGACGTCACGGTCGAAGGCGATGACGATCACGATCACACCGCGCACCGCGGGCCAATAGAAGATCATGGCGATCTTCCTGCCCCCGCGCAGCGGGGGAAGGTGCCCGGAGGGCGGAAGGGGGAAGCGCCGAAGGCGCGCGGCTTCTATGCGCGCATGTTGGGCGGCTACGAGAAGAGCCTCGACTGGGTGTTCGCGCACCAGCCGCTGATCATGCTGATCGCGACCGCGGCGATCGCATTGACCGTGCTGCTCTACATCGTGATTCCGAAGGGCCTGCTGCCGGAACAGGACACGGGGCTGATCACCGCGGTGGTAGAGGCCGACCAGAACATCGCGTTTCCGGCGATGCAGCAACGCACCGAAGCCGCCGCGGCGGCGCTGCGCAAGGATCCCGCGGTCGCCGGCGTCGCCGCCTTCATCGGTGCCGGCTCGATCAACCCGACCTTGAGTCAGGGCCAGCTCAGCCTCGTGCTGAAACCGCGCGGCGAGCGCGATGGCCTCGGCGTGATCCTGCCGCGCCTGTATCACGCGGTCGCGGCGATTCCCGGCATCGCGCTGTACCTGAAGCCGGTGCAGGACGTCACGCTCGACACGCGCATCGCCGCGACCGAATACCAGTACTCACTGGAGAGCGTGGACACCAAGGCGCTCGGCGACGTCGCGGCGAAGATGACGCAGAAGCTGCGCGAACGGCCGGAACTCGCAGACGTCGACAACAACCTCGCCGCGACCGGCCTGCAGTACAAGCTGACCATCGATCGCGACCAGGCGAGCCGCCTCGGCGTGCCGGTGCAGGCGATCGACGACACGCTCTACGACGCATTCGGCCAGCGCCAGATCTCGACGATCTTCACCGAGCTGAATCAGTTCCGCGTCGTGCTCGAGGTCGCGCCCGAATTCCGCACCCGCATCGACCTGCTCAACAAGCTGACCGTGCGCGGCGCCGGCAACGGAGCGCTGACCGGCAGCAACGCCACCAGCTTCGGCACGCCGACCTCGAGCAACGCGGCAACGCCGAGCGGCATCGGTTCACAGGGCAACACCGGCATCCTGATCGGCGCCGGCGGCTCGATCCCGCTGGCCTCGGTCGCGACGGCCGAAGTCACCAACGCGCCGCTGGTGGTCAGCCACCAGAACCAGCTGCCCGCGGTCACGCTGTCGTTCAACACCGCGCCGGGTTACTCGCTGTCGCAGGCGGTCGCCGCGATCCACGCGGTCGAGGCCTCGACGCAGATGCCGCCGCAGGTGCGCGGCCAGTTCGTCGGCAAGGCCGCCGAGTTCTCCGCCTCGCAGACCAGCGAAGTGCTGCTGATCCTCGCCGCGCTGGTGGTGATCTACATCGTGCTCGGCGTGCTGTACGAGAGCTACATCCATCCGCTCACGATCCTGTCGACCCTGCCGCCGGCCGGCGTCGGCGCGCTGCTCGCGCTGATGGTCTGCGGAATGAGCCTGTCGATCGACGGCATCATCGGCATCATCCTGCTGATCGGCATCGTCAAGAAGAACGCGATCATGATGATCGACTTCGCGATCGAGGCGCAGCGCAAGGGCATGGACGCGCACGCCGCGATCCATCGCGCCTGCCTGTTGCGCTTCCGCCCGATCATGATGACTACCGCCGCCGCGCTGCTCAGCGCGCTGCCGCTCGCACTCGGCACCGGCATCGGCGCGGAGCTGCGCCGCCCGCTCGGCGTGTCGATCGTCGGCGGCCTGCTGCTGTCGCAGCTGGTCACGCTGTACACGACGCCGGTGATCTACCTGTACTTCGAGCGGTTTTCGGAGTGGGTGAAAGCCCGGCGCGAGGAGCGTGTGCGTGTACGTGCGCAGGAGCGGCCGGCGTGATCCTGCGAGCGCATGCGCGGATAGCCCTCTCCCCCGAGCCTGCTCGGGGGAGAGGGTTGGGTGAGGGGGTCGCGGTCGGCGCGTTTACGCGATGCCTTGAATGGCATCGCGTGCGCGGACTGCGGGTGAGGCATGGATGCCGATCGGAAAGCACTCCATGGATGGCTGCTTGCGAGACGCCGAGCCCCCGCCCCCTCGCCCCAACCCTCTCCCCCAACGATGAAACTGTTGGGGGAGAGGGGGTGACAGCGATGCTGCACCCCTCCTGCAATGAAGCCGCTCGGGGAGAGGAGGCGAACGCATGAACCTCTCCGGCCCCTTCATCCGCAGACCCATAGGCACCTCGCTGCTCGCGCTGGGGCTGTTCGTCGGCGGCATGATCGCGTACTTCCTGCTCGGGGTGGCGCCGCTGCCAAACCTCGAGTTTCCGGCGATCTTCGTGTCCGCGAGCGAACCCGGCGCGGACGCGCGCACGATGGCCTCGACGGTCGCCTCGCCGCTGGAGCGCCACCTCGGCCAGATCGCCGGTGTCGACCAGATGAATTCGCGAAGTGCGGAGGGGTCGAGTTCGGTGATCCTGATGTTCAACATCGGCGTCAATGTCGACGATGCCGCGCGCGACGTGCAGGCCGCGATCAACGCGGCCGCGCCGGACCTGCCATCGGGGCTGAAGACCGCGCCGGTCTACCGCAAGGCGAACCCGAACAACGCACCGGTACTGATCCTGGCGTTGACCTCGAAGATCCGCCCGCTCTCGGACCTGTACAACATGGCCGATTCGCTGCTCTCGCCGCGCATCGCGCAGCAGGCCGGCGTGGCCTCGGTCGACATCGCCGGCGGCGCGACGCCGGCGGTACGCGTGGACGTGAACCTGCGCGCGCTGTCCGCGATGGGGCTGTCCGCCGACCAGCTGCGCAACGCGCTGGTCGCCGCCAACGTGACCTCGCCGCAGGGCTTCCTGTCCGATGGCAAGACCACGATGGCGGTGTCCGCGAACGATGCCCTGCACAGCGCCGAGGATTTCGCCGATCTGGTGATCGCGGTGCGCATGGGCACGCCGGTGCGGCTCAAGGATGTCGCGCATGTCTATGCCGGCCAGGAAGACGCCTACCAGGGCGCCTGGTTCAACGGCCAGCGCGCGATCCTGATGGTGATCACCAAGCGCGCCGACTCAAACGTGATCGGCACGGTCGATTCGATCAAGGCGCTGATCCCGGAGATGCAGAGCTGGGTGCCGGCCGACGTGCAGATCATTCCGTTCTCGGATCGCACGCCGACGATCCGCGCCTCGGTCGACGAGGTGCAGATCAGCCTGCTGATCAGCATCGCGATGGTGATTGTCACGATGCTGCTGTTCCTGCGCCGTGGCGCACCGACCGTGATCGCCGGCATCGCCGTGCCGCTGTCGCTGGCCGGCGCGTTCGCGACGATGTACGTCCTCGGCTTCACCCTGAACAACCTGTCGCTGATGGCGTTGGTCGTCGCGATCGGCTTTGTCGTCGACGACGCGATCGTGGTGATCGAGAACATCGTGCGCCATCTCGATCAGGGCCAGTCGCGCCTCGAGGCCACGCTCGCCGGCGCGAAGGAGATCGGCTTCACCGTGGTCTCGATCACGCTGTCGCTGCTCGCGGTGTTCACGCCGCTGATCTTCATGGGCGGCTTCATGGGCATGATCTTCCGCGAGTTCGCGGTCACGCTCGCGGCCGCGGTCGCGATTTCGGCGGTCGTCTCGCTGACGGTCACGCCGGCGCTGTGCGGACGTTTTCTCGGCGCGCACGCCGACGAGGCGCATCCGTCCGGTTTCGGCGCGCGCCTCGACGCGTTCCACGCCGGCATGCGCGACGTCTACCGGCGCGCGCTCGACTTCGCGCTGCGCCATCCGCGGCTGATGGCGCTGCAGCCGCTGATCCTGGTCGGCGTCACCGTCGTGCTGTCGCTGTATGTGCAGACCGGCTTCTTCCCGCAGCAGGATACCGGTCAGCTGCAGGGCTCGACGCGCGGCAGCCCGGATGTTTCCTACGAGGCGATGTCAGCACGCCATGAGCAGGTTGCCGAGCTGATCCGCAAGGATCCCGCGGTCGAGAGCGTCGGTTCGACGATCGGCGGCGGCCGGTTCAGCGGCCACGGCAATTCGGGCACGCTCTACATCAACCTGAAACCGCTCGGCCAAGGCCGCTCGGATTCGACGTTCGCGGTCATGAACCGGCTCGGCGTCGAGGCCGATCGCGTGCCCGGCATCCGGCTGCGTCTGCGGCCGGTGCAGGATCTCGGCGGCGGCGGAGGTGGCGGCGGCGCGCAGTACGACTACACGCTCAAGGGCGACAACCTCGACGAACTCTCCGAATGGACGCCAAAGCTGGTTGCCGAACTCCGGAAGCAACCGCAGTTGAAGGATGTCGACGTCGACATCGACAGCGCCGGCCTGCGCGAAAACCTGGTGATCAATCGCGACGAGGCCGCGCGACTCAAGGTCAGTGCGGGCGCGATCGACAGCGCGCTGTACGACGCGTTCGGCCAGCGCCAGATCTCGACGATCTATTCCGACATCAACCAGTACAAGGTCGTCGTCAACGCGTTGCCCGGACAGGCCGTGTCACCGGAATCGCTGAAGCGCATCTATGTGCGCTCGAGCAGCGGCGCGATGGTGCCGATCACCGCGGTCGCGCACCTCCAGCGCGGCGTCGCACCGACCGAGGTCGAGCACGAAGGCCAGTTCCCGGTGGCCAGCATCAGCTTCAATCTCGCACCGGGCGTGTCGATGGGCGAAGCGACTGCGGTGATCGCGCGCACGATGTCGGGCATGCGCATGCCGGGCGACATCAGCGGCGCGTTCAGCGGCGACTTCCGTCGCTTCCAGCAATCGCAGGGCAGCCAGAGCACACTGATCCTCGCCGCGATCCTCGCGATCTACATCGTGCTGGGTGTTCTCTACGAAAGCCTGATCCACCCGATCACGATCCTGTCCACGCTGCCCTCGGCCGGGGTCGGAGCGCTGCTGGCGATGCTGGTCACCGGCACCGAACTGTCGATCGTCTCGATGATCGCGATCGTGCTGCTGATCGGCATCGTCAAGAAGAACGCAATCATGATGATCGACTTCGCGCTGGCGGCGCAGCGCGAACGCGGCCTCGCGCCGTTCGATGCGATCCGCGAGGCCTGCCTGGTGCGCTTCCGCCCGATCATGATGACCTCGATGGTCGCGATCTTCGGCGCGCTGCCGCTGGCGATCGGCTTCGGCGCCGGCGCCGAGATGCGCCGCCCGCTCGGCATCGCGATGATCGGCGGCCTGCTCGTCTCGCAGAGCCTGACCCTGCTGTCGACGCCGGCGATCTACCTCGTGTTCGCGCGCATCAGCGAACGCCGCCGGCAACGCAAGGCCGACAAGCGCGCGCGGATGGCGTTGGGGGCTGGGGGCTGACAGGCACGACACGGCGACAACGCGCTCGCGCCCCCTCTCCCCCAACAGCTCCATCGTTGGGGGAGAGGGTTGGGGTGAGGGGGCGGGGGCTCGGCGTCTCGCAAGCAGCCATCCATGGAGCGCTTTCCGATCGGCATCCATGCCTCACCCGCAGTCCGCGCACGCGATGCCATTCAAGGCATCGCGTAAACGCGCCGACCGCGACCCCTCACCCAACCCTCTCCCCCGAGCCAGCTCGGGGGAGAGGGCTTTGTCACTCGTTCCGCGTCGCCTCAACGCGCGTCAAGAGCGAGCGCCGCCTTCTCCAACACACCCGCACCGCGCGGTTGCGTGGTGAAGCGTCGCGACGGCGGCAGCGGCGCCCCCTCGGCGAGATGCGCCCACATCTTGTCCAGCGCAGCGTAACCATACGGCAGCAGTGGCACGTAACGGTCGCCGAAGGCGGGCAGCGCGAGGAACGCGTCGAAGTGCTGCGCATGCGGAACACGCCAGAACACCGGCCTGCGACCGGCCGCTTCGAGCGAGGCGACATAGGGACGCGACGAGAACGCGATCGGCAGCAGGCCGTCGTCCTCGCCGTGCGCGACGATGATCGGCAGGTCTGCGCGCGGCAGTTTCGCTGCGGTGGCCGCGACCGATGCGCGCAGCGTACGCGCGTCCGCCGTGTCGCCGCTCCACAGCGCGCGCAGGCAATCGATCGCGGCCCCGGCCGGATCCGCCGAAGCGTCCGTGCCGCCGAGCAGCGCGACGCCGGCACCGGGCGGGATGCCGGACGCGTCGGACCACCACGCCGCGCGTGTCGCCGCGTCGGCGGCGATCGGCGCGCCGTGTGCATCGATCGCTCCGAAGCGGAACCCGCACGGCATCGCATCGGGCGCCGCGCGCAGGTAGGAGGAGGCGTACGTCGCCGCGACCGCGCGCCACAGATCGAACGTGGTCGAACTCGCCGCGGTCGCGAGCGCAGTGTCCTCCCAGCCGCCCGCACGCAGGCGATCCAATGCCGAGTGCGCCTGTGCGGCTGCGTCCGTGCCTTCGAGCAACCCGGCTTCGTGCAGGCGCGCGCAGCGCGCGAGCCCGGCGGACGGCGCCGCGCCGTGCACGCGCGCGAATGGCACCCGGTCGAAACGCGGGTCGGCCAGCGCGCACGGCAGCAGCAGCGCGGCCTCGCTCGCATAGTCGTACAGCGCGCGACCGCGTCCTTCGACATGTACGTTCGGTGCGAGCGCGACGACGCCGGCGATCAGATGCGCCTGGTCGAGCCCGGCCGCCTGCAGCGCGGCGCCAGCGCCGTTCGACACGCCGGTCACGATCACGCGCGTGTTTGCGTGCGTGAACGGCGCCTGCTGCGGATACGCGCGGTCGAGCATCGCCAGACCGAACTGCGCGGCCTGCAGCACGTGGCGGCCCCAGTCGGCTTCCGGGTTGTCGCCGGAATGCGCGTGCTTGATCGCGGTGCCGTGAGCGCTGTCCACCGCATCGGGTGCGAATTCGAGCGGCGCACTGCCCCGCGCGGCGCGCGTGCCATCGAGCGCGACACCGGTTTGGCTGTCGAGATCGTAGTAGCCGGTGCCGGTGCCCTTGTCGGTGTACGCGACCGCGCAGCCGCGCGGCAGGCCCCAGGCGCCGGCGAGCGCGATCGCGCCGTACACGCCGCGCGAACCGGACGACGCCGCGACGACCAGGCAGCGCGCGCGCGCATCGAACGCATCCGGCACCTGTACCAGCACGCGATGCGGCGATTTCGCGCCGGACACGCGCGCGAACGCGCTGAACTCGCGGCCCGGCACGTCCGGCACCGCGCCGTAGAGGCTGCCATAGCCGCCGAGCGGGCCGAAATCGGCGATGCCGGTCCAGTTCGTATGGATCGCGCGCCGGCGCAATTCGGCGGGCGTCGGCGCGATCGTATCGGCGAACGCGGGTGCCTTCGCGCGCAAGCCCGCAAGGCCGAGGCCCGCGCTGAGCAGGTCGTCGTGTCCGCGATACGCGGTTTCGCGCACGTCGCCGACAAGGATGTTGTCGATCATCGAACCCTCCGGCGGCGACGGGCGCGGCGCGCAGGCCGCGAGCAGAACAAGGGCGAACAGTAGCAGGGCGAGTCGGCGCATCCGGTCAGCCTACTGCACGCCGGCGGCGCGGGTCATCGTACGAACGTCCAGTGGAGGACGCTACGGGGAGCCGGTCATCGCGTCCACCGGATCCGGCTCAACGCCTCGACGAGGGACGCGTTTGCGGCTCGTTCATGCGCGCGGTTTAGCATCGAAAGCCCTTTCGGGCGGTCCATGCCTTACGAACGCACCCGCGATCTGCCGGTTTCGGTCCGCAACACCATGCGTGGAACGAATACGGCGATGCCAGCAGGCGGCGTGGCGACGAGTCGCGCGAGGAGGGTCTCGCGCAAGGTCGCCTGGTCGGCGGTGAAGGAGAAGTACGCGAAGGGCGCGGACAAGAAGTGGCACGCGAAGCAGCCGGACGCCCGCGGCTCGACCCAGGAGATGAGGTGACCCATGCAGATCGAACAGCACAAATGCAGCCATCGACCCTGCCAGTGCGTCGTCGGTTCGGACACCGCCTATTGCTCCCCGCAATGCGAAGAGCAGGCGGCGCTCGGAACCGCGGCGGCGGTGTGCGAATGCGGCCATGCCGACTGCGAGCAGAACGCGGGCATCGGTGCCGAACCTACCATCACCTGAGTGCATCCCGGCCTGGACAGGCGGACGCGGAGCCGCTGCGGGCGCGAGGCGCTTCGCTGCTAAAGTGCGGCGATGCGCATCCTGCACGCCGACGACCACCCGCTGTTCCGCCTCGCGCTCGCGCAGGCGGTGCGCGCGGTCGCGCCGGACGCGGCGCTGGCCGAAGCCGCGACGTTCGACGAGGCGCGCGCGGACCTCGCGGCGCATCCGCACACCGACCTCGTGCTGCTCGACCTCAACATGCCCGGCAGCCACGGCCTGATCGGCCTGGCGACGCTGCGCGCGGAGCATCCGGCCACCGCGGTCGCGATGGTCTCCGCGCAGGACGATGCGGCGACGATCCGCCGTGCGCTCGCCTGCGGCGCGGCCGGCTACATCTCCAAGCGCGCCGGTCTCGACGAACTCGGCGAAGCGCTGCACGCAGTGCTCGACTGCCGCACCTGGCTGCCGCCGCACGTGCGCGACCGCGTCGACGCCACGGCACCGGACCCGCACGACCGCGCGCTCGCGGCGCGCCTCGCATCCTTGAGTCCGCAGCAGATGCGGGTACTCGCGCTCGTCGCCGACGGCCTGCTCAACAAGCAGATCGCCGACCGCCTCGACGTGCAGGAACGCACGGTGAAGGCGCACCTGACCGCGGTCTTCGAGCGGCTCGGCGTGCGCAATCGAACGCGGGCGGGGGTATTGCTGAGGTCGCTGGAGATGGTTGATCCGGCGAACGTAGTCGAAGCTTGAGCGTTGTCTCGGCATGAAATGCAAGCCGATCAGGTCGATGGCGCACAAATGTCAGGTGGCGCGACGCCTGACCATTGCAATCGATCATGCCGTCGCTTGCCTTGAAACGAGTGATACTCTAGTGTCACCGCATGCGCACCGAACTCGTCACCACACTCAAGCGCCAGGCCACCGAATTGCTGGCGGATGTCGAGCGTGATCGTGAGCCGATCCTGATCACGCAGCACGGCCTGCCGAGCGCGTACCTCGTCGATGTCGAGAGCTATGAACTGCAGCAGCAGCGCATGGCCGTGCTGGAAGGCATCGCGCGCGGCGAGCTGGCGGTCGCTGAAGGTCGTGTCGCGACCCATGCGCAGGCGAAGGCGCGTCTGGCGCGATGGCTCAAATAATCTGGACCGAGCCAGCGCTAGGCGATCTCGAAGCGATCGCCGATTTCATCGCACTCGAGAATCCGGTCGCGGCCGCCGCGCTGGTGCGGCGCGTCTTCGACCATATCGGCCAGCTCGCCGATCACCCCGAAAGCGGCAGTCGACCACGCGAACTGAAGCGATCACGCTACCGTCAGATCGTGGAGCCGCCCTGCCGGGTGTTCTACCGCCATGACGGCAGCACCGTATTCATCCTGCATGTGATGCGCACGGAACGCCTGCTGCGTCCTGCCCGGCTCGGACCTGACGCGAAATCCCGGAGCTCGCGCTAGAGCGGATCGACACCGACGGCCATGCGCTCAGGCGTACGCACCGTTTCCTGCCGCGACCAGCAAGCGTCCCATCAACGACTTCAGCGCGAGCGGCTTCAGCGGCTTGTGCAGCAAATGGCAGCCGGCCGCGGCAACCGCGCGGCGCACGTCCTCGCCGTGGTCGGCGGTGACGATGATGCACGGCAGCTCAGTGAGACTGTCGCCGAGCCGCGCGCGCAGCTCGAGCCCAGTCGCGCCGCCGTCGAGGTGGTAGTCGAGCACGAGCAGTTGCGGCCGCGCGCGCAGGCATAGCGCGCGGGCTGCGTCGAGATCGGCCGCCGCGAGCACGTCGAGGTTCCAGCCTTCGAGCAGGATGCGTGTCGCAGCGAGCACCGCGGCGTCGTTGTCGACCACGAGCACGCGGTGCGAGGGCGCCACGATGGACTCGACGTCCTCGCTCGCGACGACATTGACTGGCGGCGCACGCGGCACCTCGATCGCGAACACGCTGCCGCGGCCGGGCCACGAGCGCAAGGTCAGCGCGTGGCCGAGCAGGCGCGCGATGCGTTCGGCGATCGCGAGGCCGAGGCCGAGCCCGGCGCCGCCGCGGTCGAGGCGGCGGAACTCCTCGAAGATCAGCGTGCGGTCGCCTTCGGCGATGCCGGTGCCGCTGTCCCAGACCTCGATGCGCAGGTTCGCGCCGGAACGCCGGCACCCCAGCAGCACGCGGCCGCGCTGCGTGTACTTGATCGCGTTCGAGAGGAAGTTCTGCAGCACGCGGCGCAGCAGCTGCGGATCGCAGCGCAACCACGCGCGCGTCGGCAGGCAGCGCAGTTGCAGCCCTTTCGCGTCCGCAAGCACGCGGAACTCGGCGGCAAGATTCCGCAGCAGTTCGTCCGCGGCGAACGCGCGCGGCTCCGCGCGCATGCCGCCGGCATCGAGCCGCGAGATGTCGAGCAGTCCACCGAGCAGCGTCTCGGCCGAACCCAATGCGCTATCGATATGCGCGACGGTCTCACGTTCGGGCGCGTTGCCGACGCGCTGCGCCAGCGCATGCGTGAACAGGTGCGCCGCGTGCAGCGGCTGCGCGAGATCGTGGCTGACCGCGGCAAGGAAGCGCGTCTTCGCGCGGTTCGCGCGCTCGGCCGCGGCGCTGGCGCGTGCGAGTTCGGCGGTGCGCGCGGCGACGCGCTGTTCCAGCGTCTCGTTCGCGCGCGTCAATGCGCGCTCGGTCTGGCGGAATGCGGTCACGTCGGTGAAGGTCGCGACGAAGCCGCCGCCCGGCATCGGGTTGCCGCGGATCTCGACCACGGTGCCATCCGGGAACGTGCGTTCGGCCAGATGCGCCGTGCCTGAGCGCATCTGTGCGAGACGGCGTTCGACGCGCGCGTCGAGTTCGCCGGCGCCGATCAGCCCGCGCGCGATGTTGTGGCGCGTGAGGTCGGCGATCGGCCGGCCGATCGCGAGCAGGCCGGGTGGGTACGCGAACAGTTCCTCGTAGCGGCGGTTCCACGCGACGACGTTCAGCGACGCATCGACGACGCAGATGCCCTGGCTCATGTTCTCGAGCGCAGCCTCGAGCACGCGCTGGTTGAAGCGCAGGTCCTGGCTCGCCTCGCCGACGATCGCGGCGACCGCATCAAGCTGGCCGCTGCGCTCGCGCCGTGCGACCTCGATCAGCAGGCGCGCCGACGAGGCGCCGATCACCGCAGCGAGTTCGTGCTCGACCGCGGCGACGACCTGTGCGTCAGCCCGACCGCTGCGGCCGCCGACCAGTGCCGTGACGCGCTCGGCCGGCAGGAAGCGCTTGCCGAGCGCGGCGAGTTCACCGACCGCCAGGTCGGCGGCCTGCGCCCTGCCGCCGCCGCGCGCCCAGCGCGTGCGTGCGGCGAGCACGAGCACGCCGAGGTTGACCGCGAGGCTCGCGGTCAGCGCGCGTGCAAGATCACTCCAGGCGCCGAGGCCGAACAGGGTTTGCGGTGCGAGCACGTCGACGCCGAACGGACCCGGCCGCAACGCCGGCGCCAACGTCGGCAGCAGGTTCGGCAGCAGCGCGTAGAGCCAGACCAGGCTGCCGGCAACGAGGCCGAGCGCGACCGCGCGCGCGCCGATCACGGGCCGGTACAGCGCGATCAACACGGCCGGCATCAGACCCGCCAGCGCCGAGAACGACAGCGCGCCGAGGTCGGCCAGTGCATTGCTGCCGGCAAGCGCGCGCGAATAGCCCCAGGCGAGCAGCACGACGGCGAGGATCGCGAAGCGACGCTGGCGCAGCACTGACGGACGCAGGTCGCCGCGGTCGCCAAGGCCCCAGCCGCCGCGCACGCGCAGCGGGGCGATCCAGTGGTTGCCGATCATCAGGCTGAGCGCGAGCGTCGCGACGATGACCATGCTGGTCGCGGCGCTCAAGCCACCGAGGAACGCGAGCACCGCGAGCGAGCGCTGGCCCTGCGCGAGCGGCAGCGCGAGCACGTACAGGTCGGATGGCACGCCGAGCGGCGCGAGCCGTGCCGCGCCGGCCTGCGCGAGCGGCAGCACCGGCAACGCGATCGCGCCGAGATACAGCGGAAACAGCCAGCGCGCGGTGCGCACGTGCGCGGCGTCGCGGCATTCGACGACGCCCGCATGGAACTGGTGCGGCAGGGTGAACGCGGCGAGTGCGCCGAGCAGGATCAGCGCCGGGAAGCCGCTGCTGTCGCGCGGCGCCGTACGCGCGGCGGCCTCGACATCCGGAAGCTGCAGCACCAGCGCGCCGATCGCGAGCATCGCGATGAGCTTGAACACCGATTCGAATGCAAGCGCGAGCACGAGACCGCGATTGTGCGCCGCAGCCGGCGCGCGCCGCGTGCCGAACAGCATCGCGAACAACGCCATCGCGAACGCGACATACAGCGCACTGTCCTGCCATGCCGGCGCGGCCGGATCGTTGCCGCGCGTGAACAGCGCGTAGCTCATCGCGACCGCCTTCAGCTGCAGCGCGATGTACGGCACGATGCCGAGCACGGTCACCGCGGTGATCAGTGCGGCGAGCCCAGCGTGACGGCCGAGCCGGGCGGCGACGAGGTCGGCGAGCGAACTCGCGTTGTGCTCGCGCGCGAGCCGCACGAGGCGCACCAGCACCCCGGCCGCGACGACATAGAGCAGGATCAGTCCGACGAAGGTCGGCGGCAGCCACCAGCCAGAGCGTTCGGCTTGGGTAACCGTGCCGTAGAACGTCCACGAGGTGCAGTGCACGCCGAGCGAGAGCGCATAGACGACGCTCCAGTGCCGCGCAAGCACCTGCGGATGGCGCTCGCCGTACAGCGCGACACCGAACAGCACGGCGAGCCATGCCACGCCCGACAGCGCGACGAGCAGTTCAGGGAACATCACGCTTCATGACCGATGCGGCATGCTCGCGCGGGAGCGGCGGAAGCCGCGATGCTCTCAGTGCCCAAGGAGGCGAAAGCATCGCCCCTGCCGGAGCTCCCACAATGCGTGGCGACGCGCTCAGCGCAGCGGCGCACCCAA
Source organism: Dokdonella soli (assembly GCF_039523175.1). NCBI lineage: Bacteria > Pseudomonadati > Pseudomonadota > Gammaproteobacteria > Lysobacterales > Rhodanobacteraceae > Dokdonella > Dokdonella soli. The sequence goes on from NZ_BAAAEU010000006.1 coordinate 275,808, forward strand.
CGCGGCGCTCGCGCGCCCGAGCCAGCGCATCTGGACGCCATCGCGAGTGTCGTAGCCGTCGCCGCTGTAGCCCCACCAGTCCCAGCAACCCTTTGGATTGAGCGGCGCCATGCTCGCCCGCACCTGAGGATACAGGACGACCACGCCGTAGACGTCCGCCCAGCGGTTGTAGCCGGCATCGCGCACGAACGCCTCGCCGACCGTGTCCACGTTTTGCTGGCAGCCGTGGAACGCGATGTGCAGCGCGCAACGCTTGGCTTCGGCACACGCCTTGGGCACATAGAGATAACCCTTGGCGGCCATCAGCGCATCGGCTTCCGGGTCGCGATAGGCGTCCTGGTCGAACGTGCGCAATTCGCCGCCGGCCTTCGCCGCCACCGGATGCGGCGGCTTGCCATACAGCTCGGTGAAGATCGCGCCGGCCGCGTCGAAGCCGCACTTGCCGACGTACGGCGCGGTCGCGACATCGCAGGCGGCGCCGGCCTCGACGGTCGGGAACGTATGAGTGAATTCCCGCGCGAGATCTTCGCGGAGCTGCAGCGGCTTCGCTCCGGTACCGGCCAAGGTCCGATACAGGGACGCGGTGTCCGCGCTCAACGATTCGGCGACGGTCTTGTCGGCGCGACCGTGCAGGATCAGCACGCGGTCGCCGGCCAGGCCGGACAACGGCGCGATCTTGCCGGCCTTGGCCTGCGCGGTTGCGTGCTGCGCCAGCGCCGCGACATCCGGCCCCTTGCCATCGGCCGGTGTCATGCACGTTGCGAGCGCGGTCTGCAGCGAACCTTCGGCGCAGTGGTAGGGGCCGCCCGCGATCAGCGCGGCGCCGGCGACATGGTCGGAGAACGCGAGGTGGACCTGATGCGCCATGTAGGCGCCCGAGGACAGCCCCGACACCGTCGTGTGCGCCGGGTCCAGCGTGAGCTTCGGCAGCGGCGCTTCGGCCGCGTGCGCGCCGAGCGCGACGACGAACGTCAGTGCGAGCGGGAGGTGGCGGCGATTCATGGTCTCAGAAGCGCCAGGTGGCGCTGACCGCGACCTGGCGCGGCGCACCGTAGAACCCGGTCAGGATGCCGAGCGCCGGAATGTTGTAGCCGGTCGTGCGATAGGACTTGTCGGTCAGGTTCTTGCCTTCCAGCGCGAAGCTCCAATGACCGGCGGTGCGCCAGATCAGGCCGGCGTCGAGAACGCCGTACGAGTCCTGCGCGATCGCCTCGCTGAGATCGGTCGTGGGATAGACCTTGCTCTGGTAGCGGTAGCCGACGCGCCCTTCCAGCGTATCGCCGTCGTTGCCGATGGGATGCGTGTAGAGCACGTTGAATCCGCCCTGGAAATGCGGCGCGTTGGTGAACTTCTGCTTGCTTGCCACGTTGACGCCGCTGCTGAAGTACTCGGTGTACTTGGGATCGAGCCAGGCCAGGTTGCCGGTGACGGTCCAGTACTCGGCCGGCTTGACCGAGAATTCGACCTCGGCGCCCTTCACGTTCGCCTTGCCCGCGTTGGTGAAATCGCCGAAGAAGCCTTGCGTGCCGTTCGGCAGCGTGTACGAGGAGAACACCGAGAGCTGGATGTTGTGGTAGCGGTTGTAGAACAGCGCGGTGTTGATGAACAGGCGGTCGTCGAGGAACGCCATCTTGCTGCCAATCTCGTAGGCGTCGACTTTCTCGTCCTTGAACGGATGCGCGGAGTCGGGCACGGCCAGCGTATTCGCGCGGATGTTGTAGCCGCCCGATTTGAAGCCGCGGCTCACCGAGGCATACAGCAGGATGCTTGGATCGAGGTGGTAGTCGAGCGACAGGCGCGGCGAGACGTTGTTCGCGGTCAGCGACTTGTCGAAGTTCGCGAGTGTGGCGACCGGCTTTGTGAATGTCGCATCCGTGTAGCTCCGGTTGAACACATCGGCGGTCTTTTCTTCGTGCGTATAGCGCAGGCCGCCGCTCAGGCTCAAGCGGTCGTTGAACGCCCAGGTGCCATCCGCATAGGCGGCCACGCTTTCGGTGCCGACGGTGCCGGAGGTGGTGCCGAAGCTCGCATTGAGGAAGTTGTTGCGCACCAGACCCGACGCCGAGCCATTGAAATAGTACAAGCCGGTGACCGCGTGGAACTGGCCGCCGGCGTCGTAGTTGCCCTGGAATTCCTGGGTGAACTGGTGGTCGCGGTAGGTCGCCCGCACGTCGGTGATCGCCTGCGGCAGCGTGTCGAAGTCGATGTTGGTGTTCGTGTACGAGCGCCGGTAGGCGGTGGTCGATTTGAACTGCCAGCTGTCGAACGGCAGCCAGTTCGCGGTCAGCGCCGCGCCGCTCATGTGCGTCCCGTTCTTGTTCGGCATGCCGTTCTGAACGTCGAAATCGCTTGCGTTCGGCGGCGTCTTGTTCGGATCGAACTTGTTGATCGCGAGGCGCTTGGCGCCGCGTACACTGGAGTTGTCGTTCGAGGCATCCACCGACAGCTGCGCGTTGAACGTGGCGTTCGGGAAGAAGCCGAACGTGCCGCGCGCGGCCTGGGTGTTCTTGTCGCTGACGTCGTCGCCAGTGATCAGGTTCTTGCCGAAGCCGTCGTGCTGCACCGAAGCGGCCGCGACTCGCGCGCGCCAGACGCCATCAGCGCTGGCGCCGCCAAAGCCGGCCTTGACGTCGCGCTCGGCGTAGTTGCCGAGCGCAACCGTCGCGAAGGCCTCGGTGCTGGTCGGCAGCGGGTTCGAGATGTACTTCACCGCGCCGCCGATGGTGTTCTTGCCGTACAGCGTTCCCTGCGGTCCGCGCAACACCTCGATGCGCGAGACGTCGAACACGTCGAGCAGCGCGCCCTGCGGCCGCGCGATGTAGACGTCGTCGAGATAGATGCCCACGCCCGGCTCGAAGCCCCACAGCGGATCGGACTGGCCGATGCCGCGGATATAGGCGGTCAGGGTCGAGTTCGAACCGCGTGCGGCATAGATACTGAGGTTCGGCACCTGGCCCTGCAGGTCGCCGATGTCACGCACGTTGAGGCTGTCGAGCGTGCGCGCGGTGAACGCGGACACCGACACCGGCACGTCCTGCAGGGTTTCTTCGCGCTTGCGCGCGGTCACGGTGATGCCTTCGAGCCTGGTCGGGTCGGTCGCGGCCTTGGCCGACCCGTCGCGCACGTCTTGGTCGGCGTCGCTGCCCGCGGTTGCCCCGTCCGCATGCTCCGCCTCGCCCGGCGTGGCCGGCAGGTCGGACGCGGCATTCACATTCGCGGTGCACGTGGCGAGTACGCACAGGATCGCGACGAACAACTTCTGGCGTTGCATGGGGTCCCCTCCGACGTCGAGCCGGCCCGATGGCCAGTCTGCGAGCGGAGGCTAGTGGACCCTGCACCCGTCGGCACTTGTACCTTCGTACAGTGGGCCGCGCACGCGGCGAACACCTACGCTGCGTCGGCATCGTCCGGATCGTGTGCGCGAACGCGCCGCCGCGACGATGGCGTTTCGCGCGAACGAGGGATCTCCGGCCATGTCATTTCTGATCGTGCTCGCCGCGCTGGCGTTCCTGATGCTGGCGGCGTATCGCGGCTACAGCGTGATCCTGTTCGCTCCGGTCGCGGCGCTCGGCGCGGTGCTGCTGACCGACCCGACGCTGGTCGCGCCGATGTTCACCGGCCTGTTCATGGACAGGATGGTCGGCTTCCTGAAGCTGTACTTCCCGGTGTTCCTGCTCGGTGCGGTGTTCGGCAAGCTGATCGAGATCTCGGGCTTCTCGAGGGCGATCGTCTCGGCGACCATCAGCCTGGTCGGGAAGAGTCGCGCGATCCTGTCGATCGTGCTGGTCTGCGCGCTGCTGACCTACGGCGGCGTGTCGCTGTTCGTGGTCGTGTTCGCGGTCTATCCGTTCGCGGCCGAACTGTTCCGCCAGAGCGATATTCCGAAGCGGCTGATTCCCGGCACGATCGCGCTCGGCGCGTTCACGTTCACGATGGACGCACTGCCGGGCACGCCGCAGATCCAGAACATCATCCCGACCACGTTCTTCAACACCAGTGCATGGGCGGCGCCTTGGCTGGGCACGCTCGGCGCGCTGTTCGTGCTGTGCCTGGGCGTTGCCTATCTCGAATCACGCCGGCGGCGCGCAGCCACTGCCGGCGAGGGCTATGGCGATGCGCTCGTCAACGAACCCGCGCCGTTCCGCGGCGAACGCTTCGCGCATCCGCTGGTCGCGCTGCTGCCCTTGATTCTGGTCGGCGTTGCGAACTTCGCGCTGACGCGCTGCATTCCGCACTGGTACGGCGCGACGCAGAGTTTCGTGCCGGCGGTGGTCGGCGATGCCAAACCGGTGGTGCAGGAAGTCGCCAAGCTTGCCGCGATCTGGGCCGTCGAAGGCGCGCTGCTGGCCGGCATCCTGTGCGTGCTGGTGACAGCCTGGCGGCCGGTGTCGCAGGCGTTCGCGGACGGCAGCAGGAGTGCGGTCGCCGGCGCCCTGCTCGCCTCGATGAACACCGCCTCCGAATACGGCTTCGGCGCTGTGATCGCGGCGCTGCCGGGCTTCCGTGTCGTCGCCGACGCGCTGCAGACGATCCCGAGCCCGCTCGTCAACGAAGCCGTGTCGGTGACTGTATTGGCCGGCGTCACCGGTTCGGCCTCCGGCGGCATGAGCATCGCGCTGGCGGCGATGGCCGACACCTTCATCCACAACGCTCAGGCGGCCGGTATCCCGATGGAAGTGCTGCATCGCATCGCCGCGATGGCCTCCGGCGGCATGGACACGCTGCCGCACAACGGCGCCGTGATCACCCTGCTCGCGGTGACCGGGCTCACGCACCGGCAGTCCTACCGGGACATCTTCGCGGTCACGATCATCAAGACCCTCGCCGTGTTCTTCGTGATCGCGCTGTTCCACCTGACCGGTCTGGTCTGAATCCAGTGGCGATCAGGCAGGCGGCTGCATCAGCGCCTGAGTCGGGTAAATCGGCTCGTCCGCGCGGCGCGGCTGCGCAAGCAGCGTGTGGAGTTCGGCGGCGCTGATCGGCTTGCTGAACCAGTAGCCCTGCCCCTCCGTGCAGCCTTGCCTGGCCAGCCAGTCGCGTTGGGCCCGTGTCTCGACGCCTTCGGCCGCGGTCTTCATGCCGAGGTCGCGCGCGAGGCGGATCACCGCGCGGATGATCGCGGCCGAATCCGCATCCATGCTGATGTCGCGCACGAACGACATGTCGATCTTGATCTTGTCGAACGGAAACGAACGCAGCGACTGCAACGAGGAGTAACCGGTGCCGAAGTCGTCGAGCGACAGCCGGATGCCGAGGTCGTGCAGCTCGTGCAGGGCCACGCGGGTCGCGACATCGCGCGCGAGCAGTGCGCTCTCGGTGACTTCGAGATCGAGCCGGTTCGCGGGCAGGCCGGCGTGACGCAGCGCGTTGACCACATCAAGCACGAAACCATGCTTGCGAAACTGCAGCGGCGACAGGTTCACGCCGAGTGTGATCGCACGCGGCCAGCCGGCCGCCGTCGCACAGGCCTCGCGCAACACCCATTCGCCGAGCGTACCGATCAGGCCCATTTCCTCGACGATCGGAATGAACACCGACGGCGGGATCTCGCCGCGACCCGCGCGCCACCAGCGCAGCAGCGCCTCGACCGCGACCGGCTCGTTCGTCTCCAGCGCGATGATCGGCTGGTAGACCAGCGAGAATTCGCCCGCATCGACCGCGTTGCGCAGGTCCTGCTTCAGGCTGCGGCGCGACTGCACCGCGGCCTCCATCGCCGGCGCGAAGAAGCGATGGGTGCGACGCCCGGCGTTCTTCGCCTCGTAGAGCGCCATGTCGGCGCGCCGCGAAAGTTCGGCCAGATCGACGTCGGCCGAAGTCGCCTGCGCGATGCCGATGCTCGCGCCGATCGTGACGCGCTGTTCCTCGATCTCGATCGGCTCGTCGAGCACCGCATTGATCCTGCGCGCGAGCAGGCGGCCTTCCTCCTGGCCTGACCCGGCCTGCTGGATGATCGCGAATTCGTCGCCGCCGAGGCGCGCGACGAACGCGCCATCGCTGATGCACGCGGAGAGGCGCCGCGCGACCGCCTCGAGCAGCAAATCACCCATGCGATGCCCGAGCGTGTCGTTGACGCCCTTGAAGTCATCCAGGTCGATATAGAGGATGTTTGCCGAGCGCCCCACGCCCAACGTCGTCAGCACCTGGGTCGCGTGATCCTGGAAATACGCGCGATTCGGCACCCCGGTCACCGGGTCGTAGTACGCGAGTTGCTGGATGCGCGAGTGCACCGCGTCGTGCTCGATCGCGATCGCACACAAGTCCACGCACTGACCGACAATCCAACGTTCCAGCGCGGACGGCCCGCGTTTGGAACCGTAGTAGAACGCGAACGTGCCGACCACGCGCCCGTCGCGCGCCTTGATCGGGCTCGACCAGCACGCACGCAGGCCGAGCGGCAGCGCGAGCTGCCGGTAGTCCTGCCACAACGGGTCCGTCGCGATATCGGTGACCTCGACCGCTTCGCCACGAAACGCGGCGGTGCCGCAGGAACCCGCGCCGGGTCCGATCGGAACGCCTTCGAGCGCAGCTGAGTACTGTTCGGGAATGCTCGGCGCCGCGAGCGGATGCAGGCGGCCCTGTTCGTCGACGGCGAGGATCGAGCTGTGGACGTCGGGCGCGAGGACTTCGATGCCGCGGCAGATGCGCTCGGCGACCGTGCGCAGCGCTTCGCCGCGCGCGACGGCCTCCAGGGCCTCGCCCTGGAGACGCTGCAGAGCCTCGCTCGAACCGAAATCGATCATTGCCGATCCCGCCGCGCGCCCCTTCGGGCTCGCCTCACGACCCGCACGCACCGTACGCGCGGAAACGCAGAACCCCTCTCGTCACCGTCCGGCCCCGGACAGCGCGATTCGCAGCTTCTCTGTACCCCAACGGGATCCATCATACGCCGAGTTTGCGGCCCGCCAACATGCCACGCGCCGACACCGCCAGCGTGTGGCCGGGCGGATTCGACTCAGCCGGCGGAAGCTCCTTGCACGGACTCGCGCGCGAACTGGTGCAGGTCCATGTGGCTGGTCGGGACCGGCGTGTAGTTCTCGTCGAACGCGACATCGCCGGGTGTCCAGCCGGCGCGCGTCCATACCGCGCCCCAGAAGCGCCGGAATGCGCCCCATTGCATCGCGACCAGACCGCGTCCGTTGTCGGCGTCGACCATCGGGTCGCCGACGCCGGTCGGGCGCGGCGGCTCGCCGTACAGCGCGGTGCCGAACAGCACGTCCCAGATCGAGAACACCTGGCCGTAGTTGCAGTCGTGCAGGCGCGGACGCTCGGGGTCGACGATCATGTGGTGCAGGCGATGGAACTTCGGGTCGACGAAGATCTTCTCGAACCCGCGGCCGAAGCCGAAACGCACGTTGGTGTGCGAGAAGTTCTGCACCAGCTCGCCGACGAACATCAGCAGCGCGAACTGGTCCGGCTCGACGCCGATGGCGAGGCCGGCCGTGGCCAGCACGATCGACTGCAGGAAGCCGTCGACGTAGCTGCCGCGGTCGTTGGTCCAGCAGTTCATCTGGCGCTGGCTGTGATGCATGCTGTGCAGCGCCCACCACCACGGGATCGCGTGCTGGGTGCGGTGCATCCAGTAGTAGACGAAGTCGTAGAGCAGGTAATAGGCAAGGAACAGCGCGAGTGGGTGCTGCTGGAACCACGGCAGCCAGTGCGCGAGACCGCTCACCGTTTCGCTGCCGCCGGCCGCAGCCGCGCCGCCGCCGAACCCGTTCGCGAGCGGGGTCAGCAGCAGGTACGCGAACAGCGGATTCAAGCCGAGCAGCATGACCAGCGTGTAGGTGCGGTCGATCCGCGTGTAACGGCGGCCGCTCCATTTTTCCGCGGGCGCGAGCGTTTCGAGCGGCCGGAACACGCAGCCGATCACCAGCACCTGCGCGAACGCGATCAACAGCGCCGCAGCGATCTCGTTGGGATCGCCGGCGAGGCCGTTGAGGTGCACCAATGCGAGGAATGGCGTGACCGCGTGAACGTTCAGCCAGCTGACGAGAAAGGACCAGAATTCATGCATCGGCGTATTCTACCGTCGGCGCTACGGCATCGATTGAAGGCGCCGCCGCAATCGGAAATCACGCCGGCCGTTCGTCGCGCCTTCGCGGGAACAGGTGCGCGCACATTTCACGCACCCGGCACCGTTGTCGCACTCAGACCGGCAGCGAGCCGAGGAAATCCATCTTGCCGATCTCGACACCGCAATGGCGCAGGATCGCGTACGCGGTCGTCGTGTGGAAATAGAAGTTCGGCTGGGCGAAGCCGAGCAGGTACGGCGCGCCCTTGAACTCGATGTTGTTGCCGCGCACAGGAACGATGATCGTGCGCTCCTCGCTGCCGTCGATCTGTTCGGGCTTGAAGGTCTCGATGAATGCGATCGTCTTCGCGATGCGCGCCTGCAGTTCGTCGAACGTGGCCTCGGTATCCGGATAGGACGGCCGCGTGATACCGGCCAGGCGCGCCGGCGCGCCGCGCGCATGATCGGTCGCGATCTGGATCTGGCGGGCCAGCGGGAACATGTCCGGATACAGGCGTGCATTGACCAGCACGGATGGGTCGATCTTGTGTGCCTGTGCGTGCGCGGCGGCCTTGTGCAGGATCGCGGCGAGCTGGTTCAGGCCGCGGATGAATACCGGGGCTGAAGCGTCATACATTGAAAGCGTCATGCGGAACTCCTGGCGGGCGTACTGGGCGGGAGGGTCCCGGCGCTGCGGATGCGGCCCGCGACGCCGGCGGCCTGCCCGAGGTTGAGGCGCGGTGGCGATTCACAAGCGTGCCGCGTTCACGACCGCCGCGCCGCCGATCCGGTCGCCTCCCCCTTTTGGCACATCGCCGCAACGGCAACCGGGTCTAGGCTTGGCGGCTTCATCTGTTCCCGTCCCCAGGTCTTCGCCCATGTTCAAGCGCCCCGCTGTCGCCTTGCTGTCGATTCTCCTGCTGGCCGCTGCGCTGGCGCCAGGCCTCGCCTTGGCCGACGACGCCGGCAAGGAGGCGCCGAAGGACGCCAAGGGCGAGGACTTCAAGCTGCCGCCGTTCCCCGCCGACAAGACCGTGCGCCAGAGCACCGAGGTCGGCGGCCGGAAGCTCGGCTACGACGCGACCGTCGGCTCGCTGCCGGTGCTCGATGAGAAAGGCAAGACGATCGCCGACGTGATGTTCATCGCGTACACGATGCCGGGCAAGGATCGCCCGGTCACATTCGCGCTGAACGGCGGACCCGGCGCCTCGTCGGTCTACCTCAATCTCGGCGCGCTCGGTCCGAAGCGCGTGCAGTTCGGCGCCGAAGGCAACAGCCCGTCGGACCCGGCCACCGCGGTCGACAATCCGGGCACCTGGCTCGACTTCACCGACCTCGTCTTCATCGATCCGGTCGGCACCGGCTTCAGCCGCGCGCGCATTGCCGAGGACGAGGCGAAGAAGAAGTTCTACAACACCAAGACCGACATCGAATACCTGTCGCGGATCATCTACGACTGGCTGGTCAAGAACGGCCGGCTCACCTCGAAGAAGTACCTGGTCGGTGAGAGCTACGGCGGCTTCCGCGGTCCGCGCATCACGCACTTCCTGCAGACGCGGCTCGGCGTCGCCATGAACGGGCTGGTGCTGGTCTCGCCGTATCTCGACCCGACCGCATCGGACAACGGCGACCTCTCCCCGCTGCCGTGGATGTTGACCCTGCCGACGATCTCCGCGGCGAACCTCGAGCGCCAGGGCAAGCTCAGCGACGCGACGATGGCCAAGGTCATCGACTACACGCGCGGCGACTACGTGACCGATCTGCTCAAGGGCCGCTCCGATCCGCAAGCCTTGGATCGCATCGTCAAGCGCGTGACCGAACTCTCGGGACTGGAACCGGAATTCGTGCGCCGGTCCGGCGGGCGCCTCGAGACGCAGGCGTATCTGCGCGAGGTGTTCCGCGCCGAAGGCAAGCTCGGCAGCCGCTACGATTCCAACGTGACCGCCTGGGATCCGTTCCCGTTCGCGCCCGAACAGCGGACCAACGATCCGCTCCTCGACGCGATCATCGCGCCGACCACGACCGCGATGGTCGACTTCATCACGCGCACCGCCGGCTGGAAGTACGACGGCCGCTACAACGCGCTGAGCTACGAGGTGAACCGCCTCTGGGACGGCGGCGACGAGATGCGGCGAGGCTCGGTGCAGGAGCTGCGCCAGTCGGTCGCGGTCGATTCGAAACTGCAGGTGCTGATCGTGCATGGCTGGGGCGACCTGTCCTGCCCGTTCATGGCCTCGCAGCTGATCGTCGACCAGATGCCGATCATGGGCGACCCGAACCGCGTGCAGGTCAAGGAATACCCGGGCGGCCACATGTTCTACAGCCGCGGCGACAGCCAGGCTGCGCTGAAGCGCGACGTGTCCAGGGTCTACACGACGCATTGATCGTCGCGTTCCGAGGCAGGCGCGCACTTGCGCGCCTGTGCCGGCGGCCGCACAGTGCGGGGACTTACGGACTGCAGGTACGCCCATTCTTTCTTCCGACCTCAGGGGAACCGCTCGGCTGGCGATCGACGCGACCGTCGCGGTGACCGATGTGGTGGAGGCGATGCATCGCAGCATCGCGCGGCTGCCGTGGGCACCCGATGCAAGCTCGACCCGCACCCGCGGCCTGACCGGCCTCGTCTATCGGAGCATTCGTTCGATCACCGGCTGGGTCGGTTCGGGCGCGGATGTCGCGCTCACGCAGCTGCAACCGCTGCTCGACAAGCTCACTGCGCAAGCGGAAGGACCGGCGCGCGATGCGCTGGTCGCCGCGCTCAACGGCGTGCTCGGCGACCATCTGGCGGCGACCGGAAATCCGCTCGCGCTACCGATGGAAATCCGTTGCCAAGGTCGTGTCTTGCCGCATGCCGAAGGCGAACGCGTGCTGCTGCTGATCCACGGCCTGTGCATGGACGATGCACAGTGGCAACGGCGCGGTCACGACCATGGCGCGGCGCTCGCGCGCGATCTCGGCTATCGGCGAGCCTATTTGCGCTACAACTCCGGTTTGCACGTCTCGACGAACGGTCGCGAACTGGCGCAACAGCTCGAACGCTGGATTGCCGATGCGCCGCAGGAAGTGACCGAGCTCGCGATTGTCGGCTACAGCCTCGGCGGCCTCGTCGCGCGCAGCGCCTGCCACTACGCGGCGACGGCTGGATATCGCTGGCCGCGCGCGCTGAAACATCTGGTGTTCCTCGGCACGCCGCATCTCGGCGCACCGCTGGAGCGCGGCGGCAACTGGCTGGATCTGGCCCTGGGCATGACCCGCTACAGCGCGCCGCTCGCCACGCTCGGGCGGATGCGCAGCGCCGGCATCACCGATCTGCGCCATGGCAGCCTGCTCGACGAGGACTGGCACGGCATCGATCGTTTTGAACGCAACGCGCGCCTGCCGCAACCGATTCCGCTGCCGAGCGCCGTGTCCTGCGCGGCGATCGCCGCGAGCACCGGGCAGCGGGCCGACGACCTCGGCGATCGTCTGCTCGGCGACGGCCTGGTACCGGTCGCCAGCGCACTCGGCCAACACGCCGATCCCGCACGTGCGCTGACATTCGCGCCGGAGCGGCAATGGATCGGCTACGGCATGAACCATCTGGATCTGCTGGACCATGCGGACGTCCGTGCCACGCTGCATCGCCTGCTCGCGCCGAGCGGCGGGCATACCCGACGCGACCTCGGCAGCACCAAAGCCCCGATCCCACCGGGAGAGGGCTTGGCCTGTCCTGAGCTTGTCGAAGAAGGGTGAGGGTCCGGCGAAGCCGACAACGCCCCGCTCCGCGCAGACCCTCACACGCCTGTCGGACACCCTACCCAGCTCCGCCAAGCAGGCTTGGGAGATGCGGTTCGAAGCGGCCGCGCTGCTTTTGCTCCCTCTCTCCCAACGGATTTATCGTTGGGGGAGAGGGCTGGGGTGAGGGGGCTAACCTGCATGTGGAGCGCGGCTGCGCAAGATGCCGATGCTGTCATCGAAGCGCGCTTGCCCGGGCTAAAATCGCTGCCTTGCGCGACGTGCGGCGCCGCCCCCTCACCCGACCCTCTCCCCCAGGAAAAGCCCTGGGGGGAGAGGGCTTGAAGCGCCGCCACGATTCCAAGGCAAAGCCTCTCCAGAACACCGCACCAATAATGAAGATCTGGGTCGACGCGGACGCCTGTCCGAACCAGCCGCTCGCGGTGCCGCGCTCGGCCTTCATCAGCAGCCGCACCGTTGCGCAGGGCTTCGATGTCGCCGACAGCGCCATCATCGGGTGGGCCGAACCCGGCGATCTGGTCGTGACCGCCGACATTCCGCTCGCGGCGGCAGTCGTCGACAAGGGCGTGACCGCGATCAATCCACGCGGCGAGCTTTACACGACCGAGAACGTGCGCCAACAGCTGTCGATGCGCGATTTCATGGCCGAGTTGCGCGGCGCCGGCGTGCAGACTGGCGGTCCGCCTGCGTTCGACCAGCGCGACCGGCAGGCGTTCGCGAACCAGCTCGATCGCCTGCTCGCGCGCGTCACGTCCTGACTCAGACGGCGGCCAGCCTCGCCTCGTCCGTATCAACGACCGTGCGCGCTACGACCGCCTGCGGCAGTTCCCGCACCGAATGCGGATCCTCGGCATACAGGTGCACGACATCGAGGAAGCCCGGCTGCGCCTTCACGCGCGCAGTCCATGCCCGAAATGCCGGATACGGAGCCAGCGACAGGCCTGCCTCCTCCGCGCGGCTCGCGTACGCGAACACCGCGATGTCCGCGATCGTGTACGCATCGCCGACCAGAAACGGCCGCGTCGCCAGTTCCGCATCGAGGATGCCGAGCGCGCGCAGCGCGCCGCTGCGTTTCGACTCGATGATGTCCGGCGAACGCCGCGCAAGCTTGCCGGTCAGGGTCCAATGACGCAGTGCGCCGATCGTCATCTCGACGCGCTCCTGCTCGAACGACATCCACTGCTGCACCTTGGCGCGCCCGAACGCATCGGCCGGCAGATAGCGCGTGCCGTCGGCGAGATAAATGAGGATCGCATTCGATTCCGCGAGCACGCGGCCATCGTCGAGCCGGATCGCGGGCACGGTGCCGGTCGGATTGATGCGCCGGTAGTCCGCGCTTTGGCCGGCGCCCTGGAAGATGCTGACCAGCTCGGTGCGATACGGCATACCGAGATGGTTGAGCAGCAGGCGCACCTTGTACGCGTTCTGCGAGGGAAGATAGTCGAACAGGGTCAGCATGCGTGCACTCCGCCGTCATGGAAGAGCTGCAGGATCGTCCCCATCTCGTTCGTGCGATATCCGAATCCTGCGCCGAATGCGGATCATGCATGGCATCGCGCATGCGACGCAGGATCCGGATGGTTCCGCCATTGCCGCGGCGGCAACATGCGACCATCGAAACCGATGGAGAAGATCATGCGTGACGAAGAGATGTGGCAGGCCGTGCAGCGCCGCGACCATGGCGCGGATCGCCGTTTCGTGTACGGCGTCGTTACCACCGGCGTGTACTGCCGCCCGTCCTGCGCGGCGCGACAGCCGCTGCGCGATAACGTGCGCTTCTTCGCGACACCGGCGCAGGCCGGCGAGGCGGGTCTCAGACCCTGCAAGCGCTGCCGCCCGCTCGAGCACTGGCAGAACGATCCCGAGGTCGCGCTGCTGCTCGATCTGTGCCGGTTCGTCGACGCGCAAGCGGAGCTGCCCGGCGTCGCCGCGCTCAGCGAGCGTTCCGGCAAGGATGCGTTCCAGCTGAACCGCCTGTTCCAGCGCTATCTCACGATCACGCCCGGTGACTACATCGAGAGCGTGCGCCTGCGCCGCATCAAGCACGCGCTGCGCGATTCAACGTCGGTGACCGACGCGGTCTACGACGCCGGACTCGGTTCCAGCCGCGGCCTCTACGAACGCGCGCCGCGTTCGCTCGGCATGACGCCGCGACAGTACCGGCGCGGCGGCGAGGGGCTCGACATCTCGTACGCGATCGGCGACACGCCGCTCGGCCCGGTCTGCATCGGCGCGACCGACCGCGGCATCTGCTACCTGCAGTTCGGCGAGGATCGCGAGGCACTGCTCGCGCAGCTCGCGGCCGAGTATCCGCAGGCTCGGCTCGCGCCGATGACCGCGCAGGCACAGCCCGCGTTCGACGCCTGGATGCAGGCGCTCAACGCGCATCTGGACGGCCGCCAACCGAGCCTGGACCTGCCGCTGGACATCCGCGGCACCGCGTTCCAGGTACGTGTCTGGAACTACCTGCGCTCGATCCCGTATGGTGAAGTCGTGTCCTACGGCGAAGCCGCGGCGGCGATCGACGCGCCACGCGCGACCCGCGCGCTCGCTTCCGCCTGTGCGAAGAACCGCATCGCGGTGCTGGTGCCCTGCCACCGCGTGATCCGCGGCGACGGCGACCTCGGCGGCTACCGCTGGGGCATTCCGCGCAAGCGTGCATTGATCGATGTGGAGCGGCGCGCGACGCGGCAGCGCGATCGATGAGATGAATCCGGCGACCCGGAAAACGTCGCCATCGCTATCAAAACGACGCCGCGCGTCAGTCCGTCAGGAGTTCGGAAAGCATCCGCTCGTGCCGGTTCAGGAAATCCCTGGTGACGTTGTAGTGCTCGGTGTCGACGTATGCGACTTCCTCGATACCGCCAGCGTCGATCCTCATGATTTTCGCGTTTGGATAGCTCATGAGGATCGGCGAATGCGTGGCAATGATGAACTGCGACTGCGCCTGCACCAGACGATGGATCTCGACAAGCGCCGACATTTGCCGGGTTGGCGATAGCGCTGCCTCGGGCTCGTCGAGAATGTACAAGCCCTGCCCGTGGAGTTTGTTCGCCAGCACCGCCATGAACGATTCGCCGTGCGATTGACGATGAAGCGACACGCCACCGTACCCCTGCACTTCCGGCGGCATGAGGCCGTCCATGTATGAGGCGACGTTGTAGAAACTTTCCGCCCGCAGAAAATACCATTCCCGTGGACGCTTGAAGCTCTTGACCGGCTTCAGGTGGCGCCACAAGTCGGAGTGGGTCGCCTCCGTATTGAATCGCGTATTGCGGTTCCCGCCCTCCGGATTGATTCCGAGGACGACTGCCAACGCTTCGAGCAATGTCGATTTTCCCGAGCCGTTCTCTCCCACGAAGAACGTCACGGCCGGATGGAACGTCAACGAGGTCAATCCGGCTATGGCCGGCAGGGAGAACGGGTACAGCGCAGGATTGGAAACGTCCTCTCGCCTGAAGCTTATCTGGCGCAAATACGGCAACGCGTCCATGGAGGGGATGGCCGGACATACGATGGCCGCACAGGGTGCCTCGCTCGTGGTGCGCGCGCAATCCAACGGCGACAGGCTTGGAATGCCTTCATAGCACGCGCCCAATTGCCCCCGGGTCAACCCGGATCCGGCTCGCGCCGCATTCCGGCCATGAAAGCAGACCGACCAAGCCCCACCGCACCGCAACACTGGCAACTGGCGCCCATACCGCGCAGAATCGCGCCCGGCTAACAGGGGGTACCGTCGGCCATGACTGCCGTGACGCCGTCCGAGATCGAAGCGAACACGATCAGCGCGACCTCTGTGCTGCGCACGCTGGTGCTGTGCGACCTGGTCGACTCGACCGCGCTGGTCGAGCGCCTCGGCGACCAGCAGGCGGCCGACCTGTTCCGCAAGCATGACCGCCTCGCGCGTGCGCTGGTGCAGCAATACGGCGGCAAGGAGATCGACAAGACCGACGGCTTCCTGCTGGTGTTCGAACGGCCGATCCAGGCCGTCGCCTTCGCGCTGACCTACCAGCATGAACTGGCCGCGCTCGGCACCCAGCAGAACGCGAAGCTCGCCGCGCGCATCGGCATCCATATCGGCGATATCGTGGTCTGGGACAATGCGCAGGATGACGTCGACCGTGGCGCCAAGCGCACCGAAGTCGAAGGCCTGGTCAAGCCGGTCACCGCGCGCCTGATGCAACTCGCGCTGCCGGGCCAGATCCTGCTCTCCGGCGTCGCCTACGACATCGCCCACCGCGCGCAGGGCGAACTCGGCGAGAAGCTCAGGCGGGTGCGCTGGCGCACACACGGCCGCTATCGCTTCAAGGGCGTGCCGGACTTCGTGCCAGTGTTCGAGGTTGGCGAGGAAGGCGTCGCGCCGCTGAAGGCGCCGCCATGGTCGGGCAAGGCGCATCGCGAGACGCCGATCTGGCGTCGCCCGCTTGCGGTCGGTATCGAGCTCGTCGCGCTCGTGCTGCTGGTCGCGGTCCCGGTCTTCTACCTCACGCGCCCCGCACCAGCGATCGCGTTCGCGAACCGCGACTGGGTTGTGGTCGGTGATCTCAAGAACCTGACCGGCGAGAAGGTGTTCGACGACTCCCTGCAGACCGCGTTCCGCGTTGGCCTCGAGCAGTCTCGCTACGTCAACGTCGTACCTGAACTGCAGGTACGCGATGCGCTGAAGCGCATGGAGCGCGACCCGGCGACGACCAAGGTCGACCGTGGTATCGGTTCCGAGATCGCAACGCGGGAGGGCGCGCGAGCGTTGATCCTTCCAACCGTTGCCGAGATCGGCGGCCGCGTGCGCATCACTGCAGAAGTCATCGACCCAAATACGCAGACTTCGGTCTACAGCGACTCGGTCGATGGTAGCGGCGAGGATTCCGTGCTACCGGCGATGGACGATCTGCTCAAGAAGATGCGCGGCCGGCTCGGTGAGTCGATGGCGAGCATCGGCGAGACGAGCGCGCCGCTGGCGCAGGCGACCACGACCAACCTCGACGCGTTGAAGGCGTTCTCACTCGGTCAACAGGCGCTTGATGCCGCGAAAGGTGCGGAGGCGATGACGCTGTACTCGCAAGCCGTCGCACTCGATCCCAATTTCGCGTTGGCCTATCTGGGGCTAGCCAATGTCACCTACACGATCGGCCAGCGCGCCAAGGCGCACGAATACGCCCTCAAGGCAACGCGCAATCTCGATCGACTGAGCGCGCGCGAGCGACTGCTCGCGGAAGGTTATGCGTCGTTATTCGAAACGCCTGCGAAGATGCGCGAGAAGTGGGCACTGGTCGCAAAGTTGTATCCCGACATCATGTCGGGTCAACAGAACCTCGGCTACGCCCTTTGGTGGTTCGACAACAACCTGTCTGGGGCGATGGAGCAGTTCCACACCGTCGCCGAGAGTCATCATCCGCGGCGGGGTTATTCGTGGTTGGCACTGGCCGACATTCAGCTCGCGATGGGCCAGGTCGACAATGCGCGCAGCAGTTTCGCGCATGCGCGGGAGATGGGATCACCGCAGCTTTTTCTCGATCCGATCAACCTGTTCCTTGCGACGAATGATCAGGCCGGTGGCGCAGCGGCATTAGGCAAGGAAGACACGCACCACTTCCCGTTCTTCGAGGTCGAGAAACAATTGCGTACGGCAGCGCTCGAAGTCAGTCGTGGTCACTTCGAGGCGGCTCGCACGGCTGCAGTGGAGGCACAGCGCATTGCCGATCAAGGCAAATTGGCAGCGTCCCAGCAGCGAGCGCGGCTGATCCAGGTCGCTTCGGAACTCGGCGGTGGCAGACGCGATGCGGCAAGCGATCTCGATGCCTACGTGGCTGATGAATTGCGACGCGCGCAGTCGGCCATCAGCGATTTCGACTACAGCAGCTATACCCATCTGACGCTCGCCGCTCAGTTGGCTATGCGTAGTGGGCAGCGCGCGCTTGCGGAGCGAATCCTCGCCAAAATAGGACCGACGATCGAGGCGAGCGGCTTTTTCAACCTCGGACAACCTTATCACGCTGCAGTCTGCGAGCTTGAGATCGAGCGCGATGCCAAAAAAGCGGTCGCGTGTCTTGAAGGCGTGCGTTCGGAGCGCGCCTACTACCAGACTTCGGTCGCGCTGCTGCGAGCATATGGGGCGACCGGAGAATCGGCGAAGGCGCTTGCCACGGCGCGCTGGCTGGTCGACCACCGAAGCATGGCGGCGGCCGAACGACTCGGCGAGTTTGCTTCCCAGGCTCCCAACCTGATCGCTTGCGACGACGCACTGCTCACCGCAGCGGAACAGGAAGCCAAGGCTGGTAAGGTGGACGCAGCGCGCAACCTTGCTGGCAAGTTGCTGCAGTCATGGGATGCAGACGCTGACGGCGCGCTGCTGCAGCGCGCGCGTCAGCTGGCCGGTGATTCAGGCGTTAAGCAGAAACAGGAATAGCTGCGCCCTGCCGTCCACTTTCGTCATAAGCGCCGCACGCTGACTCTTGATCGCATCCTTGGACGGCAGCGTACGAACGTGCGGGACCGTCGATGGGTCCACATTTACACCATGCTCGGCGAGTGCCGCAACCGGGTTACCGAGCATCCTCTCGCGAAACTGATCGTCGGATCCCAAACGCTCGAGAATCTGATCAAGCTGGTCAACGGTCATGTGTTTTCCTCTATCGTGGTTGGCGCGAGCGTCGGGAAGTGTAGGGTTCTGCCAGTTACAAGGCCAGCGGTCGCTCGCCAGGTCGCCCACGACCGAACAACCCGGCGACACCTGCCAACCTCATCTGCGACACTGACGAGTCGAACGCAAGCCCCGGATCGTCCATGTTCCATCACACTCAGGTTCGCCGTTGCGCCATCTTGATGATCGAGCCGCGCGAACAGTTGACGCTCGACCTCGCCGGGCTTTTTGCGGGTGGCAACGTACTCGCCGCAAACATCGAGTGGATCGCGCTCGCTCCGCATCTCGACGCGGAGATCAAGATCGATGCGAGTGAACTCACCGCACTCGGGACCATGGGTGAGACCTCATGGACGTCGATCGGTCTGCTTGCGCAACGTGTTGCCAGCGCAGTTATCGAGTCCCTGCTGAGGAAAGGTCTGCTGATCGGCGATGGCCCGCACCATATGGGTATTCGCGAACGCGACGAAGCCGTGCGGGCAGGACATTGGCGACCGCTGTCTGCGGTTGCACACTACTTCAGTCGCTGGAGTGACGCTGGTTCCGGTGAGGATGTTCACGTCACCCGCCACCGTACGTTGACCGACCTCGTCCGCGAACACGGAGCTCCGCCCTCACACCTGACTGAGCGCGTGGAGAAAGACCAACGGCAGACACTGTCGCAGCCGCGTAGATCGGCACTAGATACGCTGTTCCGTCGTCGCGCAACTTGCCGCAACTTCGACACCGGCAGTCTCCTCGGTGAAGCAGACTTCAGCGATCTGCTCCACCGCGTGCTCGGCTGCCACGACGTGGTGGAAGTGATTCCCGGCGCCATGGGACTGAAGAAATCCAACCCGTCCGGCGGCGGCCTGCATCCGCTCGAAGCGTATCTGCTGGTACGCGGCGTCGAAGGTTTTGCGTCAGGTCTCTACCACTATCACGTCGCCGAGCATGCACTGGAACCGCTGACGCCGCTCGATGCCGACGCCGCGTACGAATTGGCCAACCGCTTCGTCGCTGGTCAGGATTTCTTTTCCAACGCGCATGTGCTGGTGGTCCTGACGGCGCGGTTCCGCCGCACGTTCTGGAAATACCGCAATCATCCGAAGGCCTATCGCGCGATCGTGCTCGAAGCCGGCCACGTCTCGCAGAACCTCTATCTGGCTGCAACCGAACTCGGGCTTGGCGCCTACGTCACCGCAGCAATCAACGAGATCGACATCGAAAAGGCGCTAGGCCTCGATCCGTTGCAGGAAAGTCCGATCGTCGTCTGTGGCTTCGGACCGCGTGCAGATCGGAGAACTATGCTCGAATTCGACCCGCTCGGCACGGTGTGGGACGAGAACGGGCGACGCCGCTAACGTCCACGCCAGTCGCAAATTCTCTCTTTAGTTTGTATCGAACGGTCAACTGCGCCGAGGGCTGACGTCGACGTTCAAAGTGGGATTGTTGCACAATGTGAGCCTCGTGCGAGCCAAGCGGTCGCTTGAGAGTGATCTACAACCGCAAGTCCACCAAGGAGAAGTTACATGCATAAATTGCCTGACCTCCCCAATTCAGTACAGCTCGCTTCCGAAGCACCGGATAGCAAAGCGGTGTTTGCGTTCGAGTCGCTGAAGGTCGGAAAGTTGCCTGATCTTCCGGGCGCGATGCAGCTTGCCTCCGAGGTGCCTGACAGCAAGAGCACGATAGCTGTATTCGCCGCAGCTGAAGTCGTTGGGTGATTCCTACCCTGATCGCGTTCGAGGCGCTGCGCCTCGGACGTGATTTTGCATCGTGATCGCGCTTCCCAACGATCGTCTTCAGAAGCTCCTACCAAGCCATGATCTACTCGAGAGCGGTTACGCTAGGCGCCGATGCCGACCACAAGCAGCAGCTCGTGTGGTTGGCCGCCGCTGGCAGAGCCTGGTTAAACCGTTCGTACCAAGAGGCGCTCCTGCAATTCGCGAGTGCCGTAGAGGACACTCATCGCTCCGGGACTCTCCAGGCATTGGTGTCATCAGAAATTGAGAGACTGGGCGACGACATCAGCTACACGCCGGATCGAGTGGTTCCCGGGCGCGTTGCACTCTATGAAGATCGGGAGTGTCGCCTGGATCTATGTGCATTGCCCGCTGGCGATGCGGAGACAACAACGCTTCTGTACTCGGACGCTAGTAGCGTCATTTATGTTGTGCTGGATAGGGAAGCTGAAATTCTTGTTTCCTCCTATGACGCACCAACCGTCGAACGCAACGACGTATTCATGCCGGGGGCGCGACTCGATCAGCTCGAATGCCGTCGAGTCGAAAGCTTTCACACAGTGCGTGCCAACAGCGAGCGGTTGACTGCTCATGAATAT
Source organism: Dokdonella soli (assembly GCF_039523175.1). NCBI lineage: Bacteria > Pseudomonadati > Pseudomonadota > Gammaproteobacteria > Lysobacterales > Rhodanobacteraceae > Dokdonella > Dokdonella soli. The sequence goes on from NZ_BAAAEU010000006.1 coordinate 296,517, forward strand.
CGCAGTGACCGGCCAACTGTCCTGGCCCGCATCTCGTTGAAAAAGGCGCTTCCATTCGTGTGGGGCTTCGAACGAGCCACTCTTGAGGCAAAACTGCTGTATCCAAGCGATGTCAGCGCATCCCGGACTTCGCTTGCGATGGATTTCCTGAAGGTCAGCGATCATCCGCGACTGCCTGAACTGTGCACCAACCTATTGGACAGCCCGTGGCATTTCCTGCGCTGGAAAGCGATCCAGTTTATGGCAGAGCTGGATACCGAATCGCTCGATTCGCTGTTGGCTCGCGCAATAGACGACGAGCACCTGGATATCAGAACCACCGCATCGCGTGTGCTTGCCGGCCGGACCTGAGCGATTGCATGCCTATCAAGATCGCACGGGTCGAGTGCAGCCCGATATCGCTGCCTGAGTACATCGAGCACATCGAGGCGACGATCGATTTTCGCGACAACGAATCAATCATCGCGTCGGCACCTGCCTTGCAGCGGTTGGCGGCGAACAAATACTTCCTTGGTGATTGGCTGGTAGATGCGTTGTTGAATCGCGCCCAGGAATTCCAGCAAGGCAATGCCTACAACTACCAATCGATGGTTATCCGGGTTACGGACAACTATCTGCTGCGTGTCAATTTCTGGGTGCCTCAGCACCAGCTATCCAAACTTAGCGACCGCGAGGCCATGGCATTCGGCTATGACGCCTATCACAACCACAACTTCAACTTATTGACGGTCGGATATACGGGATCCGGTTATGACACAGATCTCTATCGCATGCGCGAACCGTATCGTCCATATGAGCTCGGTGATGTTCCGGCACTTGATCCGTTAGGCAGGTGGCACCTGGGATGCGAAGAAGTGATGTTCTACGAGGCATTCGCAGACGTGCATGCGCAGGTCGCGCCACCGGACCTCTCGGTGTCCATCAACTTGATGACACATTCGACTCGCAATACGTGGCCTCAATTCATGTTTGACTCTCGATCCCGGGCAATTTCCGCAATCGTCGGTTCGCCACTCGACGCACGTATCCATTTGCTCACCATGGCGCGATCGCTTGTTCCAGAACGGGCCAACCAGGCACTCGCAAGGCTGGCGAATAGCGATCCTTCACCACGCTTGCAAAAGCTAGCCAAAGACGCAATTGCCGGACGTTTCACGGACTGGCGCTGATCCATATACGTGAGCGGCGTTGACCTGAGACGAAACGTGTAGCCAGCTAGCGGATGGCGCCGCCGGTCATCTGGATGCCGAACGCGGTGTGCGCGTATTCCGGCGCAGCGGGAGCATGCTCGACCTTGATCGTTTTCCAGTCGCAACCGAGTTCCTCGGCGACGACCATCGGGATCGAGGTCCACACGCCCTGGCCCATCTCCGAATGCTTGAGCAGCACGGTCACGCTGTTGTCCGGTGCGATGTGGATGAACGCATTCGGCGAGACCGGCGGCTTCGCGGCCGGCGCGGCTTCGGCGAGCGCCTTGCGCATCGCGGTCGGAATGAAGCACGCCACAACAAGTCCGGCCGAGATGCTCCCCGCGGACTTCAAGAACGCACGCCTGCTCGCTTTATGGTGAGCGCTGCTCTCAAAGCCCTCCCCTTCAAGGGGAGGGTTGGGTGGGGATGGTGTTCCCGCGCGCTGCACGAGATCGGAAAGATTCATGTCTTCACGCCACATGACCGCTCTCCTTTGACAGCTCCGCCGCGCGATGCACTGCCAAGCGAATACGCTGGTAGGTTCCGCAGCGGCACAGGTTGCCGGCCATCGCGGCGTCGATGTCGGCGTCGCTCGGCTCGGGCTTCCGCTTGATCAGCGCGGCCGCGGCCATGACCTGACCGGACTGGCAATAGCCGCACTGCACGACATCGACTTCCTGCCAGGCGCGCTGCACCGGGTGGGTGCCGTCCTTCGACAGGCCTTCGATGGTCGTGATCGCCTTGCCGGCGACCGATGAGGCCGGCGTCACGCAGGAACGGATCGGCTGGCCGTCGACATGCACGGTGCAGGCGCCGCGCAGCGCCATGCCGCAACCGAACTTGGTGCCGGTCAGTCCGACCAGATCGCGCAATACCTACAGCAGGGGCATGTCGGCCGGCGCGTCGACTTCATGCGGCTGGCCGTTGACGACGGAGACTCGGCTTTGGCCCCCTCACCCCCAACGGCTTCATCGTTGGGGGTGAGTCGGGCTTTCGCGCGGCACTGCCGCGCGCCAGCGAACGGCCGCACAGGGATGTGCGGACCGGACTTCGCGAGCGCAGGGACGCGTGAGGAGGGCTGGGGTGGGGGGGGCGGCGCTACATGTGGAATGAGACCCTGCAAAGTTGCAGACGCCGTCATCGAAGCGCGCTTGCTTGGGATGTGTCGCGAAAATCGCAGCCTTGCACGACGTGCGGCCCCGCCCCCTCACCCAACCCTCTCCCCCAAGGAAAAGCCTTGGGGGAGAGGGCTTGAAGCGCCACCACGGCTGCGGGCACGGTCTCTCCCCGACACCTGGTCGGGGAGGATAATTCGGAGCTTCTTGGGTAACGCAGTGGTCAGCGCAGATCGGTGGGCGTGTCGAGATCGCGTTCGAGCGCAGGTGCGGCGATCGCGACGACATCTCCTTCGCGTGCGCGCAGCAGCTCGCGCGCACCGACATCACCGTGCAGTTTCGCGATCTCCGCAAACCATGCGCGCGGCAGCAACGCAGGCACACCGAGCACGTCCGCATACGCGCTCGCGACCGCGTGCTCAGGTGCCGCGCGCCATGCATCGCACAGCACGAGAAGATGCGTCGCGTCGAGTGCAGGCTGGTCGGTCAACGCGATCAGTGCGCCAGCGCAGTGCGGGTCAAGCGCGGCGACACCGGCGCGCAGCGAGGCTGAGAGGCCGCTGGCGTGATCGTCGGCGACGATCGTTCGCAATGGCAAGCCCATCAGCGCGTCGCGCATGCGGTCCGCGTCATGACCGAGCACGATGACAAGTTCCCGCGGTGCCGTCGCAAGCAGCGCGCGCGCGACTCGCCGCAACAGCGGCTCGCCGTCGATCTCGACCAGCTGCTTGGCGTGACCCAGCCGCGTTGACGCGCCCGCGGCAAGCAGGATAGCCGCATGCTCCGGGTGATCGCGTGCAACGTCGTGCTGCGCGCCCGGCGCTCCGGCGTCAGGCGCGCGCATCACGTGAGAACTCACCCTGCAACTGCGCCGCGATCGCCAACGCGATCGCCTCCGCGCCCTCGCCACCGAGTGGCAGGCCGACCGGCGCATGCAGGCGTGGACGCAGCGACGCGGCGACGTCGGCGCCGATCTCCGCCAGCAGATCGTCGCGGCGCGCGGCCGGTCCGAGCAGGCCGACGTAGCCGATGCCGCTCGCAGCGAGATGACTCAGGCAGCGCGCGTCGAGATGGTAGTTGTGGTTCATCACCAGCGCGGCGTCGAAGCGCACGCGTTTCAGCAATGCCGGCAACGCATCCTGACCATCGTCATGCAGGCAGTCGATGCCGCTGCCGTCGGCGAAGCGCGCCCAGCGTTCGCGGTGCTCGGCCAGTTCGACCTGCCAGCCGAGCAGGCGCGTCAGCCTTAGCAGCGGCCGCGTTTCCGGTCCCGCGCCGAGCAGCAGCAGACGCGCGCACGGACGGATCGTCAGCTCGATCGGCGCGTCGAGTTCGGCCGCGCCATCGAGTGGTGAACCGTCGCGATCAAAGCGATAGCGCTCCTTGCCGACACACGCCTCGCCGGCACCGAGGTTGTCCGTGCCAGTCGCCAGCGCAAGAGTCGCCGTGAGACCGTGTGTGTCCGCCTCGATCAACGCATCACGCAACGGCGACGCCACAGCCGGCAGCGGCAGCAGCAGCAGGCGCGTGGAGCCGCCACAGCCGGTGCCGGAACCGAACACGCGGTCCTCGTCGCCGCTGGTGTCGAAATGCGCATCGGCCGCGATGCCGGTCATGAGCACCGCGCGTGCGCGCGTTTCGAGTTCGGCTTCAAGACAGCCACCGGACAACGCGCCGATCCGCGTGCCGTCAGCATCGAGCAGGATCAGTGCGCCAGGTTTGCGATAGGTGGAGCCGCCCGTTTCGACGACCACGCCGAGCACGCCGGGCCGGCCGCGGACGGCCATTGCGCGCAGGCGCTCCGCGATCGCGCGGTTTCCACCGAGCGGCGGTACAAGGACCGGATCAGACGGCTTGGGTTCGGCGAGGCGAGCGTGCATGGGCAGCGGTCTGTCGAGAATAATAGGAACTCAAAAAAGCTCGTCATTCCGGCGAAAGCCGGAATCCAGTTTTTCAATGAGAGGCTGTCGAGCTGGATCCCGGCTTTCGCCGGGATGACAGCTGCTCAAAGGTTCCTCTGGTGAAACGCAGCGGACATCATGCCGCATACGCGCAGCGCTGGTTTCCTCATCGGTGCAGCGTGATGGCGCGACGCGCCAGTTTCAACGGCGCGCGAACAGTTTCGCAAGGCCGCCCGCGAACCAAGCGCGTCGCGCCAGCGCGCCGCCGATGCGCTCGAGCTTGAGCCCGACCTTGGCCACGCCGTCGTCGGAGAGTTCGCGCGCGACCAGCGTGACCGGCCCGAGACGCACGCGGTCGCCGACCTCGATCGTGTGCTCGAACTTGCGCGCGAAATGCTCGGCCAGGGTCAACGGCGCGTCCTTCGCGCGAATCGGCAGATCATAGAAGCTGGCTACATCGGCAAGCCGCACGTGCGCGTCGAAGCTGAACTCGCCGAACATCTCACGCTCGGCCTCACGGGCCTCGTCCGGCGGCGCGAACAGCCAGTCGAGTCGGTACACGCGGCCTGGCGGCGCGAGCAGGTAGGCGTAATCGCCGACCGCAAGAGCGCCGGCCGTTTCGGGCATCAGGATCGCGCCGCCACGCACGATCATCGTGAGCTGCGCCCAGCCCGGCGCGGCGGCGCCGCCGAGGATCGAGGCGCCGGGTGCGACCTGGTAGCCGACCAGCTCGCGCTCCAGCGAACCGGGAAGATCGAGTTCGACGCGGCGGATCGCGCGGTCACGGCGCGGCAGCGCGACGTCGAGCAGGCGCGCGGCGAGGCCGAGCGTCCAGCCCTGCACGAGCAGCGACGCGAGCACGACGATGAATGCGACGTTGAAGATCAACGTCGCATGCGGCAGGCGCATCAGCATCGGGATCGAGGCGAGGAAGATGCCGACCGCGCCGCGCAGGCCGACCCAGGCGACGAAACCGACCTCGCGCTTGCCATACCGGAACGGCGCGAGGCACGCAGTCACCGCGAGCGGTCGGCCGACCAGCATCAGGAACGCGGCGACGCCGAGCGCGGGCCACAACGCATCGCCGAGCGTGTGCGGTGTCGCCAGGAGACCCAGCACGAGGAACATCACGATCTGGCACAACCAGGTCCCCGCATCGAGTACTGACAGCAGGTTCGCAAGGCCCGGCACGTTGCGGTTGCCGACGATCACGCCAGCAATATAGACGGCCAGGAACGCGCTGCCATGCAGCGTGCCGGTGACACCGAACACGAGCAGCGCGGCGGCGAGCAGGAACAGCGCGGCGAGTCCCCCCGACAGCGGCAGCGTGCGCAGCGCGAACGCGATCGCGAAGCCAGCCGCCACGCCGGCCAGCGCACCGACGCCGAACTGCGCGATGAGTTCCAGAGCGAATGCGCCCGGCCCAAGCGCCTGTGGCGCGGCCAGATAGCCTGCCAGAAGCGTGGTCAGCAGCACCGCGACCGGATCGTTCGCGCTGGATTCGATCTCGAGCGTCGCGCCGACGCGCGAACGCAGCTGCAGGCCGCCGGCGCGCAGCAGGAAGAACACCGCGGCCGCATCGGTCGAGGCGACGACCGCACCGAGCAGCAGCGCCTCGACCGCGCCGAGATCGAGCAGCCAGCGTGCGGCGAGCCCGGTCAGCGCGGCGGTGATCACGACACCCACCGTCGCCAGCAACAGGGTCGGCGCGAGCACGCCGCGGAAACTTTCGCGGCGCGTGCGCAGACCGCCGTCGAACAGGATGATCGCGAGCGCGAACAAGCCGATCCGGTAGGTCGCTGTGTAGTCCTCGAAATGGATGCCGCCGGGCCCGTCGATGCCGGCGAGCATGCCGAGCACGAGGAACACCAGCAGCAAGGGCGCGCCGAAGCGCCGCGCGATCAGGCTGGAGCCGATGCCGGCCAGCACCAGCGCCGCGGCGCCGGCGAGCAGCCAGTAGGTGTGGTGGATCGCGTTCATGGCATCGGGCTCCGGCTTGGATCATAGCCGGTGAAGGGCTGAGGGCTGAGAGGCGGCTCGCCCAACCTGTTGCGGGAGAACGGCAGGCGCGATCTTGCAGGGGGAGGAATATCGCGACGGAGCGGGAGTGCGGGCAGTCCGCGCCTCTCAGCCCTCAGCCTTCAAAACGCCGGTACTGGATCGCCTCGGACAGATGCGCCGCATCGATGCGCGCGCTGTCGGCAAGATCGGCGATCGTGCGCGCGACGCGCAGCACGCGGTGGTAGGCGCGCGCGGACAGGCCAAGGCGCTCGACCGCGCGATCGAGCAGCGTATGCAGGCGCGCGTCGAGCACGCAGTCGCGTTCGACCTCGCGGTTGCCGAGCCACGCATTCGGCTTGCCGGCGCGAGCGATCTGGTGCGCACGCGCGGCGATCACCCGCGCGCGCACGACGGCGCTGCTCTCTCCGCTCGCAGTACCGCGCAGTTCGGCATGCGGCACGCGCGGCATCTCGAGCTTGAGGTCGATGCGATCGAGCAGCGGGCCGGACAGCCGCGACCGATAGCGCGCGATCACATCCGGCGTGCAGCGGCAGCGCCCGCCCGGATCGCCGGCGTAGCCGCAAGGACACGGGTTCATCGTCGCGACCAGCTGGAAGCGCGCCGGGAACTCGGCCTGGCGCGCCGCGCGCGAGATCGCGATGCGGCCGGACTCGAGCGGTTCGCGCAGCACCTCGAGCACGTGGCGGTCGAATTCGGGCAGTTCGTCGAGGAACAGCACGCCGTGGTGCGCAAGCGAGACCTCACCGGGCCGCGGAACCGAGCCGCCGCCGACCAGTGCGACCGCCGAAGCGGTGTGATGCGGCGCGCGGAACGCGCGTCGTTTCCAGGAAGCGATATCGGTGTCGTGGCCCGCAACCGAGCGCACCGCCGCGAGCTCGAGCGCCTCGTGTTCGGCGAGCGGCGGCAGGATGCCGGGCAGGCGGCTGGCGAGCATGGTCTTGCCGGTGCCGGGCGGCCCGACCAGCAGCAGATTGTGGGTCCCCGCCGCGGCGATCTCGAGTGCGCGCCGCGCCTGCTGCTGGCCGCGCACCTCGGCGAGATCGGACAGCGGCGCAACGGCCTCGGCACTGGGCTCGGCATCCGTCTGCGCGGCCGGAAGGTCGGCGCGGCCGGCCAGATGCGCGCAGACCTCGAGCAGCGAACCGGCCACGCGCACGTCGGCGCCGCCAACCAGCGCGGCCTCGCCGCCGTTGCCGCGCGGCACTACGACCCGGCGACCACGCTGCATCGCTTGCAACACGGCGGGCAGCACGCCATGCACCGCACGCAACTCACCGGACAGCGCGAGTTCGCCGATGAACTCGTAGTCATCCAACGCCTCGCGTGGCACGCCGCCATTCGCGGCGAGGATGCCGAGTGCGATCGGCAGATCGAAGCGGCCGCCGTCCTTGGGCAGGTCGGCAGGCGCCAGATTGACCGTGACGCGCCGCTGTGGGTAATCCATCTGCGCATTGAGGATCGCCGCGCGCACGCGGTCGCGCGCCTCCTTCACCGCAGTTTCCGGCAGGCCCACGATCGAGGTGCCAGGCAAGCCGCCGGACAGATGCACCTCGCAGGCGACCAGCGGCGCGCCGATGCCGTCCTGCGCGCGGCTGTAGACGACGGCGAGGCTCATGCGCCGCGCGCGCCGGGAGGAAAAGAGCCCACTGCCCCCGCCTTGGGGTGAGCTGCGCAAGGCAGCGGGCGTCCCGGGAAATCATTGGATGAGGCGTTGCGCATGTCTCGCGATCCGGTTGCGGCGGACGCGCGCGCCAGCACGCCGCGCGACGCGGCGCATTGGTGGAAGACGAAGCGGGTCCCGCGCGCTCAGTGCTTCGGCGGCAGTTCCGGACCACCGCCGAGGCTGCGTTCGAGCGCGAAGATCTTCTGCTCGAGCTCCTCGATCTTCTCGCGCGTGCGCAACAGCACACAGCGCTGCACGTCGAACTCCTCGCGCGTGACCAGGTCGAGCCCGCGCAGGCCCGATTGCAGCGCGCTGCGGAACGTTGCGGCCATATCGTCACGCGCCTGCGCGAGGTCCGGTGGAACCAGTGCGGCGAGCCGCTGCGCGAGTTCGTCGATCGAATGCACGTTGATCATTGCTTACCCTGTAGCGTGGAAAGAATCCGGCGTGGATCGGAACGTCGCGCGACCTTGTGCCGGCCCTCGCGACGGCGCTTCCTGCGTGCCCCGGCGCCGCGGACCGCGCTGCGCGGGCCGCATCCGTGGGGTCGGCCGGTGGCGCACGCGTCGCGTTCGCCACCGGCCGGAGCTTCCCTGCCGCATCGTTCCCTCGATGCATCTCCCCGCCCAGCCAGTCTAGCCGGTGCGCGGTGCAGCGCCAGCCGCGGAATTCGGAACCCACTGTAAGAGAATTCCTACGCGGAACGATCCGCTATGATCGCCTGAACGCATGCAGCAGCAGGGAGACGACCATGCAGATGGTCATGGCGATCATCAAGCCGTTCAAGCTCGACGAGGTCCGGGAAGCGCTCGCCGAGGTCGGCGTTGCCGGCATCACGGTCACCGAGGTCAAGGGCTTCGGCCGCCAGAAGGGCCACACCGAGTTGTACCGCGGCGCCGAATACGTGGTCGACTTCCTGCCAAAGATCAAGCTCGAGGTCGCGGTCGCCGACGATCAGCTCGAGCGCGTGGTCGAAGCGATCACGCATGCGGCTAACACCGGCAAGATCGGCGACGGCAAGATCTTCGTCTGGCAACTCGACCGCGTCGTGCGCATCCGCACCGGCGAGCTCGACGCGGACGCGTTGTAAACAGCGCGGCGACCGCCGCGAATGCCTCTCCGATGCCCGAGAACCTGCTTCGCGGCTGTCGCAGCGCGGCCTAAGTCAGCACGATCCACAGTCCCAATGCCGCAAACAGCGCGGCCGCGCTGATCCGCGCGGACCTGAGCGGCAGCTTCGCGGCCGAACGCGTTCCAAGCCAGACCACCGGCAGGTTCACCAGCAGCATGCCGGCCGTGGTGCCGACGATCACTTGCCAGAGCGGGTGGTATTGCGCCGCGAGCACGACGGTCGCGACCTGGGTCTTGTCGCCCATCTCGGCGAGAAAGTACGCGATCGTCGTGGCGACCAGCACGCCGTGGCCCGAACCGCGGACGGCACTGCTTGCGTCCGCCTGGTCGGGCACCAGTGTCCATGCGGCGACCGCGAAGAAGCCCACCGCGACGATCCGCTTGAGCTGCAGCGGTGTCAGCCATTGCGCGACCAGCGCGCCGACCGAGCCCGCGATCGCGTGATTGACCAGGATCGCGCAGAGGATGCCGATGCAGATCGGCCAGGGCCGGCGGTATTTCGCAGCGAGGATCAGCGACCGCGACCGCGGCGGTCGAAATGAGCAGAGTTTGCATGAACACTCCCGGCGGCCTCATCGTGCCGGTTCCACGGCTTCGCGTCTTGCCACGCGCGCCGGAAGCCGCACGCCGACCGTGCCGCGTGTGCTTTCGCTACGATGCGGCCCGATGCAACACGCGAACGACATCGGGGCTGCCATCTACGTGCTGGACGACCTGCACGTCGACGTCGCGCGGCAACGGGTCGAGCGTGACGGAGTGCTGATCGAGGTCAGCGGTCTGAGTTTCCGGCTGCTGTGCCATCTGATGGCGCAGGGTGACCGCGTCGTGGGTTTCGACGCGCTGATCGAGCACGTCTGGGCACCGGCACTCGTCAACGAGGAAACCGTGACGCAGCGCGTGAAGCTGCTGCGGCAGGCGCTCGGCGACGACGGTCGGAATCCGCGCTACATCCGCTCGGTGCGCGGGCGCGGCTATCAACTGTGCAGCCCGCCGCGCAGGCTGGAGGCCGAGACCGTCCCGCCGAAGCCGCCCGCTTCCGTTTCCGGATGGCCGCGTGCCGCACTCCTCGCAGGCGCGATGCTGGCGTTGGTCGCACTCGTGGCGACCGCGTGGTGGCAGGTACGCCGCCATGCTTCGCCGGCACCGGTCTCCACCACCGCGGCGGCGGACGAACTGATCCAACGCGCGCGCTACTACGCCGACATCGGCCAGGCCGACAACAACGACCGTGCGATCGGCCTGTACGAGCAGGCGCTCGCCGCCGACGCGGGCAACGCGGGTGCGCGCGTCGGCCTGAGCCGTGCCCTGAGCGCGCGCATGTGCCTGTACAACGGCAGCCCGGCCTCCGCCGAGCGCGCACAGCAGCTCGCCGAGAGCGTGCTCGCGCGCACGCCCGACGACAGCGCCGCGCATGCCGCGCTCGCGTATTCGTTCGACTGCCGGGGCGACGTCGACACGGCGATCCGCGAGTACGAACGCGCGGTCGCGCTGGATCCGGGCGCGCGCAGCGAAAGCCTGGCCTCGGTCGCGAATCTCTACGTGGTCAAGGGGCGGCTCGCCGACGCGCTGCGGGCGAACCTCGCGGTCGCGAGGACCGGCGTGAAGCTGCGCTTCCTGGATCTGCAGATCGCGCGCAACCTCGAGCTGCTCGGCTTCATCGCCGAGGCCGAGCAGCGCTACGCGAAACTGTTCCGGTTGTATCCCGACAACGTATTCGGCAACGTCGCCTATCCACGCTTCCTGTTCGCGCAGGGTCGCTACGCCGAAGCGGAAACCCCGCTGGCCGAAGCGCAGCGTCGGCCTTCGCATCCGGAGCTGTTCCTGCTCGCCGGCGAACTCGCGTTGCTGCACGGCGATCGCGCGGGCGCGGCGCGGGCCTTCGCGAAGGCGTCCGCGCTGCGCCCGCACCAGAGCCTGCCGCAGACGCTCGTGCACCTGTTTGCGACGCCGCCTGCCAGCGTCGACTGGATCACCGCACGTGCCGCCGAAACCGCGCGCGCGGGCGACCGCAACGCGGGACGACTGGCTCGAAGTCGCGTTGCTGCGACAACGCATCGACAACCGTGCCGGCGCCATCGACGCATTGCGCCAGGCTGTCGCCGGCGGCTTCCGCGAGCGCGAACGCGTGCTCGTTGCGGAATGGCTGCCGGCTGATTTCGTCACCGCGAAGCGGGCAGTGCCATCAGGATGAAATCGCGGAAAATCTCCTGCGATTGCGGATGCGCGTAACGCTGGTTGTAGGCGGTGCTCGTCACCACCGCGACCAGCTGTTGTTCGGGCAGCATGAACACGTAGTTGCCGCCGTTGCCGCTCATTGCCCACACCGGCGTGTCGCGGCCATGCAACGGGAAATGCAGGCGCCACAGCAGATAACCGTATTCCGCATCATCGCGCGCCTTCGCATGCGGTGTGGTCGCCGCTGCTATCCACGCCTTCGAGATCAGCTGCCGGTCGTGCCAGCGGCCGCCGTCGACAACCAGCTCGCCGAGCTTGGCCAGGTCGCGGCTGCGGTAGCGCGTGCCGCCGCCGCCCATCGCGATGCCGTCGGGCGCGAAATTCCATTTCACCTGCGTGATGCCTAGTGGTCGCTCCAGCACATCGGCGGCGAACGCATCGAGATGCTAGCGCGTCGCGCGCTCGACGATCGCGCCGGCGACGAACGCGCCGGCCGTGCAGTACGCAAAGGATCGACCGTAGGGGCTGTCGCCCGGCCTGGTCATCCACGGCGCGAAACCCTTGATCGGCAGGTCGAGCGCGAACTGCAGCCAGTCCTCGGTCACGTACATGCGTTCCTCGTTGCCGGACGAGAATTCGTTCTCGTCGTTGCATTCCCACAACGAACTCATCGTCAGCAGGTCTTCGAGCGTGAACAGGCCCTTGCGCTGGTCCGGATGCTGCACGGGCTGCTTGTCCTGAAAGTACGCATAGACCTTCGCCTGCACGGTCGGGATCAGCCCGCGGTCGATCGCCGCGCCGGCCAGCAAGGTGGTGATGCTCTTGGTCGCCGAACGCATGTCGTTCAGCGTGTCGCGTGCGCCCGCGTTGAAATAATTCTCGTAGACAAGCTTGCCGTGCTGCGCGATGACGACACTGGTGACGCCTTTCCAGGTCTGGTCGGCGACGCGGCCTTCGAGCGCGGCGAACTTCACGGTGTCCCAGCCCGCCTTGCCGGCGTCGAGGACCGGCCAGCCGTCGTTGAGCGCTTCGGGTGCCCGGTAGGAAGACGCTGCGGCGATCGCCGATAGCGGAGCCATCAGGAAGCCGGCCAGCAAGCCGATCGCGGCAAGAGGGTTGCGCATGGGAAGTCTCCGGTCGTGGCGAGGGAACGCCAGTGCAGCGCATCCGCGAATGAAGTGTCGGAATCGCGAATGAAGAATTGTGAAGGCCGCGTGGCGGCCGCCACCTCGGCACACTTCGAGTTGAAGCGTCTGTTTATCGGGTACCGCTCCGGCTCCGGAATCCATGAGGCCCTGCTGCTGCCTGATCCCTCCCCTCGGAACGCGTCCCACATCGTGCCGATTGACAGTCAAATGAGAATGATTATCATCTGCACGCGACCACACTGCGGGAGAATCTAATGTTCGATCACCACCACACGACCACTGACAGCCCGATCAGCGCGGCCGATATTACTGCGCAGGCTGGAACGGGCACCGTACGCATGAGCACCGGCCAGCGCATCGACAGCCGCCGGTTGCTGTCGGGAGGGAACGAGTTGGTCATCGAGCACGCTGGCCAGGAATACCGTCTGCGCTTGACACGCAACGACAAGCTGATCCTGACCAAGTAGGCATCGACACGCGGCGCAGACCGCGATCCGGACCGGGCGCCGCCGCCACACACCGGCGCTTGCGATTTCCTACGACGCCAGCCCGAACCGGCCGCCATCCCGGTTCCCCGCCAGCCAGTTGTTCTTCGACGAACTGGAACCCTGGGGAACCCCATGCAGAAAGAAATCCATGCCGGGATCGCGGTGATGCTGCTCGCCACCGGCGCGCACGCGGACGAACCGAATCCGCTCGACCTGCCGATCTTTGACGAACTGGACCGCATCGTCGTCACCGCGACGCTCAACGAGCGTGCGCAGAAAGATGTCGCCAGCGAAGTCAGCGTCATCGATGCGGCCGAAATCGATCAGCGCCAGGTCCAGGGTATCGGCGATCTCGTGCGCTACGAGCCCGGCGTATCGGCGACCGGCAGCGATGTCGGCGGCGGCCGTTTCGGCACCAGCGGGATTTCCATCCGCGGCCTCGGCGGCAATCGCGTGCGCATCGAACTCGACGGTATCGCCATCCCGGATTCGTTCGGGATTGGCAGCTTCTCCAGCGCGGGCCGCGATGTGGTCGATGTTGATGCGTTGAAACGCGTCGAGATCGTGCGTGGCGCCGCATCGTCGCTGTACGGCTCCGATGCGCTCGGCGGCGTGGTGAGCTACGTGACCAAGGACCCTGCCGACTATCTGGGCAAGGAGGGTGGCCAATTCGCCTCGGGCAAGCTGCTTTACGACAGCACGAACCGCGGTAGCGCGGTCACCGGCACCTGGGCCGGCGGCGATGCGCGCAACGGAGTGGTGCTCGTCGCGACACGCCGCGACGGCGCCGCGACCAACAACAAAGGCGACGTCGACAGCGCCGACTCGACGCGCACGCGGCCCAATCCACAGGACACCACCAGCGATGCACTGCTCGCCAAGTACGTGCATACCGCCACCTCCGGCCGGGTCGATCACGTCACCATCGACGGCGACCGCGGCGATGTCGACACCAACGTATTGACCGGCCGATCGTACAGCCCACTCACTCGCGCGCGGACGACCTCGCTGCGCGGCGACGACAACCGCCAGCGCGTGCGGTTTTCCTTCGATCAGAGCATCCCGCTCACGAACTCGTTCGCCGACGGCCTCGACTGGAAGGCCTATGTGCAACACAGCGAGATCGACCAGGACACGTTCGAGGATCGCATGACGATCGGCAACGCCGGTCCGGTCAATCCAAAACAGCGCTTCCGTCGCTTCACATTCGACCAGCGTGTATTCGGCGCCGAAGCCATCGCGCGCAAGGCCACTACAACGGGCGCGATCGAGCACGCCCTCACGTATGGCGTGGACCTCTCGCGCACGCACACGGCTGAGCAGCGCGACGGCTGGCAGCGCGACGTGACGACGGGCGCGATCACCCACGTCGTCCCGCCGGATGCGTTTCCGGTGCGCGACTTCCCCGTAACCGGCACGACCACCGCGGCTGCGTTCGGCCAGGACGAGCTACGCCTGGCCGGCGGCAAGCTCAGCCTGATCCCGGCGCTGCGTGTGGACTACTACAAGCTCGATCCGAAATCCGATGCGATCTTCGAAGCGGGCAATCCCGGCGTTACGCCGGCCGGTCTCGACAGCACGAGCTGGTCGCCCAAGTTCGGCGCGATCTGGCGCTTCAACGACGCCGTTTCCGCCTTCGCGCAATATGCGCATGGTTTCCGCGCGCCGCCCTACAGCGACGTCAACATAGGTTTCACCAATCTCGCGTTCGGCTATACCTCGCTACCCAATCCGCATCTGAAGCCCGAGACCAGCAACGGCCTCGAGATTGGCCTGCGCGCGAATGGAGCGCTCGGCTGGTTCAGCGTATCGGCCTACGAGAACCGTTATCGCGACTTCATCGAATCGCAATCCTTCGTCGGCGTCGATCCGCAATCGGGCCTGATGCTGTTCCAGTCGATCAATCTGGGGCGCGTGAAGATACGCGGCACCGAGGCGCGCTACGGCCTGAACCTCGGTGCGCTCGCGCCGGCGCTGGACGGCTGGAGCCTCAAGGGCAGTCTCGCCATCGCGCGCGGCGACGACGAGATCGTACACACGTCCCTGACCCGCATCGATCCTTCGCGTGCGGTGGCAGGGCTCGCATTCGATCGCGAACGCTGGGGCGCCGAACTCGTCGGCAGCTTCGTGGCGTGCAAGGACCGCCTGCCGGCGCCGGCAGTGTCGCAAGATCCGTCCGCGCCGCCGCCGACGCCGCTGTTCAAGGCACCGGGTTATTCGACGTTCGACCTGTATGCGCACTGGCAGCCACTGCCGAAACTTGAGGTGTTCGGCGCCCTGACCAATCTCGGCGACCGCCGCTACTGGAACTGGGGCGCAGTCGGTGGCTTTGCCGAAAGCCGCACGGTCGACCTGTACAGCGCGCCCGGTCGCGCGGTCCGCGTCGGCGTGCGCGCCACGTTCTGACCGACGGGAGGCGGACACCCATGAGCGACTTCCAGCGCGACGGCGACTCCGCTTCGCCATATTCGCCGGCGTCCGGCGATATGTGGCGCGACGAAATACGCGAACCGCCGGCGGCGCACGAAACGACGTCCCCCACGCCATTCAACCTGCGCCACCTCGCCGATTCTCTGCCCAAACTCGGCGCGGTGCTGTGGCTTGACCGGCGCGCATGGCGCGCGAGGCCATCGAGAGCGACGATCAGCGCACGCGGCGTGCTGCTGCTCGATCATCCGGCGCTTGCCGTGCTGAGCCGATGCTGCGCAGTGACCGCGCACACGGCAATCACACCGCAGGGTCCTCGCGAATGGTTGTGCTTTCGCGATGCGGCTGGCGATGCGCAAGGCAAATTGTTCCTGCTCCCGGACACCGACTACCTGGCCTGGGACGAGATGGCCGCGGCGAGCCGGATCGCGCCGCCCTCCACACCGCCGCGCCGGCAGGCGCACAACGCGTTCCTGCGCGGCGCGCTGACCCGGCTCGGCGGCGGCTGGCGTGCGCGTCTGCTGATGTTCGACCTGAAGCGCCTGCCATGGCTGCGCACGCTCGGAGCGCGTCCGCCGCTGCGCATTTCATTGCTCGGCCTGGAGCTTGCGCGCGTGATCGCGCGCGCCGAAGGTGCCGAACTCATTTCGCCTCTGCACACTGCCTGATGGAGATTGCCATGCGTATCGTGCCGGCGCTGCCGCTCGCCTCGCTGTTCGTGCTCGCCGGGTGTTCCGGTTACACGACGCGACCCGCGGCGAAGTCCGCGAAGCCTCTCGCGGAAACGGCGCCAATGAACTACGTGCGCCCCTGCACGCAGACACCGACGACGCCCTCGTCCGCTTTCGACTGCGACCGGAGAAGCATCCTCGCGATGTCCGGCGAATTCCGCGTACGTTTCGCGTTCGACGAAACCGCTGCGCTCGCGCCCGGCTATGCGCCGCACAACGCGCAGCGGTCAGGCGGCACCGAACTCGTCGAGGTCATCGCCGACACCGGCGATCGCATCTCGCTGCAGCACATTCTCGTGCTCGGCAAGGAGCACACAGTGGTCAAGCACTGGCGACAGGACTGGCAGTACCAACCCGGACAGATCCTGCGCTACCGCGGCAAAGGCCGCTTCGAGATACAAGCGCTCGCCGGCTCCGAGACGCACGGCGCCTGGTCTCAGACCGTGTACGAAGTCGACGACGCACCGCGCTACGCCGGCCTCGGCCGTTGGACGCACGAGGCCGGGGAGGACTCGTGGGAATCCGATCGAACGCTGCGGCCACTGCCGCGCCGCGAGTACACCAAGCGCAGCGACTACCAGGTGCTCGACGTGGTCAATCGCCATACCTTGACGCCGGCCGGCTGGGTGCACGAACAGGACAACACCAAGCGGGTGCTGAAGTCCGACGGCAGCGGGCAGGCGCTCGCGCGCGAGCACGGCATCAACAGCTACACGCGCATCGGCGACTACGACTTCGGCGCCGGGCGCGAGTACTGGGCCAGGACGGCGACGTTCTGGAGTGCCGTCCGTACCGTATGGGATCGCAGGACCGCCGCGCGTCCAGGCTTCACGACCAGTCCCGAGCCGGACGGCGAGCCCCGCATCGACGAATTCTTCAAGCTCGCCGAGCGCGCACGAAAAGGCGAAGCGGTGAGCGAAAACGAAATCAGCACGATCTTGGACCGCTATGTCCGACCCGATGCCGCAAGCGGCATGGCGCTCGTGACGCCCGCCGAAGGACGTGCGCCGCGCCGATCTCCATCCGTACCCAAGCGCACGCGGTGGAGTGCCCGCCACGCTTCCAGTTCACGCATGAATGTGGTCCGGTCCCTTGGTGAAATCATCAGGGAACGCTCCGCTCCACAATCGATCCGTAAGCGGTCGAGCGAAAGCGCGGGGGCTCGACAACGGATTGCGCGTGGGCATAACGGAGTGGATCTCGCGTATCGGTACCTGCCACGCTGCGGACGTCCAGCGTCGTTGCGGTCAGTCCCCAGCAGCAGCCATAGCCATACGGGGACGCTGACGCCGAACGCAAGGACGAGTGCGACAGCGGCCAATAAGAGCGTGCCGCCCGACAAGCAGGCGCCGGATGGGCGCGAAAACGGCCGAACCGGCCACCACCGATGGCCGCACGCGCGCGATGTCGGCCGCCTGCCAGTTCGTGGTCAGCGCCGTACGCAGGCGTACCCAGTCGGTCGGTCGCTCACGTAGCCCGCCAGGACGATGAAGGGCGTCTCGCGACGGCATTCGCGCGTCAGGCGCCGCGATCAGTGCGCAACGTCTGTGTCGCGCGGCGGTCACCCGCCGAGTCGCGACCGACCAGCAATCCGAGGCCGACGATGCCGAGCACGACCAGTACCGCGCCGGCCGCGGCGGAGCCGCTCGGCGCGTGTTCGCCGAGGAAGGCGACACCGAGCGCGGTCGAGAACAGCAACTCCGCGGCCTGCATCGCCTCGACCGCGCCGAGTGCGGCCGGATCGTTGCGCACCATGCCGGTCGCCTGGAAGAACAGGATCGTCGCAATGGTGCCGGCGAACAGCGCGACACCGGCCGCGAGCAGAACCTGCATCGGTGCGGGCGCGCCGGCTACGCTGCCCGCATACGCGGCAACGAGCCACCAGAACGGCTGGCTCGCGAGCGTCATGCCGAACACGCGCTGGGCCGCGTTCAGATCCTCGCCACTGCGTTCCAGATGCAGCAGGATCGCGCGATTGCCGAGCGGATACAGGAATGCGGCGACCGTGACGCTGGCCAGCGCGAGCCAGGCGTCGGCATTGAGCCGGCCATGGAAATGGCCGGCCTGCATGATCGCGACGCCGAGCACGATCACGCCGCCGAGCGCGAGTGCGCGGCGCGGCAGACGCGAGCGCGCGTCGCGATAGAGCAGTGGCGCGAGCAGCATGCCCGCGATCACGGTCAGCTGGAATGTACCGGCGACCAGCCACGACGGCGCGAACGCCGCGGCCCAGGTCAGGCACACGCAGAACAAGGCGAAACCGATGCCGCTCCACGCGAGCCAGATCCACGGATGCGCGCGCAACGCGCGCCACACCGGCGCTAAGCCTCCTTGCCACGGCATCACCAGCGCGAGCATGGGCAGCGTCAACAGGTAGCGCAGCGCGGCTGACCACGCCCAATGGCCGCCAGCGCTGGCCATCGCGCGGTTCAGCACGTAGGTGGCGGTGAAAAAAAGTGCTGAGGCGAGCGCGATCGCGACGGCGGCGAAAGCGGTTCGGTGCATCGTCATCGGCGCGACCGGTTTTCGCGCTCAGGCTCAACCCGCGCGCGCCCAGCGCCGAAAGGACCTGCTCGATCGTGCAGGTAGATGCATCCGGTGCGAGCTGTTCCAATCCATCCGGAGAGTACAGCCGCGCGAGTGCGGGAAGTTCGGACGTCGTCGAACGCTGTTTGCACGTCTGCCACTTCAGCCGTTCCGGAAAGACAGCCTAACAACAACCGCACGGTGCGGCATTCGCATGGGCAGACCATCGCACCTCGATATCGCCTATCGACGTCACTCGCAAAGTGTGACGCACGTCGCAAAGAAACGGGGCGTACATCGGTGCGCCGGGCGGGAACGCGACGGACACAGCGATATACTTTTTTGTGAATTGCATTCGTCCCATCAAGTGAAATTCATGCAGAGCAACTGATGCGTGGGCTGGCTGCTGATGCCAGCGCGTCCCGATCGACATGGAACGCTGCAGGGGGTTGCAATGGCGGACGTCGAATTCCGGATCGTTTCCGATCGGCGGGAAGGTCTTTTGCTCGAACTTGGCCGACTCGTCATGGCCAGCGGATTCACGCTGCAGCGCCAGCGCATGACGCGAAGCGAAGAGGGCGTCGTGCTGACGATGCTCGTGCGTGGGCCCGAAACGAATCTGCTGATGCTCGAGGATCGCCTCGGCAGCCATCCTCTGGTGCAGAGTTTTGAGGCGGGCGTACCGGATGCCGTGCGACCCGCCACGACCACCACCGCCGCGCCGGTCGAGCCCTTGCGGGCACGGATACCGGAACACACCGGCGACGCCGCTTCGACGGCTCCCGACCATGCCCGCGTCGAAGTACTGCTGCCGGCCCTGGCGCGTGCGTACCCGGACGTCTTCAGTCGCGTGCTTGCGTTCGAGCACGAACTGACTGTCGCGCAGCGGGAAGCGACCACGCGTTACGCCGGTATGCGTCTGGGCGCCTGGATCTACAAGCGCGACTACGCGCTCGGCGCACGGCTGAACCTCGGCGAATCCGTCAAGCACATCGCGTTGCCGGCGATGCGCAACCTGCTGCGCCATGTAGAGCTGAACGACGATGGCCTGCGCATCAAGAACAGCCCTTTCACCGGCATCGGCTTGCATCGCGGTTCGAGTTGCCATTTCCTGCGCGGTTGCCTGGAGGGACTGCTCAACGAACCCGGACACCTCGGCCGCCCGCGCATTCTCGAAACGTTTTGCCGCAACTCCGGTGCCGATTCGTGCACCTTCACGTTCGCCGCCTGATTGCAGCCCGTTCGCACGACAACCGAAGGGGGATTTCCGATGCACGACCACGCGATCCAATGCACGCACGATCCGCTGCTCGCGGCGCTTTCCTACCTGGTGGCGGTGCTGGGTTCGTATACCGCCTTGCAATTGGCCATCGGCATCCCGGCCGCTACCGATTCACGCGAGCGAACCCAGGCCGTAGTTGCCGCAGGAGCCGCGATGGGCGGCGCGATCTGGGCCATGCACTTCATTGCGATGCTGGCATGCCGGATGGATATCGAGGTGACCTATGGGGTCTTCCTGACCGCCGCGTCGGCATTGATCGGGATGATCTCCTGCATGGCCGGGCTCGCGATCACAGGCAGCGGCATGTTCACCTGGATCAAGCTGGCGATCGGCGGCGTGTTCATGGGTGTCGGCGTCGCCGGCATGCACTACACCGGCATGGCAGCGATGCAGATGGCCGCGGCGACCTACTACGACACCGGCATCGTCGGCCTGTCGGTGCTGATCGCGGTGGTCGCGTCGAGCGCCGCGCTCTGGCTCGCGTTCAACATGCGCGGTGCCGCGCAGATGCTGGGCAGCGCGCTGGTCATGGGCGTTGCGGTCTGCGGCATGCACTACACCGGCATGTTCGCGGTCAGTTTCGACCCGAATGGCGAAGACCCCGCGCGCGCGACCGCCGGTGGCATCAGCGGCCCCTACCTCGGTGCAACGATCTTCGCGATCACCACGTTGATGCTGGCGACCGTGCTCGCGATCAGCCTGATACGCCAGCAGCGCCGCTCCCTGATCAAGATCTGATCCGCCATTCACGCCGGCGGCACGCCGCCGGCGCATGGCCCGCATCGCGACTTCAGCGCCTGCGGCTGCCGCGCAGGCGTTCGATCGGAAAACTCGCGACGTCACCACCGCCGCCGCGACGCGGCTGGCCCGGTTCCGGTGCGCGTGCATGCGCATAGACGACCTCGTAGGTCGCCGGCAGCACGCCGTCGCGGCGGAATACTTCATAGGCCGCGATGACCGCACGCAGATGCGCCTTGCCGGTCAACGCACGCTGGCGCTTCGCGTCCGCGTTGGTCGCGCCGATCGCACGCAGTTCGTGCATCAGGTCACGCGCGTCGGCGTAGGTCAGCGTGAAGTCCTCGCGTTCGAGCACCGGGTCGCGGAAGCCGGTCGTGAGCAGTGCGTCGCCGATGTCGTGCATGTCGATGAAACGGCTCACGTGCGGCGTCGCATCGACACGCGCGAACGCGGTGCGCAGTTCCTTCAACGTGTCCGGCCCGAACGTGCTGAACAGCAGCATGCCGCCGGGCCGCAGCACGCGGCGGAATTCGTCGAGCGCGAGACCGGGATCCTCGCACCATTGCAGACACAGGTTCGAATGCACGAGGTCGACGCTGGCGTCGGCGAGCGGCAGCGCCTGCGCATCGGCGCAGACAAGTGAAAATGGGGTCGGAGTCCATTTCCCCTGAGGCGCAGGCGCAGTCGGCTGCGCAGTTCGGGAAATGGACTCTGACCCCATTTTCCCGCGCGCCGCTTCGAGCATCGGCAGCGCGAGATCGAGCGCGATGACTTCGGCGTCTCCGAAACGCGCTAGCAGCGCGGCGGCGCCGCCGCCCGGTCCGCAGCCGACATCGAGCACGCGCGCCGGTACGGTCGTGACGTCGTCAAGACGTTCGCGCAGGCGCGTGCCGACTTCGGCCTGCAGCACCGCGTGCGCTTCGTAGCTTGCCGCGGCGCGACCAAATGCGCGGCGGATGTGTCCGCGGTCGAGACCGGCGCTCATGCCGGCAGCTCCGCGGCGAACGCCGCGATCGCATCGCTGATCGCATCGCTGATCGCACCAGCATGTTCCAGGAACGGCGCGTGGCCGCTGTTGAATTCGAGAGTGCGTCCGTGCGGCGCCTGTGCGGCCGCCCATTCCATCGCAGCCGGCGGCACCAGTCGGTCGCGGCGTCCGGCGATCCACAGGCTGGGCATCGCGAGCCGCGCCAGATCCGCGCGCAGGTCGCTCGCCTCGAGCGCACGCAGGCCGCCGGCGAGCGCGTCGAGCGACGGCTCGCCACGTTCGAAAACGATCTTCCTGAGCGCGCGCAGATCCGCCTGCGCATGCGACGACCCCATCGTCTCGAGTGCGAGGAAGCGCTCGATCGCGTGCCGGTAGCGACCCTGCAACTCGGTTGCAAACTCGCCGAACACGCTGGCCGCGACGCCGCATGGCCAGTCCGGCGCGCTGACGAAGCGCGGGCTCGACGCGATCAGGCCCAGGCCGCGCACGTTCGCCGGATGATCCAGCGCGGCACGCAGCGCGACAAGGCCGCCGAGCGACCAGCCGACCCAGAGCGCGCGCGGCGTTGTGGCGACGATGCGCCGTGCGCAGTCGCCGATCTCGAACTGCGCGTCGTCACGACTGTAGCCGTGGCCCGGCAGGTCGACGACATGCACGCGAAAACGCGTCGTCAGCTCCCCGGCAAATGCGCCGAAAATGCCGCCGTGCATCGCCCAGCCGTGAATCAGCACGAGGTCGGGGCCGCTTCCTTGTATGTCGATATGCATTGCGTTCCGTTGATCCCGAAAAATGCGTTGGTCCGGCGTTTTCAACAGCCGAAGGGCTGGTTCATCCAGTGCCTTGTCCGGCAAGGGTCGCAACGCCAAGGCAAAAGACACTGGATGCCCGCTGAAAGCGCGCGGGAATGACGAGCCGAACGTCGTGAAGCGCTTCCAGCCTCCTCCGGGGTGACGGGAGAAGGCGGCAGGTGTATCGCATCACGGTAGACAATCCGCCAGCGCATCCAGCAAGCGCTCGACATCGCTCTCTGCATGCAGCGCCGACAGCGCGACGCGCAGGCGCGCCTGGCCGGCCGGCACGGTCGGCGGCCGGATCGCTGGCACGTAGAGCCCGGCCTCTTCGAGCTGCGCGGAAACCGCTAGCGCAGCCGCACTGTCGCCGATCGAGACCGGCTGGATCGGCGTGCGCGACGCGAGCAGCGCGATGCCGCGCTCCGCCGCGCCGCTGCGGAAATGCGCGATCAGCCGCGTGAGCCGATCGCGCCGCCAACCCTCGAAGCGCGCAATCTCGATCGCGGCGCTCGTCGCGGCCGCGAGCGAGGGCGGCAGCGCGGTGGTGTAGATGAAGCTGCGTGCGTTCTGCACGAGGCCGTCGATCAACGTCGCGCTGCCGGCGACGAACGCGCCGGCGACGCCGAGCGCCTTGCCGAGCGTCGCCATCAGGATCGGCGCATCGTCCTGCGACAGCTTTGCCTCGGCGACGCTGCCGGCGCCTTCCGGACCGAGCACGCCGAGGCCGTGCGCGTCGTCGACCATCAATGTCGCGCGCTGCGCTCTGCACAGCGCCGCCAGTTCCGCCAGCGGCGCGACATCGCCGTCCATGCTGAACACGCCGTCGCTCGCGAGCAGCGCGGGCGCGCTGGGATGCGTGTCGAGCTGGCGCGCTGCACTCGCGACGTCGGCGTGCACGTAACGCTTCAACACGCAGCCAGCGAGGCGCGCACCGTCGAGCAGGCTCGCGTGGTTGAGCTTGTCCTGCACGCACAAGTCTTCCGCGCCGAGCAGTGCCGACAACACACCGAGGTTGGCCATGTAGCCGGTCGAGAACAGCAGTGCGCGCTCGCGGCCGGTCCAGCGTGCGAGCGCGTCTTCGAGTTTCGCGTGTTCGTCGCGGTGGCCACCGAGCAGATGCGCCGCGCTCGCGCCGACGCCCCAACGCGCCACCGCCTTCGCCAACGCTTCCCGCAACGCCGGATGCTGGGCGAGGCCGAGATAGTCGTTGCTCGCGAAGTTCAGCAGCTGCTTGCCGGCGATCTGGATATGCGCGCCATCGACCGCCTCGACGGTGCGCAGGCGGCGCAGTAGCGCTTGCCGCGCGCGTTCGGACTGTGCAGCGGCGAGGCGTTCGAGCAGGCCGAGCCTTACTCCCTCTCCCCCAATGGTTTTCTCATTGGGGGAGAGGGTGGGGGTGAGGGGGCGGGGCTTCATGCGAGCGTGAGGCCGGGTTTGCGATCAGGGAAAACGAAGTGAAGCCTGTTGGCAAGCGGTAGGGCCGCAACCTTTCCGACCCCTCGCCCCCTCACCCAACCCTCTCCCCCGGCATTGCCGGGGGAGAGGGCTTCAAGCGACTTCCACGGCGCAGGGTTCGACGATATCGGCATGCACCGTGTTCGACTCGACCTCAATCGGCATCGCATGGATACCCAGGCGCGCGAATAGCGCCTGGTCGCGTTCGGTGTCCGGGTTGCCGGTGGTCAGCAGTTTCTCGCCGTAGAAGATCGAGTTCGCGCCGGCGAAGAAGCACAGCGCCTGCAGCTCGTCGCTCATCTCGGCGCGGCCGGCCGACAGACGCACCATCGAGCGCGGCATCGTGATGCGCGCGACCGCGATCGTGCGCACGAACTCGAACGGGTCGAGCAACGCAGTGCCGGCCAGCGGCGTGCCTTCGACCTGCACGAGGCGATTGATCGGCACCGATTCCGGATGCGCCGGCAACGTCGCCAGCGTATGCAGCAAACCGGCACGCTGCGCGCGCGACTCACCCATGCCGACGATTCCGCCGCAGCAGGTCTTGAGGCCGGCGTCGCGCACGTGCTCGAGCGTGTCGAGGCGATCCTGGATCTCGCGCGTATGGATGATCTCGCCGTAGAACTCCGGCGCGGTGTCGATGTTGTGGTTGTAGTAGTCGAGGCCGGCGTCCTTCAACGCGTCGGCCTGCGGCTGCGACAGCATGCCGAGCGTCGCGCAGGTTTCCATGCCGAGCGCCTTGACCGCGCTGACCATGGCAGCGACTTTCGGGATGTCGCGATCCTTCGGCGAGCGCCAGGCCGCGCCCATGCAAAAGCGCGTCGCGCCGGCGGACCTGGCCTGCTTCGCCTTCGCGAGCACCGCCTCGAGGCTCATCAGCTTCTCGGCCTCGACGCCGGTCGCATAGCGCGCGGCCTGCGGGCAGTACGCGCAGTCCTCGGGGCAGCCGCCGGTCTTGATCGAGAGCAGCGTCGACACCTGCACCGCGTTCGGATCGTGGTGCGCCCGATGTACGGCATGCGCGCGCTGCAGCAGGTCGGCAAAGGGCAGGTCGAGCAGCGCGAGGATTTCGGCGCGGGTCCAGTCGTGGCGAAGGGCGGTCATGCGGTTCCGGTTTCGTTAGAGTGCTGGTCGTAGGAGCGGCTTCAGCCGCGATGCTCTTTATGCTTGCGGCGAACGACGAAAAAGCATCGCGGCTGAAGCCGCTCCTACAGCGAACGCGTGAAGTCTCAAGGCGTGGAAGGAGGCTGTCAACTTGAAACGGATCGGCACAGTTGACGGCTTTGCGGACCGCCTGCTGCGCGTCGTGCTGCCGCCGCGTTGCCTGCTCTGTGGCGCGGCTGGCGCGAATGGTCGCGATCTTTGCGCCGGCTGTGCCGCGGATCTCACGCGCAACACGCCCTGTTGCCCGCGCTGCGCGCTGCCGCTGGAAACGCCGGCGCCGCTGTGCGGCGGATGCCTCAAGCGTGAGCCGCCGTTCGCGGCCGCCTGGGCGCCGTTCCGCTACGGCCACCCGCTCGACCTGCTCGAAGCGCGCTTCAAGTTCCACGCCGACCTCGCCGCCGGGCGCGTGCTCGCCGAACTGATGGCCGAGCGCGCGATCGACGCTGCACCGAAGCGCGCGGACCTGATCATCCCGGTGCCGTTGCATCCGGCCCGCCTGCGCGAGCGCGGCTACAACCAGGCGCTCGAACTGGCCCGGCCGCTGGCAAAGGCGCTCGGGATTCCGTTGCGGCACGATGTGCTGCTACGCAACAAGGCGACGCCGCCGCAGACCGGCCTCGACGCCAAGGCACGCCGGCGCAACGTGCGCGGCGCGTTCATCGTGGCGCCGGGCGCGGAGTTCCCGGCCCGCGTCGTGCTGTTCGACGACGTGATGACGACCGGCGCGACCTTGCGCGAGGGCGCGCTCGCGTTGCGCCGGGCCGGCGCGGCGCACGTGGAGGTCTGGGCCTTGGCGCGGGCGCCACATCGCTGACCCGGACGCGCAGCGCCGTGGGCATCATCACACCGCATGGAATCGCGCGCAGCGGCCACGATCCGCGCATCATCAACGGCGGCATGCAATGAGAGCACGACGGGCCGCGCGGCAACGCGCGCGCCGCGTCAGCGGATCGCCAGCGCGAGCACCAGCCCGACCCACAGCGCGAGGCCGACCCAGTTGTTGTTGCGGAATGCGGTGAAGCAGTGCGCGCGGTCGCGGTCGCGGATCAGCCATTGCTGGTACGCGAACAAGCCGGTCGCGCCCGCGAGGCCGATGAAGTACGGCCAGTGCAGGTGCGCGCGCGTGCCGGCCAGCAGCATCGCGAACAGGAACGTCGCCATCAGTATGCCGATGATCACGCGGTCGGCGTCGCCGAACAGGATCGCGGTCGACTTCGCGCCGACGCGCAGGTCATCGTCGCGATCGACCATCGCATACTCGGTGTCGTAGATCGTCGAGAACAGCACGTTGGCGAGGAACAGCAGCCAGCACAGCGGCGGCAATGAATTCGTGACCGCCGCGAACGCCATCGGGATCGACCAGCCGAACGCGGCGCCGAGCACGACCTGGGCCAGATGCGTGACGCGCTTGGTGAACGGATAGATGGCGGCGAGCGCGGCGCCGACGAAGGACAGCTTGATCGTCAGCGCGTTCGTGAACAGCACCAGCACGAACGCGAAGGTCAGCAGGCCGCCGAACAGCAGCAGCGCCTCCTTCTTCGAGACGCGGCCCGCGGCCATCGGCCGGCCGCGCGTGCGCTCGACGTTCGCGTCGAGCCAATCGTGGTCCGCGTAGTCGTTGATCACGCAGCCGGCGCTGCGCATCGCGAACACGCCGAGCGTGAAGATCAGCAAGGGACCGATCGGCGGAAAATCATTCGCGGCGAACCACAGCGCCCACCAGGTCGGCCACAGCAGCAGCAAGGCGCCGACCGGGCGATCCATGCGCATCAGCACCAGGTATTCGCGGATGCGCGCACGGTGCTTCGCCGGCAGATGGCCGAGCAGCCAGTCGATGACCTTGGCCGAGCGCGCCGAGGTATCGGCGGGCCGTGCAACCGCGGCCGCACGTGGCGCCGGCGCCGGTTTGCGCGCGAACGACGGGACCATCGTAGGTGTTTCCGGCGCTTCCGGTGTCACTTGGTGCAAGACCTCGCGCGGCGGTGGCATGGCTGCCGGTGATGGTTGAGGCGTGGAAGTCGGTACGCGGGCGGGCGGCGGCACGGCAGCTGCGGTGGCATGCGGCGGCGCTGCGCTCGCGACGGTTGCCGCAGGCGTGGCGGCTGCAATTGGCACGGAGGCAGCAGGCTTCGCCGGCATGCTCGATGGCGGAGTCGGGATCACCGCTTCGGGCTGATCACGCGCCGGCATCGTCGATGCGAGGACCGGCGCGCGCGCTGGCTCCGTTGCCGACATCACAGGCGCTGGCGGCACCATCGGGACCGACGGTCTCGGCGCAGCGGCGCTCGACTGTGCGTTCGCCGGTATCGCCGCTGCAGCACCGGCGTTCGACGCGATTGCGGGGGGCGCGACTGGCGCTGCGGTCGGTGATGGTCGAGGGGGCGGCGCGAAAGGCCGCGCCGGAGTCGCAGCCTGCCTCGACTCCGCCTCACCCCATGAGGGTGATCGCGTCGTGCCAGCCGCGCTGTCGGCTGCCTGCGCATCCGGAACCGGTGCCGCGCGTGGCGGCTGCACGCGCATATCCGCGACCGGCGCGGCCGCGCTCGCATGGATTTCGTTCGCGGCTGTGTTGTCCGGCGTATCAGGCATCGGTGATGGGTCGCGCGGCTGCTCGGATGGCGCCGGTATGAGTGGCGCCTGCACGACCTCATGCGATTCCCGTGCCGACGCTGCGTCCTCGTCCGCCACAGCGACCTTGCGCGTGCGGCGCGGTGCCGCCGGTTGGTCGACCGCCGCCGCCTTCGGCTTCGCTGGTGCGCGCTTCGGCTTCGCCGGCGCTGACACCATCGGACCCGCGTCGTTCTTCAGCGCCGCGCGCCGCCGAGCCGGTTTCGCCGATGGCGCGGCATCACCCGGCGGCGGCGAATCGCCGTTCGCATCGGTCGACTTGCGCCGGCGCGGCGGCTTCGGGCAATGGGATTCTTCCATGCTTCGAGTTTAGCCCGCAATGTTGAAAAGTGCGGCCAAGGATGGCTGCTTTTTGCCCTTGCGATCGGGATGGTCGCAGCACAACACGCGACGAAACGTCGGCTATGCTGCCGCTTTCGCCATGCACTGCGATGCACGGCACGATCCGACAGGAGTTGTCGATGGACAAGTGGTTGCCATCCCGCTACCTCGCCTTCGCGCTCTGCGTGCTGGTCTTCGTGCTCGCGCTCCTGGCGTGGGACGACGGCCGCAGCGTGAAGGTGCTCGCGATCGCGTCCGGCCTGCTCGTTGCGCTCGGCGTCGCCGACCTCGCGCAGAAACGTTCGACCTTGCGGCGCAATTATCCGGTGATCTCGCACATCCGCTTCTTCTTCGAGGACGTGCGGCCGATGCTGCGCCAGTACATCGTCGAGTCGGACACCGAGGAAGCGCCGTTCTCGCACGTGCAGCGCGCGGTGGTCTACCAGCGCGCGAAACAGGCGCTCGACGTGCGCCCGTTCGGTACCGAGCTGAACGTCTATGAAGAGCGCTACGAATGGCTGAACCATTCGATCGCGCCGAGCCTGATCGACAGCCACGACTTCCGCATCACGGTCGGCGGCCCGCAATGCACGCAACCGTACTCGGCCAGCGTGTTCAACATCTCGGCGATGAGCTTCGGCGCGATCTCGCCGAACGCGATCCGTGCGCTCAACGAGGGCGCGCGCCGCGGCGGCTTCTACCACGACACCGGCGAAGGCTCGCTGTCCGCGTACCACCGCGAGAACGGCGGCGACATCTGCTGGGAGCTTGGTTCGGGGTATTTCGGCGCCTGCGAGCGCGCCGGCGTGTTCAGCGAGGCGAAGTTCGCCGAGAAGGCGGTGCTCGCGCAGGTGAAGATGATCGAGATCAAGCTGTCGCAGGGCGCCAAGCCCGGCCACGGCGGCGTGCTGCCGGCGGCGAAGGTCAGCGCCGAGATCGCGGCGACGCGCGGCGTGCCGATGGGCCAGGACTGCGTCTCGCCGGCGCGGCATTCCGCGTTCGACACGCCCGAGGGCCTGCTGCATTTCGTCGCGCGCCTGCGCGAGCTCTCCGGCGGCAAGCCGACCGGCTTCAAGCTCGCGATCGGTCATCCGTGGGAATGGTTCGGCATCGCCAAGGCAATGGGCACGACCGGCATCCTGCCGGATTTCATCGTCGTCGACGGCGGCGAAGGCGGCACCGGCGCCGCGCCCCTGGAGTTCACCGACCATGTCGGCGCGCCGCTGCGCGAGGCGCTGATGCTGGTGCACAACACACTGGTCGGCCTGAACCTGCGCGACAGGATCCGCATCGGCGCGAGCGCCAAGGTGATCACCGCGATCGACCTTGCGCGCACGCTCAGCATAGGCGCGGACTGGTGCAACGCCGCGCGCGGTTTCATGTTCGCGCTCGGCTGCCTCCAGTCGCAGAGCTGCCACACCGACCGCTGCCCGACCGGCGTGGCCACACAGGACCCGCGCCGCTGGAAGCAACTCGACGTGCCCGACAAGGCCAGCCGCGTCGCGAACTTCCACGACAACACGCTGCGCGCGCTGAAGGAACTGATCCAGGCCTCGGGCCTGCAGCACCCGAGCGACCTCGGCCCCGAGCACGTGATCCGCCGCGTGTCCTCGAACGAGGTGCGCTCGCTGGCCACGCTGTACCGCTTCCTCGAACCCGGCGAACTGCTGACCGGCGTGCCCGAGCACGCGGTGTTCCAGCGCTTCTGGGCCATCGCGCGTCCCGACACGTTCGCGGCGCCGGAGGAACTCAGTGCGCGCAGGATGACGAAGTTGCGCTGAGGCGCGTGCTGATGCGGCTCGCGATCAGGTCGGGTCCTTGTCGTACGACCGGATGCCATCCGGGAGCCTGACCCACGAGTGTCTGCGGCAGTCGTAGACCGAATCCTGCGGCGCCGGGAAGCTTGGGTCCGCAAAGGCGCCTACCGCGACGCTCACGGATGACTGCTCGCACCCCTCTTCCGTGTGGAACACGGTTGTTCCGCAAACCGGACAGAAGCGGAATCTGAACTTCGCGCCCTGGTCGCCCGTGCGGACGTACTCGGTTGCCGTACCCAGGACCTTACACGGCGCAGCGAAGCTGGCCAATGCAGCGAAGACGCTCCCCGTCCGGCGCTGACAGGCGAGGCAGTGGCAGAGACCGACTCCGAGAGGTTCACCCTGAACCTCGATGCGCAGTTGACCGCAGGTGCAAGAGGCTGCTCGAGAATCCATTGGGTACCTCGTGGGTTGTACTCGTGCCACTCAATGTTGCTCAGCCGCGTGCCGAGAAAGCGCACTCTGACCCGGGTTTCGTAGCTTTCATCAAAAGAATTGTTTTTCTTGACACCTAGCCTATTTCCCAGTGGCCGGGTCTTTGGTGCCTTCTTTGCCGGTATATGGGTTCACATTGCCTTTGGTTGACCAGTTGTCGTTCCTGGACTTGTTTGGGTCAGTGGCGTGCGCAGGTGCAACGTACGTTCCGTCCTTCTTCACATAGCCCTTGATGCTGTGGCTCCCACCGCTAGAACTGTGGGCGCCGTTTGAGTGAGTTCCGCCAGAATGAGCACCGCCACCTCGAGCAAAGGCCGGCGCGCACGCACAGGTAACTACCATAGAAATGGTGATGACTAATGCTTTCACGGATTTCTCCTTTGGTGGAAATAGTTGGCGTATCTAGGGAAGCTCTGAAGAAGTCGTCATTCCCGCGGAAGCGGGAATCCAAGTGGCTGTTTTCAATGGATGCCCGCTTTCGCTGGCATGACGTCGAAGAACTTATTCAGACCTCCCCTAGGTGTGAAGCCCAACGACGTGCTAAGCCGCCGCCGGCCGACAGTGGTCGGTTTGAGCGGAGTCCGGTCCCGGCGGTCGGCATAAGCACATAGTTAGCCGAACAACACACTGGGGAAGGAGCTTCTAGACACAATTACAGGCTTTCCAAGTATTGTGGCTTTCGTTCCCGGATGGTTCATATAGACCCTCAAGCCCTTTCCTTTTGGAGCTGTTACCAAAACGGTGTATTGGTCTTCAGTTCCCCCTTTTGCCTTCTGGCGGGCAGCTATCATTGAGGCGAGTTGATCTGCAATGATTGCGCAAATCTCTCTTGCCTCAACGCACACCAGTGCAACGAAAGTCCGCTCATTGGTTGCAGCGATCGCGCGGATTGTCTTGATGTGGTCGGAGTGAAACGTGAACACAAATTCGTCGCTGGCTCCGTGGGCTGCGCCCGCATACTTGAAGTACACGGCTATCTGATCGTTGATCTTGTAGGCAGAGCTGACAATTTGGTTCTTGATGCGCAGTGAGTTTATGGCTGTAAATTGCTCATCTTCCGCAATCTGGATCAATGCCGCTCCGTGGTACAGATGATCATCGCGAACCTTCATGGAGAATCTCCTTTCGACGTGTGAAAGACGTGAACCGGTCGGCCAACGCGCGGCGCGCAGCTTTTCACGCGCCCGCTTGGACTAATGGTTAGGCGTGACCTGCGCAGGCCTCACTTGGGTACACACCGAAAAGTGATATCAACTCTAGGAAAATTCCCCAACAGATATGGAGGCTTTGACTCATTGGTATCCGTCACTTCAACGGATTTCCCAGTCTTGCTGCATTGTCCGTACGCCTCCCGCATAGCGTCTCCACGCAAGGTCCCCAAGCCCGTGAAGCCAGTTGCTGCCTGTTTGGAGATGAAGTAAGTGTCGCCCCCCATCTGGACCACGCCGGAATTTGATGCGCACGCGCTAACCAGAACGGCGATGACTGCGGCTGCGAGAGAGCTTTTCACCATGCATCCCCTAATTTGCAAGAACGTCTAACTACTATTCGGTTTCAAAGTGGAACCTAATCCCGCAACCTTTTCCCCAAGGCGCGACGGCGACGAGGTGATCGTCCCATCCGAATCAGGCATCGGCAAGTCGTGTTGCAGCAGATGCACGTCCAATCCGAGCGGCTCCCGGCGGCATCGCCGCGCCGCGTGCTGCACTGCCGCTCGTCTGGCAGGAGCGAGCGGCTATGATCGAGGCTTTAGCCCAAGGGAAACCGCCGCATGAGCCTGCTCGCGCAACTGACGCGCCACAAGTCGGTCGAACAACTGCAGGCCGAAATCGGCACGCGTCGCGATTTCCGCCGCGTGCTCGGCGTCTGGCAGCTCACCGCGATCGGCATCGGCGGCATCATCGGCGTCGGTGTGTTCGTGCTCGCGGGCCAGCAGGCCGCGCTCAACGCGGGGCCGGCGGTCGCGCTCGCGTTCATCATCGCCGGCATCGCCAGCGCGGCGGCCGCACTGTGCTACGCCGAGTTCGCCGGTCTGATCCCGGTCACCGGCAGCGCCTACACCTACAGCTATGCGACGCTGGGCGAGCTGGTGGCCTGGCTGATCGGCTGGGACCTGCTGCTTGAATATGCGCTGATCGTCGCGGTCGTCGCGATCGGATGGTCCGGCTACGTGCAGTCGGCGCTGGCCAGCGCCGGTCTCAGCCTGCCCGTGTGGGCGCAAGGCGCGATCGGCACCGGCGAGGGCCGTGTATTCAATCTGATCGCCGCGCTGGTCACGCTCGCCGTCGCGACCTTGCTGGTCATGCGCACCGAATGGGGCGCGCGCTTCAACACGGTGGTCGTCGCGGTCAAGGTCGCTGCGGTCGCTCTGGTGATCGGCGTCGGCGTGTTCTACGTGAATCCGGCGAACTGGCATCCGTTCGTCCCGGAGCGCGTGATCGGGCCTGACGGCATCGGCCACTTCGGTTTGAAAGGCGTCGCGACCGCCGCCGCGGTCGTGTTCTTCGCGGTGTTCGGCTACGACACGCTGACCACCGCAGCGGAGGAGTCGAAGAATCCGCAACGCGACCTGCCGCGCGCAGTGCTGCTGTCACTGGGCATCTCGATGGCGATGTATCTGGCCGTGTCGATGGTGCTGACCGGCATCGCGCACTACGACACGCTCAACACCGAAGCGCCGGTGGCCGACGCGTTCAAGGGCCTCGGCCTGCACTGGGTCGCGGTGACGATCTCGGTCTCGGCGGTGTTCGGTCTGATCAGCGTGCTGTTCGCGTTCATGCTCGGCGCCGCGCGCATCTGGTTCGCGCTATCACGCGACGGCCTGTTGCCGGGCTGGTTCGCCAAGGTGCATCCGACGTACGGCACCCCGCATCGGCCGACCATCGCGCTCGGCGTGTTCACCGCGCTGGTCGCCGGATTCTTCCCGCTGGGCGAGGTCGCCAAGCTGGTCAACATCGGCGTGCTGTCCGCGTTCATCGTGATCTGCGGCTCGGTGATCCTGCTGCGCATCCGAAAGCCCGACTTGCCGCGCGCGTTCCGCACGCCGTGGGTGCCGCTGATCCCGCTGATCGGCATCGGATTCTCGATCTGGCTGCTGTCCGAATTGGCCGCGATCACCTGGATGGTGTTCGTCGTGTGGGTCAGCCTGGGATTCATCATCTACTTCAGCTACGGCATCCGTCACAGCAAGCTCGCGCAACGCTGAATCGCGCGGCGGCAAGACGACGTTCCGCGCGGATCATGCGACAATGCGCGCCACGCGCTCGTAGCTCAGCTGGATAGAGTACCGCCCTCCGAAGGCGGTGGTCGGAGGTTCGAATCCTCTCGAGCGCGCCATCATTCAAGTGATTCCAATTTCTGGGTTCGACCCAGAGGCAGGAGCCGCTGGGCACGGCGTAGCCGCCCGCAGGGCGAGGCACAGGATGTGCCGAGTGAATCCCGCCGAGCGCGCCACTCATGCACTGTGGCGATTTGCCGCGCCGGCGCCGTGTGGCGCGGCTAGCCGCCTTCCGCGCTCCGGGCGCGGCCGCTATACTCCTCCGACTTTTTTGTGCGTCCGGCGGGCATTCCCGTCCGGGCGCTTTCGCAGAGGTGGTTCTGTGAGCAATCCCGTTACCCGGACCGACGCGGTCTTCCTCAAGCATTTCGCGATGCTGATCGGCTTCCTGATGATCGTCGCGGTGCTGCTGATCGCGCTGGCAGTGCATATCTACAGCAAGAACCCGCCGCCGGAGAATCCGGACAAGCAGAAGCTCGTCGAGCAGCGCATCGCGCCGGTTGGCGGCGTGTATGCCGGCGACACCGGCCGCGCCGCGATGCAGGCGGCGCAGGAAGCTGCGGCGAAGGCCGCTGCTTCGCAAGTGGCCTACGGCGGCACGACCGACGGCAAGGCGATCTTCGGCAATCTCTGCCACAGCTGCCACGAAACCGGCGCAGGCGGCGCACCGAAGATCAGCGACAAGGCGGTGTGGGCGCCGCGCGTCGCCGCGGGCATCGAGACGCTGATCAAGCACGCGACCGACGGCTACACCGGCAAGAGCGGCGTGATGCCGGCCAAGGGCGGCAACCCGGCCTTGAACGACGCGCAGATCAAAGCGACCGTCGAGTGGATGGTGAGCCAGGTGAAGTGATCCGCGCTTGCGCGATGCCATCCGGCATCGCGCGCGGATCACTTCGGTCGGGCATGGATGCCCGACGGCAGACGCTTCAGGGACGAATCGGAGTCGCCGAAAAACGCCGCCCGCGGGCGGCGTTTTCGTTTGTCCGAAACGGTAAGCCGCGAACTGCGTAGCGCTTGCACGATGCTCCCCGGCATCGTGCGCGTCATTGGGGTCGACCATGGAAGGTAGACGGCAGAAGCTTCAGGGACGAATCCGTGCCGCTCCGTCTTCAACGCCGCCTCTTGGCGGCGTTTTCGTTTGCGGCGAATCAGCCCGGCAAGGTCGCCGCGAGCCGCCCGCGTTCGCGCACCGCATGCTCGATGAGATCAGGGAAGAACGCATCGAAATGCCGATCGAGCGGAGCCGCGCGCGCCTCGATCACCGGCAGCGCGCCCGCGAGCGGATTCGCGCGCGACAGGCGTTGCGAGAGTCCGCGCAGTACATCTTCGATCATCGGGATTTCGCGATAGCGCCCGGGAAGGTCATGCGCGCGCAGGTAGCGCGCGAAGCCGTGCATGCGCGGTGGCAGTTCCGCGCTGCGCAGATCGAGCAGATCCTGCACCGACCGCGAGAACGCCTGCAGCGATCCGCTGCCATGACGCGACCAGTCGCGCGCGAGCAGATGGTCGAACCAGACATCGAGCAGGATCCCGGCATAGCGCCGATACGGCGGTTCGAACAACGCACGCGCGGCGGCGACTTCGGGATGCGCGTCTGTGTAGGCATCGACCGCGCGATGCAGCGCAATGCCGATGCGAACGCCGCGCGGCAGCGCCGGATCGATCGCGCCGCGCAGGAAATCCGCGATCAGGCTGCCGAACATCACGTCCGCGTCCGGCGCGGCGAGCCACGCATGCGCGAGATGGTTCATGCCGGTGTCGCTGAGTCGTTCATCGCATCACGCTATCATGCGCGCCGATGAATCCCCGTGACCACGACATGTCCTCGCCGCCGTTTCCGGACGGCGGCGGCGCACTGCTGCTGCCCGGGCCGGCCGGCGCGATCGAACTCGCCTGCGCGATGCCGGAGACGGGCCTCGCGCGTGCCGGCGTCGCGATCATCAGCCATCCGCATCCGCTGCAGGGCGGCACGATGCACAACAAGGTCGTCACCATCCTCGAGCGCGCGCTGCTCGAACTCGGGCTGGCGACCGTGCGCTTCAATTTCCGCGGCGTCGGCCAGTCCGAAGGCGTGCATGACCACAGCGTCGGCGAGACCGACGATCTGGTCGCGATCGCGGCCTGGCTGCGCGCGGTGCGCGCCGGCGATGCGC
Organism: Dokdonella soli; assembly: GCF_039523175.1. Classification (NCBI taxonomy): domain Bacteria; kingdom Pseudomonadati; phylum Pseudomonadota; class Gammaproteobacteria; order Lysobacterales; family Rhodanobacteraceae; genus Dokdonella; species Dokdonella soli. Next base: position 332,086 of record NZ_BAAAEU010000006.1, read on the forward strand.
TCTGGCTGGCCGGATTCTCGTTCGGCAGCTACGTCACCTTGCGCGCGGCCGGTCGCCTCGATCCGGCGCAACTGATCCTGGTCGCGCCGCCGGTCGGGCGCTGGGATTTCGGCGACATCGCGGCGCCGGGCTGCCCGTGGCTGATCGTGCAGGGCGAAGACGACGAGGTCGTCGACGCGAAGGCGGTGTTCGCCTGGGCCGAAACCCTCGAGCCCGCGCCGCAACTCGTGCGCATGCCGGAGACCGGGCATTTCTTCCATCGCCGGCTGATGGACCTGCGCGGCGCTTTGAAGAATGCGCTGGCGGCGAACCTGCCGCCGTTGCGTAGCAGCGAGGCATGAGCGCAACGCTGGATGCGCCGGCGCACGCGCAGTCGCCGGGAGAGCGCTATCGCGCCGGCGTCGCGGCCGGTGATTGGCAGTCTGACCCGGCGCAGCTCGCCGCGCTGGTTCCGCTCGATCGACTCTGGAATGAACTGACCGAGGCACGGCCCGCTTCACTCTGGCAGCGCCTGCGCGGACGGGATGCCGATGCGCCGCGCGGCCTCTACCTTTGGGGCCGGGTCGGTCGCGGCAAGACGTTTCTCTGCGACCTGCTGTTCGACGCTGTGCCGACAGCGCGCAAGCGCCGCGTGCATTTCCACCGTTTCATGCAGGACGTGCATGCCGAGCTGCGCACGCTGGTGGGGCACAGCGATCCGCTGGTAACGGTCGCCGCGCGGATCGCCGCGGAGGTGCGCCTGCTCGTGCTCGACGAATTCTTTGTCGGCGACATCGGCGACGCGATGATTCTCGGCAACCTGCTGCGTGCGCTGTTCGAGCGCGGCGTCGTGCTGGTCACCACCTCGAACGCGGCACCGCAGGCGCTCTACAAGGACGGCCTGCAGCGTGAGCGATTCCTGCCCGCGATCGCGCTGATCGAACGCCACTGTGAAATCGTCGAGCTGGCCTCGCCGCACGACTGGCGGCTGCGCGCGCTGAAGCAGGCGCCGATCTACTACACGCCGCCCGGCGTCGAGGCCGAGCGCGCGCTGCAGGCCGCGTTCGGCCGCGTCGCGCACGGCGCGCCGCGCCGCGACTTCGAGTTCACGCTGAACGACCGCCCGATCGCGGTGCACTGCGAGCTGGACGGCGCGATCTGGTTCGAGTTCGCGGCGCTCTGCGAGGGCCCGCGCGCGGTCGCCGACTACATCGAACTGGCGAAGGCGTATCACACGATCCTGGTCTCGAATGTCCCCGAGTTCACGCCGCAGACCGACGATGCCGCGCGCCGCTTCATCGAGCTCGTCGACGAGGTCTATGATCGCGGCGTGAAGCTGGTGCTGTCCGCCGCGGTGCCGATCGTCGAGCTCTACGACGGCGAGCGCCTGCGCGCGGAGTTCGCGCGCACCGAATCGCGCCTGATCGAGATGCAGAGCGAGGACTACCTCGCGCGCGAGCATCGTCCCTGAACGCGGCCGCCCTGGTCGCGCGCGGCGGGCAGCCCGTCGCCCAAACCGACATGTTGCGGATCTGCGACAGCGGCGGCGAAGCGCAGCCTGCCGTACGAAACGCTTGAAGTGGCGCGCTATCGTCACCATGCCATGCGATGGCCACGGCGGGGCTGCCGCCGTAGATCTCATGCGGGCCATGACGTTTGTCCATTGTCCACAATGTTGACGCTGGCTATCGTGCGCATCCCGCTTGCGGGCTGCGCCATGACTTCCGGCACATCTTGATTGGAACCCCGCGGCTCACTAATATTGAACTATTAAGTTCACTTAAATTCTGAATTACTCGTCATCCTTGGCGACTGCGCGCGCAGGAACGCGCGAACAGCGGAGCTGGCCCGAAGGGCGAGCGCCAGGAAGGCGTGAGTCACGCCGAGATCCATCTTGATCTTGCTTCCACAGCAGAATGGATACCGGCTTGAAACAGCCCAGCGGCTGTTGAAAGCCGCCGGAACGACAGCGAAAGGTGAATTGTTCAGACCTTCCCTAACGGATGCGCTTCATGATCGGGAATAGACACCGCAGGCGCCCCCGCGCCGCGTCCACCGGATCGATATCGCGCCCGCAGGTGCGGTTGGCGGCGTTGGCGGTTGCGCTCGCGCTCGCCGGTTGCGCGGCCGGTCCGGAATTCCGCGAACCGCCCGCTCCCGCGGTCAAGGCCTACCGCGCGGATGCACTGCCGGCGGCGACCGTCGCGACCCAGGCGCCCACAGGCGACGCGCAGCGTTTCCTCGAGGGCGCGGACGTACCGGCGCGCTGGTGGACCACGTTCTCCAGCGACGAACTCGATCGCCGCGTCGACCAGGCGCTCGCGCACAGTCCGACGATCGCGGCGGCGCAGGCCGCGTTGCGTCAGGCGCAGGAGAACACGAACGCCGCGCGCGGTTCGCTGTTCCCGAGCGTCGATGCGAAAGTCGGCGCAACGCGCGGCAATTCGAACGGTGCCGCCGGCGCCACCGCGGGCGCGTCGACGTTCTCGATCTACAACGCCGGCGTCAGCGTGGGCTACACGCTGGACCTGTTCGGCGGCGTGCGCCGCGGCATCGAGGCGCAGTCGGCGCTGACGGATTTCCAGCAGTTCCAGCTGCGCGGCACCTATCTCAGCCTCGCCACGAATGTCGCGACCACGAGCTTCCGCGAGGCTTCGCTGCGCGGGCAGATCCATGCGATCGAGGAGATCGTCGACGCCTACCAGAAGCAGCTCGGCCTGGTCGAGGCGCAGCACGAGATCGGCGCGAAGTCGCTGTCCGACGTGCTGGTGATCCGCACCCAGGTCGCGACCACGCGCGCGCAGTTGCCAGCGCTGCGTCAGGCGCTGGCGCAGACGCAGACCCAGCTCGCGGTCTATCTCGGCCACTTTCCGTCGGAAGCGGAGCTCGCCTCGGTCGAGCTCGACGCGCTGGCGCTGCCGCGCGACGTCCCGGTCAGCCTGCCGTCGGTGCTGGTGCGGCAGCGTCCGGACGTCCGCGCCGCGGAAGCCCAGCTGCATCAGGCGACCGCCGCGGTCGGCGTCGCGACCGCGAACCTGTTTCCGCAGATCACGCTGAACGGCAGCCTCGGCTCGCAGGCGCTGAACGCCGATGACCTGTTCTCCAGCGGCACCAAGGCCTGGAGCATCGGCGCGAACCTGCTGCAGCCGATCTTCCATGGCGGCTCGCTGCGCGCGCAGAAGCGCGCAGCGGAGGCCGGGCTCGACAAGGCCGCGGCCGACTACCAGACCACGGTGCTGACCGCGTTCCAGAACGTCGCCGACTCGCTGCGCGCGCTCGAACTGGATGCGGAGAACCTGAAGGCGCAGGCTGAGGCCGAACAGTCGGCCGAACACAGCCTCGAGCTGGTGCGCACGCAGTACAAGGACGGCGCGGCGAGCTATCTGCAGGTGCTCGATGCGACGCGCCAGTACCAGCAGGCACGCATCGGCCTGATCCAAGCGCGCGCGGCTCGCCTGTCCGACACCGCCGCGCTGTATGCGGCGCTCGGCGGCGGCTGGCAGGGCGACGCCCGCAAGGTTGCTGCCGTGAACCCCACCACCGAATCGCGATAAGAGAGCTCCAGCATGCAAACGCGTGTCGAGAAGAAACCGAGCACGACCAAGCGCATGATCATCATGGTGCTGCTCGTGCTGTTGTTGATCGGCGTCATCGTCGGCGTCAAGGCGACGATGATCATGCAGATGATGGCCGGCATGAAGCCGCCGCCGCCGTCCGTCGTCAGCACGGCGAAGGTCGCCTACCAGGACTGGCAGCCGTCGCTCGGCGCGGTCGGCACGCTGCGCGCGGTGCGCGGCGCCGATCTCGCGTTCGACATCGCCGGGCTGGTCACCAAGGTCAACCTGAAGTCCGGCGACGAGGTCAAGGAAGGCCAGGTGCTGGTGCAGATGCGCGACAGCGAGGACGTGGCCCAGTTGCACCAGCTCGAGGCCGCGGCAGCGCTGGCCGAGGTTACGTTCGGCCGTGCCAAGCAGCAGCTTGCGGTGCAGGCGATCAGCAAGGCCGACTACGACACCGCGGCCGCCGATCTCAAGGCCAAGCAGGCCGCTGTGCAGCAGCAGCAGGTGAATGTCGCGAAGAAGCAGCTGCGCGCGCCGTTCGCGGGACGCGCCGGCATCATCACGGTCAACCCGGGCGCCTACATCAACGCCGGCACGGCGATCGTGACCGTGCAGCAGCTCGACCCGGTGTTCGTGGACCTGCACCTGCCGCAACGCAATCTCAATGCGTTGCGCGCCGGCCAGAATGTCTCGCTGAGCCTGGACTCGTACCCGGGCAAGCACTTCGAAGGCAAGGTCAGCGCAATCAGCCCAAAGGTCGACAACGACACGCGCAACGTGCAGATCGAGGCAAGCGTGCCGAATCCGGATCGCCTGCTCACACCGGGCATGTTCGCCAACATCTCGATCGACGTCGGCGACAAGCAGCGCCAGCTGACCTTGCCGCAGACCGCGGTCGTATACAACCCGTACGGCGATACGGTCTACGTCGTCAAGCATCGCAGCGAGATGAAGGATCCGCCTGCTGACGCGAAGGGCGCAGATCCGAAGCCGGCCAAGCCGGCCGCGAAGGACGCCGGCAAGGACAAGGGCGCCTCGGGCAGCGATCTCGTCGTGCAGCAGACGTTCGTGACCACCGGCGGTACGCGCGGCGACCAGGTCGCGATCGTCAAGGGGCTCGACGAGGGCGTCGAGGTCGTCACCAGCGGCCAGATCAAGCTGAAGAACGGTGCGCCGATCACGATCGACAACAAGGTGCAGCCGTCGGACAACCCGAATCCGACGCCGCAGGAAAATTGATTGAAAAGTGCGGCCAGGATGGCCGCTTTTGCCGGGCAGGACGCCCGTGAGAAGCCATTGAATCCTGAACTCCCTCCCGCCGGGAGAGAGTGGCGCGAACGCGCTGGTGAGAGTTCGTGCGAAGCCGGATGTCCCGGCTTTGCCGAACCCTCACCCCAACCCCTTTCCCGACGGGAGAAGGGCTCAATTGAGAAGCGCGGACAGGAGTCCGCTTTTTGACTCTCGCGATCATGGACGATCGCAAAGGTAGGCGAAGCCATGAATTTCACCGACACCTTCATCAAGAACCCCGTGCTGGCGATCGTCGTCAGCGCACTGATCCTCGTGCTCGGCCTGCGCGCAGTCAGCGACCTCTCGGTCCGGCAGTACCCGAAGACCGAGAACGCGGTGGTCACCGTGACGACGGCCTACTTCGGAGCCGACGCGCAGACCATCGCCGGCTTCATCACGCAGCCGCTGGAGCAGGCCATCTCGCAGGCGCAGGGCATCGACTACCTGACCTCGTCGAGCGTCAGCGGCGTGTCGACGATCACCGCGACGTTGCGGCTGAACTACGACGCGAACAAGGCGCTGACGCAGATCCAGACCCAGGTCACCTCGGTGCGCAACCAGCTGCCGCCGCAGGCGCAGCAGCCGGTGCTGAATGTGCAGGTCGGCCAGACCATCGATGCGATGTACCTCGGCTTCCGCAGCGACGTGCTGCCGTCCAACAGCATCACCGACTATCTGGTGCGCGTGGTCAAGCCCAAGCTCGACGCGCTCGAAGGCGTGCAGACCGCCGAGATCCTCGGCGGCCGCCAGTTCGCGCTGCGCGCGTGGCTCGACCCGTCCCGCCTCGCCGCGCACGGCGTCACCGCCGCCGACGTCTACCAGGCACTGTCGTCGAACAACTACCTCGCCGCGGTCGGCACGACCAAGGGCCAGATGGTCAGCGTGGATCTCACCGCCGCGACCGACCTGCACTCGGTCGACGAGTTCAAGAAGCTCAGCGTCAAGCAGAAGAACGGCGCGATCGTGCGCCTCGAGGATGTCGCCACCGTCACCCTCGGCGCCGAGGACTACGATTTCAACGTCGCATTCAGCGGCAAGCAGGCGGTGTTCGTCGGCATCAAGGTGGCGCCGGATGCGAACGTGCTCGACGTGGCCCAGCGCGTGCGCAACGCGATGCCGGACATCAAGTCGCAGCTGCCGACCGGACTCGACGGCGAGATCGTCTACGACGGCACCGAGTTCGTCACGTCGTCGATCCACGAGGTCGTGAAGACCCTGGTCGAGGCACTGCTGATCGTCACGCTGGTGATCTTCCTGTTCCTCGGCAGTCCGCGCGCGGTGGTCATCCCGGTGGTCGCGATGCCGCTGTCGCTGATCGGCACGTTCTTCGTGATGCTCGCGCTGGGCTACTCGATCAACCTGCTGACCCTGCTCGCGCTGGTGCTCGCGATCGGCCTCGTCGTCGACGATGCGATCATCGTCGTCGAGAATGTCGACCGTCACATGAAGGAAGGCAAGACCCCGTTCCAGTCCGCGCTGATCGCCGCGCGCGAACTCGGTGGACCGATCCTCGCGATGACCGTCGTACTGATCGCGGTGTATGTGCCGATCGGCTTCCAGAAAGGCCTGACCGGTGCGCTGTTCACCGAATTCGCATTCACGCTCGCCGGTGCGGTCACCGTCTCGGCCATCGTCGCGCTGACCTTGTCGCCGATGATGTGCGCGAAATTCTTCAAGGAAGATCAGGAGAGCGGCCGCTTCGTGCAGTGGCTCGATCGGCAGTTCGAGCGCGTGCACGACGGCTACCTGCGCGTATTGAGCAACGTGCTGCGGACCTGGAGCGTGATCGTGGTCATGGGCGCGCTACTGCTCGGCGCCACCGTCCTGCTCGGCATGACGGCGCAGTCCGAGCTGGCACCGGAGGAGGACCAGGGCTTCCTGTTCTATCAGCTCAATGGCGCGCCGAACGCGACCGCCGCGCAGATGCTCGGCTACTCGCACCAGATGTTCGGCGTCGGCAGCAAGATCCCCGAATACGCACAGATGTTCCAGATCGTCACGCCCGGCACCGGTTTCGGCGGCATGCTGTTCAAGCCGTGGGCCGAGCGCAGCAAGAACGCCAAGCAGCTGCAGCAGGAGCTGCAGGGCATCTGGAGCTCGATCGCCGGCGGCCAGATCTTCGTGTTCGCGCTGCCGGCGCTGCCCGGCGCGCAGGGCGCGCCGATCCAGTTGGTGATCAACACCACCGAGCCGTTCCAGAACCTCAACGAGGTCACGAATGCGGTCCTGCAGAAGGCGAAGGACAGCGGCAAGTTCTGGTTCGTCGACGCCGACCTCAAGATCGACAAGCCGCAGTCCACTGTGGTCGTCGACCGCGACCTGGTCTCGACGCTCGGCATGACCCAGCAGGACGTCGGCAGCTCGCTCGGCGCGGCGCTCGGCGGCGGCTACGTCAACTACTTCTCGATCGCCGGCCGCTCGTACAAGGTGATCCCGCAGGTGCTGCAGTCCGAGCGTCTGAATCCGAGCCAAGTGCTCGACTACTACCTGCGCGCGCCGGATGGTTCGGTGATCTCGGCGGCGACCGTCGCGTCGCTGAAGAACGAGATCGTGCCGCGCTCGATCAACCGCTTCCAGCAGCTCAATTCGGCGACGATCTCCGGCGCGAGCGGCATGTCGCAGGGCGAGGCGCTGCAGTTCCTGCGTGACGCGCTGCATGAGGTCGCGCCGACCGGCTACTCAATCGACTACGGCGGCCAGTCGCGCCAGTTCATGCAGGAATCGGGCGGTTTCGCCGTCACCCTGCTGTTCGCGATCATCATCGTGTTCCTGGCGCTGGCGGCGCAGTTCAACAGCCTGCGCGACCCGATCGTGATCCTGGTCTCGGTGCCGATGGCACTGTTCGGCGCGCTGATCTTCGTCAACCTGATCGCGAGCCTGAACATCTACACCCAGGTCGGCCTGGTCACGCTGATGGGTCTGGTCTCCAAGCACGGCATCCTGATCGTGCAGTTCGCCAACGAGATGCAGCGCGGCGGCATGCGCAAGCTCGAGGCGATCGAACACGCCGCCGCGGTGCGCCTGCGCCCGATCCTGATGACGACCGCCGCGATGGTGCTCGGCGTGATTCCGCTGGTGATCGCCTCGGGCGCCGGCGCGGCGGGCCGCTTCAGCATGGGCCTGGTGATCTCGACCGGCCTCTCGATCGGTACGCTGTTCACGCTGTTCGTGGTGCCGGCGTTCTACATGCTGCTGGCGCAGGACCACCACGCCGAGGCGGCGCGGCAGACGGAAGCCGGACTCGACGAAGCCGTGCCGCAACACTGAATTTGTAGCCGCGCCGTCGCATTCGCGGCGGCGCGGCTACGGCGGCACAGTTAGAATCGGCTGCGCCATGAATGCTCCGCACGACTCACTGCTCGGCCGCGCCTCGGCCTACCCGGATCGCTACGATCCCGCCCTGCTCTTTCCGATTCCGCGCGCCGCGAATCGTGCTGCCCTCGGCATGGGTGCCGAGTTGCCGTTCCATGGCGTCGATATCTGGAACGCGTACGAGCTGTCCTGGCTCGATGCGCGCGGCAAGCCCGAGGTCGCGCTGGCCGAATTCCGGATTCCGGCGACGTCGCCCAACATCGTCGAATCAAAATCGTTCAAGCTCTATCTAAACAGCTTCAATCGCGAGCGCGTCGGCGACGCCGAGGACCTGCGCGCGCGATTGATGAGCGATCTTTCCGCTGCGGCCGGCTCCGAGGTGACGGTCACGCTGACCCTCCCGGGCCGCTTCGCCGAGGCGCACCTTGCCGAACTCGACGGCGAACTGATCGACCGGCTCGCGATCGATATCGACGACTACGGCCCGCCGAACGCGGCGCATCTGGTGCTCGCCGCGGACGTGCGCGCGATCGAGGAAAGCCTGGTCTCGAACCTGCTGAAATCGAACTGCCCGGTCACCGGCCAGCCGGACTGGGCCAGCGTGCAGATCCGCTACACCGGCCCACGCATCGACCGCACCGGGCTGCTGCGCTACCTGGTCTCGTTCCGCGAACACGCGGAATTCCACGAACACTGCGTCGAGCGCATCTACGTCGACCTGATGCGCCGCTGCGCGCCGACGCAACTCAGCGTGTATGCGCGGTATACGCGCCGCGGCGGACTCGACATCAATCCCTGGCGCCGGAACGTCGCCGGCAATCCGCTAAATCTGCGCGGCGCGCGCCAATAGGTTTCGCCGACCTCCGCCGCTCACGCGGACGATGCAATTTGTAACACCGGTCCGCGAGGCTGCACTCACTCGCCGTTAAGCGCGGGTAAGTGTAATGTGCGATTCCCGTAGCGGAGAGGAGACCGGACGTGGGCAACGAGCCGAACAAACCGAACTTTTCGAACGTACAGAGTGGTTCCGACACCACTGCGCCGCCGCCACCCAAGGCGGATTTCAGCAATGTGCAATCCGGTGTCGCCTCGACCGCACCGGTTGTCGACGCACCAGCCGCACAGACCTACACCGTCGTCAGCGGCGACAGCCTTTCCAAGATCGCCAAGAAGGTCTACGGCAACGCAAGCCGCTGGCAGGACATCTTCAAGGCGAATCGCGACCAGCTCGACAATCCCGACCTGATCAAACCCGGCCAGGTCCTGAAGATTCCCGCGGATGCGGGTTCCAACGGCTGAACACAACGGAGGGTACGACGATGAAGAACCAACACAGCCAACACCTCACCCTGATCGTCGCAATGGCCGGTGCGCTCGCGCTCTCCGCCTGCGGCAAGAAGGAAGAACCCGCGCCGGCGCCTGCGCCGCCTCCGGCAGCCGCCGCCCCGGCACCTGCTCCGGTCACTCCGCCGGCCCCTGCGCCCGCACCGGTCGCCGTCGCGTCGGTCGACCTCGGCACCGCGGTCGGTCCGGACCAGAAGGTGACCACCGCGACGACAGCCTTCATGCCAAAGGACACGATCTATGCCGCGGTTTCCACCACCGGTACGGCGCCGAACGCAGTGCTGAACGCGAAGTGGACCTATCAGGACGGCCAGACCGTGAACGACTCGAGCCAGACCATCGCGCCGAACGGCGCCGCGGTCACCAGCTTCCACATCAGCAAGCCGGACGGCTGGCCGGCCGGCAACTACAAGGTGGAAATATCGCTGGACGGCAAGATGGTTGCGACCAAGGACTTCAGCGTCAAGTAAGTCCAGGATGGACTTATCCCGTGCAGGCCATGGAGGGCCGATGACACGGGATCCAGCATCAGGAAGATGTGCTCATCCCGTGCAGCATAGGGATGTGCGAAGACACGAGATCCAGTTCCACCGAAAACGACAAGGGCGCGGAGCGATCCGCGCCCTTTTTGTTTGCGCGCTGGCGATTACCGGACCACCACGGAGCCGGTCATCTGCGGATGGATTGTGCAGAAGTACACGTAGGTGCCCGCGCTCTGGAACACCGTGGTGTACGCGGCATCGGTGTCGAGCGCCGGCGACGGACCGAAGTGATTGCCGACGCTGACCACGATATGCGGCTCTTCGTCGTGGTTGGTCCAGGTCACCCGCGCACCGATCGGCACTAGGAGCTGCGCAGGCTGGAAGCTGAAGTTCCTGACGTCGATGCGGTAGTCGCCGCCGCCGACGCTCGGCGCGGATGCGGCGGCAGATTCCGGAGAGGCAACCGGCGACGCGCTCGCGAACAGCAGCAGCGCGAACAGCAGCGGAAGAGGGTGATGAGCGATCATAAGTGTTGGCTCCGGTGGAGATCGGGCGGCTGTCGCCTCACGCGACCAGCGCGATATCGGTGATTGCGGGAGTCGGTACGCCCTTGACGTGACGCACGTTGCGCAAGCCGATGGCGTGGCCTAGTTGCCCGGGCGCCAGGTCCTTCAGCGCCCCCGGCGCCGGACCGACCCCGGGCGCCGGTTGCGGATACGCGGTCGAACGCGCGGTGTAGAACCGTACATGGCCCTCGACGGTCTGCTGGAGCTGGTGGATATGACCGTTCAGCACGGTCACCGAACCGAAGCGCTGCAGGTAGGACAGAGCCTCCGCCGCGTCGTCGGTGCCCCAGCCCCAGGCCGGATACAGCGCCCACAACGGCATGTGTGCGAACACCACGATCGGCGTGCTGGCCGAACGCGCGGCGAGATCCTGCTTCAGCCACGCAAGCTGGTCGGCGCCGAGAAAGCCGAGACCGCCGGCCTTTAGATTCAGCACATTGATCAGTGCGACGAAATGCGTGCCGTGATGGTCGAAGCTGTACCAGCCGCCGGGCGTGCCGGCGCCGAACCGCCGGAAGAATTCCTTGCCATTGTCGCCGATCACGTCGTGCTCGCCGGGGATGTACAGCACATGGCCGGTGCGCGCTTCCTGCAGCACCTACGCGACGGTGTCGAACTCCTCGGGCCTCGACAGATGGCTGAGATCGCCGGTGTGAATGATGAAATCCGGGCGCTCGGGCAATGCGTTGATGTGGGCAATGGATTGCCTGAGCGAACCGACGACATCGGCATTCGGCGCCTTGTTGAAGCCGATATGCGAGTCGCTGATCTGCACGAAACTGAAGCTGGCATCGCGCGCGGTAGCCTTCGATTCCGGCCCGAGCACATCCAGCGCGTGCGCCGCGGGAATGCCGCTGCGCATCATCCAGAACGCGCCGGTGCCGGCCCAGGCCATGCACTCAAGGAAATGGCGGCGATCGATGGCGTGGTCGTGGTGGCTGTCGTCGTTCATGGTGTGATCCTCATCGTTGCTCGGCAGGACGCCGTTCCTCGTGCACTACCGGCGCAGCGGCGCAAATATTCCTGCCCCTCCCGTCACGGGAATAAACTGGCCGCCGCGCCGGTCTACATGACGGCGCGCCGCGGAAGCGCGGTACTCCGGACGCGTCACGAATGGACAAGACGACCCGCTTCAATGACGAGGTGATGCGGCATCTCGATGCCGCGTACAACCTCGCGCGCTGGTTGGCCCACGACGCGCACGAAGCCGAGGACGTCGTGCAGGAGGCTGTGCTGCGCGCGTTCAAGTTCTTCGACGGATTCCGCGGCAGCGATGCGAAGGTCTGGTTGCTGGCGATCGTGCGCAACACCTTCTACACGCAACGCGCCAGCGCATCGGCGCATGGACTCACCGACGAATTCGACGAGTCCGTGCACGGCGGCATCGACGACGCTGCGCTGCCCGAGGCGGTTGTCGCGCGGGCGGCGGATGCCGAATGCCTGCTGGCCGCGATGCAGCGATTGCCGCCGGAATTCCGCGAGGTCCTGATCCTGCGCGAACTGGAGGAATGCTCCTACAAGGAGATCGCGGCGATCACCAAAGTCAATATCGGCACCGTCATGTCGCGCCTCGCGCGCGCGCGCGACCGCCTGCACCGCGACTTGACCGACACCACGAAGGAGGCGCGCAACCATGCTCTGTAAAGAGGCGCAGGGTCTCGTCCATGCCTGGCTCGACGACGAACTCGATCCGGCGCGCAGCCTCGAGATGGCGCGCCATCTGGACGGCTGCACGGCGTGCGATCAGGACCTGCAGCGCCATGCCGCGCTCAAGCAGGCGCTGAAGAGCACGCTGCCCTATCACGCGGCACCGGCCGCACTGCGCACGCGCCTTGCGGCGCAGTTGCCGCGTGAAGCGCAGCAACGCGCGCGCCGGATCGCCTGGAACTGGGCCGCGACCAGCGCCGCGCTCGCTGCAATGCTGGTCATTGCGATCGGGGTCGCCGGCCTGCTCGCGTCCAGGATGCAGGTCTTGCGCGCCGACCGGCTGGTGGCCGATGCGGTGTCCAGCCATGTCCGCTCGCTGATCGCCGATCACCTGATCGATGTGCGCAGCACGGACCAGCACACGGTCAAACCGTGGTTCGACGGCAAGCTCGACTTCTCGCCCGAGGTCAGGGATCTGGGCGCGCAGCAGTTCGAGCTGGTCGGCGGCCGCCTCGACGTGTTCGACGGCGCGCGCGTCGCCGCGCTGGTTTACCGGCGGCGCCTGCATGTGGTCAGCCTGTTCGAATGGCCGGCTGCGCCATCGACCAACTCCGGCCTCATCGAGGATGTCCGCGACGGCTACTTCATGCTGCGCTGGACCGACGCCGGCATGCACTATGCGGCGGTATCGAACCTCAATCGCGACGAGCTCAATGTGTTCGCGCATGCATTCCGCAACGCCGCGCCGGCGCGTCCCGCGGGCGAAGACTGAGCCGTCAAAACGCCGCCGCGTGTTCCTCGGCGGCGAAGCCGAGTGTGACCGCGCCGGTGCCGACGTTGATCATGCCGGTCATGCTCATCGGGCTTTCGAACAGCTCGATCGCGTGCTCGGCGCAGGTCGCCTTCAGGTCGGTGTAGCCCGGCAGCGTCTCGAGTTCGGCCAAGTCGCCGCCATAGCTGACGCACACTGTCGGCGTCAGCAGCCCCGCGCGCACGCGCTTGACCGCATAGCCGAACAGGATTTCCGCGCCGTGTTCGAAGCCGCGCACCTTGGCGACCGGTGCGGTTTCGCCGCGGTAGCCGCGCAGCAACGGCTTGATGTCGAGCGCGGTGCCGAGCGCGGCGCTGAACCAGCCGACGCTGCGGTCGCCCTTCTTCTGCGCTCTCGCCCGCAGGTAATACAGATCACGTGGGAGCATGTAACCGTAGGTGTTGTGCGCGAGCAGTTCCAGGCGCTCGCGGATCTGGCCCGGGTTCTGGCCGGCGTCGCGCAGGCGCACCGCCTCGACCGCAGTCACGCCCTGCGCCGCGAACAGATTCTCGGTGTCGATCACGCGCATCAGGAACGGGCCGGGCACGTTCGCATCGCGGCGGATCGGCCGGTAGTCCTTGAGGATCGCGAAACTCGCCTGGCTCGCATTCGCATGGATCGGACTGCGCGTCGCGGTGATGGTCAGGCAGAACACGCAGTCGTAGTCGATGACGAGCCGACCGAGGAACAGGTCGCGGACCTGCTCGACGCTGTAGGGCTCGGTCTCGGCCGCGTGTCCGCGTGCACCGAGGTTCTCGTCGAGGAAACGCCGCGCCACTTCCGGATCACGGTCGTCGACCAGGGTCTCGTCACCTATGCGCACGCTGATCGGCAGCACCGTGATCCGGTGCTGGCGCAGGTACTCGGCGGGGAGGTCGCAGGCCGAGTCCACCACGATACCGATGCGCATACGAATCCCCCCAAGAGGATGCTGCAAGCAGCGCGAACTTAGCACGCAGACCGCCGCGAGGAATCGTGCGGCGCAGCGAATGGCGGTCTCGCCCCGGCGGTGGCGACGGCATCGAAACACGGGCGTCGCTTCATTGATCGGCGCGAACGCGCGACAATGGGCAGTTGCTTCCCGCCGCGCGCCGATCCGATCCGCGCGGCGCCGTACCCTCCCGGAGAATTCAATGACGGAATCCGCCCCCACGCCGCCCGCCGGCGGCGCCAAGATCAGCATCGCCAACGGCGTCCTCAACGTACCCGACCAGCCGATCGTCCCGTTCATCGAGGGCGACGGCACCGGTCCGGACATCTGGCGCGCCTCGGTGCGCGTGCTCGACGCCGCGGTCGCCAAGGCCTACGGCGGCACGCGCCGGATCCACTGGATGGAAGTCCTCGCCGGCGAGAAGGCGTTCAACCAGACCGGCAATTGGCTGCCCGACGCGACCGTCGCGGCCTGCCGCGAATACCTGGTCTCGATCAAGGGTCCGCTGACCACCCCGGTCGGCGGCGGCATCCGCTCGCTGAACGTCGCGCTGCGCCAGATGCTCGACCTCTACACCTGCCTGCGCCCGGTGCGCTGGTTCAAGGGCGTGCCCTCGCCGGTGCGCGACCCGTCGAAGGTCGACATGACGATCTTCCGCGAGAACACCGAGGACATCTACGCCGGCATCGAATTCCAGGAAGGCACGGACGACGCGAGGAAGTTCGCCGCGTTGCTGAAGGAGCACTTCCCGGACCGCTACAAGAAGGTGCGCTTCCCGGACACCTCCGGCTTCGGCATCAAGCCGGTCTCGAAGGACGGCACCGAACGCCTGGTGCGCGCGGCGCTGAAGTACGCAGTCGACAACGACCGTTCCTCGGTGACCCTGGTGCACAAGGGCAACATCATGAAGTTCACCGAGGGCGCGTTCCGCGACTGGGGCTACGCGCTCGCGCAGAAGGAATTCGGCGCGGTCGAGCTCGACGGCGGTCCGTGGATGACGTTCAAGAATCCGAAGACCGGCAAGACGATCACGGTCAAGGACGCGATCGCCGATGCGTTCCTGCAGCAGATCCTGCTGCGCCCGGCCGAATACGACGTCGTCGCGACGCTGAACCTCAACGGCGACTATCTCTCCGACGCGCTCGCCGCGCAGGTTGGCGGCATCGGCATCGCGCCCGGCGGCAACATCAACTACGTGACCGGCCACGCGGTGTTCGAAGCGACCCACGGCACCGCGCCGAAGTACGCGGGCCTGGACAAGGTCAACCCGGGCTCGGTGATCCTCTCCGGCGAGATGATGCTGCGTTACATGGGCTGGACCGAGGCCGCCGACGCGATCATCACCGCGATGGACAAGGCGATCGGCGCCAAGCGCGTGACCTACGACTTCGCGCGCCTGATGGAAGGGGCCACAGAGGTCAAGTGCTCCGAGTTCGGCGACGCGCTGATTGCGGCGATGTAACTCGCACTGATTGGCAGGTCTTGCGAAGGGGCGCCATGGCGCCCCTTCCTTTTGCGCGCAACGGTCGCGCTACACTGCGGTGATGGTGCAGCCCGCATCCGCCTCGCCAGCGTCGCTCCCGATGCATGCACGCGCGGCCGCGCTGATCCTCGACGCGTTCCTCGACTACAACGGGCGCTTCGCCGACATCACGCGCCGCGCGAAGCGGCACTTCGAGCGGCGCGACTGGCGCCAGGCACAACTCGATGCGGTTGCACGCATCGACCTGTACGACGTCTGCATCCGCGAGACGCTGGCCCGACTCGAACTGCTGCTCGACGACCGCGTGCGTTCGCGGCCGCTGTGGGCAGCGATGCGGCATGAATACGCCGCGCTGATCGAACCGCTGCTCGACAGGGAACTGACCAAGACGTTCTTCAACACGTTGTCGCGGCGCTTCTTCAGGACATCCGGCGTCGATGCCGGGATTGAATTCGTCGCGCTCGATCTCGAACCGACCGCGGGCATCGCCGAACCGGCCGCGCTGGACTGCTACGCCGTCGACGGTGAACTCGCCGCAACCTGCGAGCGGATGCTCGCCGACCATCCCTTCGCGACCGGCTACATCGACCGCGCAAGCTGCGCGCACGCGATCGCGCGCGAGATCGCCGAGCGCACGCTCGAGGACGGCGTGGCGCCGCGTGCAATCGAACTGCTGCAAACGGTGTTCTATCGCGAGCGCCGCGCCTACCTGGTCGGACGCATCGTCATCGGTGACGGCGCCACACCGCTGGTGATCGCGTTGGTCAGCGCGCCGAACGGCGTGCGTGCGGATGCGGTGCTGACCAACCTCAATCAGGTCTCGCTGCTGTTCGGCTACGCACGCAACGCGTTCCACGCCGACCTGCCGACGGTCGGCGACACCGTGATGTTTCTCGAGACGCTGATGCCGCACAAGCCGGTCGGCGAGATCTACACCGTGCTCGGCCGCATCAAGCAGGGCAAGACCGAACGCTACCGGCACCTGTTCCGGCATCTCGCCGCGCATCCGGACGAGCGCCTCGTACGCGCCGATGGCGAGCGCGGCATGGTCATGGCGGTGTTCACGCCACGCGACTATGCCGTCGTGATCAAGGTGCTGCGTGATCACTTCGCGTATCCGAAGGACGTCACGCGGCGCCAGGTCATCGCGAAGTATCGGCTGGTGTCGCGCTACGACCGCGTCGGTCGGCTCGTCGATGCGCAGGAGTTCCACCATCTGCGCTTTCCGCTGCGCCAGATCGATGCAGACACGCTCGCCGAGCTGACCGGCGACTGCGCCGAAAGCGTCGCGGTCGAAGGCGACGAGCTCGTCGTCAAGCATTGCTACGTCGAACGCCGGTTGCGCCCGCTGAACCTGTACGCGCGCGAAGCAGCGCCGGACGACGCGCGACGCGCAGTGCTCGACTACGGCCAGGCGGTCAAGGATCTCGCACGCAGCAACATCTTCCCGGGCGACCTGCTGCTGAAGAACTTCGGCGTCTCGCGCATCGGCCGCGCGATCTTCTACGACTACGACGAGCTCTGCCTGGTCGAGCAGTGCCGCTTCCGCGAGCTGCCGCTGGCGCGTGAAGGTGATGAAACGCGTCCGCTGGAAGACTGGCTCAGCCTGCGCGAGAACGATGTATTTCCGGAACAGTTCGCGCGATTCCTCGGCCTGCCGGATACCCTGCGCGACGCGTTGCTGCAGGTGCATCCGGAACTCTTCGACGCGACCTGGTGGCAGACTTTGCGCGATCGCTTCGCCGCGGGCGACTACGGCGACGTGCCGCCGTATCCGGCGTCGTCGCGACTGCCCGAATGAGCGCGCATCGCGGTGGATCGGGAACGCCGGCCGCGCGGCGCTGTGCTAGGCTCGCGACCCGCGCTGCACGTACTGATCGAGGACAAACGTCATGAAGAAACTCGCCTGTCTGCTGCCACTCGCGCTGGCGCTCGCTGCCTGTGGTTCACCCGAATCCCCATCGCCGACCGCGGCCACGCCGAGCGCGCCGGCGCCTGCCGACCAGCCCGCCACGCCACCGCCGCCGCAGAGCGCGAACGACCTGTTCGCCGCGAAGCTCGACCAGGTGCTCGCCGGCGATTGGCGTTCGCCCGCGAACAAGGCGCGCGATCCGTATCGCCACCCGAAGCAGACGCTCGAGTTCTTCGGCGTCAAGCTCGGCGATACGCTGATCGAGATCACGCCCGGCGGCGGCTGGTATGCCGAGGTCCTCGCGCCGCTGCTGAAGGGCAGCGGCACTTACATCGCTGCGGTCACCAAGCCAAACAAGCCGGAAGGCGAAGCGGCGCAGGACAAGAGTGCGCTGCAGAAGAAGTTCGAGGGCGATGCTGCCCACTACGCCGAGACGAAGACCGTCGAATTCGATCCGAAGGCACCGGCACTCGGTGCGCCGGACTCGGCCGACACCGTGGTCACGTTCCGCAACGTGCACAACTGGGTCATGGCCGACACCGCACCGCTGATGTTCAAGGCGTTCTTCGACGTGCTGAAGCCGGGTGGCACGCTCGGCGTGGTCGATCATCGCGCCGCGGCCGGCGCCGATCTCGAGAAGATCAAGAACTCGGGCTACCTGCCGCAGGACTACGTGATCAAGCTCGCCACCGACGCCGGCTTCAAACTGGTTGCGCAGAGCGAGATCAACGCGAACCCGAAGGACACCAAGGACTACGAGAAGGGCGTGTGGACACTGCCGCCGACGCTGCAGCTCGGCGACAAGGACAAGGACAAGTACCTCGCGATCGGTGAGTCCGACCGCATGACGCTGAAGTTCGAGAAGCCGAAGGCCGATCAGATCTTCCAGCAGGACGCCGACAAGGCGGCTGCCGGCGACGCCGACAAGCACTGAAGCATCGCGACACCGTTCGCCCTTCGATACGTCGGGCGAACGGTTGCGGAATGAATCCAGGCGGCCGCGCAAGCGGCCGTGTTCCGTTCAGGCCCATGCTGATCCTGTTCAACAAGCCATTCGGCGTGCTTTGCCAGTTCACCGACCGCAGCGTGCCGCCGCGGCGCACGCTGGCCGAATTCATTCGCGAAGTGAACGTCTATCCGGCTGGGCGGCTCGATTTCGATTCGGAAGGCCTGCTTCTGCTGACCGACGACGGCGCGCTCGCGCACCGGCTGACCGATCCGCGCCACAAGCAGACGAAGACCTATCTCGCGCAGGTCGAAGGCGAGCCGACCGCAGCGGCGCTCGATGCGCTGCGTCGCGGCGTCTTGCTCAACGACGGCCCGACGTTGCCGGCCGAAGCCGAAGCGCTCGACGCCGCGCCGGACTGGCTGTGGCCACGTGACCCGCCCGTGCGCTTCCGCAAGAGCGTGCCGGACCGCTGGATCCGGCTGACGATCCGCGAGGGTCGCAACCGCCAGGTGCGGCGCATGACCGCCGCGGTCGGGCTGCCTACGCTGCGCCTGATTCGCACCCATGTCGGCGAGCACGCGCTGGGCGATCTGGCGCCCGGCGCGAGCCGCCGCATCGAAACCCTGCCACGGAGCTCGCGATGACCTTCAAGGATCATTTCTCCGGCCATGCCGGCGCCTACCACGAGGCGCGGCCGACCTACCCCGATGCGCTGTTCGACTGGCTCGCGGCACAAGCGCCGGCGCGCGGACTGGCCTGGGACGCCGGCTGTGGCAACGGCCAGGCCAGCGTCGCGCTGGCGTCGCGTTTCGCTCGCGTGCACGCGAGCGATCCGAGCGCGCCGCAGATCGCGAACGCGGAGGCGCGGCCGAACATCGACTATCGCGTCGAGCCGGCCGAACAGTGCTCATTGCCCGATGCGAGCACGGATCTCGTCACGGTCGCCCAGGCCCTGCACTGGTTCGATCATGCGCGCTTCTACGCGGAAGTGCGCCGCGTGCTGAAGCCGCGTGGTGTGTTCGCGGCATGGAGCTATTCGAAGTGCCGCGTCGACGCGGCCGTCGACGTCGTCAACGATCGTCTCTATGTCGATCTCACCGGACCGTACTGGCCTCCCGAGCGTGTGCATGTCGACGCCGGCTATCGCACCCTGCCTTTTCCGTTCGATGCGATCACGACGCCCGCGTTCGTGATGAGCGTCGCCTGGACTATCGACCAGTTCCTCGCCTACCTGCGCTCGTGGTCGGCGACGCAGCGTTACCTGAAGGCGCAAGGCGTGGATCCGGTCACGCTGGTCGAGGCGGATCTGCGCCAGGCCTGGGGTGATCCGCACCGGCCGCGCGAGGTGCACTGGGACTTCCACCTGCGCGCTGGGCGCGTCTGAAGCCACGCGCCGATCTCGGCGAGCTGCAATCGGGTGACCGATCCGGATGCTGCGCTGACCGGGACTGGCGTGCCGCCGCCGCGGATATTTCGTCGCCGGACGAAGCGACGCAGGGTTGGAAACACCGACAATCGTCGCCATCTCGCCGCGACCAACCGCTTCGCGGCACGCAAGTCCCCCGGTCAGCCGGAAGGACATACCGGAGGAACACCGTGACCCA
Source organism: Dokdonella soli (assembly GCF_039523175.1). Classification (NCBI taxonomy): domain Bacteria; kingdom Pseudomonadati; phylum Pseudomonadota; class Gammaproteobacteria; order Lysobacterales; family Rhodanobacteraceae; genus Dokdonella; species Dokdonella soli. Next base: position 351,956 of record NZ_BAAAEU010000006.1, read on the forward strand.
GCTGCAACAGGATTCGCTTGCGACAACCGTGGCGACGCGCGACTGGTGGACGCCGCTCGAACTGCTCATGCTCGGCGCGATCTGGGGCGGATCGTTTTTGTTCATGCGCGTCGCCGCGGCTGACTTCGGACCGTTCGCGCTGGTCGAGGTGCGGATCGTGCTCGGCGCGCTGATCCTGCTGCCGTTCCTGTGGCGCGTGCGCGAACGCCTGACGCGCGCGCACTGGACGCGATTCGCGATCGTCGGCGCGCTGAACTCGGCGATCCCGTTCTCGCTGTTTGCCTGGGGCGCCGAGCGCGCACCGGCCGGTATCGGCGCGATCGCCAACAGCCTGACCGTGCTGTTCGCCGCGCTGGTCGCGTTCGCGCTCTACCGCGAGCGCATCGGCACGCGACGCGCGCTCGCGATGCTGGCCGGTTTCGTCGGCGTGGTCGTGCTGATGAGCGGTCGGACGGAAGGCGACAACATTGCCGCGGCCGCATTGGCCGGCACCGCCGCGTCGTTGTGCTATGGCTTTGCCGCTAACTTCACCAAACGCTGGTTCGCCGATGTGCCGCCGCTCGCCGCGGTCGCCGGCACCTTGAGCTGCGCCGCGCTGATGTTGGCGCCGTTCGCCGTCGCGACCTGGCCGGTCGCGCCGGTACCGCGAGCCTCCTGGCTCAGCGCAATCGCGCTCGGCGTGCTCTGCACCGGCATCGCGTACGCGTTCTTCTTCCGCCTGATCCAGCGCGTCGGCGCCGCGCGCGCGACGACCTGTACCTACCTCGTGCCGCTGTTCGGCGTGGCCTGGGGCTGGCTGCTGCTCGGCGAGACGCCGACCCTGACGATGCTGGTCGCCGGCACGCTGATTCTCGGCAGCGTGATCGTCAGCCAGAGGAAGCCGGGATAGGGATTCGAGATTCGGGAATGGCCCGGAGACTCGTCGCCCCGGCGCAGGCCGGGGCTCAGCGTCTGCTCACGAACAGGACAAAGGACCGGGGTCCCGGCCTGCGTCTTGCGGAACCGGAATCGCCTCAGCGCCCAAGCCGCGAACCCTTCTCTACCTCACCGGTTTGTCAGCTGGATCTCGATGCGCCGGTTCTTCGCATACGCATCCGGTGTATCCGCACTGTCGAGGGGCTGAAACGAACCAAAGCCGTTCGCTGACAGCCGGTTCGCCGGGATGCCCTGCACGACGAGGTATTTCACGATCGCGACCGCGCGCGCGGTCGAAAGCTCCCAGTTCGACGGGAATTGAGGCGTGTGGATCGGCCGCCGGTCGGTATGGCCGTCGATGCGCAACACCCAATCGATGCTCGACGGGATTTCGGCGGAGACCTCCTTGACCGTTTCCGCCAACGTCGTCAGACGTGTCTGTGCATCCGGCCCGAGTTCGGCCGAGCCGGAGTCGAACAGGATGTCGGTCGGCACCACGAAGCGGTCGCCGACCACGCGCACGTCGCTGCGGTCGCCCAGTGCGGCACGCAGCTTGCCGAAGAATTCCGAGCGGTAGCGCTCCAGCTCGCCGACCCGGTTCGCGAGCGCGATGTTGAGCTGCTTGCCGAGGTCCGCGATCTTCGCGTCCTTCGCTTTCACGTCCTTGTTCGCGATGTCGAGCGCTGCCTGGATCTTGCCGAGCTGATCATTCAGTGCGGCAAGCTGACGGTTCAGCAACTCCACCTGCGCGGATGCGGCCGAGGTCAGTTCGGTCTGCTTGACCAGGTTCTGCTTCGAGCCGTCGAGTTCGGCCGCGAGACTCGCGACCTGCGCTTCCAGCTGCTGCTTGAGCGTGGTCAGCGCCGCGATGTCCGCATTCAGCTTTGCCGCTTCGCTGCTGGCCGCGTCGAGCCGCGTCTTGAGCACGTCGCGTTCGCCGCTGGCCTGGCCGAGCGATGCGGACAGCTCCGCGACTTTCGCATCGAGCGCGCGCTTGCTGTCCTCGGCCAGCGACAGCGTCTTCGCGAGCTCGGCGACCCTCGAGTTCAACGCATCCAGCGCGCGGTTCTTGCCGGCCAGCGTGTCAGACAGCACGAACTGGCCGATCGCGAAGATCAGCAGCACGAAGATCATGACCATGATCAACGAGGTCAACGCGTCGACGAAGCCCGGCCAGATATCGAACGTGCGCCGGCGGCGCAGCGACATGCTCATCGGCGCGGCTCGCGCTCGGCGATCATCGGCGCGGATGCCGCGCGCGGACGCTGGCCGTCCATGGCCGCGGCGATCGTGCGCGAGAGCAGGCGCAGTTCGCCACGCAGGTCCTCGGACAGCTGCGTGGCCGGCTGACCTTGGTTCGCGAGCTGGCGCAGCACGCTCTTGAGCTCGTCCTGCACCTCGGCCGCGGCCTGGCGCTCGCGCACGTCACGGCCGAGCAGGTCGGCGAGGCGGCTGAGCTGCGCGCCGAGTTCGCCAAGCTGCTGATGGGTGCCATGCCGTTCGCGCTCGTTCTCGACGATCGCGCGCTGCATGCGGTCGAGTCCGTCCGCGGTCTGCTCGAGCAATGCCTGCACGTAGGCCGGCACCGAAGCATCGCCTTCGAGCGCGGAACCGGACGACAGCCGCGTCATTCCGGACAGCCATTCCTCGAGTTCGTTGTGGAAGCGGTTCTGCGCGTGCCCGGCCTGCAGGTCGAGGAAGCCGATCACCAGGGAGCTCGCGAGGCCGAACAGCGAGGTCGAGAAACTCGTCGACATGCCGCCGAGCGGTTCCTTCAGGTTCTCCTTGAGCGTGCCGAACATCGTCACTGCGTCGTTGCCGACATTCAGCGTGCCGATGATGTCGGACACCGAGCGGATCGTGACCAGCAGGCCCCAGAACGTGCCGAGCAGGCCGAGGAAGATCGCGAGGCCGATCAGGTAGCGCGAGAGGTCGCGCGATTCCTCGAGGCGCAGTTGCACGCTGTCGAGGATCGTGCGCATCGACGGCGCCGACAGCGCGGCGCGACCGCGTTCGCGGCCGTCGAGCATGCGCGCCATCGGCGCGAGCAGGCGCGTCTTGCCGGGCGGCTTCTGTTCCGGATTCGAGCGTCGGAACGCGTCGATCCAGGCCACCTCGCGCGACAGCACGAACACCTGACGCAGGTTCACGACGATCCCGGCCGCGAGCACCGCGAGGATCACGCCGTTGAAGAATGGATTCGCCGAGAAGATCGCCACGAGGCGCGGCGCAAGCAGCAGGCCGAGCGCGCCGACCGCGATCAGGAAAGCGAGCATCCAGGGCAGCACGCGTTGGGGATTGCTCATGTCCGGCTTCGCACGGTGGGTTCTCCAGGGGGTGATGCGATCGGGTTGCGACCACAGGCGAGCGTGCATGGTTCCGTTGTCCGCCTGCAAGGGCTGCGGCAGCCGCGGTCGCCGCCGCCGTTCATGGTTCGATACGCCGCAGGCGTACCCGGTGCTGAGCCTGCCGAAGCATCACCACAAACGGCTAAATAACCTCAGAACAAGCCGTCATCCCGGCGAAAGCCGGGATCCAGCTCTATGGCAACTCGTTGAAAACTGGATTCCGGCCTTCGCCGGAATGACGAGTGACAGGTGGCGCTGCGACATCGCGCGATGCACGCATCCCGATCGCGTTCAGGAAACGGCGCAGCGCGGCGCCCTGTTGCGCGACGAGGCCGAGCTCGTTGTCCGCATCGATGCCCGCATCCGCGACTCCGCACGGCCGCGCCGGCTCACCGTACAACGCCGTGCCGAACACGATGTCCCACACCGGAAACACGAACGAGAAGTTGCAGTTCTGCAGGCCCGGTCGCGCCGGATCACCGACCATGTGGTGCAGCCGATGATAAGGCGGATCGACGAGCAGCTTGTCGATCACGCGGCCGAAGCGCAGGCGCACATTCGCGTGCGAAAAATTCTGCAGCAGTTCGCCGAGCAGGATCAGCAGCGCGTACTGCACCGGTGCGACACCGATCAGTTGCGCGACGCCGGCGATGATCGTCGCCTCGAGGAAATCGTCCGGTATGGAATCGCGGTCGTTCGACCAGCAGCTGAGCTGGCGCTGGCTGTGGTGCAGGCTGTGCAGCGCCCACCACCATGGCAGCGCGTGCTGCAGGCGATGGACCAGGTAATAGACGAAGTCGGAGATCGTGAAGTACGCGACGAAGAGCGCGACCGGATGCGAGCGGAACCACGGCACCCGCACATCAAGCTGCAGCGGTGACACGCCGCCTTCCATGCGCGGTGTGCCGGTCAGCATCCCGACCGCCGTGCCGAGCAGCGGCAGGAACACATAGGCGAACAGCGGGATCAGGCCGAACAGCTTGAGGAACGTGTAGGCGCGATCGATCCGCGTCAGTCGCCGGTCGGCCCAACGCTCGACCGGCACCAGACTCTCCAGCGGCCGGAACACCAGCGCGATGACCGCGATCTGCACGACACAGATCAGCAGATATTGAGCGATCTCGAGCGCATCGTCGCCTGCGCGGTCGAGATGCACGAACGCCAGCACCGGCGTCACGCCGTAAACGGCGATGAAACGCGCCGCCGCCGTCCACACCGTTGCAAGCCAATCGAACATGCGCCTGTCCGGATCAGTCGCGACCGCATTGCCTCGTGTACGCGCCCGGCAACCGGCACGGTCCGCGCACACCGGATCCCGCGGGTCCAACCCCGCAGGGATCGCCGGACAGTCTGATGCCCGATCGACAACGGACGCTGAAGCGGCGAGCCCGTCAGCGCCGCGGCTTGGCGCGATGCGTCGGGGTTGCGGTCCACGGGTCGTCGGGCCAGGGGCGAGGCGGCGCGTTTGCGCGCGTCCTTCGGGACGCGCGCGCGACGACGAGCGCCCTGAGCATGGAATGCGCAGGGCCGGAGCAACACGACGAGGCACGATGCCGAGTCGATGTTGCCTGCATCCCCTCCAGCTTCGTCAGCGCCGCGGCTTGGCGCGATGCGTCGGCGTTGCGGTCCACGGGTCATCGGGCCAGGGATGCTTCGGGTAGCGCCCCTTGAGTTCCTTCCTTACCTCGGGATAGGTGCGCTCCCAGAAACTCTTCAGGTCCTGGGTGACCTGGATCGGGCGTCCGCCCGGCGAGAGCAGGTGCAGGGTCAGCGGCACGCGGCCGTTCGCGATGCGCGGCGTGTCGGCGAGCCCGAACAATTCCTGCAGCTTGACCGCAAGCACCGGCGGTGCGTCCGGCGCGTAAGCAATGCGCCGGTCGAGGCCGCTCGGCACCTTGATCGCGATCGGCGCCTGTTCGTCGAGCGCGCGGCGCAGTGCGAAGTCGAGCCGCGCCGCGAGCGCGTCGGACAATTCCGCCGGCTGCAACGCGTCGAGGCGGCGCTTGTTCGCGAGATACGGCGCGAGCCAATCCTCCAGCGAAGCCAGCAGCGCCGCGTCGGAGAAATCCGGCAGGCCGAGTTCGGGACACCAGCCGCGCAGCGCCTCGACGCGCATGCGCAGCTCGCGCGCATGATCGCTCCACGGCAAGGCGTCGAGGCCGAGATCGCGCACCGCAGCAAGCAGCGCCGGCACCGCGTCTTCCGGACGCGCCGGCACCGCGCGGCGTTCCAGCACGATCGCATCGAAGCGACGTTCCTCGAACGCATCGACCGCTCGCGTGTCGCGATTCCAGCGCACCACGCGTTCTCGCGCGAAACGTTGCGGGAAATCGCGTTCGAGCAGATCGGCGTCGAACGGCGCGGCGGCGAGGATCAGGCTGTCGCGCTCGTCGTAGCGCAGGTCGACGACAACGAGCCACGGCTCGCCGATCAGTGCACTCTCATCGAGCAGGCGCGCGCCGCGGCCATTCGAGAGCTGATAGCGGCGCGGATTGTTCGGATCCTGCTTCGCGATGCGATCGGGAAATGCGTGGATCAGTACATCGCCGACCGCCAACATCGAACGCGTTGTAGGAGCGGCTTCAGCCGCGATGCTCCCGCTTCTGACCGGCTGCGAAGAAGAAGCATCGCGGCTGAAGCCGCTCCTACGATCTCCATCGGAGCCGCTGCGCCGTCGCCAGGCGTCGGCCGCCTGCGCGATCGCGGCCAGCGCACCGACATCCGCACCGAGGTCGCGCACGGCACTGCGTTCGCGTGAACGCCATGCGTGAAGTGCGTTGGCGCGCGTGCGGAAATCGTCATTGCGGCCGGCCTCGCCGCGCAACGGATTGCGCGCTTCGATCAATGCGGCGAGTTCGCAGGCGAGTGCTTGCTGGCCGGCGGGCGCACGCAGCACTGCCGCGGCGAGGCGCGGATGCGCGCCGAGCGCTAGCATGCGGCGTCCCAGCGGGGAGATACGGCCGTCGGCATCGAGCGCGCCGAGCCGGCGCAGCAGATCGCGCGCCTGCGCGAACGCGCCGGAGGGCGGCGCGTCGAGCCAGCGCAGCGCATCCGAACCCCAAGCCGCGAGTTCCAGCGCGAGTTGGGACAACTCCACCTGTGCGATCTCGGGCGTGCGCTCGGCCTCCAGACGCCGGCTCTGCGGCCACAGCCGGTAGCACGCGCCCGGACCGAGGCGGCCGGCGCGGCCGGCGCGCTGGTCCGCGGAGGCCAGCGCGATGTTCACGGTGTCCAGCCGCGTGAAGCCGGAGTTCGGATCGAAACGCGGCTCGCGCGCGAGACCGAGATCGACGACCGCGCGCACGCCGGGCAGGGTCAGGCTCGATTCGGCGACATTCGTTGCGAGTACGACGCGGCGCGTGCCCGGTGCGGCGGGTGCGAGCGCGGCGTGCTGGTCGGCGAGCGACAGTTCGCCGTGCAGCGGCACGATGTTTACTCCCTCTCCCCCAAGCGCAGCTTGGGGGAGAGGGCTGGGATGAGGGGGCGGGGCTGCGGCAGGTTGCGACGCAGGATTCCCGCCGAACGCTCGCCCCTTCACCCTACCCTCTCCCCCGACGGCGTCGGGGGAGAGGGATGAAAGTGCAGCGCGTGCGCGCTCGATCTCGCGTTTCCCGGGCAGAAACACCAGCACGTCGCCGTCGTTCTCGGCGAGCGCGAGTTCGATCGCGCGGCGCAGGTGGAATGGCCAACCGCGCTCGGGCCAGGCCTCGCCGGCGCGCGCGGAAGGATGCGCGATGCGCACCGGGAAACTGCGCCCGGCGCTGACCAGCTGCGGTGCTTCGAACCAACGCGCGATGCGTTCGCCATCGAGCGTCGCGGACATGATCACGAGGCGCAGGTCCGGGCGCAGGTTCGCCTGCACGTCGAGCGCCAGCGCGGCGCCGAGGTCGCCGTGCAGGTGGCGCTCGTGAAATTCGTCGAACAGGATCGCGCCGACGCCGGTGAGTTCCGGATCGTCCTGGATCATCCGGGTCAGGATGCCCTCGGTGACCACTTCGATGCGCGTCGCCGCTGACACTTTCGACTCGAAGCGGATGCGGTAGCCGACCGTCTCGCCGACGCGCTCGCCGCGTTGCGCGGCCATGAACTCGGCCGCCGCGCGAGCGGCGATGCGGCGCGGTTCCAGCATCAGGATCTTGCGTCCGCCGAGCCATTGCACATCGAGCAGTGCCAGCGGCACGCGCGTGGTCTTGCCGGCGCCGGGCGGCGCCTCGAGCACGACGCGCGTGTCGGAAGCGAGGATCGCCAGCAGATCCGGCAGGATCGCATCGATGGGCAAAGTGGTGCGAGACATGCCCTAGTGTAGGGTTTCGCTCGGCGAAG
>NZ_BAAAEU010000006.1:359576-600963 GCF_039523175.1 Dokdonella soli
TCGAGGCTTATTCGCAGAGCATGCCGTTCGGACTGAACAGCCGGTCGTACGTGGTCAAGCCGTTGAAGCTCGGGATCGGCGCCGGCAGCTGCGCGTTCGCGGTGAACGTCAGGTTGATATGGTTGCAGTCCTTCAGCGTGACCTGCGCGGTGCCCCAGGGCTTTTGAACGAGGCCGGGGCCGAGATAGGCGAGGTTCACCGTGAGGCTCACCGTACCGATCTCGAACGCGGCGTTGCCGATCAGCCAGAGCGGATTGCCGCTGAGATCCTGGGTCAGCAGGTCGAGGCCCAGCTGGCGCCGGGTCGGATGGCTGGCATCGTACCGCTCGGGCACCTGCACGATCAGCCCTTCATTGAGCGTCATATTGACCCACTGCGCCGCGGCGTAGCCATCGAGGAACAGCGGGTTGTACGCGTCCGGATAGGTAGCCTGCGTCGGAATATAGTCGGGGACGCTGATGTCCACCGGCGCGACCCCGTTGATCGCAGGGTCGATGCGCAGCGTGAACGCATCGCTGAACTTGAAATAACCCGACCCCGTATACGGATAGTTCTCGAGCACATAAGTCGTGCTGTCGAAGACCGAGCTGTCGAAGCCGGTGTCGGAGATGACCGTGTTCGGTTCCACCGCCGAGCGCACCAGGCTCGCGGTGCCGCCGAACGTGGAACCGTTCTGCGACGCCATCACGATCGGGAACGTCGGGAAGATGGTCCGGCTGTGGTCGACGCTGGCATCGCGATCGATGCGCATCAGCGTCATCCCGTTGTAGGCTCCGGCCGGGTTGTAGAGCGTCTTGGTGCCGCTGCTGCTGCAGGCGAGGCGCCATACCGTGACGGTCACGTTCTCGACATAACCGGCACCGTGCTGGTCGCGCGCGAACAGCGAGACACGCTGCGCGTAGGTCGGTCCACTCGCCTTGTCCGGCAGCGGATCGGCCGCACAGCTTGGCGGATAGGCGCGGAATCCATTCACGAACGGCGAGCCGGGAAAGGTATTCGTGCCCATCGCCTTGGGCACCATGGCACCGACGGACTGTGCATTCGCCGGTTGCGCGGCGCGTTGGGTTGAGGTGTGCAGGGCCGCGCCGGCCGCGGCATGCGCCGCGACCGCGTCGGGGGAAAGCACGACCCGCGCGTCGGCGGTGGCGAGCGCGGGAAAGGCGACGACACCGGCGGCAAGCGCAAGCGTCAGGCAGGTCAGTCTGTTCATCGGTGCATCCCCATCGTTGGACCGCGCGAGCATGGTCGGCGCGCCATGAATTCGTTGTGAACCACGCAGGTGCGGTAGCTGCGAGGTACCCGCATAATCGCGCGTTTCGACGGCGCGGTGAAGCCACCCCCATGCAATTGATCGACATCGGCGCGAACCTGACCCATGAATCGTTCCGCGCGGACTTCGATGCGGTGCTCGAACGCGCACGTGCACACGGCGTGGCGCAGATCGTCGTGACCGGCGCCAGCGCCGGCGGCAGCCGAGCCGCACGCGAACTCGCGCGCGCGCATCCGGGCTTCCTGCACGCGACCGCTGGCGTGCATCCACACCACGCCCACGAATACGACGAAGCGACAGACGCGCTGCTGCGCGAACTCGTCGCAACGCCCGAAGTGAAAGCGGTGGGCGAGACCGGCCTCGACTATTTCCGCCACCTCTCGCCGCACGCGGCACAGGTCGCGGCGTTCGAGCGGCAACTCAGCATAGCGATCGACTCCGGCAAGCCGCTGTTCCTGCACCAGCGCGACGCACATGCGGATTTCATCGCCTGCCTCGATAACGTGCAGGGTCGCATCGGCCGCGCGGTCGTGCACTGCTTCACCGGCGAGCGCGAGGAGCTGGTCGCGTATCTCGACCGCGGCTGGTACATCGGCATCACCGGCTGGATCTGCGACGAACGCCGCGGTGTGCATCTGCGCGAGCTGGTGAAGCTGATCCCGGCCGACCGTCTGCTGATCGAAACGGACGCGCCCTATCTGCTGCCACGCGACCTGCATCCAAAACCCTCGCACCGGCGCAACGAGCCGATGTACCTCGCGCACGTCTGCGCTGCGGTCGCGGCCGCGCGTGGCGAACAGGCCGAAGCGACCGCGAGGCTGACGACCGCGAACGCGCGCGCGTTCTTCGGCCTGGCGGAAATCGCGGCTGAAGCCGCTCGCGCGATACCTGGTTCGCGACCGTAGGAGCGGCTTCAGCCGCGATGCCTTTTGAAGCATTCCCCTTCAGGGGGTGGGCCGGGCTTGACTCGCGCCATCCAGGCGCTCGCGCTTTGCGCCAGCTTCGCTGTTCGCACCCGCTCCTGCGGGTGCCGTCGCGCGGCACCGCCGCGCGCCGGCGAACGGCCGCACCTCGATGTGCGGACCGGGCTCGCAAGCACAAGATGTGCGAGGGGCTTGGTTGGGGATGCTGTCCGACGTGCCACCGGCAAACCTCGCGCCTTCCGGCACGCCCACAACGCTCAGGCGCTGTCGACCAGCACGATCTCGGCATCCGTCAGCGCATGCACCACGATGCGTGACTCATCGCGGACCGCGGCGCCATCGCGCGCATCGATGCGCACACCGTTGACCTCGACCGCGCCGACCGCCGGCACCAGATAGGCGCGGCGCTGGGCACCGAGCGCGTACTCGACGCTCTCGCCCGCCTTCAGCGTCGCGCCGAGCACGCGCGCATCGGCGCGGATCGGCAGCGCGTCATCATCGCCGGCGCGGCCGCTGGCCAACGTCACGAAGCGTCCCGAGCGATCGCCTTTCGGAAACGGCCGCGCGCCCCAGGCCGACGCACCGCCGCGCGCATCCGGGATGATCCAGATCTGGAAGATGCGCGTGGTCTCGCGCTCGGCGTTGTATTCGGCATGGCGGATGCCCGTGCCGGCGCTCATCACCTGCACGTCGCCCGCTTCGGTGCGGCCCTTGTTGCCGAGGCTGTCCTCGTGCGTGATCGCGCCGTCGCGGACATAGGTGATGATTTCCATGTCCGCGTGCGGGTGCGGCGGGAAGCCACTGCCGGCCGCGATCTCGTCGTCGTTCCAGACGCGCAAGCTCCCCCAGCCCATGCGCGCGGCGTCGTTGTAGCCGGCGAACGAGAAATGGTGCTTCGCCTTGAGCCAGCCGTGGTCGGCGCCGCCGAGTTCGTTGAAGGGTCTGCGTTCGATCATGTCCGGAGTCCTCGCTGCGCCGGGGCGGCGCCCGTGTCCCGGGGATCTGCGGCCGGCGCACACGAAAACCAGCCTCGTCGCGGAAACGGTGCGTTCACCGGGCGCACCGCCTGCTTGCCCGTCGGCTCCGGGTGACTGGAGCGGGAAGCGGGCCTACGAGCGCAGACCGATGCCGCGATCCAGCAGATGCAGGCCGATCGCCGCCAGCACCACTGCGAAGCTGAGCATGACGGCGAACGCGACGCCGAGCGGCACGTCGCTGACGCCGAGCAGGCCCCAGCGGAACGCATTGACCATGTACAGGATCGGGTTCGCGTGGCTGATCTCGCGCCACGGCGTGCCAAGCTGGTTCACCGAATAGAACACGCCGCCGAGGTAGGTCAGCGGAGTCAGCACGAAGGTCGGCACCAGCGCGATGTCGTCGAACTTCTTCGCATAGACCGCGTTGACGAAACCAGCCAGCGAGAACACCGCCGCGGTCAGCAGCACGGTCGAGAACGTGACCCACGGGTGGTACAGGTGGATGCGGGTGAAGAACAGCGAGATCGCGAGCACGATCGCGGCGACGAGCAGGCCGCGCAGCATCGCGCCGGCGACGTAACCGGCCAGGATCACCCAGCTCGGCATCGGCGAGGCGAGCATTTCCTCGACGTGGCGGCCGAACTTGGCGCCGAAGAACGACGAGGAGATATTGCCGTAGCTGTTGGTGATCACCGCCATCATGATCAGGCCGGGCACGATGTAGTCGATGTACTGGATGCCGTCCGCGATCGCGCCGATGCGGCTGCCGACCATGCGCCCGAAAATCACGAAGTACAGGGTCATCGTGATCGCCGACGGCAACAGGGTCTGCATCCAGATGCGCAGGATGCGGATCACCTCGCGGCGGGTAATCGTCTTGAAAGCGATCAGGTTCGCGTTCGTGTTCATGCGGCCACCTTGCCGTTCTCGACCAGGCGCACGAAGAGCTCCTCGAGGCGGTTCGCCTTGTTGCGCATCGAGCGCACGGTCACGCCGCGCGTGGAGAGCGTCGCGAACAGCGAATTGAGATCATGCTCGCGCGACATCTCGGCTTCTATGGTGACGTCGTCGACGTGGCTCAGCTTCACGCCGGAGACATCCGGCAGCGCAGTGCAGGGCTGCGCGAGGTCGAGCACGAATGTTTCGACGTCGAGCTTCGACAGCAACTGCTTCATCGACGTGTTCTCGATGATGCGGCCACGGTCGATGATCGCGATGTTGCGGCAGAGTTGCTCGGCTTCCTCGAGGTAATGCGTGGTCAGGATCACCGTGGTGCCGGCCGCGTTGATGCCGCTGATGAACTTCCACATCGAGCGGCGGATCTCGATGTCGACGCCGGCGGTCGGCTCGTCGAGGATCAGCAGCTTCGGCTCGCTCATCATCGCGCGTGCGATCATCAGGCGCCGCTTCATGCCGCCGGACATCGCGCGCGCCGGCTCGAACGCCTTGTCCCAGAGCACGAGCTGCTTCAGGTACTTCTCGGCGCGTTCGCAAGCGACCGCGCGCGGGATGCCGTAGAAGCCGGCCTGGTTCACGCAGATGTCGAACGGCTTCTCGAACATGTTGAAGTTGAGTTCCTGCGGTACCAGCCCGATCAGGCGCATCGCGGCGCTGCGCTGCGTGCGCACCGACACGCCGAACACGCGCGCGTCACCGCCGGTCGCGTTGACCAGCGACGACAGGATGCCGATCAGGGTCGATTTGCCGGCGCCGTTCGGGCCGAGCAGGGCGAAGAAATCGCCGGGTTGCACGCTCAGCGAGACGCCCTTCAGCGCCTCGACGCCGTTCGCGTAGGTCTTCTTCAGCTCGACGACGTCGAGCGCGGGAGTGGTGGTCATGGAGGCTCGGAAAAGGCAGATGCGCGGGCGGATCGCGGCTGCCTGCTAGTATACCGGGCTGTGCCGCCGCGATTGCCGCGGCCTCCGTTGGGCGCGGCGCATCCTTGTCATGCCGTTCGCCCTGAGGTATCGAAGGGCGAATGGCCTCGGGCGCCGCCGTTCATGGTTCGATACCTCACCACGAACGGCTACACCGTCAACCTGGCGCACCGCTCAATCGCACCGACGCTCCGATGGAACATTTCAAACTCCGCCTTGCCGCGAGCCGCATGCTCGCTCCCGCCGTCCGTCACCTCGCGTTCGAACGCGCCGACGGCGCGCCGTTCGCGTTCGTGCCCGGCCAGTTCATCCAGATCCATTTCCACTACGCGGACGGCAAGCCGACCAAGCGCAGTTATTCGGTCGGCACGGTCGGCGACGGCAATGGCCAAGTGCAGCGCCTCGAGATCGCGGTGTCCTATGTCGATGGCGGTGCCGCGACCGAGTTGCTGTCGAAGCTCGACGAAGGCGGCACGGTCGATGCGAGCGGGCCCTATGGCCGCTTCTGCCTGATGGACGCCGACACCAACCGGCGCTACCTGCTGGTCGCGACCGGCACCGGCGTCACGCCGTATCGCGCGATGCTGCCGCAGATCCGCGCGCTCACCGGGAAGCGCGGCTGCACGTTCGCGCTGGTCTACGGCGCGCGCAACGAGGCCGAACTGCTCTATGGCGACGAATTCGAGGCCTTCGCGCGCGAAGTGCCCGGCTTCTCGTTCCATCCGTGCTTCAGCCGCACACCGCGCGCGGTGCCGCGCCCGCACGACCGCAACGGCCGCGCCCAGGTCGCGCTCGGCGAACTCGGGCCCAATGCGGCGCACGACATCGCTTATTTGTGCGGCAATCCGAACATGGTTGACGAGACCTTCGCAATGTTGAAGGAAGCCGGCCTGCCGGTGCCGCATATCCGGCGCGAGAAATACGTTTCGTCGCGCTGAGGGTCGATCCCGAACGGGCGGTGCGGCGCACGCCAGCGCCGGTGCGGACATCCGAAGGATTGAAGCCGTTTCGTTGGTCGCCCGTCAGGGCAAAGGCCCGTCGAAGCCATCCTTGAACAACAGGTCGCTCGTTCCGCGCGAACCGGGCGGATAGCGCGGGTCGAACAGGCAGATCGCACCCGGCGCTGGAATCGGCTGGGCTCCGCCGCAGCGTGCCGCGAAGCCCCAGCCGTGGGCCGGGTCCTGTACGCCGATCGTTGCCTTGGCACCGGCCGACGGATCGAGCGATCGGTATTGCAGGGCGATCTCCCAGGTCTGGTGGTAGAGCACCGCCTGCATCGACAAGCCGGAAGTTCCCGGCTTGCCCCAGTTGCTCCAGTCGACGACGGTGCATGCTTCGGCGACTCCGGAATCGCTGGGACGCGGGCAACTCGCGAAGTAGTTGCTGCGCATCGTTCCGTTTCCGGTCTCGCCGCTGAGATCGTCGTGGTAGACCAGGATGCGCGCCTGTGCGGCCGGTCCGTTGGAGGCGATCGCAGGCAGCGGGCAGGCACTGCTGTAGTCGGCGCCGTTCTCGGCGGCCACGCTGGCGGCGGCGGCGAGGTATCCGTTGCTGGACGCGACCAGCGCCGATTGCACCGCGCCGAACAATTGGAAAGGCGCGGACAACGGCACTGCCGCCGCGCCTTCGTCGCGGGCGGGGTAACTGCTGCTCGCCGCGACGAGATTCAACGCCGCCGCCGAACTCATATCGACGAGCTGAGCCGGACATTGGGCGGAAGACGAGTCGTAGGCGCGATAGCCGTAGCGATCGGTCTGCACGGGCAGCTTGCGCTGCTGCGCATGCGCGATGCCCACGGTGAACACCGCCCCAAGGAACACCAGCGAGCGGACCAGGCATTGAAAACGGAATGGCGTACGCATGATTGGCCTCACTGCCCGCGAGCCTGGAACAATTCGGAATTGACGTCGGTGTTGGTGCCGAGAAAATCGAAGTCGGAATAGAACGTCACCACCGGTGTCGTGGTATCCATCCCGATCCGCGCGCCGGTGATCAGGGCCGGTCCGCCGAGCGGGTTCGCATAGCCCTGGCCGACCGGCGTCAGGGTCGCTGTTGAACCGCTGATCGTGCCGTAGCCGACCTCGCTGAAGTTCGTGCCGAGGTCCTGACGCTCGTAGGCGAAGCGGGTGCTGTCGCCCGCGGCGTACACGTCGAGGAAAATCGTGCTGGTCGATGTCGTGGTCAATTGCGTATTGGAGGCCGCGGTCGCGTCGTAGCGCCAGATTTCCGAGTGGCCGCTGCTCGCGTTGACGCTCAGATAGAGCGTGTAGCGCCCGCTCGAATCGAGGCTGGGACTGGCCGCCAATGCCGTGCTGCTGCCGGTCATTTCCTGGACGAAGGCAGTGACGCCCGTCTTTGTCGTGTCGTAGCGGAACACGACGGTGTTACCGGCTGTGTTGCCCGTGAGGGTCGGGTTGCAGGTGGACTCGAACGCAAGATAGCGCCCGTTGCCGCTGCGGTTGAGCCGCGGGTTGCGCGCCACGCAGCTGGTGAGGTCGGTGAACGGTGCCTTGCCGGTCCAGTTGGTGCCGTTGAAATCGGCATAGACGACGCGCTTGACGCCGTTCGCCGCGCCGGTCAGCGAGGCGCATTCCGATTCCCAGGCGATGCGGCTGCCGTCGGTGCTGATGAACGGATTGACATTGTCGAGCGCGTACTGGCCATTTGTGTCGCAATTGGTCGTTGCGGTCACGCTGGAGAGCGCACCGCTGGAACGGTCGTAGCGGTAGATCTGCGCGCTGCCGCTGCTGGTGAGCTGCGCCGCGATGGCGACGTAGCGGCCCTTGTAGCCGCTGTCGAGCGCGCCGGACAGCGCGACCCCGTTGATGTTGCCGGTGGCATCGACGATCAGCGGCGTCGCGCGGGCAAAGCTCGCGCCGTTCCAGGTGAAGACCTGGGCGAGCAGGTTCGGATTGTCGGCGGTCAGGTTCGCATTCGAAATGAACGCGGCACTCGTGCCGCTGTCGTCGATCGCGGGCTTGGTGTTGGTCACCGGCCGCACGACGATGCTGCCGTTCTTCAGGGTAACGTTCTGGCCGCTGGTGTTGCTCAACTGGCGCAACGCGTCGTTGCGGGTCGCATCGCACGCGCTGGCGATGCGGATATTGTCGAGCAGCAACGCGGAGTCGTAACTGGCATCCCCCTGGTCGAGCACGGCGTAACGCAGCGTCACTGCGCTGCCGGCCGTGAGTGACGACGGCAACGGCACGCACACGTGCTGCCAGGAACCGATGCCGAAACGCAGCTGAGTGTTCTGTGCGATGCCCGCCGCCGCACCGGTAACGGTCCAGGTGTTCTGGGCCAGGCCGCTGCACGGCGCGCTCGGGAAATTCGAATAATTGCTGCCGTTGTTCTTGCAGGAGCTGCCGGACCAGATCTGGGTGTTGTTGGCACGCAGATCGAACAAGTCATCGAAGGTGTCGCCTTGATCCTGCTCGCTGGTCGGGAAATTCCAGTCGAAGCTGATCACCGCCGGCGCGAACGGCAGGGTGATGGTCTGGCTCAGCGTGCCGAGGTCGTAGTCCGACGTGGTATTGGCATCGTAGAACTGGGCCGCTCCGCCGAGATCGCCGGGGCCATTGGACAGGATCGCGAAATAATTGGTGGCCGGCGCTCCGGGGGGTTGCGGAACCGTTGCAGTCGCCGGGCTCGGCGTGATGTCGCTGGCGCGAATCACGGCCGCGGCATTGGTGCCGCCCGTGGTCCAGCCGGTGAGATTGCCGGTCTCGAAATCGCCATTGGTGAGAACCTGGGCGCAGGCGCTGCCACTGCCAAGCGCCAGGCCCGCAAACAGGACAACGCGAATGTGTCGGCACGGATGGGTGGTCATGGCGGCTCGCCGTGTTCAGTGGTGGCGTCGATGATCAGATCCTGCTCGAACAGGAAGCGATCGCTCAGGGTGGTGGTGCGTGTGGCCTGCTTGCCGGCAGCGCTTGCCGACACGCGATAGGAAGCCGGTGCCAGTCCGTCGATGCGGTAGTAGCCCCAGGCATCGCTGGTGGCTTCCGCCAGCACCTTGCCGGCGCCGTCGGTAACGGTAACGCGGGCGCCGGCCAATGGGTGCCCGGCGCGTTCGTTGACTCTTCCGGCCATGCCGAGGCGGAGCGTGACCGGGAAGTCCAGACGCGTGACCGCGCCGGCCTTCACTTCGACCCGTCGCTCGCGGTTCGTCGGCTGGTACTCGAGCGGCAGCTTCTCCGCATCGAGTTCCAGCGTGTAGACACCCGGCGCCAGGTCGGCCAGGTAGAAGCGGCCATTGGCATCGACTTCACCGCGGATCCGACCATCGACCAGAACCCCGGTGCCGCGCGCGCGCGAAGCGTCGAACGCTCCGTCCGCTCCAGCGATGCGGCCGGAAATGCCGCCTGCGTTGAACAGCTCCGGACGGAACGAGCCGCGCGCGAGACCCGAAGGCGTGACGGCGAAGTCGGCCACCAGGGCCACGCTGAGCAGCGGGCCGGGGTCCGGGCGGGCATTGCGCAGGAGCGGATCGTCGAGGTATTGGGCGTGCAAGGACAGTCCCGGATACAGCTCACCGGCGGCGTCGAGCAGGAAACCCACGCGGCCCTCTCCGGCCAACACGCCCGCGGTCCATCCGATCGGCCTCCCGCCGAGCCGCCAGCCGTCGGCCAGCAGCGAGGCGCGATGACCGAGCTGGCTGTCTTCGGTCAACATGGCGCGCAGGCCGTAGCCGTTCGGATAGCGCCGCTCGATCTCCAGATCGGTGCGCGGGTTGTAGCGCGTGAGCGCTACCCGCCAGCCGGGCTGCGGAACCCAGTTGCCGTAGAACGTGTAGCGGCCGTCGAAATCAGGCCGCGCACTGAACGCAAGATCGGCGCGCGGCTGCCAGGAGAACGCCGGCTTGAGGAAATCGATCGGCGCAGTGCCGGGATCGCGGTAGTGGCGGCCCACCAGCGAAGCGCGCAGGTTCGGCGCGAACGTCCAGCCGGCTTCCACGTTGTCGTCTTCGCGCTGCGGTGAATCGACGGCGATGTAGCCCGCATCCTGGCGCTGGAAATTGGCACGCCAGAACGCCGCGCCGCGGGCACCCTCGCCATACACCTGCCAGGCGTTGCCATAGCGTCCATGGGCGGCGAACCCGGCCCAGGCGCCGAGGCCGGGCAGCAGCGCCGCAGCACCGGCGAGTTCATTGCGCTGGTCGCCGACGACCTGCAGCGCGGCCATTGCGGTCACGGAGTCCGTCAGTCCTTGCCGCCATTGATAGAAGCCGGAGCGATCGTTGAGGCCGGAGCTGACCGAATCGAGCGGATTCGCGGTCGTGCCGATGCCGGTGTGCTGAACCCAGACGCCGGCCGGCAGCAACTGATCGCTCGCCTGCTCGGTAATCTGCTCGACGCGGAAGGGCGTATCCGGGCGGCCGCGCTCGTAGACGGCGACTTCGAGGCTCGCGACCGTAATGGGCTGATCGGGAAACTCATAGGTACCGTCAAGCCGGATCGTCGTCTGCGCAATCACCTGACCGTTGCGCCGCAGTTCCGCGGTGCCGCCCGGCGGCCCCTTGCCGCGCACCGTGCGCGGCGCATCGAAGCGGCTGGCGGCCAGCTCGCCGTAGCCGAGATTGGGACCGAACACCAGCGACGGTCGATTGGTCGCTGCCATCTGCGCACCGGTCAGGTAGAACGTCGGCAGCAACGCATTGAGCCCGACGATCTGGCGGCCCAGCAGGTAGCGGCGGTCGCCGGCGCCGGTGACCCAGGACCAGGTGTCGGCGCGGCGCTGGCCGGCGAGATCGTCGTAGTAGCGGACGCGCCAATAGCCCGGGCCCAGCGCGCCGCCGAGATCGGTCGTGACCAGCGTGTTGTGGCTGAGATCGTTGCGAACGTAATCCGTCTCGCTGCGCACTTGTGACAGGCTGGCGAACGGCGCGGAAACGTCCGCTGCCGCGGCCGTCCCCGCGGCAGACTGCGCGCGTGACGTCGATTGCGCTGCCCACGGCGTATTCACCTGCAGCGCATATTCGGCCGGATCGAAGCGGACTTCGCTGGCGAACGCCTTGGCCAAGCTCCGGGTGTCCACGTAGACGTAGCCTTGCACCTCGCTCAGGGACTCGGCGGGCAGGCGCGCTGTGCCAATCGGCGTATCTATCCGGTAGCCCTGGTCATCGTGTTCGGCATGCAGCGACAGGGCGGACAGGAAGTATTCGAGCGCGACCAAGGCCCCGCCACCCGGCTGCGCGATGATCGGAATGCCGTTGCTCAGTTCGCGGCCATTCAACTGCACCGCCGCCAGCTGGGGGGTTGCCTGCGTGCCGACGCCACGGTCGTCTGCTGCGCCGCCCTGGTAAGGCGCCACGGGGCCGAGCGGGTCAGGCGCGTCCGGGCTCGCTGCAGCCAGCGCGATGGGCATGCAGGCAAAACCGGTCACCATCGCCAAGCCAGGGGCGAGAAGCCGACGCGCTGGAATCATCGCCCCCCCGGCCGCGGTCAGCCGCTACCCGCGGCGACATTGATTTCGGTCTGCGCATCCAGTGGAGCGTCGCCGAAATGGCCGCTCAGATTGACGGTGTAGCGCCCGGGAGAGAGCGGCTTGCCGGCATAGGTTCCACTGACCGTGCGGGTGGTGCCGGGCAAAACGGCTGTCGCCGGAATGCGGCCGCCCGCGATCGCACCCGGCGGCAGTTTCATATCCGGCAGATCGGGATTTTCGACCGCCGGAACCTTGCCCTTGCCGGGGAAAGCGCGGGTCGGATAGATCACGTACTGGCCGTCGAACCGTGTGGTCGCGTTACCGGTGGCGGTGACGCCGAGCTTGAAGCCGTGCTTGTCGGCGACCACGGAATTGATCGTGCCGCTGCGGCTCACCGGCCCGACGTGCGCATAGACGGCGGCGCCCAACCGGAAGCGCGCGCGCAGCGTTGCCGGCGCCTCCTTGGTCGGGTCGGCCAGCGGGATCTCGTCGAAATAGGTCATCACGCGGTGCTCGCCTGCCGCCAGCGGCACGGCGGGTCGGATCGCCAAACGCACCGCTTGCGACTTGCCCGCCGGCAGATCGAACTCGACCGGATTGATGATCGTCCAGCGGTCCAGGGAGGTCTCGGTCGGCGGTAGCACCTGGACCTGGTTGTCGGCGTCCAGGGTCCAGTTGTTGAGCGACACGCGGACGCGCTTGTCCTCGGTCGTGTAGTTGTAGAGGCGAAAGGCGTAGGTATGCGACGGATCGTCGAGCGAGACGTCGAGAATCTGCGGGCTGATCGCGATCTGGGCACGAGCCGCGCCACCGGCCATGAGGCCGATCAGGGCGAGCGCCCAGCCGATGCTGCGAAAGCGGTGTGTCCTGCTCATGTGCCCTCCGCGGAAATGACCAGCCGGCCCGTATAGCGGCCTCCGACGCGCAGGTCACGCAGATTGAATTCCAGCAGCACGTCGCCTTCGAGCGTCTGGCTGCGCGAATCCGCACTGACGGTGCGCGGCGCGCGCGAGATCACGCGCACGGGCAGACGTTCGCCCGGTCGGTCTTCGCTGGCCAGCGCATCGGGCCCCGCGACCGACTCCACGCGTGCGCGGACCCCGATGTCAACCAGCGACCGGCCGACCGGCTGCTGCATCCGCCACACCTGACGCAGCTCGCGCGTGACCAGGAGCCGCACTGGCGGCAGGCTGATCGCTCCCGGCGACACCAGTTGTCCACCGGCGGCCAGCGTTCGACGCTGATCGGCGGCGAGCGGCTGCACCGCCAGATCGGCAATGTCGTCGAGGCGGATCGGCATTACGGACACATTGCCCGCGACGACGGTCAACTGCGACGCACCGCCGCCAAACGCGACGGGTCCCGTCACCTGCGGGGCGGGTGCGGCGCCCGCCGGCAGCAGGCTGCCGAGCAGGCACAGGCCTGCCAGAAACGAGCTGACGCTGCGGGCGCGCATGATCTTGGCGACCGCCAGATCAGGTTGCCGTTACCGCGATCGTGTACTGCTGCGCGCCGGTGCCGGTGTAGGTGCCCGCAGTGGTCGCATTGGTCAGATCGAGCGACATGATCACGCTGCCGGTGACCGGATTGGCGAGGCCCGGATCGGGGAACACCACGTTCGCGCTGGCGCCGCCGCTGAGGGTCGGTGCGGTACCCGTGGCGATGCCGATGTTGTTGTTCACGAGGATCGAGGCCGCACCGTTCTTCAGCGTCGTGTTGGTGCCGACCGCCGCGGTCACGGTGGTGTTGGCGCTGGCGCCGCCGAGCGCGCGCACCGCCCATACGTTCTGCAGGACCAGCGGCATGGCCGCAGGGGTAAGGCCCGTCATCGGCGTCGTCACCGCGGTGAACGGTGCGACGAACTGGCCGCCCGTCACGGTAGCGGCGACGGTGCTGGCGCCGCGATCGCAGTTCAACGTCTGCGCAACGGTGCCTGCCACGCAGCCGGCGATGCCGGCGCCGAGAGTGGAAGCGTCGATCGTGACATTCAGCGTGGAGTAGTAATAGAGGATGGTGATGCCGTTGTTGATCGTGACATTCACCGCGACGTCGGCGGCAGACGACACGCGCGGTGTAGCGGCGGCGACGATGCCGCCCAGAGCCAGGGCCAGTGCCCCGGCGAGTTTGATGTTCATTGAGTGGATTTCCTCGATAGGTAATGTCCGGGTGGACTGGTGACCCGCATCAGGCGAAATCGAAGCCGATGAGCATCGTCGACGAGCGCAGGTATGAACCCCTAGGCAAATGGCATGCCAAGCATTTCGGCAGCTTTGCAAGGAGCAGCGCACAATAAATGGCGCGCCTTTGTTCTTATGTGACGCAGTTCGCTTTACTTGGCGCGCACAGATATGCCACAGGCGGGGGGAAGGCAGCAATCATTACCTTGTAAAAAATGAATGCCTGGCGCCGCGGGCGACCAACGCGATCGGAAACGGCTTCTGCGACCCGCGATCAACCAGGCGGGGTTTTTAGCGGCATCGTCGCCCGCCCGGCATGTAAAGCACGCTTGACAAGCTGCGGCGCCGCGACCTAGAGTCGTGTCAAGGACGCTTGACACATTCAAGGGGCTTGCATGCCACGCTTCACCTCCCGGGACTATCGACGGCAGATGCTCGTGCTGACGACGATCTACGTCGCCGTCATGCTGCTGGTCTGGCCGCACGCGCGCAACGCGTCGAGTCTGCCCTGGAAGATCGTGCTGGCGCTCGCACCCGTGCTACCGGTCGTGCAGCTCATCTGGCTGATGGCGAAACGGGCTGTCCACAGCGACGAACTGGAGCAGCGCGTGCATCTGGTCGCGTTGAGCACGGCCACGGGATTCATCTGCGTGCTCTGCCTGGTCGGCGGCTTCCTGTGCGCCGCGGGGGTGCTGACGGTCGGCGGCGATGTGCTGATCTGGGTATTTCCCGTCCTGTGCGTGTCCTACGGCGCCGCGCGCTGGCAGCTCGCGCGCCGCTATGGCGGCCTGGGCTGCGAATGAACAACCACGTGCGCGAGCTGCGCGAGACGAAGGGCTGGTCGCAGGGCCAGCTGGCCGAGCAGCTCGACGTGTCGCGACAGACCGTCAACGCGATCGAGACCGGCAAGTACGACCCGAGCCTGCCGCTCGCGTTCCGCATTGCGCGGCTGTTCCACAAGTCGATCGAGGCGATCTTCGATCCGGATGCATGAGGAGACAGAACCATGAGCAGGCAAATGTCGCGCTATGTGGCCGCCGTCGGCTGGCCGGCGGCGGCCTATGTTCTCAGCACCATCGTGGCGGCGCTGCTGACCAAGCACATGCAACCGGGCTGGCCGCGCATGCTGGCCGCGGCGCTGCCGCTGCCGGCGATCATGTGGCTGGCCCACGCGGAACTGATGCGCCTGCGCCGCTGCGACGAGCTGCGCCAGCGCATCGAGCTGGAGGCGATGACGATCGCGTTCGCGCTGTCGTTCTGCCTGATCCTGATGCTCGCCCTGCTCGATCTGTTCGGCGCGATCCACGTCACGATCTTCGCAGCAGCCATGCTGATGACGCTGTGCCTGCTCGGCGCTCATTGGTGGGTGCGCGCCCGCTACCGCTACGGCTGCCCGCCGCGCGACGGGGAAAATGCACCATGACACGTGACGTCATCCGCGCTGCACGCGTTTCGGACAAGACGAGGGCTCCATGAAGAAATCGATTCGCGTCGCGCTGACCCTGCTGGTTGCATTGGTCGCGGCAGGTGTGGTCGCCCATCGGCATTGGCATGGAAAAGCGGCCGGATCGGCGCAGGCGAGCAGCTTCCACGGCCGCTTCATCGTTCCGCCTGGCGCTACCGCATTCGCCTTTGGCCGTCTGCATTTCACGGCGTGTGAGCTGCCGCAGACGCATTCGGCGGCGACCACCACGGCATTCTGCGCGCCGTTCGAAGTGCCCGAGAATTGGGATGCACCGGAAGGTCGCAAGATCGGCCTGCGTCTCGCGCTGATTGCGAGCGCCGAGGCGGCCGACGACGACTTCCTCGCGCTGCTCGCCGGCGGTCCGGGCCAGTCGGCGATCGACAGCTGGCCGCAGGTCGCCGCCGCGTTCGCGCAGCTGCGCAAGCATCGCCATGTGCTGCTGCTCGACCAGCGCGGCACCGGCGGCTCGAATGCGCTGACCTGCAAACACGACGAGGCCGAGGACCAAGGCTTCGATCTCGGCCGGATCCGCGCGCAGACCCAGGCCTGCCTCGCCGCGGTCAGCGCGCACGCCGATCCACGCGACTACACGACCAGCATGGCGCTGCGCGATCTCGAAGCCGTGCGCCAGGCGCTCGGCGCGCCGCAGTTCGATCTGGTCGGCGTTTCCTACGGCACGCGTGTCGCCCAGCAGTACCTGCACCGCTATCCGGACGCGGTGCGCAGCGTGGTGCTCGACAGCGCGGTGCCGAACGAGCACGCGATCGGCTCCGAGTTCGCACGCAATCTCGACGACGCGCTGAAGGCACACGCCGCAGCCTGCACGGCAACGCCCGCGTGCAAGCAGGCGTTCGGCGATCCGTGGGCGAAGCTGCGCGAGCTGCGCGACGAGCTGCGCGCGAAGCCCGCCGAGGTCGCGTACCGCGATCCGCGCGACAACACGCGCACATCGATGCGGCTTGACGCGTACTCCTTGGCCACGCTCGCGCGCCTGTACGCCTACCTGCCCGAGACCAGCGCGCTGTTGCCGCTGGCGGTCGCGCAAGCGCTGAAGGGTGACTACGCACCGCTGGTCGCACAGGTGCAGATGCTCGGCGGCGAGCTCGAAGGCCTGAGCGACAACGCGATGCAGCTCTCGGTGATCTGCAGCGAGGATGCCGACCTGATCACGCCGCAGGCGGGTGACGCCGATTCCCTGCTTGGCGCCGAACTCGCCGAGGCGTTCAAGGCGCAGTGCACGATCTGGCCGCACGGCGCGCGCCCGGACGATTTCCACGCACCGGTCGCCAGCGACAAGCCGGTGCTGATCCTGTCCGGCGAACTCGATCCGGTCACACCGCCGCGCTACGGCGAGCAGATCGTGAAGACGCTGCCGAACGGCCGACTGCTGGTCGCCAAAGGCCAGGGCCACAGCGTGATGGGACGCGGCTGCTTTCCGAAGCTGGTCGCGCGTTTCGTCGACGCGCTCGATCCGCACGGCCTCGACGCCGGCTGCATCGCCGACTTCGGGCCGACACCGGCGTTCATCGACTACAACGGAGCCGCGCCATGAAACAGGCGAAAGCCAATCCCTCTACCCGCTCGCGCGGCTCCGCACGCCAGGGAGGGCGCGACGCGTGGCCGGCACGGCCGCGGCGGAGCCGAGTCCGGGCATGTACCGGACTCGGCGAGACGAAGGCGGTCCTGGGCGGACCGGCTTCGTCCATCGGAACGGGAGCCGCGCCATGATCGAGGTGAAGGACCTGCACAAGGCATTCGGTGCGGTGAAGGCGGTCGATGGCGTCTCGTTCGTCGCGCGCGACGGCGAGATCACCGGCCTGCTCGGCCCCAACGGCGCCGGCAAGACGACCACGCTGCGCATGCTCTACACGCTGATGAAACCCGACGCGGGCCAGGTGCTCGTCGACGGCATCGATGCCGCGGCCGATGCGACCGCAGTGCGCCGCCGGCTCGGCGTGCTGCCGGATGCGCGTGGCCTGTACAAGCGCCTGAGTGCGCGCGAGAACATCGACTACTTCGCGCGCCTGCAGGGCCTCGATGCGGCGACGCGACGCAGTCGCATCGATGCGCTGGTCACCGCGCTCGACATGAGCGACATCGCCGATCGCCACACTGAAGGCTTCTCGCAGGGCCAACGTGTGAAGACCGCGATCGCTCGCGCACTGGTGCACGACCCGGGAAACGTGATCCTCGACGAACCGACCAACGGCCTCGACGTGATGGCGACGCGTGCGATGCGCACGTTCATGCGCAAGCTGAAGGACGAAGGCCGCTGCGTGCTGTTCTCCAGCCACATCATGCAGGAGGTCGGCGCGCTGTGCGACCGCATCGTGGTGATCGCGCGCGGGCGCGTGGTCGCCGACGAATCGCCGGATGCGCTGCGCGCACAGACCGGTGCGGCCAGCCTCGAGGATGCGTTCGTGAAGATCATCGGCTCCGAAGAAGGACTCGCGGCATGACTCGCTTTTTCTCCCTCTCCCCCATGGGGAGAGGGTCGGGGTGAGGGGGAGTGTCGGCAGTCGTCACCGAGGTTGCTGCCATTCGCGAACCCGGCCCCCTGACCCCAACCCTCTCCCCGGGGGGGAGAGGGAGTAAAGAAAGTCACCATCGGATTCAACGCCATGAAATCGTCCCTCACCGTGTTCTGGAAAGAAGTCCGCGAGAACCTGCGCGACCGCCGCACCGTGATCAACACGCTGCTGACTGGCCCGCTGTTCGCTCCGTTGGTGTTCGTGCTGATCATCAATACCGCAGTCACGCGCGAGCTCGACAAGGCCGAGAAGCCGCTGCCGTTGCCGGTCGTCGGCACCGCGAACGCGCCGAACCTGGTCGATGCGCTGAAGCGCAGTGGCGTCGAGATCAAGGACGCGCCGGCCGATCCCGAACGCGCGGTGCGCGAAGGCGACGTCGATCTGGTGCTGCGAATTCCGAACAGCTATGCGGACGCGTGGCGCAAGGGCGAGCCAGCGCAGGTCGAGCTGGTCTACGACCAGTCGCAACGCGATGCGCAGGGTTCGGTCGCGCGCCTGCAGGGCCTGCTCGACAGCTACGGCCAGCGCACCGGCGCACTGCGCCTGGTCGCGCGCGGATTGTCGCCGAACGTGATCCGGCCGCTCGTGGTCGCCGCGCGCGACCAGTCCACCGCGCAGGCGCGCAGCGGCACGCTGTTCGGCATGCTGCCGTACTTCTTCATTCTCGGCGCATTCGTCGGCGGCATGGCGCTCGCGATCGACACCACCGCGGGCGAGCGCGAGCGGCAGTCGCTGGAGCCGCTGCTGGTCAACCCGGTCAGCCGTGGCAGGATCCTGATCGGCAAGCTCGGCGCGACCTCCGCGTTCGCGGTCACCACATTGCTGCTCAGCATCGT
Source organism: Dokdonella soli (assembly GCF_039523175.1). Lineage (NCBI taxonomy): Bacteria > Pseudomonadati > Pseudomonadota > Gammaproteobacteria > Lysobacterales > Rhodanobacteraceae > Dokdonella > Dokdonella soli. The sequence continues at coordinate 378,059 of NZ_BAAAEU010000006.1, forward strand.
CGCGTTCTCGATCGCCGGCCAGTTCCTGCCGGTCGAGAAACTCGGCATGCGCCTCGAGATCGGCCCGCGCTTCGCGCTGCTGACCTTGTTCGTGATGCTGCCGCTGGTGTTCCTGCTCGCCACCCTGCAGACGCTCGCGGCCGCGTTCGCGAAGAGCTTCCGCGAGGCGCAAACGTATCTGTCCCTGTTGATGTTCGTGCCGGTGATCCCGACCCTGCTGCTGTCGGTGTTCCCGCTGAAGACGCAGACCTGGATGTATGCGGTGCCGCTGATGGGCCAGCAGGTCGCGATCACCCGGCTGCTGCGCGGCGATGCGGTCACGGCGGCGCAGTTCGGTCTGTGTTTTGCGTGCACGGCCGTCGCGGCGTTGCTGGTCTATCTGATCACTGCCCAGGTGTATCGCAGCGAGCGGCTGGCGATTTCCGGTTGACGAGCGCCATTCGCCCATCGCATCAGTGGTCGCACTCGATTCTCTGCACGCTCCCATCCGTTCGTGCTGAGGTATCGACTACGCGCGCAGGAGCGCGCGCGAACAGCGACAAAACGGCAGGGCTGCCGTTTTGCACAGCGGAGCTGCCCGGAGGGCGAAGCGCAGGGATGCGCTGAGTGCACATGGCCCGAAGGGCGAGCGCCAGGACGGCGCGAGTCACCATGAACGGACGCGATGCGCTCCGAGTTCGCCCTTCGATACGCCGTAGGCGTACCCCGTCCTGAGCTTGTCGAAGGATCAGGATGAACGGCTCCTTCTACGGCGTGGCGTCCAGCGACGTCACCCACTGATCCTCGACCCACTGCCGAAAGAATCCGGCCGCGCGCAGCGCGACCGCATCGATCGCGAGAAACTCGCAGAGCACCTCACAAACCTCGGCGAACGAAGCGCCGCGCGCGATCGCATCGAGTGCAGCGGCTTCGTCGCCGTCGAGACGGCGGTAGCGCACGGTCGCGTCCTTGCGCCAGATGATCCACGGCTGTGCCGGTGCCCATGCCACCAGCGTCGGCAGCGCTTCGTCGTGGTCGAGCGCGCGGCGGATCGGCGGCGCGTTCCAGGCCAGCGTCAGACGCTGCAGCGATGCGTGCAGATGCAGTTGCATCGTCGGCCACGCCTGTGGTGCGATCGCGGCAACCTCCGTCGCATCGACCACGTCCTGCGCCGCCGCGTCGAATGCGAGGCCGATCGCCCATTCGAACGCGGCCATCGCGGCGAGCGCTGGTTGCTGCGCCCACGGTGATGTGGTCCTTGCGAATTCGGCGAACTGGTCGCCGTACCAGCGCACGTTCGCATGCGAGGACGGCGTCACCTCGATGTAGTCGCGGCCGAGGCGCTCGAAGGTTTCGGCGCCGGCGAGCGCACGCAGCCCCGGAAAGTCGTTGCCGAGCACTTCGAGCAGGCGCGCGCGATACGCATGCACGTAGACGTCGAGCCGTTCGGCCGCGTCGGCGACCGGTGTGGCGACGACAGCGTCCAGTGCGGCCGGCGGGCTGACGCCGCGCAGCACGCTTGCCTGCAGCTCGCGCTGCAGTTCGGCGAGCGCGCTCACGCCGCTGCCTCGAGGATCGGGCCGGCGATCGCGCGCGCGTGGTCGAGTTCGGCAAGCAGATCGGCCAACGGCGGGATATGGTCGTCGCGCTCGATCATCGTCGAGATAGGGCCGAAGCGATGCAATGCATCCGCATACAGCTGCCAGACCGGATCGATGATCGGCGCATCGTGCGTGTCGATCACCAGGTTGCCCTGCTGCGTGTGTCCGGCGAGATGGAACTGCTGCACGCGGTCGGCCGGCATGTCGGCCAGATACGCGCGCGCGTCGAAACCGTGGTTGCGGCTGCTGACGTGGATGTTGTTGATGTCGAGCAGGATCAGGCAGTCCGCGCGCCGCGCGACCTCGGCGACGAACTGCGATTCGGAAAGTTGCGAGGCGTTGAATGCGATGTAGCTCGACACGTTCTCGAGCAGGATGCGGCGACCAAGGAAATCCTGCACCTCGCGCACGCGCGCCGCGACGTGATCAAGCGCTTCCTCGGTGTACGGCAACGGCATCAGGTCGTGAAGGTTGGTGTGGTCGACGCCGGTCCAGCACAAGTGGTCGGAGATCCAGGCCGGCTCGACGAACGCCGCAAGCTGCTTCAGGCGCGCGAGGTAATCGCGGTCGAGCGGATCGCTGCTGCCGATCGACAGCGACACGCCATGCATGACCAGCGGATAGCGTTCGCGAAAACGTGCGAGGTAGTCGAGCGGGCGTCCGCCCGCGATCATGTAGTTCTCGGACAGCACTTCCAGCCAGTCGATCGGCGGATCGCCGGACAGGATTTCCTCGTAGTGCTGGACGCGTAGGCCGAGTCCGTAGCCCAGCAATGGATAGCGCGGATCGGGATTCGACATCGTGTCCTCGGTGAAGAACCCGCAGCCCGATCCGCGCTGTAAGCGAAGCGGGCTGCGGGCGGGATGCCAGCGACCTTACTTGGCCTTGGCCTTCGCAGCTTCCTGCGCCGCGGTGCAGGCAGCTTCGCTCTTCTGCATCGTGAAGCCCTCGCCCTTGCATGCGTTCTGGCCCTTGCACGAGTTGGTCGCCTGCTTGCACGCGCCCTGGCCTTTACAGGAGGACGAGTGTTCGCACTTCACCTTGGCCTCGTCGCCTGCAGCGTAGGCAGGAGCGGCATGCGCCAGCGTGAACAAGCCGGCAACAGCGGTGGCCAGGGCGATACCGGTCAGCTTCGAAACGTTCATTTCCATGGTTGTACTCCGTCGTTGGGGAATGGGGTCTGCAATGCATCATCGCGCCCGGTCGTTGCTCGACGCCCGACCGTGGCGCGTGCCGGTCCGGCGATCTCAAGAACGGCGACAGGCGAAAATCCTTTCGTCGCGGATTTCTCCACAAAGTGCGACCGATCCTGAAAGCCGCCACCGCCGGATCCGGTCTGTTGGCGCACTGTCCGCCCGCGATGTTGCCGTTCCCTGACAGGCCAATACGCAGGAGCGCATGATGCGGATGCAGAGTGCGCCGCGGATCGCGGGCAGCCACCATACGCCTATTTCTTGGGAGACCTCTCGTGCGTGAATCGCTGATCGCCTGCTGCAACGCAGCACTCCGTTTCCTGAAGCGCGTCGACTGGCTGGGGCCGCTCGTCGTGCGCGTCGTGTTCGGCTACTTCTGGTTCGAAACCGGCCTGGCCAAGCTGCAGAACCTCGACGGCTTCACCGCGCGCTTCGTCGACTGGGGCGTGCCGTTTCCAGGCTTCAACGCGGCACTCTCGGCATGGACGGAATTGATCGGCGGCGCATTCATTCTGCTCGGCCTGTTCACGCGCCTGACCGCGATCCCGATGATCATCAACATGCTGGTCGCGATCGCGCTGGTCGTGATCAAGAAGGTCGGCGGCCTCGATGATTTCGTCGAACTCGACGAGGTCGTCTACATCCTGATCTTCTTCTGGCTGCTGATGGCGGGGCCGGGCAAGGTCAGCCTGGATGCGTGGCTGGTGCGCTGGCTCGGGATCGAAACGCCAGCAGAGCGGGCACCGGTAGCCGCATCGGTCTAAAAGCCGTTCGCGCTGAGGTATCGAAGCATGAACGGCCCCCATGATTGCAGCGTCGTGCGGGTTCGCCGTGACTCGCGCCATCAACGGCAGTCCTGCCGTTTGTTGCCCGCTCGCGCGCGCTCCTGCGCACGCAGTCGATGTCTCGGGGTGAACGGCCTTCTTGGAGGCCGACTCTAGAACAACTCCCGCTGCATCGAAGGCGCGCGCGGCGGCACGAACCGCGAGCAGTCGAGCGCGAGATCGGTTACTTGGTTGATACCGTGCTTGCGGCAGGCGAGGCGGAAGCGCTGACGGATCAGTTCCGCGAACTCGCCCTCGCCGCGCATGCGCGAGCCGAAACGCGCGTCGTTGTCCTTGCCGCCACGCATCTGGCGGATCAGGCTCATCACGTGCTCGGCGCGTTCCGGCACATTGAGCGCGAGCCACTCGCGGAACAGGTCCTTGAGTTCGTACGGCAGGCGCAGCACGGTGTAGCCCGCGCGCTTCGCGCCGGCCGCGGCGGCTTTCTCGAGGATCTGCTCGACGTAGCGGTCGGTCACCATCGGGATGATCGGCGCGACCATCACGCCGCAGGGCACGCCGGCCGCATTGAGGTTCGCGACCGCTTCGAGGCGCCGGTGCGGCGCGCTCGCGCGCGGCTCCAGGGTGCTCGCGAGGCGGTTGTCGAGCGAGGTCACCGAGACGAACGCATGCACGAGGTTTGCGCGCGCCATCGGCACGAGCAGATCGAGGTCGCGTTCGATCAGCGCGTTCTTGGTGATGACGGTGCACGGATGGCCGCACTCGGCGAACACTTCAAGGATCGAGCGCGTGATCTTGTAGCGGCGCTCGATCGGCTGGTATGGATCGGTGTTCGCACCGAGGTTGATCGGCGAGCAGACGTAGCCGCGCTTGCCGAGTTCCACGCGCAGCAGTTCCGCCGCGTTCGTCTTCGCGAACAGCTTGGTCTCGAAGTCGATGCCGGCGGAGAGATTCAGATAGCTGTGCGACGGCCGCGCATAGCAGTAGACGCAACCGTGCTCGCAGCCGCGATACGCATTGATCGACTGCTCGAAGCGGATGTCCGGCGAATCGTTGCGGCTGATGATTGAGCGGGCGCGCTCCTCGGTCACCTGGGTCGGCGGCCGCGGCGCGACATCCTCCTCGCGATGCCAGCCATCGTCCTCGCGCGTCTTGCCGATCGTCTCGAAGCGGCCTTCCGGATTCGACGCGGCGCCGCGGCCCTTGATGCGGATGGGTGCGTCGAGGCGGTTCGGATCGGTCGGTGGAAGTGCGGATTTCACGTTGGAATTATGCGCGCGCCGCGTCTCAGCGGCTGCGATCGGAGCGCCGACCTTCCACGGTGCTTGTCAAAGAATCAACGAACGAGACGCCACCGTCATTTTCCTTCCCCTGCGAGGCGGGGGAAGGTGCCGAAGGCGGAAGGGGGCGCTCTCGACAAGCGTCCGCGCGGTCCCAGGTGCCGAGATGGCACGGCTCCCTCGTGATATCGAATTATGATATCGTTGACCAGGATGAAAGCCAGGCATCGCAAGACACTGGAAGCGATCTTCTCGAAGCCGACACGCGCGAACATCGTCTTCGCTGACATCGAAGCGCTGCTGCTGTCACTGGATGGCGAGGTCCGCGAGGGCGCAGGTTCACGCGTCGCCTTCGGACTGGCGGGATCGCGCCACTATCTGCATCGCCCGCACCCCGGCAAGGAAGCGAAACGCTATCAGGTGGAGGACCTGCGGGCGTGGTTCACCGAATTGGGCATCACACCATGAAAAACGCGATGAGCTACAAGGGCTACAGCGCCCGTGTCGAATACGACCCGCGCGACGAGATCTTCGTCGGTCGCATCCTCGGCATCGCTGATGCGATCAGCTTCCACGGCGCCACCGTGAAGGCGCTGACGTCGGATTTCCGTACCGCAGTCGACCATTACCTCGCCGACTGCAAGGCCACGGGACGCGATCCGCAAAAGCCGTATTCGGGCAGTCTGATGCTGCGCATCCCCCCGGATGTGCACGCGAAGATCGCCGTCCAGGCCGCAACCCACGGCACGAGCATCAATGCCTGGGCGGCACGCGTGCTGGCGGAGGCCGAGTAGGGACGTGCGGCGCCAAGATACGCGCGCCACCTCGCCCCTACAGTCCAAACTACGCCGCCGGCCACACCGTATTGAGCGGGTCGAACTCGACTTCGCTGCGGTCGTGGCCACGAAGGCCAAACCCGCAGACCGCAAGCGGACCTTCCTCCAGCGGATCGAGGCCGAACGCCTGTTCGATGTCGACCTCGTTGATGGCGGCGGTGATGAAAGCCGCGAGGCCAAGCTCGGTCGCGGCGAGATACATCGTCTGCGAAAGATGCCCCACGTCGAGGATCAGCGCGCGGTACGCTTTCGCGTGATTCCTGTACTTCCAGAAGTTGCGTAGAAACCGGCTCGTCGGCAACACGATCACATGTGCATCGACGAAATAAGCCTGAGCGGCGACGAAGCGCCGCGCGGTCGCCGCCGCCTCATCGGCCGTCAGCATGCGTATCGGTTCCAGGGCGTGATCGACTGGGTGATAGTGGTAAAGACCCGGCGTGACGCCATCGACACGTTGCACCAGCAGGTAGGCCTCGGTCGCGTGCAGGCCGCCGGCGGATGGCACGCCCTTCTTCAACAACTGCACGCCCGGCGCGTAGTCGTTGACCGCGCGCGCACCGAACGCGCGATACAGCACCGACGAAAACTGTGCCGCGGTCAGGTTCCGCGAGGCATCGAAATTGCGGCAGGTCACGCGCCGATCGAGCAGCGCATCGAGCGGCGTGGATTCGACGGCGGGAAGGCGCTGGCGCTCGCTCGCCGGCACGCGTTCGCGCACGACCGGCGGCGCTGCGCCGAGCCGATCGAGCAGGCTGCCTTCAGCGGTCTCGGCGAATTGCTGCTCGACGGCCTCGGTATCGACACCGCGCCAGCGCGACGCGTAATGCATCACAGCGGACGCCGTGCGCCAGTTCGTATCGCGCAGCGCCTGATCACGCGCACCGGCAGCGGTAGATTCACTGACGAGCAAATGCTTGTCGAACAGCGCATCCAGCACTTCGCATGGATGTGCTGCCGTGAGCTCTTCGCGGTCGGTCCAGCGTGACGGCGACAACGCGCCGAGCAGCGCGACTTCCGCCGTGCTCAGTACGACGTCCTTGCCGAGATGCGGCGCGATCGCGACCCAGTCCACGACCGTGCGCAGGCCGCTGCCGCCACCCGATAGCAGACTCAGATCGAATTCGAGCCGCTCAACCGGCTCGATCATCAGGATGGCGCAGCGGCGCAGGCGCATGGACTTCACTCCCCAGCAAATTCATGTAGCCTATGTCGCGCTTTTCAGCTTTTGCAATAGTGGCTTTCCCGTAGTTCCCATTACCGGAGGCGAACATGAGCGATCTGACGATGGTGTTGCAGCACTTGGACACCCCGAAGCAAAGTCAAACGGCGACTATCGATGGCGTAACGATTTCAGCGGCGAGCGAATCCCGCAAAGCGGATGTCACGCTGCCGAAAGAACTGGCGATGGTATTGCTGCACAAACTGGCCAGCGATGATGCGTATCGGCAGAACTACGAAGTGAATCCGGCGCAAGCGCTCGCAGCAATCGGTGTTCCCGCCGATCTGATCGGCGCGTTGTCGCCGAAGAGCCTCGCGCCGACCAAACTTGCCGACAGGCACATACTGGCGGAGGCACTCAGATTAATACGCCATGACGCGGCTGAAACGTGTCTTTGCCAGACCCCACCACAGATTAAGCTGACCATGGGTTCGCTCGATGCTGCTGGAACCAAGCCATTCGCCATCCCGTTCGGAATGGCTTGATAAATAGTCACTACGAATGCCCGCGCGAGAACACCTTCGCGCGTAGCTCCGTTTCTCTCAACCCCTCTCCAACGGCGAGGGGTTTTTTGTTTGCGGCACCAGCTCATCATGTGACTTTTACGCTTTGCTCGCTTATGTTGGGAGTCGTTGCCGAGCTTGTCTAGCAAGGGCTACACTTCGGCGCGGCCCATGTCTTGCGAGGGTAACGCGCGTGCAGCAGGCAAGTGTGCTGCACATCGACTGATCTGAAGTAACGCAGGGATCTGTTTACTTCGAGATCTTTTTCAGGGGGTGCTACATGAGCGACGCAGTACTGACGAACGATCTGGCTCTGAAGCTGTTGCACGAGCTCTCTTCGAACGATGGGTTCCGGCAGCGTTACGAGGAGAAACCGGCGGCGGCTTTGATAGAGCTCGGCATACCGCACGAAGTCGTCGTCAATTTGAATGCGGCTTGTCTTGCGTCAATGAAGCTGGCAAAAAAAGATGTGTTCAAAGGCGCGCTTGAAGACTTCTCGAAGAAAGGTTCGGAAGCCTGCCTACAAATGATTACGCCCAATCTGAGACTTAAGCAGCGCCCGAGCTGATAGTTGGCCGGCGAGGATGGTCATTTAGTCTGAGCGCTCAAGGAGCGCTGGGCTTGTTTGCCAACGCGTCATTCAGAAGCTGCAGGCGCCGATCGAGGAATCTCAAACGATCAGTTCGCGGCCATGCCTTGCGCAGGGCCGCGAGTGCGTCGCGCGCGGCCTCAGTGTTCTTCAGCTTGACCGAAAATTCTGCCGCATCCAGCAGCGCTAGATCCGACAACGCGACGTTGAACGGTTGCAAGGTGCTTTGTCCGAATTGCTCAACATAGGCGCGACCGCGATGTTGGGACAGCCAATGCGCCTCGGCAAGCGCACTAGCATAGTCGCCTTGCCCCGCGTATGCGTTCATCAATACGCGATGGCTGAAATAGTATTCGCTGCCATTGATTTGCGGCTTCAATAGCCTGATTGTTCCTTGTGGATTTCCGCTCGCTCGTTCGAGTTCCGCTTCCGCGATGGTCAAAAGGCTCGTCAGATATGGATAGTCGCCGCTGCGGCTGAGCTGCGCTGCGAGCGAGAGCGCTGACTTCGCCAGGTCCGTTTCGCCGGCATGAGCGGCCAGATACGCGGTGAACAGCAGACCAAACTGTGCATCAGGTGTTTCGCGCGTCTTCACCAAAGACTGCGAATAATCTGCCAGTACTGACTTCAGTTTCTCATTCGGCTCAGTGAGTGTGCGTAGACCAAGGTCGATCAGCGTGAATTCTGCGTGTAGCGTTCCTTTCAATGTGGCGCTGTCCTGCCGCGCTCGACTAGTCGCCTGCCACGCAGCGTCCCAATCACCTCTATCCAGCGCAAGCATGATGCGTGGGTATCCAAGCGCCGCGTCATCGGCGGCAAGACCACTAGTCCTGCCCTTCGCGAGCACTTTATCGGCCAGATCGAAATGGCGCTGGGCCGCATATAAATATGCGTTATAAATTTCTTGTGTGGAGAAACCATTTGCGGCGGCTTCAGCAAAACAGCGCTGTGCATCTGCATAGCGCTCGTTGCCCAAATAAAGTATACCTAGCAAATAGTCGCCGACCGCGCGGTGCGGATTCGTTGCCACCGCGTTGTGTTCGGTAGCTGCAATCGCAGCATCAAAATCGTTGGCCTTTAGGTAAGAATTAAACCCAAAGCCGCCGCTTGCCAAGGTGAAATCCGGGTAGAGCCTTGCAAGCAACTGCCATTTTTCGAGTGCTAAGCGTGGATTTTCGAAATTCGCTAGCCACGCCTGCACGTAGAGCGCATCGCGCGCCGACAACCGCTCGCCTTGGCTTGCTGCTTTTCGAACTTCGGCGAGTGCTTCCGTATTATCGCCTCCGCTCGTGGCGTTCAACGTATCGCCAAGCTTGATTCGCGCGAGTGCAAAATCGGGATCGAGCTTGACTGCTTGCTGGAACAGCGAAATGGCTTGCTTGAAATTGCCCTTACTATGTTCCGAAATGCCCAATGAATACGCGCGCAATGCATCCAGATTCTTCGTCGCCACCTTGTCCAGCGGCTTCGACTCGCTCGAAACCGTCGCCAACGCCTCACCCAGCCGCACCCGCAGCTTCTGGTTGACCGTATCCAACGAAGGCAGCACCGAAGCCGCACCCGCACCATCCGCGGACTCCGACCACACCGTGGTCTGCGTGTTCGGATCGATCACCTCGGCGGTCACGCGCACGCGGCCGCCGATCTCGGCGATGGTCGGCAGGATCAGCGCGCGCGCGCCGTCGCGGATCGCGATCTCGGAGCCGACCGCGCGGTCGATCGCGGTCTTGTCCGGGTCCTTCTGCATCAGCTGCATGGTCTCGTGCGTCTTCAGGTTCGACAGCACGTTGACGTAGCGCGACTGTTCGAGGCCGATGCGGAACGCGGTGTCAATCGAGTCGTCGAACGCGGCGTCGCCGGTCAGGTTCTTGAGGTCGCCGACCACGACCCAGTCGCGGTTCGCGAACGCGATCGCGGGAGCGGGCCTGAGCAGGTACCAGGCCGGGATCACGATCAGCGCGAACAGCACGATGCATTCGAGCGCGAGCGTGGCCGGGCGACGCCAGAACGGCACCTCGCGGTGCGCCTTGCCGGACCAAGGCGGCGCCTTGAGCGGTGCGAAGCCTTCCTCGCCGACCTCGAACACCGGGATCGGATCGGGAATGCCCTTGAAGCGGTAGCGGCCGTGCGTGCGCCAGCGCACCGTGGCGAGTTGCGCGCCGAGTTCGCCTTGCGCGCGGTGCGCGAGCGAGTAGGCGACGCCGGACAGCAGGATCTGCTTCGGCAGCGCGAGCTGCATCAGGCGCGAGGTGATCGGCTTGACCAGGCCCTCGACCTCGGTGAGCTTGGCGCCGTTGGCGACGTCGTCGGGCGCGTTGTCCCAGGTCACGATGTCGCCGACGTGGATGCCGACGCGCGTGGCGAGCGTGGTGTGCTCGGTCGCGTTGAGCTGCTTCAGGCAGCGCTGATAGTCGAGCGCGAACGCGACCGCCTGGATCGGGCGGTCGAACAGGATCAGGAAGCCGTCGGTCTTGTCGATCTCGCGGCCGCCGTGCGTCGCGAGCAGCGCGCGCGCGAGGCGGTCGTGCTTGCGGAACAGTTCCGCCGCGTGCTGGTCGCCGAGGCGCTCGACCAGCGCGGTCGAATCGACGAGGTCACACAGCACCAGCGTACGCAGCAGCGGCACCGCAGCGGTCTGCGGAATCGGCGTGGCGGGTTGTGCAAGTGCGTTCATGACCTGGTCGCTCATCCCTGCGCCGTGCGAGCGGCGCGGACCTCGATATGCGTACCGCGCAGTCCGGGTCCGCCGCGGGACGTCGCTTACGGGTGCGTGGAAGCGGCTTCGGTTTGAAGAGTGCGGGTTGCTTCCGTGCCCGCATCCGCTGGTTGCGAGCCGGGCGACCCGTGTCGCCCGGCCCATCGAATCATATGACGCTGTGCAGGCCGCCGGACTGATTGCCGTGCGGCGGCGCCACCTCGTAGCCGTCGCCACCGCGGCCCTTGGCTTCGTAGAGCGCCGCGTCGGCATCGCTGTACCAGACCGCCCAGTCGGCACCGTCGGCGCAGAGGCCACCGCCGATGCTGACCGAGACGCCCAATCCTTCATTGCAGCCGGGAAAGCGCAGCGCGTGCACGCCGGCGATGATCTGCGTCGCCCGCGCGCGCAACTCTTCCTCGCCGGTGACCTGCATCAGCAGCGCGAATTCGTCGCCGCCGAGGCGGGCCGGCACGTCGGTCGAGGCCGCCGCATTCTGCACTTCCTCGGCGATCGCACGCAGCACCTGGTCTCCGATCAGGTGGCCGCAGCGGTCGTTGATCTGCTTGAAGCGGTCGAGGTCGATCAGCAGCAGGCCGAGCACGGTGCCGGGCAGGCGGTACTCGGCGAGCCGCTCCAGGAACATGTACAGGCCGCGCCGGTTGCACAGGCCGGTGAGTTCGTCGGTCTGCACGAGGCGCTGCGCGGTCGAGAGCTGGGTGCGCGTCTGGCGCAACGAATCCAGCGTGACCATCAGGTCTTCGTTGCGGCGCTTGAGGCTCTGGATCAGCTGCTGCTCGCTGGCGACGAGGTACGAGAACGAGCGGCGCATGAACTGCGCGAGCAGGCGCGGCTCACTGGCGATCAGCTCGTCGAAGGTGTCGTGATCGACGATGTGCAGCACGACCGGATTCAGCGCGACCGCGTTGGCGACGCGCGTGTGGCTGCCGATGAACAGCACGAGTTCGCCGAAGAATTCGCGTGGGCCGATCAGCTTGTCCGGCATGCCGTCGCCGAACTCGAGCTGGATCTGCCCGGACTCGACGATGAACATGCTGCGGCCGAGTTCGCCGCGGCGGAAGATGATTTCGCCGGGCTGCACCTCGCGGCGCCCGCCGACTCGTGCGAACAGCGCGAACTCCGGATCGGAGAGCTGACGCGGCAACAGAACCGCGCGCGCGCCATGCGCTGCATGTGCGATCTTGGTCGGCTCCGCTTGCACGCTCGCCACACGAACCTCCCGCCCTCGGCCCGTTCCGGTCGGGGATGTTAACCCATGTACCCCGCGGTTACCTATCGGAGTTCCCCTCCACCGTGTAGGAAAACGCCGATTCGTCGCGTACGACGTCGGACCTGGCCGGCCCCGCCGCCGCCTTGCCCCGGAACGACGGCAAGCCGCCTTTGCCGCCAAGCGTGCAGGCCGCGCGACGAAGCGAATGGCCGGGTTGCCTGCACGGCCGGCAATTCGCCTAGGCTGACGGGGCGGCACGGTTCCGGCCACGCCCGAACCACAAGCCGCCCGGAATGGCGCGATCGCAGCGCCCGCCCGGGCAGCACCGGCATCGGAGCACTCGAACCGGCGGCACCCCCCGCTGCCGTTTCTCCTCTCCCGCTCTCGTTCCGATGCCGGTGTGCCGCGCCACTGCCGGCGCGTACAAGCGGCCCATCAGGCCGCCTGCGGCTTGCGCTGGTCGTGGAACTGCGCCTCCTCGGTCGAACCTTTCAGCGCGACCGTCGAGGACTGCCCGCCCTGGATCGTCTGCGTCACCGCATCGAAATAGCCGGTGCCGACCTCGCGCTGATGCTTCACCGCGGTGAAGCCGCGTTCCGCCGCGGCGAATTCCGCTTCCTGCAGCTCCACGAACGCGCTCATCTGGTTGCGCGCGTAGCCGTGCGCGAGGTTGAACATCGAGTAGTTCAGCGCGTGGAAGCCGGCCAAGGTGATGAACTGGAACTTGTAGCCATAGCTCGCGAGTTCCTTCTGGAATTTCGCGATCGTCGCGTCGTCGAGGTTCTTCTTCCAGTTGAAGCTTGGGCTGCAGTTGTAGGCGAGCAGCTTGCCCGGGAATTTCGCATGAATGGCCTCGGCGAACTTGCGCGCGAACACGAGATCCGGCTTGCCGGTCTCGCACCAGACCAGGTCCGCATACGGCGCGTAGGCGAGGCCGCGGCTGATGGCCTGGTCGAGTCCGCTGCGCGTCTTGTAGAAACCTTCGACGGTGCGCTCGCCGGTCGTGAACGGCTGGTCGTTGGCGTCGATGTCCGAGGTCAGCAGGTCCGCCGCTTCCGCATCGGTGCGCGCGACGAGCAGGGTTGGCACGCCGCAGACGTCGGCGGCGAGGCGCGCCGCGTTCAACTTCTCGACCGCCTCGCGCGTCGGCACCAGCACCTTGCCGCCCATGTGGCCGCACTTCTTCACGCTTGCGAGCTGGTCCTCGAAATGCACGCCGGCGGCGCCGGCCTCGATCATCGCCTTCATCAGCTCGAACGCGTTGAGCACGCCGCCGAAGCCGGCCTCGGCATCCGCGACGATCGGCTGCAGATAGTCGACGCTGTCGTCACCCTCGGCATGGTTGAGCTGGTCCGCGCGCAGCAGCGCGTTGTTGATGCGCTTGACCACCAGCGGCACCGAGTTCGCCGGATACAGTGACTGGTCCGGATACATCTCGCCGGCGACGTTCGCATCCGCGGCGACCTGCCAACCGCTGAGGTAAATCGCCTTGAGCCCGGCCTTGACCTGCTGCATCGCCTGGTTGCCGGTCAGCGCGCCGAGCGCGTTGACGAACGGTTCCTTGTGCAGCGAATTCCACAATTTCTCGGCGCCAAGGCGCGCCAGCGAATGCTCGATGGGCACGGTGCCGCGCAGGCGCACCACATCCTCGGCCGTGTAGTTGCGCGTGACGCCGGCCCAGCGCGGGTTGTTGCGCCAGTCGAGCTTGATCTGTTCGGCGGTGGGAAGGGGGGTCTTCATGGCGTACCTCATCGATGGGCGTTGGCGGTGTCTGTAGGAGCGGCTTCAGCCGTGATGCTTTTTTGCATGTTGAAAAGACAAAGGCATCGCGGCTGAAGCCGCTCCTACGGGAGCAGTTACGGGAGCAGGGGATAGGCGGCGAGGGTCAGGAAATCGGCCAACGTATCCGCATGCGTGAGCTTGCCGAGCAGGTCGGCGGCTTCGCCGACGCGCGCCTGGCCCGGCATCGGGGTCGACGACAGGCGCTGGCGCACCGTTGCCAGGGTCGCGTCGAAGATCGCGAAGTCGACCGGGGCGCCGTCGTCGAACGCGAGGGCTGCACCGGCCGATTCGAGGCCGGCCGGACCATCGGCGTGATGCAGCCATTGCCAGAGCTGTGCGCGCGAGATCTCCGCGGTCGCCGCGTCCTCCATCAGGTGATGGATCGGCACGCAGCCCTGGCCGTCGATCCACGCGGAGAGGTAGCGCAGGCAGATCTCGACATTGGCGGCGAAGCCGGCGTGGGTGATCGTGCCGACGCTCGGCGCGAGCAGCGTGTCGCGGTCGGCGACGACGTCGGCGCGCAGCACCGTGAGTTGGTTCGGCGTTGGCATGTACTCGTCGAAGATCGCCTTGGCGACCGGCACCAGCGCCGGGTGCGCGACCCAGGTGCCGTCGTGACCGGCGGTGACTTCGCGCAGCTTGTCCGCGCGCACCTTGGCGAGCGCGGCTTCGTTCGCGGCCGGGTCGTGGTTGATCGGGATCTGCGCGGCCATGCCGCCCATCGCGAACGCGCCGCGGCTGTGGCAGGTCTTGATCAGCAGCTCCGAATACGCTTTCAGGAACGGCACCGTCATCAAAACCTGGCCGCGCTCGGGCAGCACGCGGTCGCGGTGCGCGCGCAGCGTCTTGATGTAGGAAAAGATGTAGTCCCAGCGCCCGCAGTTGAGGCCGGTGATTCGCGTTCTCAGCGCGTGCAGGATCTCGTCCATCTCGAACACCGCCGGCAAGGTCTCGATCAGCACGGTGACCTTCATCGCGCCGCGCGGCAGGCCGAGCGCGTCCTCGGCATGGTTCATCACCTCGTTCCACAGCGCGGCCTCGCGGTGGCTTTCCATCTTCGGCAGATAGAAACACGGGCCGCGACCGGCCGTATGCAGCGCCTTCGCGTTATGGAGCGCGAACAGGCCGAAGTCGAACAGCGAACCCGACAACGCTTCGCCGTCCACCTCGACATGCCGTTCCGGCAGATGCCACCCGCGAGGACGCACCATCAGCACCGCCGGGTTCGGCTTGACCTCGTACCGCTTGCCTTCGGGCGAGGTGTAGTCGATCGCGCCGGCGACCGCGTCGCGCAAGTTGCGCTGGCCGTCGAGCAGGTTCGCGAAAGTCGGCGCGGTCGAGTCCTCGAAGTCGGCCATGAACACCTTCGCGCCGGAGTTCAGCGCGTTGATGATCATCTTGCGGTCGACCGGACCGGTGATCTCGACGCGGCGATCCTGCAGCGCGGCCGGAATCGGTGCGACCTTCCATTCGCCGTCGCGGATCGCGCGGGTCTCCGCCAGGAAATCCGGCAGTTCGCCGGCGTCGAAACGCGCGCGGCGCGCGGCCCGCGTCTGCAGGAGCGCGCGGCGGGTCGGATCGAAACGCCGGTGCAGGGCGGCGAGGAACGCGAGTGCGTCGGCATCGAGCACGCCCGCGGTCGTCGCGTTCAGCGCGTCGGTGATCCGCGCAGGGGTGGCGGGGGAAGCATGGAGGGAAACAGCCATTGCAGGGTCCATTGGTGCCATGCAACAAGCCTAGGCTCGACCATCTACTTTGACAAAACAAACGTTTCAATAAGTGGCATTATCAATGTCAATGTTTAAACAACTGTTTGAATCGACATGGTGAAAACGCCCGCCAGAGGCAAGCCAACCGGCGGCCGACGCCGCAAACCCGCGCCACCGCGCGCCGGCGCCGGGCCCGAACCGGCGCCGCCCGCGCGCTTCTACTACAAGGGCAGCCGTCTCAAGCAGCTGCGTGCGTTCTGCATGACCGTCAAGCTCGGCACGCTGTCGCGCGCGGCCGAGGCGTTGTATCTGTCGCAGCCGTCAATCAGCCTGCAGCTGCGCGCGCTCGAGCGAGAACTCGGTGCGCAGCTGATCGAACGGCGGCGGCGGCGCGTCGCGCCGACCCGTGAGGGCCAGGCGCTGTACGAGCTCGCACTGCCGCTGATCGAGGGCCTGGACGCACTCGATGCGCAGTTCCGCACCCTGCGCGCCGGCCTCGCCGGCGGCGAGTTGCACATCGCGGCCGGCACGTCGACGATCCAGTACCTGCTGCCGCCGTTCGTCGCCGCGTTCCGCGAGCGCCATCCGGGCGTAAAGCTGCAGCTGCACAACGTGACCGGCAAGGACGGCCTTGCGCTGCTGCGCTCGGACCAGGTCGATTTCGCGGTCGGCTCGATGCTCGACGTGCCGAACGATCTCAGCTACGAACCGGTGCAGTCGTACGATCCGATGCTGATCACGCCGACGGACCATGCCCTGGCGAAACTGCGCGAGGTGCGGCTCGAGGACCTGTCGCCGTACGGCCTGATCCTGCCGCCGCAGCGCCTGACCACGTACCGACTGGTCGACCTGATCTTCCAGCAGCGCAAGGTGCCGTTCCATGTCGCGATCGAGGTCGGCGGCTGGGAGGTGATCAAGCACTACGTCGCGCTCGGCCTCGGCATCTCGATCGTGACCGGCATCTGCATCGGCGACGAGGACCGCGCGCGCCTCGCGGTGCGCAACATGAGCGCGTACTTCCCGCAGCGCAGCTACGGGGTGGTCGTGCGCAAGGGCAAGTACCTCAGCGCCGAGGCGCGCGCGTTCGTCGACCTGGTCCGGCCCGGCCTGTTCACGCGCCGCGACTACTGGGAGGCCGGGCACTCCGAGCGCTGAGGCGGAAACCGCGCCGTGGACCCCCGCCACCTTGCCGCATACCCACATCCGTTCGTGCTGAGGTATCGACTACGTGCGCTAGGGCGCACGTGAACGGCGCAGCCGGCCCGAAGGGCGAGCGCCAAAGGCGCGAGTAACCACGAATGGCGCGACGTCCACCGCTTCACCGGCAAGCGGGACGCCCTCGTTGGTCTAGGCGCGTGTCGCTGGCGCGCTTTCGCGTCCACGGCCGGTCAGCCGGCGCACGAGACGCGCGAGGAAGCGGAACAGCTTCGGCAGCAGCCAGACCACCAGCGCGAGGAACAGCGCCAGCGCGACCAGGAACGCTAGCGGATGCTGGATCGCAAGGAACAGGCCGCCGAGCACGAGGCCGTCCTCGCCGGCGCTCGCGGTCCAGTTCGTGAACGGTTCCGGCGAGGTGTTGATCGCGGCGCGGCTGCCGCTCTTGGCGAGGTGTGTGCCGCCGGTGATCATGCCGCCGACGATCGCTGCGGCCATCTGCGCGGCCAGCGTGGAATCGCCCATCGCGCCCGAGGCCAGGAACGCGCCAGCCGGGATGCGGATGAAGGTATGCAGCGCATCCCAGATCGAGTCGAAGCCCGGCACCTTGTCGGCCAGGAATTCGCCGACGCCCATCACGCCGGCCGCGACCAGCACCCAGGTGTGCTGCAGCACGACGAGTTGTTCGGGCAGGTGCAGATAGCCGTAGCGGCCGAGCATGCCGACGATGAAGATCGTCGCGTACAAGCGGATGCCACTGGCCCAGGCGAGGCCGCCAGCGAGCGCGAGTTGCGATAGCGAGTCCATGGTTCCTCCGCGCGGCGATGCGTCAGGGTTGAAACTTTGCCGCCGTTCGCCCTGAGGTATCGAAGGGTGAACGGCTTCGGGTGCCGCCGCTCGTGGTTCGATACCTCACCACGAATGGCTCTTCGTGTTCACGACAGCTACACCGCTCTCCGCGCCGCCATCGCGTAGGGCGGAACCTGAGTGCGAGCTGTCGCAGCCGGCGCGAATCCGCCGACCGGCGGCGCTGCGCTCACAGCGGCGTTTCTGCTAGCGTGGCACCCTCTGCAACAATGTCGCGCGCAGGTGCGCCATGGCCCGCTGGATCATGCTCGGTTTTACGATACTCGGTTTCGTGCTGGTGTTCAGCGCGAAGGCGCCCGGCCTGCTGGCGATCGGTTTGCTGCTCGCGCTCATCGGCGTGATCGGCTTCGTGCTTGCCCTCGCGTCCGACCGGATCTCGGCCAACGCGCGACCCGATGCATCGATGGCGTCGACCGAGGACCTCGTGGCCCTGCGCAAGCGACCGCAGCGGCCGTCACCGACGGTGACGCCGTCCGCTGCCGGCGCGTCGGCCGCTGCAACGCCGGGTGACCACGAGCCCAGACCGACGCACTGATCGCTTGACAGCGGTCGCCGGGCCGCTCGCGTTTCTCTCTGCCGGTTGCGCCACCACCGCACTCTCGCCGCAGCGCGCCATGCGTTGGCCGCCGCCCTGCTGCACAATCGTCGGCGTCGCGTGCCGCGACGCTCGGACTCGGGAGGCAAGCGTGGACCTTACTGCACTCATTGTCTGGTTGATTGTTGGTGCTGTCGCCGGCTGGCTGGCGGGGCAGATCGTCAAGGGGCATGGCTTCGGCCTGGTCGGCAACATCGTGGTCGGCATCGTCGGCGCGTTCATCGCCGGCTGGCTGCTGCCCAGCCTTGGATTGGGAATTTCCGGAATCCTCGGCAGCATCATTTATGCGGCAATCGGCGCGGTCATCCTGTTGTTCGTGATCGGTCTATTCAAGCGCGCTGCCTAGCGGGCTCAAATAGGGGAATTGAAGAGGGGCCGGATTCGATCCGGCCCCTTTTTGTTTGCGCACAGCGAGTGCGGTGGGCGCCTCCGACTCGCCGCGCGCGTGGCAAACTGCGCGACTCGTGCCACGCGTTTCGCCAAGGAGGATCCATGTCGACCCTGCATCCCGTCTCCGCCGCGTTCGCCGCGGGCTCGCGCATCGACAAGACCACCTATGCGCGCGACTATGCCGAATCGGTACACGATCCCGATTCGTTCTGGCGTCGCATCGGCCGGCGCCTCGACTGGATCAGGCCCTATTCAAAGGTCAAGGATTGCTCGTTCGAAGCGGATGACCTGCACATCCGCTGGTACGCCGACGGCGAACTGAACCTTGCCGCGAACTGCCTCGATCGCCACCTCGCCACGCGTGGCGACAAGACCGCGATCATCTGGGAAGGCGACGACCCGTCCGAATCGCGCCGCATCAGCTATCGCGAACTGCATGCGGATGTCTGCAAAGCGGCCAATCTGCTGACGAACCTCGGCGTCGCCAGGGGCGATCGCGTCGCGATCTATCTGCCGATGATTCCGGAAACCGCGGTCGCGATGCTCGCCTGCGCGCGCATCGGCGCGATCCACACGGTCGTGTTCGGTGGCTTCTCGCCGGATTCGCTGGCCGGGCGCATCGCGGACTCGCAGTGCAAACTGGTGATCACCGCCGACGAAGGTCTGCGCGGCGGCAAGAAGGTGCCGCTCAAGATCAACGTCGACGAGGCGCTGCAGCGGCCCGGCACAAACAGCGTCGAGACCGTGCTGGTGGTCAAGCGCACCGGCGGCGCGATCGCGATGCAGGCGCCGCGCGACCGCTGGTGGCATGCATTGATGGACGGCCAGACGGCCGAACACACGCCGGTCGCGATGAGCGCAGAGGACCCGCTGTTCATCCTGTACACCTCCGGTTCGACCGGCAAGCCGAAGGGCGTGCTGCACACGACCGGCGGTTATCTCGTCTACATCAGCTACACGCACGAATGCGTGTTCGACCTGCGCGAGGACGACGTCTACTGGTGCACCGCCGACGTCGGCTGGGTCACCGGGCACAGCTATCTGCTGTACGGGCCGCTCGCGAACGGCGCAACCACGCTGATGTTCGAGGGCGTGCCGAATCATCCGGATTCCTCGCGCTTCTGGCAGGTCGTCGACAAGCACAAGGTCACCCTGTTCTACACCGCGCCGACCGCGATCCGCGCGCTGATGCGCGAGGGCGAAGCGCCGGTGAAGAAGGCCTCGCGCGCGTCGCTGCGCCTGCTCGGCACGGTCGGCGAGCCGATCAATCCGGAAGCCTGGGAGTGGTACTGGCGCGTGGTCGGCGACGGCCGCTGCCCGATCGTCGACACCTGGTGGCAGACCGAGACCGGCGGCATCCTGATCACGCCACTGCCCGGCGCGATCGACCAGAAGCCGGGTTCGGCGACCTTGCCGTTCTTCGGTGTGCAGCCGGCGATCGTCGATGCGAACGGCGCGATCCTCGACGGCGCGGCCGAAGGCAACCTCGTGATCACCGACGCCTGGCCCGGCATGATGCGCACGGTCTACGGCGACCATCAGCGTTTCATCGATACCTATTTCCGCACCTATCCCGGCATGTATTTCACCGGCGACGGCGCGCGGCGCGATGAGGACGGCTATTACTGGATCACCGGAAGAGTCGACGACGTGATCAACGTGTCCGGCCACCGCCTCGGCACCGCCGAGGTCGAGAGCGCGCTGGTCGCGCATCCGAAGGTCGCCGAGGCCGCCGTGGTCGGTTGCCCCCACGACATCAAGGGCCAGGGCATCTACGCCTACGTCACGCTCAAGGCCGGCGAGCCGCCGAGCGACGCACTGCGCAAGGAACTCATCGGCTGGGTGCGCAAGGAAATCGGCCCGATCGCGACACCGGATCATTTGCAATGGGCGCCGGGACTGCCGAAGACACGCTCGGGCAAGATCATGCGCCGCATCCTGCGCAAGATCGCCGAGAACGCGCCCGAGCAGCTCGGCGATACCTCGACCCTGGCCGATCCGTCGGTCGTGCAGAACCTCGTCGACGAGCGTCTGGTGAAGTGAGCGGCGAGCGGTAACAGGCTAGCGCAATGGTCGGCGCATGTCTGCATGCCGCCTGAGTCGCGCCGCGCTTGACGACGCGCGCGTGTCGCGCCAAGCATGACGGCATGGACGACTCCTCGATCGCCTGCTTCGATCCGCGCTCGGACGCGTCGCCGCTCGGCGACGACGAGGTCCACGTGTGGTTGTCCACCGTCGCCGACGCCACGCCGCGCGCGCTGGCCGCCGCCGCGCGCGCCGTGCTGGAGCGCCTGCTGTGCGACTACGCGAACTGCAGCAACGTGCCGCCGCGCATCGAGCGCGGGCCGCATGGCAAGCCGTTCGCGCCGGAGTTGCCGCAGCTCGAGTTCAACCTCAGCCACGCGGGCCGCCATGTGCTGCTCGCCTTCGCGCACGGGCAGGCGCTGGGCATCGATCTGGAGGCCGAGCAGCGACGGCTCGCGCTGGGCGAGATCGCGCAGCGCTTCTTCGCGCCGGCCGAAGCGCGCGCGCTGGCGCGGTTGCCGCTGCCGCTGCAAAGGTCCGCATTCCTGCAGCTGTGGACGCGCAAGGAGGCCGTGCTGAAGGCGCTCGGCGTCGGCATCAGTTTCGGTCTGGATCGCGTGGAGTTCGTGCTCGACGAGACCGGCACCGCCGGTGCGCTGCGCGCGATCGCGCCCGAGGCCGGCAGCGTCGCGGAGTGGACGTTGCACCGCCTCGATCCCGCGCCCGGAATGCTCGGGGCACTGGCCTGGCGCGGTCCGGCGCGGCGCGTGCGCACGTTCGCGTTGCGCGCATGAACACGCGTACCTGCGACGATGGCAGACCCCGCGACGTCCTTGTGAAGGACATGGCGGACGGACAAACCCAACGCGTGAGTTCCGGATTTGGCCAGCCGCTGGACCGGGTCACGCTGGAGCGTGCCCGGCGCGGTGAGATGGCGGCCTACGCGGCGATCTACGAGCGGTTCGGCGGTGCGTGCTACAACCTCGCACTGCGCGTGCTCGGCGAGCCGGCCGCCGCGGAGGACATCGTGCAGGAGGTGTTCCTGAAGATGTTCGGCAGCCTGCGCGGCTTCCGCGGCGACGCGCCGTTCGGTGCGTGGCTGAAGCGGATGACCGCGAACGCGACGATCGATGCGGTGCGCGCCGGCCAGCGTTTTCGCGAGGACGACCCGGATGCGTTGTTCGAGTCAATGCCTGCGCTGGCAGCAGATGCCGAGGATCGCGCCGATGCATGGTCGCTGCTGATGCGATTGCCGCAGCGCGCGCGCGCGGTGGTGATCCTGCACGAGGTCGAAGGTTATACCCACAAGGAACTCGCGGAGTTGTTCGGACAGACCGAGAGTTATTCGAAATCGATTCTGGCGCGCGCGCTGAAGCGGCTCAATGATGCCGCGCAGCCGGCCAGTTCGAAGGAGGCGGTACGTGATGCGTGACAATCCCATCCAGACCGCGCGCGGCAACGTTGATTTGCAGCGGCTGCCGGTGTTCGCGCCGGATCCGGCGCTGTGGCCACGCGTGGCCGCGTTGCAGCAGCGGCACCTGCGCGCGCAGCGTTGGCGTCATGGCGGTTTTGCGCTGGCCGCGGCCGCGGCCGTGTGCGCGGCGGTGATCGGCTTGCCGCGTCCACAGCCATCGCTGCAGCAGGAATTGGCGGCGGGACAACGCGAGTCGCAGGTGCTCGAAAGCGAATGGCAGCGCCTGGCCAGTCCGGCCCGACCCGATGTGGCCGGAATGATGCGCGTGCGCCTGATCGATGCGGCATTGCAGTCCGCGTACGACCGCGGCGCCGGCGCGAATGAACTGGCGCCGCTCTGGCGGCAGCGCAACCAGGCGCTGCGCGGGCTGATCGCAACACTCCATGACACGAACACAACCGATGCGCTGGCCGTCACGCGCATTTGACCGCTGAAGAGGTGATTGAGATGACCAACGGATTCAACCGGCCCGCATTGCGCCGGACCCTGCTCGCCGCGGCGTTCGCCGCTTCACTCGCGACGCTTGGCACCGCGCAGGCCGACGACACAGCGACGAGCGCGACGGTGCGCGTCAGGTCGGGCGCGAGCCTCACCGTAGAGCAGCGCGTGAGCGAGGAACTGCGCGCGGTCATGACCGAACTGATCGAGACCGGCGCCTTCGGCGATCAGTCGCCGCAGCGGATTGCGCTCGACGTCGACACACCCGCGCAACGTGTCAGCAATCTGGGTGTGCTCGTGGACAGTGCGCGTGACGCGCATGACGGACTGCGCGTACTCGCGGTCACGCCGGGTGGCGGCGGCGAACGCATGGGTCTGCGGGCGGGCGACGTGCTGGTCGCGGTGAACGGCACGTCGCTGGCAGGCGCCGGCGGAGCGGCGGCGAGCTTGCGGCAGACGGTCGACAGCCTGCCGAACGGCGGCGCGCTGGCATTCGACGTGCGTCGTGACGGTCGCGCGCAGAAGGTTTCCGGAGCGCTGTCCAGCGTCTATCTTCCGGCGATGCATCTGACCATCGGCAACGGAAAACAGCTCGCATCGAACGCAGGCGCGACGACAGCCGCGGCGCTCGCACCGGCGACGGCCGCGGCGACTTCTTCGGCGGAGCAAGGCTGCGGGCGGATCAGCGATTACGACATCGCGCCGCGCCAGCAGCAGCTTCACGCGGCGAAGATCATGAGCATCGATGGAGTGACGCCCGGGCCGAGCGGAACGAAGGCCTATCGCGTCGCTGCCGGTATGCACACGCTGAAAGTCGCCGAGCGCATCGAGAACAGCTATCTGAGCTTCAACGACCGCGAGCGCAACGCCGCGCTCGCCAGCGAGCGCTACAAGACGCTGACCGTCGATGTGGCTCCGGACACCACGACGTTGATTGCGGCGCATCTCAACGAGGACAAGCGCAGCGAGTGGCAGGGCGGCGCGTATTGGAATCCGGTCGCATGGAAGCAGAGCGCGGAGGCTTGCCGCTGAACCCGCGTGCTCGCGCGGCGACCTCTCGCTGAGGCGCCGTTGCGGGTATCGCGTGGACGCGATTCCGAGCGATCGCGGTTTCGGCGTTGTGCCCTGCGCACCTATACTCGGTGTTCCGTTGCCGAGGTCGCGCGATGACCGCTCTCAGCGTGAACATCAACAAGATCGCCGTGCTGCGTAATTCGCGCGGCCATGAGCAGCCTGATCCGGTTGTCGCTGCGCGCGTCGCGATCGAGGCCGGTTGCCAGGGCATCACCGTGCATCCGCGTCCGGACCAGCGCCATATCCGTGTCGACGATGTCGCGCGCGTCGCTGCGATCCTCGGCCATGTCGAATACAACATCGAGGGCAATCCGTTCGCGCCGACGCGCGGCACCTACCCCGGCTACCTCGCGCTCGTGCGCACCGCGCAACCGGCGCAGGCAACGTTGGTCCCCGATGGCGACGCGCAAATCACGTCCGATCACGGCTTCGATCTCGGCCGCGACGCGACTCTTCTGCAGCCGCTGGTGCACGAACTGAAATCGACCGGCTGCCGGGTCAGCCTGTTCGTCGACGCCGGCACGAGCGCGGCGGATCTGGAACGCGCTGCGAAGATCGGCGCCGACCGCATCGAGATCTATACCGAGCCGTACGCGAGAGCCTACGCGAACGGCGATTACGGCCGCGAGCTCGAGGCCTGCGTGCACACCGCCGAAAGCGCGCGTGCCTGCGGTCTCGGCGTGAACGCCGGCCACGACCTGAACCAGCGCAACCTCGGTGCGCTCAAGCGTGCGATCCCGTTCCTGGCGGAAGTGTCGATCGGGCATGCGTTGATCGGCGAGGCGCTCTACGAGGGTCTCGCGATCACCGTGCGCAACTACCTCGAGATTCTTGCTTCGTCCTGAATCGCAGTGGCGTCGACCGCTGGAAGGTTCAGGATCCGAGGCTAATCGGAACGCGTACCCTCGACGCGGATCGCCGTCATGCCGCTCGCCTGCGCCAATGCAAGCACACCGGCAACATGATCGTAGTGCGTATCGGCTGCCGGCCGGATCGCAAGCAGCGGCGGAGCCTCGCCCTTCGCTACGCTCTCGAGCACCGCCGCGAGCTGCGCGCGGTTGATCGGCGCGCCGCCCAGATAGAGTTCGCCGGTCGACTGGATCGAGAGTGCCAGCGTTTGCGGCGTGACCGTGCCGCCCGAGGCGGCAAGCGGAAGCGGAATCCGATGTGTCGCCAGCTGCGCCGTAAGCATGAAGATCATGAGCAGGACGAGCATCACGTCGATCAGCGGGGTCACGTTGATCTCGGCTTGCGCCGTCGACGCGGGGACACGCAACGGGTGAGCGGTCATCGCCTATCTCCTCTGGTCCTCGGAGTGCGGCACCAGCGTACGCCTGGCTTCGGCGTTTCGGCAAATCGGCGATAAATCCGCAATCGGCAAATGAAAACGGCGCTGCGTTTCCGCAGCTCCGTTCGTGTCGTTCCCTTGCCGGATTGGCGCCGCTACTGGCCGCCCTGTCCGGTGGTCATGAAGCCGAGCTTGACCATGCCGGCTGCCTTCGCCTCGGCCATGACCGTGGCGATCTTCTGCCACTGCGTCGGCTTGTCGGCGCGGATCTGCAGCTCCGGCTGCGGGCTCTTCTGCGCGGCGACGCGCAGCTGCGCCTGAAGGATCGCATCGGTCACCGGCTCGTCGTTCCAGAACAGGTCGCCGTTTTCCTTGATCGCGAGATCGATCGGCTCCGGTGGATTGGTGTCGATCGTGTTCGGATTCGCCTGCGGCAGGTCGATGCGGATCTTGTGCGACATCAGCGGCGCCGTGATCATGAAGATAATCAGCAGCACCAGCATTACGTCGACGAGCGGCGTGACGTTGATTTCCGCCATCGGACCGCCGCCACCACCTGTGGTCATTGCCATGGCTTACTTCCTCGCGGCGACCGGCGCGACGCCCGCTTCGACGCGCGAACCGGTTGCAAAGAAATCGTGCAGGTCGTGCGCGAATTCATCGAACTTGGCGTAGATCACGCGGTTCTGGCGCACGAAGAAGTTGTACGCAAGCACCGCCGGGATCGCGACGAACAGACCGAACGCGGTCATGATCAGCGCCTCACCGACCGGACCGGCCACCGCTTCCATCGAGGCGTTGCCCGACGCGGCGATCTTGATCAGCGCGTGGTAGATGCCCCAGACGGTACCGAGCAGGCCGACGAACGGAGCCGACGAGCCGACCGTAGCGAGCACGGTCATGCCGCCTTCCAGACGCAGGCTCTCGCGGGCCACGGCCTGGCGCAGCGCGCGGTCGATGAACTCCGAGCGGTTCAGCGCCTCGACGAGACGGCTGCCTTCGTTGCGCTGGTGGTGGGCCGCGGCGGACGCGCAATCGAGCGCGATCTTCGAGAACGGTTCGCCCTTCGGCTGGTCCTCGAGGAAGCGCACCGCGTCCTGCGCGGACGGCGTGTCCCAGAACGTGTGGATCACCTTCTCCATGCGCGCACGGATCATGCCGTTGCGCAGCATGTTGGCGACCACGAAGTAGATCGACGAGATCGACATCACGCACAGCGTGATAAAGACGATCCAGCCCAGAAGGTCGAAGTTCTGGATCAGGTCGTGGAAACCCATCTGGCTCATGGCCGCGGCATTGCTGCCGCCGCCTGGCGCGGGAACGACAGCAGGCTGAGCCGCTGCGGGGGTCTGAGAGGCATCTTGCTGCATGGCGCTACCCTATTCGGACAAATTGAATTCTATGGGAACCAAGGCATACCCACGGCTGGGTTTGCCACCCTTTGAACCTGGATTGAATTTCCAGGTCTTCACGGCTTCCATCGCGGCCTGGTCCAGCAGACGCGAGCCGCTGGACTTCTCGACCGTGACTTCCTCCGGTGTGCCGTCGACGCCCACCAGCACCTTCAGCAGGACCTTGCCTTGCTGGTGCTGACGCGCAGCCTGCGGCGGATACTTCGGCGGCCGCATCTTACGGTAACTGATGTTCTCGCTCGGCGCGATGTCGGCCGGCGGCGCCGGTGGCGCAGGCGGTGCCGGCGGCGGTGCCGGGGTCGACATCGGCGACGCCTCCTCCGTCACGATCGGCGCGGGCGGCGGCGGCGGCGCCTTCGGCGGCGGCGTCACCTTCTCCACGACCTTCGGCGGCGGCTTCTTGGGCGGCTCCGGCGGCGGCGGCGGCGGCGGCGGCGGTGGCGGTGGCGGTTCGATGAACTCGACCATCACCTTCTTGTCGATTGTCTTGTCTTTCGGCGGCGGCGGCGCGATCGGCGCCATCATCATCGCGAACGCGAATGCATGCAATGCGAACGCGCATGCGAACGCGGTGACGCGTCGCCAGCTGAACGTTGCGCCGCCAGATTGGTAGTTGTCTGCCATCAGTGTTGACCAACGAGAATGTGTCTGTGCGGCCGTTCGGCGACGCGTTCGTTCCGGCCCCAGCTACAACCCGGAAGCGCGAGAGCTGATCACGGTACAACACCCGATGCCCCTACGACAAGCGGTTGAACCGTGCGACCGTCATGTGATTGTGGAGTTGCGTTTCGTATTGCCCTTGGATTTGTTCGGCGCCGGACTGCCGGGGACGCGTCCAAGGCGTGTCACAGGCGCATCGCAGCCAGGAATGCGGTGCGCCCGTGACCGGGATCCAGCTTCGGATCCGGACTACTTCTTCTTCTTGGCGGCTTTCTGGATCTTCACACCGGTCTTGGCCGCCTTCAGGCGCTGCTCGGCCATTGTTCTGGTGCTCGGATATCCCGCTGACTTCTGCCAATCGGTCTTCGCGGCTGCCGTCTGGTCGAGGTCATTCTCGGCGTCGCCACGCAGCAGGTAGGCTTCACCTTCCTGGCGCAGCCCACCCTTCGAAATCGCGTGGTTCAGCGCGTCGATGGCGTCCTTGGACTTGTTCGAATAGAACAGCAGGTAGCCGAGCTGGTAGTCGACATTGCCGTCTTTCGCCAACGGAGATGCCTTCGAATAACCCTCGATAGCGCAAGAATCGTCTTCCGCCTGCGTGCAGACGTCGCCCTGCAGTTTGTAGGTGTCATACGACGGCTGGATCGCACCCTTGGCGAAGCCCTCCTTCATCGTCGCAGCGGCGTCCTTCGGCTTTTCCGCCGAGGCGTACAGCTTGGCGAGTTGGACGTAGTCTTCGCTGGTCGTGACCAAGCCCTGGCTCTTCGCCTTCGCCATCAGGTCCAGGGCCTGCTGCGGCTTGTCACCCTGGATGTAGATCGTGGCGAGCTGGTTGACCAGCTTCTTGTCGTTCGGATTCTTGGCCAGCTGCTGCTGGACGAGCTGGGCCGCGTTGTCGTACTGGTTCAGCTCGAAATAGCTGGCCATCAGGATCTGCGTCCAGCTGTCGTTCGGCTTGTCGGTCATCGACACCGCTTTTTTCATCGTGTCGACGGCGGGCTGGTACTGGTCCGTGCGGTAGTACGCGTTCGCCTTCAACGCGAGTTCGTCGGCGGTCTGCTTGCCGGTCAGTTTTTCCCACTGGTCGAGCGTTGCCAGCGAATCCTTGTACTTCTCGTCCTGCAGCTGCAGTTGCGCGATCGTGTACAGCACCTGGAAGTGCTGGGCATTGGCGAGACCGTCAATCTCGAGCGCCTTCTTGTATTCGGCGATCGCCTGGTCGCTCTTGTCCTGGTCGTAGTAGATCTGACCCTGCAGCTGGTGCGCGAACGACTGCGCGTACTTGCTGGCCTTGTCGTTGGCGATCACCTTCGCGACCAGCGGCTGCGCGTCCGCCGACTTGTTCTCGTTGACCAGGTCCGCAGCCTTGTTCAGGTCGCGCTGGTCGCCCGCGGACATGTCGAGCTTGGGTTCCTGGCGCGTCGCGTTCGGATACTGGTTCTCGGCCTTCTTGGGGTCTTTCGCGATCGCTGCGCCTGCCAGCAGCAGGCCGGTTGCGCAAATCGCCGCGAGGAGCCATTTCGAGAGTTTCATCATGATCACCTTGTCCGTACCTACGAAGGCCGTCGCAGATCACCACAAGCGACGGAAAAAGCGGGGCGGTGAGGTTAACGCCGTGCGAATGAACTGCACAAGCGCGCGCCCGGCCTTTCGATGTTGCGCCGCAACACGGTCGGCTTCATGTGCATTTATTTACTTCTGCAGAATTGCGCCCGGGAGCGTCCGCAGCGACCTGCAACGAGGCCGCGTGCGCACTCGGTCGTCGAGCTTGGCGACCTGCTGCGCGTTCTTTTCGATGAACTCGCGGCGTGGGCGAAGCGGCGCGCTTGCGAGTCATTGGCTCGCGCGCCACCGAGCGCCGAAAGCAGGAGCCCGGGGCCGGCCGGCCTGGTGAGGCCAGGACGGCCGAACCTGGCAGCGACTCGAACCGCGCCGCGCCGCGCGCTCAAACGTCCAGATTGGCTACTCGCAGCGCGTTCTGCTCGATGAACGCGCGGCGCGGCTCGACCACATCGCCCATCAGCGTCGAGAAGATCTGGTCGGCGGCGACCGCGTCCTCGATGCTGACCTGCAACAGGCGGCGCGTGTCCGGGTTGACCGTGGTTTCCCAGAGCTGCTCAGGGTTCATTTCACCGAGACCCTTGAAACGCTGGATCGTGCGGCCGCGCTTGGCCTCGTCCATCAGCCATTCGTAGGCCTGCGCGAACGTGGCGACCGCCTGCAGCTTGCCGCCGCGGCGCACATGCGCACCCGGCTGGACCAGTCCGGCGATCAATGCTCCCGCATCCGCGATCGGCTTGAACTCGGTCGCCGCGAGGAAACTGGCCGGCAGCACCTGGGTATGGCGCAGGCCGTGCTGGTCGCGATCGACGACCAGCGACGGAGCGTGCTCCGCACTGCCCGGCTGGATTCGCAGCGCGTAGCGCGGCCGGCCGAGCCCGGAAGCGGCCAGCGACGCCTGCAGGCGCGCGATCCAGGCGTCGAGCGCGACCGGGTTCTGCCACTGCTCGCCCGCCAGCGGCGCGTTGAGCAGCGCATGCAGCAGCGCGGCGTCAAAACGGAAACTCAGGCGTTCGATCTGGTCGAGCGCGGTGCGGTACGCCGCCATCAGCTTCTCGAGCCCGGCGCCGTTGACCGGCGGCACGTCAGCGGCATAGGCCAGTTCCGCGCCATCGACCGCGTTCGAGATCAGGTAGCCATTCAGCGCGGTGTCGTCCTTGAGGTACAGCTCCTGCTTGCCCTGCTTGAGCTTGTACAGCGGCGGCAGCCCGATGTAGACGTGGCCGCGCTCGATCAGTTCCGGCATCTGACGGTAGAAGAACGTCAGCAGCAGCGTGCGGATGTGCGAGCCGTCGACGTCCGCGTCGGTCATGATGATGATGCGGTGGTAGCGCAGCTTGGCGACGTTGAACTCGTCCTTGCCGATGCCGGTGCCGAGCGCGGTGATCAACGTGCCGACCTCGGCGCTGCCGAGCATGCGGTCGAAACGCGCGCGCTCGACATTGAGGATCTTGCCCTTCAGCGGCAGGATCGCCTGGTTCTTGCGGTTCCTGCCCTGCTTGGCCGAGCCACCGGCCGAGTCGCCCTCCACGATGAACAGTTCGCTGAGCGCCGGGTCCTTCTCCGAGCAGTCGGCGAGCTTGCCGGGCAGGCCGGCGATGTCGAGCGCGCCCTTGCGCCGGGTCATCTCGCGCGCCTTTCGCGCGGCCTCGCGCGCCCGCGCGGCGTCGACGACCTTGGCCGCGATTGCTCGCGCCTCGGCTGGATGTTCGAGCAGGAATTCCTCGAGTTTCTGGTTGACGATCGACTCGACGATGCCCTTGACCTCGCTGGAGACCAGCTTGTCCTTGGTTTGCGACGAGAATTTCGGATCCGGCACCTTGACCGACAGCACCGCGATCAGGCCTTCGCGCATGTCGTCGCCGGAGAGCGCGACCTTGGCGGTCTTCTGCAGGCCGGCGGCCTCGATGTAGTTGGACAGGGTGCGCGTCAGCGCGCCGCGGAAACCGGCCAGATGCGAGCCGCCGTCGCGCTGCGGGATGTTGTTGGTGAAGCAGAACACGGTTTCCTGGTAAGCGTCGGTCCACTGCATCGCGACATCGACCGTGGTGCCCTCGTGCTGCGCGCTGAAATTGATCACTTTCGCGTGCAGCGGGGTCTTCAACAGGGCCAGATGCTCGACGAACGAGCGGATGCCGCCCTCGTACTCGAACACGTCGTGCCTGTCGGTGCGCTCGTCGAAGAGTTCGATCTTCACGCCGGAATTCAGGAACGACAGTTCGCGCATGCGCTTGGCGAGAATGTCGTAGTGGAACTCGATCGTGGAAAACGTGCCCAGACTGGGATGGAAGCGCACCGTGGTGCCGCGCTTCGTCGACGGACCGACAATTTTCAGCGGATACAGCGGTTCACCCAGCGCGTATTCCTGCTGGTGCTCGAAACCGTCGCGGTAGATCGTGAGCCAGAGATGATCGGACAGCGCGTTCACGACCGACACGCCGACGCCATGCAGGCCGCCCGAGACCTTGTAGCTGTTGTCGTCGAACTTGCCGCCGGCGTGCAGCACGGTCATCACGACCTCCGCCGAGGATCGGCCCTCGTCCGGCTGCATGTCGACCGGAATGCCGCGGCCGTTGTCATCGACGCTGACCGAGCCATCAGCCCGGATCGTGACCACGACGTGATCGCAGTAGCCCGCGAGCGCCTCGTCGATCGAGTTGTCGACGACCTCGAACACCATGTGATGCAGGCCGGTGCCGTCGTCGGTGTCACCGATATACATGCCGGGCCGCTTGCGCACAGCCTCGAGACCCTTCAGGACCTTGATCTTGCTGGAATCGTATTGATCGCTCATGGGGCTCCGGGCACGGCGTCGCGCCGCGCTGAATAGGCCAAAACAGGCTGGAATCAGCCAATTATAGCAGTGCGGCCGCTCGACCTTGTTCCACGTGGAACCTTTTGGCGGAAACGCCCAGGGCCGCCAACGCTGCAGGCTCCTCGGTTCCTGTCGCGAGCACCTGCGCGCCGCTCGCAGCCACCGTTGCGACCATCATGCGCTGATGCGCCTGGTCGACCTCGGAAGCGAGATCATCGAGACAGACAACCGGATACTCGCCCGCGCGCTGCGCAAACAGGTGCGCCTGTGCCATCACGCACGCGAACGCACAGAGCTTTTCCTGCCCGCGCGACAGGTGTTCGCGGCGCGGCGCGGTCTCGAAGCCGATCGACCAGTCCGCCCGATGCGGTCCGGCGCTGGTGTGCCCGCGTGCAAGATCCCGGGCGCGCCGCGCCGCCAGCACTTCGGCCAACGGGCGCTCCGCTTCGAAACCAGGATGGAAAGCGAGCTGCGGTTCGCCGAGCTCGGCCAACAGATCGCGCAACAGACCGGCCAGGATCGGCCGCAGCGCATCGAAGTAGTCGCGGCGCATCATGGTCAGTGGTTCGGCGGCCCGCGCAAGCTCCTGGTCCCAGACATCGAGATCCGCCCCCGAGGCGTCGCCGCGCAGCAGTGCATTGCGTTGCTTCAACGCGCGCTGGTAGCGCCGCCAGTGCAGCAGGAAATCATGTTCCACGTGGAACACACCCCAGTCGAGGAAGCGTCGGCGTTCCTCGGAGGGTCCGGAAATGAGTTCGTGCGAACCCGGCTCGAAACAGAGCACCGCGGTATGCCGCATGAGTTCGGCGGCCGCGATCGACTCTCCGGCCAGCCGGGCGACCAGCCGCCCGCCGTTTCGGGCTAGCCCGACGCGCTCGATCGCGGACGACGCGGTCTCGAGTTCGCCGTACACCGAATAACCGGAACTGCCGTGCCGGACCAGCGCATCCTGGCCGCCCACTCGGAACGAGCGACCGTGCGACAACAGGAAGGCCGCCTCGAGCAGGCTCGTCTTGCCGGCACCGTTCGTGCCGAGGAACAGGTTCCAGCCGGATGCAAGCTCGAGCTCCAGCTGCTCGATCAACCGCAGATTCTGGATGCGCAGGCGACGCAGCTCCACAGCGGGTTCACCCTTGCGCTGTAAGGAGGTCGGCGCCGCTGCGCCGGATCGCGAAGCCCTTCAGAGCCGCAGAGGCATGATCACGTGGCGCGTGTCTTCGGATTCGGGCTTGCGCACCAGGCAGCTCGATTGACCATCGCGCAGACACAACAGCACCTCGTCACCGCCAAGCGCCCCCAGCGCATCGAGCAGGTAGTTCACGTTGAAGCCGACACTGAGCTCGGCCACGCCGGTTTTTGCCTCGACTTCCTCGATGGCCTCTTCCTGCTCGGGATTGTGCGCGACGATGCGCAGCCGGTTCGGGCCGACCTCGAGCTTGACGCCGCGGTACTTCTCGTTCGACAGGATCGCTGCACGCTGCAAAGCCGCGCGCACGTCGTCACGCTGCACGCGGACTTCCTTGTCGGCGCCGATCGGAATCACCGCCTCGTAGTCGGGGAAGCGGCCATCGATCAGCTTCGAGGTAAAGGTCACACCACCGCGGCGCACGCGCAGGTGATTGCGCGCAAATTCGAGCTCGACCGTCCCCTCTCCCGGTTCGAACAGTCCCTGCAGTTCGACCACACCCTTGCGCGGCACGATGACCTGACGCGGCGTAGACACCTTGGTGTCGATACGTGTCTCGGCCAGCGCGAGCCGATGGCCGTCGGTCGCGACACAGCGCAGAACGTGCTCGCGCAGATCCAGCAGCATCCCGTTTAGGTAGTAGCGAACGTCCTGGTGCGCCATCGCGAAGCCGGTGCGATCCATCAGCTCCTTCAGCGTCGCTTCCGGCAAGGTCACACGCTCAACCAGCTCGATATTCTCGATCACCGGGAATTCCGTGGCCGGCAGGGTCGCCAACGTGAACCGGCTGCGACCAGCGCTCACGGTTACCCGTTCGCCGCTCTGTTCGAGTTTGATCCGGCAGCCGTCCGGCAATGCGCGGCAGATATCGAACAGCTTGCGCGCGGGGATCGTGACTTCACCGGAATCCAGGTCGTCCGCTTCGGTGCGAGCGACCATCTCGACTTCGAGGTCGGTTCCAGTCAGCGAAACGCCGGTTGTGTCGACGACCACGAGCAGATTGGCCAGCACCGGCAAGGTCTGGCGGCGTTCAACCACGCCGACAACCTGTTGCAGGCGTTTCAGGAATGCTTCGCGCTGAATGCTGAATCGCATGGTCTGCCGGTCCTGTCTTTGGTTTTGTTTATGTGGAACGTTTGGTTGTTGCTGTGTCTGTGGAGAACCGCAAAAAGCGCAAAATGTCTTTATTAATCAACGGGCTATACGCTTATCTTCTGCGGGAGAAACCCGGTCGCCGCTTGTGGGTCATCTGTGGATAATAATCGCGCCACGCGCTCCGCACAGCTTGTCCACAGCTTTTCGATGCGGTTGCCCTTCGCCCGGCCGGGCCAGGCGCGTATCCCCTATTCGGTCAACGTCCGTACCAGCTTTTCCCAGTCCTGACGCAGCTTGCCGTCGGTCTCGCGCAGGTCGCGGATGGTCCGGCACGCGTGCAGCACGGTCGTGTGGTCGCGACCGCCGAACGCATCGCCAATCTCGGGCAGGCTGTGCTCAGTCAATTCCTTGGCCAGTGCCATCGCCATCTGCCGCGGCCGCGCGATCGAGCGGCTGCGCTTCTTCGAGAGCAGGTCCGCCAGACGCAGCTGGAAGTAGTCTGCCACTATCCTCTGGATGTTGGGCATCGTGATCGCCTGCGCGTGCACGGTCAGCAGGTCGCGCAGGGTTTCCTGCGCGAACTCCAGGCCGATGCGCCGGCCCTCGAAGTTTGCACGCGCGACCAGCGTGTTCAATGCGCCCTCGAGATCTCGCACATTCGAGCGCATGCGCTTGGCCATCAGCACCGCGACTTCTTCCGGCAAGTCGACGCCCTTCGCTTGCGCTTTGGCCAGCACGATTGCGGCGCGGGTCTCGAAATCCGGCGGCTCGATAGCGACCGAAAGACCCCAGCCGAGGCGCGACTTCAAGCGCGGTTCGAGGTTGTCGACTTCCTTCGGATAGCGATCGCAGGTCAGGATGATCTGCTGCTTGCCCTCGAACAGCGCGTTGAAGGTATGGAAGAACTCCTCCTGCGTGGTGTTCTTGCCGGCGAAGAACTGGATGTCGTCGATCAGCAGGGCATCGACCGTGCGGAAGCGCCGCTTGAACTCGTCCATGCCCTTCTGCTGCAGCGCGCGCACCATGCCGCTGACGAACTGCTCCGAACGCAGGTACAGCACCTTCACGTCGGGCTTGTTCGCGCGCATCAGGTTGCCGGCCGCGTGCATCAGATGCGTCTTGCCCAGTCCGGTGCCGCCGTACAGCAACAGGGGGTTGTAGGCGCGGCCTGGATTCATCGCGACCTGGGTCGCGGCGGCCTTGCCGAGCTGGTTCGACTTGCCCTCAACGAAATTCTCGAACGTGTAGTTCGGATCGATGTTCGATTCGGCAACCGTTCGTTCGGGTGCCTTGGCGCGCGCGGGCGCCTTGGGTGTCGCGCGCAAGTTGCTGCGTGTGCCAACCTGCACATCCACTGCGACCGCGCCGCCAGCGAGATGTTCGAGCACTGCGAGAATGCGGTCGAGAAAGCGCTCGCGCACGGTCTCCATCGTGTACGCGTTCGGCGCCCACAGGATGAAGCCCGATTCGTCCTCGCCCGCCTGCAGGGGTGCCAGATAGGTATGAATATCCTCCGCGCTGAATTCCGCCTCGAGGCGGGAAAGGCAGCGGCGCCAAAGTTCGCTCATGCGTGGGTACAATTCCAGGAAGCCGGCATCGCGCAGGGGGACACTTCGATGCGCCGGGCAGAAGCGGAAGTCTAGCAGCGTCGCGATACTGTCCACAGGTTATGCACGGACGTTTGCACCGAGCCCACC
Organism: Dokdonella soli; assembly: GCF_039523175.1. Lineage (NCBI taxonomy): Bacteria > Pseudomonadati > Pseudomonadota > Gammaproteobacteria > Lysobacterales > Rhodanobacteraceae > Dokdonella > Dokdonella soli. The sequence goes on from NZ_BAAAEU010000006.1 coordinate 413,192, forward strand.
GCAGGGCGCGCTTTGCCTGCCGGGCTATCGGCGGCGACGTCCGAAGCCGCTCTGCCCACAGGTTTTCATTCCGTCCCGGCGTTGTGCCGAGGGGATCGGAACGAACGCCAGCGCAGGCTTGACGACCCCGCCGCGGGCCTCTCGCGGCTTGACATGCCGGCATCCGGACCCTACCATCCGCGCCCTTTTCCCCCGATACCGACGTTACGCTCATGGCCACCAAGCGCACCTATCAGCCGAGCAACCTCAAGCGTGCGCGCGACCACGGTTTCCGTGCGCGCATGAAGACCCGTGGCGGCCGTGCCGTCATCAACGCGCGTCGCGCCAAGGGTCGCAAGCGTCTCGCGGTCTGACCGCCACGTTTGACACCGCAATGGCGCCCGCCCCGTTCCCGCGTGCGGCGCGCCTGCTGACCCCGAAGGATTTCGCGCGGCTGCGCACCGTCAGCCGGCGCGTCGGCACCCGTCATTTCAGCGCCGAAGTCGCCGCCAACGAACTCGGCGGCGCGCGCCTCGGCCTCGCGGTCTCCAAGCGCGTCTCGAAGAAGGCGGTGCGCCGCAACCGCATCAAGCGCATCGCTCGCGACAGTTTCCGCCATACGCGCGACGGACTTCCCGCCGTCGACATCCTGCTGGTGGCGCGATTCAGCGCCGACCAGGAGGACAATGCCAGCCTGCGCGCAGAGCTCGTCCGTCTCTGGCAACGCATCGCGACATTGAACGGCGCCGAGGGCGTCGGCACAATGCGCGCCTGATCCAGCACCGCGCAGCGTTCGCGCGGCGTCCATCCGCCCCGGGCATCGCTACCGCCACGTGCAGCACGCGCGACCGGCCGCGGTCCGCCGGCGCCGTACTCCTCGCGCCTTTCGATCCTGTCATGACGACCCCACGCAACCTGCTTCTGATCGCCCTGCTGTTCATCGGCTACCTGCTCTGGATGCAGTGGCAGGAGGACTACAACCACGCGCCGGCCCCGGCGGCGGGGTCCGTGTCGGAAACCTCGCCATCGGCGGGCTCGCCGGCAGCCGCGAATGGCGCGGATGTACCGACCGCGAGCGTTACGACGACGACCGCCGCCGCCGCGGCACCACCGCTCTCGACGAGTGCGTCGACGGCCGCACATGTCGTGGTCACTACCGACGTGCTGCGCGTCGAGATCGATCCGGCCGGCGCCAGCGTGGTCGTCGCCGACCTGCTCGCGTATCCGCAGCAGCCGAAGGATCTCGCGCATCCGGTGCGCCTGCTCGACAGCCGTGACGCGACCTTCTTCGAGGCACAGAGCGGCCTGGTCAGCGCGAATGGCGCCGCGCCGGACCATCAATCGCTGTTCACCGCCGAGAAGAACGACTACACGCTCGCCGCCGGCACCGACACGCTCGACGTGCCGCTGATCTGGACCGATGCATCCGGCCTCACGGTGCGCAAGGTGTTCGTGTTCAAGCGCGCCAGCTACGTGATCGAGCAGCGCCAGGAAATCGAGAACAAGGGCAGCGCGAGCTGGAGCGGCAACGCGTACCGCCAGCTGCAGCGCGTGCCGCCGATCGTCGACACCGCCGGCCTCAAGGGCTACAGCAACACCGAGCGCTACAGCTTCGCCGGGGCCGCGTGGTACAGCACGGCCGACAAGTTCCAGAAACTGAAATTCGACCACTTCGAGAAGGAACCGCTGGACAAGAGCTTCAACGGTGGCTGGGCCGCGTTGCTGCAGCACTACTTCTTCGCGGCATGGATTCCGCTCGCCGGCGAGACCGACCAGTACGTGACCAAGACGTATCTGGCCAAGGCAAGACAGGGCGAGGACATCCGGCGCTACCTGATCCGCACGCAGTCACCGCCGATCACGGTCGCGCCCGGTGAAACGAAAACCGACAGCGCGCGTCTGTACATCGGTCCGAAACTGCAGGGCACGCTCGACCAGGTCGCGCCCGGGCTGTCGCTGACCGTCGACTACGGCATCTTCACCGTGATCGCGGAGCCGCTGCACTGGCTGCTCGCGCAATTGCACAAGCTGACCGGCAACTGGGGCCTCGCGATCATCCTGCTCGTGCTGCTGATCAAGGCCGCCTTCTTCAAGCTCAGCGAAACGCAGTTCCGCTCCGGCGCGAAAATGCGCAAGCTGCAGCCGCGCATCGCCGCGCTCAAGGAGCGCTACGGCGACGATCGCCAGAAGATGAACACGGCGATGATGGAGCTGTACCAGAAGGAGAAAGTGAATCCGCTCGCCGGCTGCCTGCCGATGGTCGTGCAGATCCCGGTGTTCTTCGCGTTGTACTGGGTGCTGCTCGAGAGCGTCGAACTGCGCCAGGCGCCGTTCGTGGGCTGGATCCAGAACCTGACCGCGCCGGATCCGTACTTCGTGCTGCCGGTGCTGAACGCTGCGGTGATGATCGCGACGCAGTACCTGACGCCGACCGCGGGCATGGACCCGACCCAGGCCAAGATGATGAAGATCATGCCGCTCGTGTTCTCGGTACTGTTCGCGTTCTTCCCGGCCGGCCTCGTCCTCTATTACGTCGTCAACGGCGGCCTCGGTCTGCTGCAGCAGTGGATCATCACCCGACGCATCGACGCCGGCGAGACCGCCAAAGCCTGATGCCGTGAACGCGCGCGCCGACACGATCGCAGCCGTGGCGACCGCGCCCGGCGCGGGCGGTGTCGGCGTGCTGCGCGTCTCCGGCGCGCTCGCGGGATCGATCGCGCGGACCGTGCTCGGCCGCGAACCGCAGCCGCGCCACGCGCGCTACGCCGCCTTCCGTGATCGCGACGAGGCGGTCATCGATCGCGGCCTGCTGCTCTGGTTTCCGGCGCCGCACTCGTACACCGGCGAGGACGTGCTCGAACTGCAAACGCACGGCAGTCCGGTCGTGCTGCGCCTGCTGCTCGCGCGAGTCGTCGAACTCGGCGCGCGCCACGCGCGGCCCGGTGAATTCTCCGAACGCGCATTCCTCAACGGCAAGCTCGATCTCGCCCAGGCCGAAGCGGTCGCCGACCTGATCGCGAGCGGCTCCGAAGCCGCCGCACGCGCGGCGCAACGCAGCCTCGATGGTGTGTTCTCCGAACGCGTGCGCGAGCTGACCGCTGGTGTCGTGCGCCTGCGCGTCTGGATCGAGGCCGCGATCGATTTTCCCGAGGAGGAAATCGATTTCCTCGCCGCGCCGCAGCTGGGTGTCGATCTCGATGCGTTGCGCGCGAAGCTCGGCGACCTGCAGGCGGCCGCACGTCGCGGCGTGCGGCTCGCCGACGGCCTGCACGCGGTCATCGTCGGTCGCCCGAACGTCGGCAAGTCAAGTCTGCTGAATGCGCTCGCGGCCAGCGAACGCGCGATCGTGACCGAGATCGCCGGCACCACGCGAGATGTGCTGCGCGAGACGATCGACCTCGATGGCATCGCGCTGACCTTGGTCGACACTGCCGGCCTGCGCGAGGCCGGCGACGTGGTCGAACGTGAGGGCATCCGTCGCGCGCGCGCCGAACTTGAGCGCGCCGATCTCGCCGTGCTGGTCAGCGATGATGTGCGAGCGGAGGCGGATCTCGCGCTGCTCGCCGATCTTCCACCGCGCGCCGCGCGTGTCGTCGTGCACAACAAGATCGATCTCGTGTACAGCGAACCCCGCGCGCAGAGGCACGACGACACGATGCACCTCTGGCTGTCCGCGCGCAGCGGTGACGGGCTCGACCTGCTCGTCGCTGAACTCAAGCGCCACGCCGGCGTCGGCGAGTCGGCCGACGGCGCGTTCACCGCACGCGCGCGCCATGTGGCCGCGCTTGAACGTGCGGGGGACCGCCTCGCCGCGGCTTCGAACGCACTCACGATCCAGCGCGCCGGCGAACTCGCCGCCGAGGAGCTGCGCCAGGTCCAGCATGCGCTCGGCGAGATCACCGGTGAATTCAGCAGCGACGACCTGCTCGGCGAAATCTTCTCGTCGTTCTGCATCGGCAAGTGAGTTCCGGATGAACTCATTCCGTGCAAGCCATGGATGGCCGACGACACGGGATCCAGCGACCTCAGCATCTCGCAAAGGCGCTGGATGACCAGCTTCGCTGTTGTGAAGCGCTTCCGGCGTTCGCCGGGATGACGTCTTCAGAGCATCGTTGAGAACGCGCGAGCTGCCCCAACGATGCTTGGCTGTACCTACCGGAGACATCCATGATCGACCTGTACTACTGGCCCACGCCGAACGGCCACAAGATCACGCTGTTCCTTGAAGAGACGAATCTCGACTACACGACCAAACCGGTCGACATCGGCAAGGGCGATCAATTCAAGCCGGAGTACCTCGCGATCTCACCGAACAACAAGATGCCGGCGATCGTCGATCACGCGCCGGCCGATGGCGGCGCGCCGATCAGTACCTTCGAATCGGGCGCGATCCTGCTCTATCTCGCGAACAAGACGAAGCGTTTCATCCCGCAGGATATTCGCGGCCGCATCGTCGTGAACGAATGGCTGTTCTGGCAGATGGGCGGGCTCGGACCGATGACCGGCCAGTACGGCCACTTCAACGTGTACGCGCCGGAGCCGATTCCGTATGCGATCGAGCGCTACACGAGGGAGGTGCAGCGCCTGCTCGGCGTGCTCGACCGGCGACTGGCCGGACGCGCGTTCATCGCCGGCGACGATTACAGCATCGCCGACATGGCCTGCTATCCGTGGATCAATCCGTACACGAAGGCGCCGCTCGACCTGACGCCGTTCGCGCGGGTGCGGCGCTGGCAGGCCGCGATCGCGGCGCGTCCGGCGACGCAGCGTGCGTACGCGAAGGGTGCGGAAGTCAATCCGTCAGCGGGTCAGCCGATGAGCGACGAGGAGAAGCGCATCCTGTTCGGCGTCAGTGCAGTCGCTTGAGTGACGCATGCATCGCGACACGCTGTGGGAGCGGCCGCTGCCACTCCCACGGAGTGCTGCGCGCGCGGCCGCACTCAGCGCGGCGGTGCGGCCGCTGGCATGCCAACCGGCGTGACCGTTGGCTGCACCTGCAGTCGCGGGCCCGGATCGCGGTCCATGCGCGTGGTGTACGTGCGGCCCTGATACTCGTAAGTCACGTCGTAGCCGGTGACCTTGTCGCTGCTGTCGTTGACCGTGTGGCAGCGCGTCTCGGTGCTGGTCGTGGTCCGGTTCGCGTCGTGCTGCACGCCGACTTCGTGGCCGACGAAACCACCGCCGACCGCGCCGGCGACGGTCGCCGCCTTGCGGCCGTTGCCGCGTCCGATCTGGTTGCCGAGCAGGCCGCCGACTGCGGCTCCGACCACCGTGCCGACCACGTGATTGTCGCTGCCCGGCGCGCGATGCGTGACCGCGACCTGGTCGCAGACCTTGCGCGGTGTCGTGACCTGCTCGACGATCGGGCGCACGTTGCGCACGTCGGCATAGCCATCGTCGACGGGTTGCGGCGGCAGCGCGGGCGCCGGCTGGACAGCGGCCGCAGGGGCTGCGCGATCTGTGCCGTTGTTGTTGCCGGCATGACGTTGTGCGAGCGCCATACCACCGATCGCGAGCGCGGCGCCGGCGGCAACACCCAGTAATGTTTTCGAATCCATGGTTCATCCCCGTTGCGTGCAGTGCGAGTGTGCGCGTGCATTGCACCGCATGGCGGCTGAACAAAAGCTTGCATCGGCTGAAAGATGGGATGGCGATCACGCAAACGGTGCGGAACACCGGGCGCTTGGCCGCGACGCTGGGCTGCGCTGTAATGCGTGCCCTGCCTGTGGAGTTCCCATGCGCCTCCTCCTTCTCGCCGCCCTGCAGGTGCTGAGCCCTCTCGTGCACGCTGAACGTCTGACCATCGAACGCATTTTTTCCGACCCTGATCTGAACGGGCCGAGTCCGCGTGCGTTGAAGATCGCACCGGACGGCAGCCGGGTCACGTTCCTGCGCGGTCGCGCCGACGATCAGAACCAGCTCGACCTCTGGGCATACGACGTCGCCAGCGGACAATCGCGACGGCTCGTCGATTCGCTCGCGATCGGCGAGCAGAAGGAGTTGTCCGACGCGGAGAAGGCGCGTCGCGAGCGCGAGCGCATCGCGCAGCTCAAGGGCATCGTCGCGTACCGCTGGGCGCCGGACAGCCGCAAGCTCCTGTTCAGTGTCGGCGAGCGGCTCTGGCTCTACGACCTCGACGCCAGACCCGGCCAGGAACTGCGCGCGCTGACGCCCAAGGGTTTCGAGGTCAACGACGCGAAGGTATCGCCACGCGGCGGCTATGTGTCATTCGTCAGCCGGCAGAACCTCTACACAATCGATCTCGCGCGGCATCGCAACTACCAGCTCACACGCGACGGCAAGGGGCCGATCCACAACGGCGAGGCCGAGTTCGTCGCGCAGGAGGAGATGGCGCGCGCAACCGGTTACTGGTGGGCGCCGGATGATTCCGCGATCGCCTATGAGCGCTACGACGAGTCCGGCGTCGACGAGGTCAAGCGCACCGAGGTCTACGCGGACCGCAGCGAGACGATCAGCCAGCGCTATCCGGCCGCGGGACGCCCGAACGTCGCCGTGAAGCTTGGCCTCGTCGGCGCGAAGGGCGGTCGCACGCAATGGATCGACCTCGGCGCGGACGCGGACATCTACCTCGCGCGCGTCGACTGGCTGCCCGACGCGAAGCGGGTCAGCTTTCAGCGCGAGAGCCGTGACCAGCGCCGGCTCGATCTGATCGCGGTCGAGGTCGGCACGCTGCGCCAGCAGCTCTTGCTGACCGAGACCAGCCGCACCTGGATCAATCTCCATGACGACCTGCGTTTCCTGAAGCACGAGGATGCGTTCGTCTGGGCTTCCGAGCGAGACGGCTACAAGCATCTGTATGTGTACGGGCTCGACGGCGGACTGCGACGCGCGCTGACCCGCGGCGACTGGGAGGTCGACAAGCTGCTCGCGCTCGACGAGAAGAATGGGAAGGCGTACTTCGCATCGAACCGCGACGATCCGCTGCAACAGCAGGTCTATGTGACGCGCCTCGACGGCGCGGACGCGGACAAGCCGACCCGCATCAGCGCCGGCGAAGGCTGGCACGACGCGGAGTTCGGCGAGCAGGCCGCGGCCTGGATCGACACGTATTCCGATCCGGCCACGCCGCCGCAGGTGTCGTTGCGCAAGGCCGACGGCAGCCGTATCGCCTGGGTCGAACACAACGAATTGAAGCCTGGCCATCCGTACTGGACGTATCGCGACAACCTGGTCGCGCCGTCCTATGGCACGCTCAAGAGCGAGGACGGACAGGAGCTGCATTACCGCGTCTACAAGCCGCGCGATATGGATGCGATCCGTCCGGGATCGCCGCCATTGGGATCGTCGCAGCAACTTGGCGACGTTTCGGCTTCGGAAGATCCAGCCGCGGCCATCCATGGCCGCACTTCTCACAAAAAATATCCCGTGTTCATGACCTACTACGGCGGACCGGGCAGCCAGTACGTCAAGCGCAACTGGGGCAATCATTTCGAGCAGTACATGGCCGAGCACGGCTATGTCGTGTTCGCGATGGACAATCGCGGCTCGCCACGGCGCGGGCGCAAGTTTTCGGATGCAATCTTCCAGCAGCTCGGCAACGCCGAAATCGCCGACCAGCTGGCCGGCATCGCCTGGTTGAAAGCGCAGCCATGGGTCGATGCGAAACACATCGGCGTGTTCGGCTGGAGCTACGGCGGCTACCAGACACTGATGCTGCTCGCGAAGGCGGGCGAGCAGATCGCGGCCGGCGTCGCGGTCGCGCCGGTCACCGACTGGACGCTGTACGACACGCACTACACCGAACGCTATCTTGACACGCCGCAGCACAACGCGCAGGGCTATGAACTTTCAGGTGTGCTGCACTGGATCGACGGATTGAAGTCGGACAAGCTGCTGCTTGTGCATGGCATGGCCGATGACAACGTGCTGTTCGCGAACTCGACGAAACTGATGGCCGCGCTGCAGCAACAGGGCACGCAGTTCCGTCTGATGACCTATCCAGGCGCCAAGCACGGGCTGTCGACGCCGGCGCTGAAGAAGCACGTCTACGCGCTGATCGCGGACTATTTCGAGGAAACGCTGAAGCCTTCCGTGCATGACGAACGCGCGCCGGTACGAGCGCCATGACCAAGGCGATCGGCGGACTGAACCACATCAATTTCCGCGCCCCCGAGGACATGATCGAACGCCTGCGCGCGTTCTACTGCGAGGTGATAGGTCTGTGCGAAGGACCGCGCCCGCCGTTTCGGTCGCGCGGATACTGGCTGTATGCCGGAGACCGCGACCTGCTGCATCTCACGATCATCCCGGCGGACGCAGATGTCGCGACGAACACCGCGACGCCGGCCGCGCGCACCGGCTGGCTCGACCATGTCGCATTCACCGGAGTCGACCGCGCGGAATCGATTCGTCGACTCGAGGCGGCCGGCATCGCCTACGAAATCGACGAGGTGCCCATGATCGGGCAGGTGCAGGTCTTCCTGACCGATCCAGCCGGCATGGGCGTCGAGCTGAATTTCGCGCGCTGATCGAGTTGGGACGCCATGAATCTTCGTGAAAGCTGGATCCTGTTTGCGTTGGGCTCCGCGTTCTTCGCGGGATTGACCGCGCTGTTCGGCAAGATCGGTGTCGCCGGCATCAACTCGAACCTCGCGACCTTCATCCGCACGATCGTGATTCTCGGGGTCACCGCGGCGATCCTGTCGCTGCGCGACGAATGGCGCGCACCGTCGACGATCGAGCCGAAGACCTGGCTGTTCCTCGCACTCTCCGGCGTCGCGACCGGGTTGTCGTGGCTGTGCTACTACCGCGCGCTTCAGCTCGGCGCGGTCAGCAAGGTAGCGCCAATCGACAAGCTCAGCGTCGTGTTCGCGATCCTGCTCGGCGCACTGTTCGTCGGCGAATCGTTGAGCTGGCCGGTCGCGATCGGTGGTGGCCTGATCGTCGCAGGCTCGATCGTGATGATCGCGTTCTGAGCGCTCGCGCTGCGCAATGATCAGCGCGATCCGCGCCGCTGATTGCGCAAAGTCCGGGCAGGGCAGCTAACCTTGGCGGATGCACCGTCTCCTATACCGCTTCGGCGACTGCACCGTCGATTTGGCTGCGCGCGAATTGCGCCGCGGCGGCGAGCTGGTGACGTTGTCGCCCAAGGTATTCGACTGCCTTGCCTACCTGATTGATCATCGCGACCGTGCGATAGGCCGCGACGAGTTGATCGCGGCGGTGTGGGGCAGGCTCGACGTCACCGATGCAGTGCTGGGCCAGACCATGCTGAAGACTCGCCGCGCGGTCGCCGACAACGGCGACGAACAGAACGCGATCCGCACGATCCCGCGCTTCGGCTACCGCTGGGTCGCCGACGTGGTGGTGGAGGAACTGCCCGACCTGCCGCGGCGCGCGGGCGCCGACACGCAGAACCGGACTGCCGATGGCGCGGCCAGCGCCGAACGCAGCGCGGATGCCGCGCACTTCGAGCGCGCCGCCGCCGCGAAACCGGCGCGTCGCCGCGGTCGCCGCCGAACGTGGATCGTCGGCGCCGCAACCGCTGCCGCGTTCGCGCTCGGGCTGACCGGGTTCGCGCTGGCCCACCGCGACGCGATATCGCCGCCGTCGCCAGGGTTATCCCCGCGCGCGAGCGTCGACGTGACGGCCGTTCTCCCGGCGACGGTCGACGCCAGCCCGGAATGGGCGTGGCTGCGGCTCGGCCTGATGGATCTCATTGCCGTGCGCCTGCGCAGCGCGGGCATGACCGTAGTGCCGAGTGACAGCGTCGTCGCGTTGACCGGTCCGGCGGGCAGTGATGGGAAGGCCGCGCAGCAGCTCGTCCGCAGCGCCACCGGCGCGCAGCGGCTGATTGCTCCGAAGGTGACACGGACGGCCGCGGGCTGGCGCGTGCATCTCGATGTCCATGCCGATGGCCGCGACCTGGAAATCGAAGCGCAGCACGAAGACGCGGTCGCCGCGGCGCGTGCGGCAGCGGCCATGCTGCTGGATCGTCTGGGCAGACCCGGCGGGACGCAGGGTGACACGGACGCGCTTTCCCTTGCTGCCGTCCAGCAACGTGCCGAAGCGGCACTGCTCGTCGATGACCTCGCCGGCGTCCGGCAGGCGATCGAAACCGCATCGCCTGCATTGCAGAAGGCACCCGAATTGCGTTTGCGCCTCGCAGTGGCGGATTTTCGTGGTGGCCAGCTCTCAGTCGCGCGGCAACGACTCGAAGGTCTCCTCGGCGAGGTCGATGCCGAAACGAATCCCGTCCTGCGCGCGCGCGTGCTGACCGTTCTCGGTACCGTTGCAACACACAGCGATGACATTGCCGGCGCGCTGCGCGCGTGCGCCGAAGCGACTGCGTTGCTGACGGATCGCAATGAACCCGACGCGCTCGGGCGCGCTTACATGGGTTGCGGCGTCGCGAATGCGAGCATGGGTCGTTTCGACGCGGCGGCGGCGGATTTTGCGCGGTCGCGCATCGCGCTCGAAATCACCGGCGACGCGCTCTCGCTCGCGCGGGTCGAGGCCAATGAGGGTTTGATGGAAAACACCCGCGGCCACTACGCCGAGGGCGCATCCGTCCTGCGCCGGGCTGCGGATCGCTTCCAGCGCTTGGGCGCGCACAGCGAACTCATCCACACGCTGTGCGATGAAGTCGAGACGCACCTCGCGCTGCTGCAGCCCGTGGAAGCTCTCTCGGTCAGCGAGAGCGGCCTGGCGCAGTTGTCCCAGCACGAGAACGCGGACACACGCCGCGCGATGCAGCTGCAGCATGCGCACGCGCTCGCGGCGAACGGGCGCACCAGCGAGGCGGTCGCCTTGCTCGGCGTCATGGAGAATGAAGTATCACCGGACCAGGAACAGGCGCTGGTTGGACAGATGCGCGCCACGCGGGCGCGCTTCAAACTGGAAGGTGGTCAGGCAGAGACGGCGATCGAACCCGCGCGGGAGGCGGTTGCCGCGCTGGCGCGTCCCGACGATGCGCGCGAACGCGCGATGGCCTGGCTGACGCTAGTGCGCGCCCTGCAAGCGGCTGGCCGGGGCGCCGAAGCGGCCGAGGAAATCCGGAAGTTCGCGGCCTGGTCCGCCACAACGACGATTGCGGCTGCGCCGGTCTACGCCAGCCTCGCGGATGCAGAGCTGCGTCGGGCGACCAGGAACGATGCCACTACGTCGTATGAACACGCGTTGCGCGCCTCCGAGACGGCCGGCGTCCCGGCGGATATGGCTGCCGTCGCAGCTTCCTGGGGTCACGCCCTGATCGACACCGGAGATCTCGAGCGGGCCAGCGCGATCGTTGGCCGGGTCGCGCGCTGGGCAGGTGCGGATTTCACCTGCAGCATCCTGCAGACTCGTCTCTACCGAGCACTCGGCCAGGAAGAAGCGTGGCGCGATGCGCTGCAGCGGACGCGGGGGTTGGCTGGCGAACGGCCGATTCCCGCCGCGCTGCTGCGACCTCCTTCCCGTTCAGCGCCGCCGATCGGGTCGACTCACTGACGTCGATACCCGCGTGCAGGGCTGCGGCCATCGCCGCAATGATCGCGTAACGCGTTGTATTCGCCTGCATTCATGTAGCGGTAATGGAGCGATAACACAGCGCGAGTGTGCCGCTGGGCGTCTGCGCGCAAGGTCCGGAGATGCTGGTCAGCGGCGGCACGCTCGGGTCACCGGTTCTCTTGGGGCTCATCTGAAAGCGATTCCGCATGCGCGGCGGGGACCGCGTCGCATGGCGATGCACATCAGTCGAGTCAGTCACGCAGGAGACGATTCACCATGACAGTTTTCCATATATCCGTTGGCACCCATCGAACGGCGGGCCGATTCGCGCGACGCTGGTTCGCGCTCGCCGTGCCGCTCGCCTTCGTGGCGATCTCGTCGGCGCATGCCGCCATTCCGGTCGCGGAACGCGCGGTGCTGCTCGACCTCTACAACAGCGCGGGTGGCGCAAACTGGGCGAACGTCTGGAACCTGAACGATATAGGCAAGGAGTGCAATTGGAACGGAATCACCTGCGACGCCAGCGGCGTGACGATCGAGGGGATCAACCTCGATCTGAATAACCTGTCCGGAACCTTGCCCGCCTCGCTGAATCACCTGACCAACCTGGTCACTGTGAGCATGGTGGAAAACGTCAATCTCGCCGGCCCTATTCCACCGCTCACCGGGTTGACCCATCTGACATCCATCGCTCTGGCGCGCAGTGGATTTACCGGCAGCATTCCGTCGCTCGCTGGGTTGACCAGCCTGCAATCGGTCTTTTTCGGTTACAACCAGCTGAGCGGCCCGATTCCGACACTCGTCGGCCTTACCAATCTCAATTCGTTCGATGTCACCTATAACCACCTCAGCGGCAGCATTCCGTCCCTGACGGGGCTGACCAACCTGCAGGCTTTCCTGGTTACCAGCAACCAGCTTACGGGCTCCATTCCCGATCTCAGCGATCAAACCGGTCTGGAAATCGACGCCGACAACAATCTGTTCAGCGGCAGCCTGCCTTCGTCCCAGCAACTGGCGCATCTGTCTTCGCTGTTCGTTGAAGGCAACCGATTCAGTGGCCCCATTCCCGAACTCGCCGGCATCACCAGCCTGACCAACTTCGATGTCGCGCGCAATCAACTCAGCGGCGCCATCCCTGCGCTGACCGGAATGACGGCTCTGCAGAATATTTATGTCGCCTCCAATCAGCTCAGCGGCGCTATTCCGTCGCTGGCCGGGCTGACCAATCTGCGCACCTTCGTCGCCGATCACAATCAGCTCAGCGGCAGCATTCCGGCGTTCAATGGGCTGACGAATCTAAGCACCGTCTACCTCGATCACAACCAGCTGACTGGCCATATCCCATCGCTCACCGGGCTGACGATGCTGATGACCCTTCAGATGGACCACAACCAGCTGAGCGGCACCGTTCCCCCACTCACTGGACTGCGCTGGCTTGGCACCTTCTTAATCGGCGACAACAAGTTGCACGGACCAGCGCCTGCGGTGCCATCGCCGACCACGCTGATGCCTTTCGGCCAAGGCTCGTTGTGCCCCAACTATCTCGATCCGGTCGCCTCGACTGATTGGAACACCATCACTCAGGCGACGCCGTGGTATCAGGCCTGCACCGTGCAGCCCGTGCAGGCCATGACCTTGAGTCCAGCCGCGCTGTCGGTTGAAGTCGAAACGGCCGGCAGCAGCGCTTCGACGACGCTGACGATCGGCAATGCCGGTTCCGGTGATTTGCATTGGAGCCTGGCCACGGCCGGCAGCGACTGCACGGCGCCGGGCAGCGTTCCCTGGATCCAGTTCACGTCAGCGTCCAGCGGCACGACCGCCGCCGACACCGGCAGCCCGGTGACGCTGATGTTCGACGCGGGTACGCTCGTACGAGGCTTCTATTCCGCGAGCATCTGCGTGACCAGTGACGATCCCGTGCAGCCGCTAGTCCGCATTCCGGTGAACTTCGCTGTCGAGGAAACTGCCGATACGATCTTCAGCAACGGCTTCGACTGAGCCACGCCGTAACAAGAGCAGGATCGCCGGGCGGCGCCGCGTGGACGCAGCGCCGCTTTCAATCGTGGGCGGGCACGCTCAGCGATCCGAATCCACGCGGCGCGGATCAATCTGCGCCTGGTCAGAACCTGCCGGCCTGGTAGTCGCGGATCGCCTCGACGATCTGCTCCGGCGTGTTCATCACGAACGGACCGTATTTCGCGACCGGCTCGTTGAGCGGCTTGCCGGCGACGACGATCAGCCGCGTCGGCTCGTTGCCAGCTGCGATCAGCAATTCCTCGCCGTCGCGATCGAGCACAGCGAGCTCGCCGCGCGCGATGCGCTTCGCCGCATCCGCGGCACCGACCTCGGCGCTGCCTGCATAAACGTACGCAAAGGCGTTGTGACCGCCCGGCAGCGGTACGGAAAAGCGCGCGTCGGCATCGAGCTGGATATCGAAATACAGCGGTTCGACCGCGACGCCGCTGACCGGCCCTGTCGCCTCGCCGAGCCGCCCCGCGAGCACGCGCACCCGCACACCGGGCGCTGGCGTGATCTCCGGCACGCGCTCCGGCGCGATGTCCTGGTAGCGCGGCGCGCCCATCTTGTCGCCGGACGGCAGATTGACCCAGAGCTGGAAGCCCCACATCAGACCGTCTTCCTGCTCGGGCATCTCCGAATGCACGATGCCACGGCCGGCGGTCATCCATTGCACGCTGCCGGGCGTGAGCAAACCGGAATTGCCCTGGTTGTCGGCGTGGCGCATGCGCCCGGCGAGCATGTAGGTGACCGTTTCGAAGCCACGGTGCGGATGGCTCGGGAAGCCGCCGATGTAGTCGCCGGCCTGGTCCGAGCGGAACTCGTCGAGCATCAGGAACGGATCGAGCATGTCGAGGTCGCGCTGGCCGATCACGCGCGTGAGTTTCACGCCGGCGCCGTCCGAGGTCGGCTGGCCGCGGAACACGCGGGCGACGCGACGGCTGGTGGAAGCAGTGGCAGTCATGGGGATTCTCCAAACCGGGAATGCGCGCAACATGCGCGCGCGCAGGCGTGCGCACAAGCGCGTATCCGTGAACGGATTGGAGCGCCGGGACGAACGATGCGTCTGGAAATGTAGGAGCGGCTTCAGCCGCGATGCTGTTGGCGCGGTGAACACCATCCCCACCCAACCCTCCCCTTGAAGGGGAGGGCTTGAAGAGTGTCGCGGCTGACGCCGCTCCTACGACAGCATCGTCGACGCGATCGCCTCAGTGCACCCAGCGCCCACTCCGTCGCCGCGGCGGCATCGCGCCGCCTTCCGGTGCTGGCGCGTTGCGCTCGTCCGCGCTGAGCGGATGATCGCGCCAGTACTCGGCGACCGCGGCGACCGCGCCCGGAATCTGCGACAGGCATTCGTCGTAGTCCTCGTCGCCAAGCGGCGGAAACGCGGCGTCGCTTTCGAACACGCCGTCATCGATCGCGAGCGCAATGATCGGGCCGAGCAGTTCCATCAGTTCCGAATCGTGGCCGAGGCGGCCTTCCCAGACCGGCGCGCGCAGGTCGATGCCGCGCGAGAAACCCTCGCACCAGCCGCGAGCGGTGAACGCGGGTGGTCCCTCCTCGACATCGAGTTCGCCGAGGATCGGCTCGTAGGTGCCGGTTTCCAGCTCCGGCGCGATCGCATCGTTGAGACGTGCGAGCAGGGTCAGCACGCGCTCGCCCTCGCCGGTGTCCGCGAACGGCTCGTGCAGGATTTCCGGCAGCCATTCCTCGGGCTTGGCCGGCGCGGGACCGATCGCGAGCGCGGTCAGGAAGCCGTGCACGCCATCGAGCAGCAGGTCCTCGTCGCCCGAATGCGCGCGCAGGAACTGGTCCAGTTCCTCCAGTTCCTTGTCGTCCGGTGATACCAGCCAGTCAGCGGCCATTGTCGAGTTCCAGTACGGCGGGCGTGTGGTCCGAGGCGCGTTCCCAGGTGCGTGGTTCGCGGTCGATGGTCGCGGCCATGCACAACGGCCGCAGCGCCTCGGAAACCAGGACCAGGTCGATGCGCAGGCCGAGGTTGCGCCGGAACGCGGCCTGCCGGTAGTCCCACCAGCTGTAGTGTCCGCCGTCCTCGTTGAACAGGCGAAAACTGTCGGCGAGGCCGATGTCCTGCAGGCGTTTCAGCGCGTCGCGCTCCGGCGTCGAACACAGGATCTGCTCGTGCCACGCGGCCGGATCGTGCACGTCGCGATCGTCCGGCGCGATATTGAAATCGCCCATCACGACCAGGCGCGGATGGCGGCGGATCTCCTCGGCCAGATAGGCGGTGACCTTGGCCAGCCAGTCGAGCTTGTAGGCGTACTTCTCGCTGCCGACGGCCTGGCCGTTGACCACGTAGAGATTCACGACGCGCACATCGCCGACGGTCGCGCTGAGGATGCGCCGCTGCGGATCGTCGAAACCATCGATGCCGTGCCGGACATCGCTGATCGGCGCGCGCGAGAGGATCGCGACGCCGTTGTAGGTCTTCTGTCCCGAGTACGCGCAGCCGTAGCCGGCCGCCTCGAGCGCAGCGACCGGGAACTTCGCGTCCTCGAGCTTGGTTTCCTGCAACGCGAGCACATCCGGCTGCGCTTCCGCACACCAGCGTTCAACATGCGGCAGGCGCACGTTCAGCGAATTGACGTTCCACGAGGCGAGTTTCATCGGTGCATTCTAAAGCCCCTCTCCCATCGGGGAGAGGGGTAAGGGTTCGAAATCGCCGTGCCCTGCATCCTGCCTGGGCATTGGGGAAACCGCGCCGTCCTATGCGGCCAGCCCATAACTGCGCAGCAGCGCGTCCGGCTGCGGTTCGCGGCCGCGGAACTCGACGAAGCTCTCCAGTGCCGGCCGCGAACCGCCGACCGCGAGGATCGCCTTGCGATACGCCTCGCCGGTCAAGCGATCGAACACGCCGGTTTCCTCGAAGCGCCCGAACGCGTCGGCCGACAGCACTTCGGCCCACAGATAACTGTAGTAGCCCGCGCCGTATCCGCCCGCGAAGATGTGCGTGAACGCATGCGGGAAGCGCTGCCACGCGGGTGGGTGCAGCACGGCGACCTCGTCGCGGACCTCATTGAGGATCTCCAGCGCACGCGCGCCGCGTGCCGGATCGAACTCGCGATGCAGGCGGAAATCGAACAGCGCGAATTCGAGCTGGCGCACCAGGAACAGGCCGGCGTGGAAATGCCGTGCGGCCTGCATGCGCGCGAACAACTCATCCGGCAGGCGTTCGCCGCTCTGCCAGTGGCGCGCGAACAGATCGAGTGCCTCACGCTGCCAACCGAAGTTCTCCATGAACTGGCTCGGCAGTTCGACCGCATCCCATTCGACGCCGCTGATGCCGGCGACACCCGGATAGTCGACCTCGGTGAGCAAATGATGCAGGCCGTGGCCGAATTCGTGGAACAAGGTCAGCACGTCGTCGTGGGTCAGCAGCGACGGCGTCTGCGCAGTCGGCGGCGCGAAGTTGCAGGTCAGGAACGCGACCGGCAGCTGGGTGCCATTCTCGTGTCCGCTTCCGTCACGCACGAAACGGTTCACGCAGACATCCATCCACGCGCCGCCACGCTTGCCGCCGCGCGCGTAGAGGTCGACGTAGGCGCCGGCAAACACGGCACCGTTCGCATCGGCGAGGTCGTAGTAGCGCACATCCGGATGCCAGACGTCGACGCCCTCACGCTGCTTCAGCGATACCCCGAACACGCGCTGCGTGATCGCGAACAGGCCGGCGATCACCGGATCGAGCGCGAAGTACGGCTTCAGCTCTTCCTCATTCAGGGCGTACTTCTTTTCGCGCAGCTTCTCCGCGGCGTAGCCGATATCCCACGGTTGCAGCTCGGTAATGCCGAGTTCGTCCGCCGCGAATGCGCGCAGCTCAGCGAGTTCGCGTTCCGCGACCGGCTTCGCGCGCGCCGCGAGATCGCGCAGGAACGCAAACACCGCATCCGGCGAAGGCGCCATCTTGGTCGCCAGCGACTCCTCCGCGGCGTCGTGGAAACCAAGCAGCTGCGCCGCCTCGTGGCGCAACGCGAGGATCTTGTCGATACGCGCGGTGTTGTCGAACTCGCCCGCGTTCGGTCCCTGGTCCGAGGCGCGCGTCTGGTGCGCGCGATAGACGCGCTCGCGCAAGCTCCGGTCGTCCGCATAAGTCAGCACCGCCTGCACGCTCGGCTGCTTCAAGGTGACCAGCCAGCCATCGGCGTTCTTCTCCTGCGCGTACGCGCGCAGCACCGCGCGGCCGGATTCGGGAATGCCAGCGAGGTCGGATTCCTGCGCGATCGGCGCGCTCCACGCGTCGGTCGCGTCGAGCACCGCTTCCTCGAATTCGGTCGCAAGTTTTGCGAGCTCATTCGCGATCTCGCGAAAGCGCGAGCGCGCCGGCTCTTCGAGCGCGACACCGGAGAGCCTGAAGTCGCGCAGCTCGTGCTCGATCAGCGTGCGCGCCGCTCGCGGCAGCGTGATCGCCTCGGCGCGGTCCGCGACCGCTTTCACCGCCGCGTACAGCTCACGGTTCTGGCCGAGCTCGCTGGCGTGTTCGACGATCTTCTCCTGCGCGGCGGAGTACGCCTTGCGCAGTTCCTCGGAATCGGCGACGCCATGCAGGTGTGACACCGGCGCCCAGACCCGGTTCAGGCGATCCTCGAGGTCCTCGCCGAGCAGCACCACATTCGCGAAGTCGCGCGTCGCGTCGGATGCAAGCAAGGCATCGGTGCGCGCGCGGTAGTCGGCGAGCACTGCATCGACGGCAGGCTCGACGTGTTCGGGGCGGATCGCGGAAAAGCGCGGCAGGCCGGTGGTCGCGAGCAGCGGATTGTCGGTCGTCATGGCGGAAAGCGTGGGGATCGGCCCGACAACGTGGCGCGCAGCGCGCCCAAAATCAAGCACCTCGGATGTAGGGTCCAGTTCCCCGGCATGCGTCGACCCATCCGTCGCTGAGTATCGAATCACGAACCACGCGACGTCCGGAGGGTTCGCGCTTCGATACGCCCAAGGCACACCTTGTCCTGAGCCTGCCGAAGGATCAGGGCGAACGGTTCCGCCTGATGTCAGGCCACCGCAAATCCTCTACGCTCTCGCGATGAACATCCGCCCGTACCAAGGCATCACGCCGCGCCTCGGCGCAAATGTCTACATTGATCCTGCCGCGCACGTGATCGGCGACGTCGAGATCGGCGAGGACGCCTCGCTGTGGCCCTGCGTGGTCGCGCGCGGTGACGTGCACTTCATCCGCATCGGCGCGCGCACGAACGTGCAGGACGGCGCGGTGCTGCACGTGACCCATCCCGGCGAGTACACCGCCGATGGCTTTCCGCTGCGCATCGGCGCCGACGTGACGATCGGCCACGCCGCGGTCGTGCACGCCTGCACGATTGGCGACGCCTGCCTGATCGGCATGCACGCGACCGTGCTCGACGGCGTCGTCGTCAACCGGCACAGCATGATCGGCGCCGGCGCCGTGGTCACGCCGGGCAAGATCGTCGGCGAAGGCGAACTCTGGGTCGGCAATCCGGCGCGCTGCGTGCGCAAATTGTCCAGCGAGGAGATCGAGCGCCTGTACTACTCGGCGCACCACTACGTGAAGCTCAAGAACCGCTACGTCGCAGACGCGCTGACGCGCTGACTCAACGCGGTTGCGTCGCGACCTCGAGCGCCGAGAGCATCGTCAACGCATGTTCGCGGGCCACGCCACACATCGAGGCCGTAGGGCGCAGGCGCGCGCAGACGTCCGGACGCTCAGGCTGGCCGAAGATCGCGCAACGGTAGTCGTCCATCAGCTGCACACACGGAATTCCCGCCGGCTTGCCATGCGGCATGCCCGGAATCGGCGAGGAGATCGACGGCGCAATGCAGCAGGCACCGCAGCCGCGGCGGCAGTCCATCGTGGTCACTTCTTCGACGCCGCGACAAGCTGCGCGCGCAATTCGGCGTGCACCGGCGCGGTGTCCGGCCGCCGGCCGTGCCAGATCGCGAATGATTCGGCAGCTTGTTCGACGAGCATGCCGAGGCCGTCGCTGACATGGGACGCGCCGGTCGCGCGTGCCCAGTCCAGGAACGGCGAAGCGGCCTTGCCGTAGGACAAGTCGTAGCAGAAGGTCCGCGATGCGAGGCGATCGCACGGCAAATCAAACGCGGCGCCGGCATGGCCCGCGGCGGTCGCGTTGACGACCAGGTCGAAGCCATCTCCGATGGACAGTTCGGTCCACGCTCGTGCGGCTACGCGAGAAGGAGCATCGATCGCCGCAGCGAGCGTATCTGCGCGTTCGAACGTGCGATTCGCGATCACGAGTTCCGCGGCACCCGCGTCGATGAACGCAAATGCGGCGGCACGCGCCGCGCCGCCCGCGCCGAGCAGCAGGATGCGTTGATCACGCGGATCGAAGTCGTGATGTTCACGCAGATCGCGCAGCAGGCCGGCGCCATCGGTGCTGTCGCCGTGCCACATATCGCCGACGCGAAGCAGCGTGTTGACGCTGCCACATCGGCGCGCGCGTTCGCTGCATTCGGCACACAACGCCGCGGCATCCTCCTTGAGTGGCAGCGTCACATTCGCGCCGCGCCCGCCATTGCGCGCGAACGCGTCGAGCACCTGCACGAAATCCTCGCGGCCGGCTTCGATCGCGCGGTAGTCGAGTGCGATGCCAAACTGCGCAGCGAACAGCGTGTGGATGCGTGGCGACAGCGAGTGCGCGATCGGCTGACCGAAGACGGCGTAGCGGGAGTGCATGGTCACGACGTGGGTGCTGATTTCGTCATCCCGGCGAAAGCCGGGATCCAGTTCCTCGCGTTGAAACGAAGAAGACGCTGGATCCCGGCTTTCGCCGGGATGACGGCAGTGGGGGATTCGCTTCTTGCCTCACCGCTCATCACGCAGCCAGCGCGCGACGTCGAGTGCGAAGTAGGTCAGCACCGCGTCGGCGCCGGCGCGACGGATGCCGGTCAGCGCCTCGAGCACGCAGGCGCGCTCGTCGAGCCAGCCGTTCTGGAACGCCGCCTTCAGCATCGCGTACTCGCCGCTGACCTGGTACGCGAACGTCGGCACGCCGAAGCGTTCCTTCACGCGGCGCACGATGTCGAGGTACGGCATCGCCGGCTTGACCATGACCATGTCGGCGCCCTCGTCGAGGTCGAGCGCGATTTCGCGCAAGGCCTCGTCGGAGTTGGCCGGGTCCATCTGGTAGGTGTACTTGTTGCCTTTGCCGAGGTTGCCGGCGGAACCGAGTGCATCACGGAACGGGCCATAGAACGCCGAGGCGTATTTCGCGGAATAGGCGAGGATGCGCGTGTGGACGTGCCCGCCCGCTTCGAGTGCCGCACGGACCGCGCCGATGCGCCCGTCCATCATGTCCGATGGCGCGACGATGTCAGCGCCGGCCTCGGCGTGCGACACGGCCTGCTTGACCAGCGCCTCGACGGTGAGGTCGTTGACGACGTAGCCGGTCGCGTCGATCAGGCCGTCCTGGCCGTGCGTCGTGAACGGATCGAGCGCGACGTCGGTGATTACGCCGAGCTCCGGGATTTCCTGCTTCAGCGCGCGCACCGTGCGCTGCACGAGGCCGTCCGGATTCCAGGCCTCGCGCGCATCGAGTGATTTCGCCTCCGGCGGTGTGACCGGGAACAGCGCGAGCGCGGGAATTCCGAGCGCGTGCGCTTCGCCGGCGACATGCAGCAGTTCATCGATCGAGACGCGATCGACACCGGGCATCGACGGCACCGGTTCGCGTTCGCCGCGGCCTTCGCGCACGAACACCGGCAGGATCAGGTCGGCAGGGGTCAGATCGGTTTCGCGCATCAATGCACGCGAGAACGCATCGCGACGCATGCGGCGCAGGCGGGTGTGCGGGTACGACATAGGCCTCGATGGCGCCCGGAAAACCGCATTGTACCCGGCGGTCTTCGTGGGCTCCGCGCGGCGAGGCGCCGCAGTTTTCGGCGCGCCGGGGACGAACCCCACCATTGCATCGGTTGCACTGCAGCAACGAATTCTGTTAAGCAATCGTTAGTTTTACGCGAGCTAACATGATTATGTAGCGCTGCAGCTACCCCCGATAATTAGCTGTCGAGTAAAAGAAAATGTTGTCCCCGATCATCCTCGCGGCGCTGTGCGCCTTGGCTCTTCTCGTGATCGCCTCGGTGCGCCGCATTCCGGAGGGGCACGTCTACACATTCCGCCGCATGGACGGCCACGTGCGCATCGTCGGTTCGGGCACGCATCTGGTCATGCCGCTGATCGAGCGCATCGCGCACAAGATCAGCCTCGCGGGCGCGACGGTCGCGGTCGATGACCTGACCCGCGCCGACCAGTCGTTCCGTGCGGTCGTGTATTTCCAGGTGCTCGATCCGCAGCGCGCCGACTTGGTCATCGAGGATGTCGAAGGCTTGCTGCGCGTATCGACGCGCCGGCTGTTCGACTACGCGGTGCTGCCGGACGACCTCGAGGCACGCCGGGGCTGGCTGAAGCAGGCGCTGAATGCGGAACTGCAGGATCGCGGCCTGCTGATCGCACGCGTGGACCTCAGCGCGCTGGCTTGAGCCTCGGCCCACCGTTCGCCCTTCGATACTTCGGGGCGAACGCGGAGGGGTCGGTGGATTTCCGGAGCGCGCGCGCCGATACTGCGCGCCCCGTATCGTTGCGACCGCCATGGCTGACCGCGATCCGCTGCGGCAGCGCCTCTGCGCGGGTCTCGCAGCCCTTCATCTCGAACTTCCGGACGCCGCCATCGCGACGCTGCTCGCGTATGTCGAGCTGCTGCATCGCTGGAACGCGACCTACAACCTGAGCGCGGTGCGCGATCCGGCCGAGATGGTCACGCGGCATCTGCTCGATTCGCTGGCGATCGCGGCGCAGGTTCGCGGGGCGAGCCTGGCCGATCTCGGCACCGGTCCCGGCCTGCCCGGGGTGCCGCTCGCGATCATCGCTCCGGAACGGCAGGTCACCCTGGTCGACTCGAAGGGCAAGAAGACGCGCTTCCTGCGTGCGGCCGTGCGCGAGCTGGGCCTGAAGAACGTGCGAGTGCTCGAAAGCCGCGTCGAGGCGGTCGAAGGCACGTTCGATTGCATCACGGCGCGCGCATTCGCCAGCCTCGCCGACATGCTCGGCTGGGGCGGCCATCTGCTCGGCGCCAACGGGGTCTGGCTGGCGCTGAAGGGGCGCTTCCCGCAGGATGAGCTGGCTGGCGTGCCGGACGGATTCCACGTCGACGCGGTCGTGCCGCTCGTGGTACCGGGTTTGGACGCGGAGCGCCACGTCGTGGTAATCAAGCGCGTGGTCGCTCCACAAGCAAATGGTTGAACATCCTGTCCAACATTTGCTCGCCGAGTCCGGTACACGCCCGGATTCGGTTCCGTTGCGTCAGCCATGCATGGCTGACGCAAAGTGCACGCCATCCGTGGCGCGCAGAGTTCGCTCATACGGGATCAGGCAGGGGCTGGCGGTAGCACCATGACACGCATCATCGCGATTGCGAACCAGAAGGGCGGGGTCGGCAAGACCACGACCGCGGTCAATCTCGCCGCGGCGCTTGCCGAAACGCGGCGCAAGGTGCTGCTGGTCGATTTCGATCCGCAGGGCAACGCGACGATGGCCTCGGGCGTGGACAAGCGCACGACCAGGCCGAACGGCTGCGAGGTGTTGCTCGACGAGGCCCGCATCGAGGACGTGATCCAGCCGACCGAGGGCGGCTTCGATCTGTTGCCCGGCAGCGGCGACCTGACCGCGGCCGAACTCAAACTCATGGATTCGCTCGCGCGCGAGTCGCGCCTCAAGGAGCAGCTCGCCAAGCTCGGCGACCGCTACCAGACGATCCTGATCGACTGCCCGCCGACCCTGCACCTGCTGACGATCAACGCGTTGACCGCGGCGCACGGCGTGCTGATCCCAGTGCAGTGCGAATATTTCGCACTGGAAGGCCTGTCCAGCCTGCTCGACACGATCAAGGCGGTGCGCCTGCGCCTGAATCCGCACCTTGAGGTCGAAGGCCTGCTGCGCACGATGTACGACGTGCGCAACAACCTCGGCAACGAGGTTTCGCTGCAGCTGACCAAGCATTTCGGCGACAAGGTGTTTCGCTCGATCATCCCGCGCAACATCCGCCTCGCCGAGGCGCCGAGCCATGGCAAGCCGATCAATCTGTACGACCGCGAGTCGCGCGGTGCGATTGCGTATCTTGGCCTCGCCGGCGAAATGCTGCGGCGCGAACGTACGCCGGCCATCGCCAGCGCGACCCACACGAACTAGGAATTCTCGAGCATGGCAGCCAAGAAACGCGGACTCGGCCTCGGGCGCGGCCTCGACGCGCTGCTCGGCGGCGGCGACATGCCGGCCGCCGCACAGGACACCGAAGGCGAGCTGCGCATGCTCGATGTGGGCCTGATCCAGCCCGGCAAGTACCAGCCGCGCCACACGATCGATCCGGAGCATCTGGAGGAACTCGCGGCCTCGATCCGCGCGCAGGGCTTGATCCAGCCGGTCGTGGTGCGTGCGATCGGCCGCGATCGTTACGAACTGATCGCCGGCGAACGCCGCTGGCGCGCCGCGCAGAAAGCCGGCCTCAGCGAGATTCCGGCGCTCGTGAAAGTGGTGCCGGACCAGGCCGCCGTCGCGATGGCGCTGATCGAGAACATCCAGCGCGAGGACCTCTCGCCGCTCGAGGAAGCGCAGGCGCTGGCGCGCCTGATCGACGAGTTCGAGCTGACCCACCAGCAGACCGCGGACGCGGTCGGCCGCTCGCGCGCCGCGGTCTCGAATCTGCTGCGCCTGCTGGAGCTGCCCGAGGAGATCAAGCGCCTGCTTGACCAACGCAAGCTCGACATGGGCCATGCGCGCGCGCTGGCGACGCTGCCCGAGCGCAGCGCCATCGCGCTCGCGCTCGCGGCTGCGGAAAAAGGCTGGTCGGTGCGCGAGCTCGAGGAGGCCGTGCGCCGCGCCGAGACCGGCGCCGCGCCCAAACCCGCGAAGGCCGCCGTGAAACAGGATCCAAACATCGCCGCGCTGGAGCGCGACCTCGCCGAAAAGCTCGCCACCCGTGTCAATGTCGCGCATGCGCGCAATGGCCGCGGCAAGCTGGTGATCCACTACCATAGCCTCGACGAGCTCGACGGGATCCTCGAACGCATCCGCTGAGCCGCGATCCCGCTCGGTCCCATCGAATCGGAATCCAATCCGTGCATCGTTCGAGAATGGACGTCCGCGCATGACGGAAGATGCAAGCGAACGCGGTAAATCCCGGTCTGTTCCTGGTGTGAGCAATCGCCAGCAGCAGTTCGAGGCCCTCGTGCGCGCGCATTCCGGCGAGCTGTACCGTTACGCCTATTGGCTCTGCAGCCAGGACGCGCTGGCGCAGGACCTGGTCCAGGAAACCTTCCTGCGCGCCTGGCGCTCCCTCGACACGCTGCGCGAGAACGTTGCCGCGAAGGCGTGGCTGGCGACGATCCTGCGCCGCGAGCACGCCCGCCTGTACGAACGCAAACCTATGCCAACCACCGATATCAGCGACCTCGATCCTGTCGACAGCGCACCCGGCCCCGAACACCTGGGCGAGGACGCGGTGCTGCGCGCCGCGATCGCGAAGCTCGATGCGAAATACCGCGAGCCGCTGGTGCTGCAGGTACTCGGCGGCTTTTCCTGCACCGAGATCGCGAACCAGCTCGGCCTCAGCGAGGCTGCGGTGATGACCCAGGTGTTCCGCGCGCGCCAGAAACTCAAGGCGCTGCTCGACGGCGGCGGCAAGGAGGCGGAGCTGTATGGACTGCCTTGAGTTCCGCCGCCTGCTCGGCAGCGACCCGCGCGTGACCGACCGCGCCGCGCGCGAGCATCTGGATGCCTGCCCGTTCTGCGCGGATGCCCATGCCCGCGCGCAGGCGTTCGAGAGCCGTCTGTCGAACGCGCTGGCCGTGCCGATTCCGGATGGCCTTGCCGACCGCATCCTGCTCGCGCAACTGACCGGCACGCGCCAGCGTGAGCGTACCAACCGGCGCCGCACCGCCTGGATCGCGCTCGCAGCGGTCGCATGCATGGCGCTCGCGATCGGCGTCGTCCGCTACGAACGCGCGCCGCCGGCCACGCTGGCCGACCTCGTCGTGCAGCACATCAACGGCGAGGAGCGTGACGCGCTACAGCTCACCGCCGCCGTGCCCGCTGCAGAGGTCGAGCGCGCATTCGCCGATCGCGGCGTCCATCTTGTCTCCGTCCCGCGCGACGTCAGCTACGTCAGCGAGTGCCCGGTCGGCGCCTACCGCACCGTGCACATGGTCATGCCGGAAAATGGCGCACCGGTCAGCGTGGTCTATGTCGTCGACCACCGCATCGCGGACGACAGGGATTTCCGTCGCGATGCCATGGTCGGCCGCGAAATCCCGATTGCGAACGGCACGCTGGTGCTCGCGGCGCAAAGCGCGGATCGTTTCGATGCGATCGAGCACACCTGGCGCGACGCGATCGAGGGGCGTCCGCAGATCGCCGCCGGCAGTCGCTGAGCTCCGGAACCGTTCGCGCTGATCCTTCGACCCTTCGACCCTTCGATACCTCAGGACTCGGGACTCAGGACGGGGCACGCCTCCGGCGTATCGAGGCGTGAACGACAATCGCGAGCATGCGGACTCACGATGCCGCTGCGACAATCGGCGATAATGCGCGCCTTCCGTGTAAGGCTCGCCCAGCGTCATGCCCGAACTGTCCGTCGTCGTGCCCGTGTTCAACGAGCAGGGCAACATCCCGCCGCTGCTCGCCGAGATCGCCGCCGCGCTGCGCGGGCGCGCCGATTTCGAGATCGTCTACGTCGACGACGCCAGCAAGGATGACTCGCTCAAGGTGCTGGCGGCCGCGAAGGCGACCTATCCGGAACTGCGTGTGATCCGGCACCTCGCGCAGAGCGGGCAGAGCACCGCGATCCGCAACGGCGTCAAGGCCGCGCGCGGCGCGTGGATCGCGACGCTCGACGGTGACGGCCAGAACGATCCGGCCGACATCCCGAAGCTGATCGCGATGCGCGACGAATCGCCGGCCCTCATCAAGCTCTATGCCGGCTGGCGCGTGAACCGCAAGGACAGTGGCAGCAAGCGCTGGGCCTCCAAGTGGGCCAATGCGATCCGCTCGCGCCTGTTGCGCGACGACACGCCGGATACCGGCTGCGGCATCAAGTTGTTCGAGCGCGCCGCGTTCCTCGATCTGCCGTATTTCGACCACATGCACCGCTACCTGCCCGCGCTGATGCAGCGCGCCGGCTGGCGGGTCAAGAGCGTGCCGGTCAACCACCGACCGCGCGGCACCGGCACCTCGAAGTACAACAACCTCAATCGCGCGCTGGTCGGGATTACCGACCTGAGGGGTGTGGGCTGGCTGATCAAGCGCTCCAAGCGGACGATGACCGAGGAGCTCTGACTCGTCGTCTGGGGGCTGCCGGAAGGTGCAAGGCCCACGGTCCGCCATGGCGCCAAGACATCGCGCCTTTCACGTTCCCGCATAAAAATTCGCCGCCCCACTTGCCGCAAGCCCCTGATTCCGCTATAAAGCGCGGCTCGCTTCGCCGTTCGTAGCCCGTTTCGGGCACGCGGATCCCGGTATGCGGTCCGCCCGCGTCGTCCGGCCTAGCGTTTCCAGCATCGCATGGCGCATCGCCGCCGCTGGGCCGCCACCGTCCTGGCCAAGGACGGAAACGATATCGAAGAGGTTCGCAATGGCCAGAATCTGCCAGGTCACCGGAAAGGGAGCGCTTTCCGGCAACAATGTTTCCCACGCCAACAACAAGACGCGGCGCCGCTGGCTGCCGAACCTTCACGAGCGCCGTTTCTGGGTGCCGAGCGAGAACCGCTGGGTGTCCCTGCGCGTGTCCAGCCACGGGCTGCGCACGATCGACAAGAAGGGCATCGAAGTCGTCGTCGCCGAGCTGCGCAAGCGCGGCGAGAAGATCTGAGGAGAACTGAACCATGGCATCCAAGCGCGACAAGATCCGTCTGATCTCCTCGGCCGGCACCGGTCACTTCTACACGACCGACAAGAACAAGAAGAACACGCCGGACAAGATGGAGGTCAAGAAATACGACCCCGTCGTGCGCAAGCACGTGGCGTACAAGGAAGGCAAGATCAAGTGATCCGCGCGTAGCGCTGATCGCCCGGCGAAAGCCGGATCGAGACGAAAGAGCCCGCCAAGTGCGGGCTTTTTCGTTTCTACGATGACGTCGCTCTGCGAGCAAGCAGATGAGGGATTGGTTGCATGGGCGGCCTTCTTCGCGCGTCGACTGCAAGGAGACGGCGGACCATCCGCTCCGCCGTCTCCCCGCCCGCTCGGCCGCGACGTATCAATTCCCTCGATACGCCGTCCATGAACCGACTAGCGGTCATCGGCATCCCGCCCTGCAGAAGCCGGCACGGCCGGATGCACGGGCACCAGCGCACCTTGCAGCACCCACGCACGCTGGCTGGGCGCGAAACGCGGTGCCAGCAGGCCATCGTTGATTTCGCGGGTCACCGCGAAGCGCTTGAACTGCGTTGCCGGGATGAACAGCCGCTCGTTGTTGGGGAATCCATCGCTGGCTGTATCGACATCGCCCTCGGGAGCCGAGAT
The DNA here is from genome assembly GCF_039523175.1 of Dokdonella soli. Lineage (NCBI taxonomy): Bacteria > Pseudomonadati > Pseudomonadota > Gammaproteobacteria > Lysobacterales > Rhodanobacteraceae > Dokdonella > Dokdonella soli. The sequence continues at coordinate 441,157 of NZ_BAAAEU010000006.1, forward strand.
CACGCCATCGCCGTTGGCGTCCACCCGCTTCACCTCGGCCGCATAGGCATCGAACAGCCGCTGCGGGAAGGTCACGCCGGGTTCGAACGAGGCAACGCGTTCGTAGACATCGAGGAAGATCTCGTTGGCCAGGCCGCTCGGGATGAAGCGCTGGCGGAACTCGCGTTGGGTGTCATCGGTCCCGTCGAACTTGTCGGCATCGCGCGGTCCCGCCCCCTGCAGGACGCCTGCGGTGTTCGGGTCGTCTCCGTAGTGGACCGCATCGTTCTTCACGCCCGACGGGCCGGAGCCGGGTATGAGCGACGAGAGCGCGCCGATCTTCCCCGCCTCGAATGTTCCCGCGATGCCGCCGGTGAATGGCAGTTCGTAGAGCGGATGGATCCAGTCGGTCTGGTAGTTGAATTCCCAATACGCGTGGCAATCCATCTGCTGCAGGCAGTTGTAGGCGCCCATGCTCAACTGGATCGGCACGACATTGGTCTGCACGTCCGGGAAATGATCGTGTGCACTGGGCAGATGAACCGCCTTGCCATCCACGGTGAAGGTCGCGCCCGGCACGTTGTGGCCGCTGCCACTTTTCTTCAACGCCTCGGCATCCGCCGCCAGCAGCTTGCCGAACTGCGCGTGGCCGTCCGGGCGCGGCGGCGCCACGGCCGGCACGGTCAGGTCGTGGATCATCCATCCCTCGTACCAGCCGCTCTCGTTGTTGATCACGAACAACCCCGAGATGTCGGTGAAGATGTCGATGAAGGCGCGTACGTTATTCGGATCGGTCGGCAGGCCCGGCTTGGGCTCCAGCGCCACGCGCACCGCCCCGATTGCGGGCAGGCCACAGTTGCCGCCCGTCGCCGTGAGCATGGCCTTGTCGTTGACGCCGGCGAACTGCGCGGTGAACGGATTCGGCTCGAAACCGTGCGTGTCGAGCAGGTAGTACTGAAACAGCTGGCTCGGGCTGTCGGCCTCCGCGTAGATCTGCAACGGCAGATAGGTGTGCGGCCTGTCCGCGAGCCGTTCCAGCGCGTCCTGCAGGTGGTCGGGAAGATGCTTAATGTCGCCGCGTTCGCTGACAGTCTCGACGTCCTCCTTCGCCTGTGGATTGGGATGACAAGGTGCGGGTGGCTGCTCGGCGCGTGCGGCGGCGGCGGCGAGCAGGGCAGCGCTGAATGCGCTGAATGCGCTGAATGTGAGGGTATGCCTGAGTTGTGCGGCCTTCCGACCTTGGTTGGCAGGTCGTGCAAAGCATTTCATCGCGACGTCCTCCATAGTTGCACCGCCCTTCCGTCCCAGGACCCCGGGGCAGAAATTGGCGGCAAGACATAGGTGTCGCCCAGCGCACGCAAGGGTTGCTGGAACGTGCGACATGACGAACGCGCGCTGGCGTGGAAATTGCCCACTTCGACGCGATCGCAGGAAGAGGGGCCGCGGGTTGCTTGATCGAGCGGCGCTCTCGAACGCAAAAAAAAGCCCGCCGAGCGGCGGGCCTTTTCATTCAACGCGGAAAACCAGCAGTCAGACGCGCTCGCCAGCGAGGCGATAGCCCTTCAAGCGTGCCGCGAACTCGGCCAAGGTGCGGATGCCGGTCGCCTCGGCCTCGTGGCACCACTCCTTGAGCGCGTCGAGCATGCCCTCGGCGTTGCGGCCGTTGCGTTCGGTCAGCGCGGCTAAGCGCGCGCGGAATTCGCAGACCGTGCGCAGCTGCGGGTGTTTCTCGGTGAACGCGACCATGCGCTCGCGCGAGGCCGCGTCGAGCCAGCGGCCGCCGTTGCCGAGCGCACGGCGCAGCTTGCGCGGCAGTTCCTTGATGCCGGCGCCGGCGTTCGCGGCTTCGTCGCGCAAGGTCGGCGCGATCACGCCGCGGAAGTAGTCGCTCATCACATGGAAGCGGTGCGCGAGCACGGCCTTGACCGTGTCCGTGTCCGGCAGGTGCATGTTCGGGCGCACGTCGAGGCTCGGCGCGACGCGCAGTACCTTGGCCAGGCCGACCGTCTCGAACATGCGGATCGCGGCCCAGCCGATATCGAACTCGAACTTGCGCAGCGCGAACTTCGAGGAGCTCGGGAACGCGTGGTGGTTGTTGTGCAGTTCCTCGCCGCCGAGCCAGATGCCCCACGGGGTCAGGTTGGTCGCGGTGTCGGCGGTCTCGAAGTTGCGGTAGCCCCACCAGTGGCCGAGGCCGTTGACGACGCCGGCGGCCCAGAACGGGATCCAGATCATCTGCAGCGCCCACATCGCGATGCCGACCACGCCGAACAGCAGCATGTTGACGACCAGCAGCAGCGCGACGCCGAGCACCGAGTGCGGCGTATACAGCTTGCGCTCGATCCAGTCGTCCGGCGTGCCGACGCCGTATTTGTCCATGTCGGCGCGGTTGAGGCTGGCGATGCGATACAGGTCCACGCCATCGAACAGCACCTTGTTGAGGCCGGCGATCTGCGGGCTGTGCGGATCTTCCTCGGTCTCGCACTTGGCGTGGTGCTTGCGATGGATCGCCACGTATTCCTTGGTGTTGATGCCGGTCGAGAACCACGACCAGAACCGGAAGAAATGCGCGAGGATCGGATGGAACTCGACGCCCCGATGCGACTGGCTGCGGTGCAGGTACAGCGTCATCGTGAAGATCGTGAGCTGGGTGACGACCAGCATGAACACGATCCAGCCGCCCCAGGACGCTTGGGTCAGCCCGCGTGAAACGAAGGAAAGCACGGTATCGAACATGGAATGTGGCGGTGTGGCCAGAGAGTCGAAGGGGTGACTATACCCGTCCCGGTATGGGGCTGCCATCGACGTTGTCAAGCTTTGCCGCACTGCCTGCAGCAGGCCGGAGCGTTGCGCCGCTTGCCCGCGAGGCCCCGGAACCGGAACAATCACGGTTCGTGAACGCGCCCGTCACACTCAGCCTCGACCACGTCAGCCGCCGCCTCGCCGGACGCACGGTCGTGCACGACCTGAACCTGAACGTCGCGCGCGGCGAAGTGCTCGGCCTGCTCGGCGTCAACGGCGCCGGCAAGACCACCACGCTGCGCATGATCGCAGGCGTACTCGCGCCGAGTGCGGGCGCGGTGCGCCTCGGCGGCGCGGACCTGTACGAACAGCCCGAACTCGCGCGCCGCCGCATCGGCTACCTGCCGGAGACGCCGCCGCTGCACGCGGAGCTGACGACCGCGGAGTTCCTGCGCTTCTGCGCGCGCCTGCATGGGCTTGCGCGCGGAGCGGTCCCTGCGGCAATCGACCGCACCCTGGAACGCTGCGCCCTCGGTGACGTGCGTCATCGGCCGATGGCGGCCCTGTCCAAGGGATTCCGCCAGCGTGTTGGCCTCGCCCAGGCGATCCTGCACGACCCCGAGCTGATCGTGCTCGACGAACCGGCCTCGGGCCTGGACCCGGTGCAGGCGCTGAAGCTGCGCGAGATCGTACGCGGGCTTGGCGAAGATCACGCGGTGGTGCTCTCGACGCACGTGCTGCCGGACGTGTCCGCTTGCTGCGATCGCGTCGCGATCCTGCACCAGGGCGAACTGCGCCATGTCGGCGCGACGCATGCGCAGGTCGACCAAGGCGCGGTCCGCGTCGGCGTCGGCAAAGCGCTGCAGGTGGACGACTGGCTGGCGCTGCCGATGGTCATCGCCGCGGCTCCGATCGACGCGACGCATTGGCGCGTGCAGCTGAACGCGAACGCCACAGTCGACGCGTTCGCCGGTGCGGTTGTCGCGCGCGGTTTCGGTTTGCAGGAACTGCGTGCCGACAGCCTCGCGCTGGAACAGACCTTTCTCGCGATCGCGGCCAGCGACGCACCGGCGCAAGCCGCGTGAGCGCCACCTTCCTGATCACGCGCCACGAATGGCGGCGCCTCGTCGTGCAGCCGTTCGCGTGGACACTGGCCGCGGTCGTGGTCGCGCTGGTCGCCTGGCAGTTCCTGCTCGCGCTGCAGGGGTTTCTCGATCTGGCGCCGAAACTCGGCGGCCTCAAGGATGCGCCCGGCGTGACCGACCTCGTCGCGATCCCGCTGCTGCGCAGCTTCGGCAACCTGCTGGTGCTGCTGGTGCCGCTGGTCACGATGCGGGCGTTCGCCGGTGAACGTCGCGCGCAGACGCTGCCCCTGCTGCTCGCGAGCGGCGCCGGCAATGTGCGCATCGTGCTCGGCAAATATCTCGGTGCGCTCGGTTTCGTGTTCGTGCTGATCGCGCTGGTGGTGCTGATGCCAATCACGCTCGGCTTCGGCACCGCACTCGATCTCGGCAAGATCGCGGCCGCCACGCTCGGCCTCGCGCTGTTCGCGGCCGCGCTGACCGCGATCGGTCTGGTCTGTTCGGCCTGGGCGGTGCAGCCGGCGCTGGCCGCGGCCGCCGCGCTCGCGCTCACGAGCCTGCTCGCGGTCGTCGATGCCGGTGCGCGCCTGCAGGGCATCAGCAACAGCGGCATCAACTATCTCGCGTTGCCGACGCATCTGGAGCCGTTCTTTCGCGGCCTCGTCGGCGGCGTCGACATCGTGTATTTCCTGCTGATCGTCGGCGTTGCGCTCGCGCTCGCGACGCGGCAGCTGGACGCATTGCGCACGAGACCCGACTAGTGGCCTGCAATGACCATTTCGAAAGCGGCTCGCTTGGTCTCGTGGCGCAGGGCTTGTCCCTCACTCGGCCCACAGCGCCGCCATGGGCCTCACTCCGGGCCGGCGCCCCGCACCCCGATCCCTACGCGATCCATCATCCCCAATGAGCATGGCAGGCCACCTGCGCGAGCGCCTCAGCAATGCGATCCACGCGCTGCTCGTGGTCCTGATCGCGGTCGCGATCGCATTCCTGAGCACGCGTTTCGGCTTCGTGCAGGATTGGAGCCGCACGCACAGCGCGAGCCTGGGCGCTGAGTCGGTCGCGCTGCTGAAGTCGCTGGATGCGCCGATCGAGGTGGTCAGCTACGCGCGCAAGCAGGGTGGCCTGCGCGCGGTGATCGCGGATTTCGTCGACCGCTACCGGCGCGTCAAGCCCGACCTGTCCCTGCGTTTCGTCGACCCGGACGCGGATCCGAACGCGATGCGTGCGGCCGGCGTGACGGTCGATGGCGAACTCGCGGTCCGCTACAAGGAACGCAGCGAGCGCCTCAAGGTGTTGAGCGAAGCCGAGTTCTCGAACGCGCTGCTGCGCCTGTCGCGCACGCGCGAGCGCATCGTTGCGTTCCTGGAGGGCGAGGGCGAGCGCCAGCCGCTCGGCAAGGCGAATGCGGATCTCGGCCAGTTCGTCGCCACGCTCGCCGATCGCGGTCTGCGTGCGGTGCCGCTGCCGCTCGCGAACACCGGCAAGGTGCCCGAGAACGCCGATCTCGTGGTCATCGCGAACCCGCAGGTGAAAGTTCCGGCGGCGGTCGCTGCCGAACTCGTCGATTACGTCGATCGTGGCGGCGCCCTGCTCTGGCTGATCGAGCCCGGCGAGAACACTGGGTTCGACGATCTCGCCAACACACTGGGCATCCGCGTGCTGCCGGGCACCGTCGTCGACGGCAGCGGCCAAGCGTTCGGGTTGGGCGATCCAAGCTTCGTCGCGGTCGACCACTACCCGAAGCACGCCATCACGCAGGACTTCGCGCTCACCACGCTGTTCCCGCAGCCGGCCGCGATCGCGCAGCTCGCCGGCACGCGCTGGGCCATGCAATCGATCCTGCGCTCCAGCGCGAAATCGTGGAACGAGACCGGCCATATTCCGAAGGCCGGTGAAGCCGGCGACACGATCCGCCAGGACGCGGACGCCGGCGAGATCGCCGGTCCGCTCGACCTCGGCTTCGCGTTGACGCGCGTATCGCCGCGGCCCGACAAGCACGAGCAGCGTGTCGCGGTGATCGGCGACGGCGATTTCCTCTCGAACAGTTTTCTCGGCAACGGCGGCAATCGCGAATTCGGTCAGCGCGTGTTCGACTGGCTGCTCGGCGACGACGCGCAGATTGCGGTCGCGGACAAGAGCGCGCCGGATCGCGAGCTGAAGCTCTCGCAGGCCGCGCTGACCGCGCTCGCGGTCGCGTTCCTCATCGCGCTGCCGCTGCTGCTCGCCGGCAGCGGCGCGTTGATCTGGTGGCGTCGTCGCCGGCGCTGAGATGAAACGCCGCACGCGCACCCTGGTGTTCCTGCTCGCGGCGGTCGCGCTGCTCGGTGCGGCAGTGTTCGCGGAAATCCGGCGCGAGCAGACGCTCGCGTTCGATCCGCTGACCACGATCGACCTGGCGGCCGTGCGCTCGCTCGCGGTGACCTGCAATGCCTGCAAACCGCGCCGTTTCGACAAGGTCGACGGGCATTGGCAGATGCGCGAGCCGTTCGCGCGTGCGGCCGACGATGCCGCGGTCGACAGGCTCGCCGCGATCGCGCATGCGCCGGTGCGCTTCCGGCATGCCGCCGGTGAGCTCGAGGCGTCGAAGCTCGGCCTCGATCCCCCGCAGGCGACGCTGACGCTGGACGGCACGACCTTGAAATTCGGCACCACCGATGCGATCCATGGCGATCGCTATGTTGAAGTCGGCGGCTTGATTGCGCTGGTGCCGGATCGCTTCAGTGCAAGGTTGTTCGCGGCGCCGGAGAACGAGCTGGCGAAGCCCAAATGAACGCGATCGCGATGACTCCCTCTCCCCCAACGACGTTGTCGTTGGGGGAGAGGGTTGGGGTGAGGGGGTGGGGCGCCATCAATGTGCACCGTAGGTCGCGTGCCGACGCCTTGTACGAAGTGCGTCTTGTACATTCTGGCTCGGCGATTCACTGCGGCCCTCGCCCCCTCACCCAACCCTCTCCCCCGCGCGAGAGCGTGGGGGAGAGGGCTTGCACTTCGTCGTAGCGCCGACCATGCCCGAGCTCCCCGAAGTCGAAACCACGCGCCGCGGCCTGGCGCCGCATCTGGTCGGCCGCACCGTCGTCGCGCTCCACATCCGCCAGCCGCGTTTGCGTTGGCCGATCCCGCGCGAACTGCGCACCCAGCTGCCCGGGCAGCGCATCGAGGCGATCGAGCGCCGCGCGAAATACCTGCTCGTGCATACCGAACCCGGCAGCGCGTTGCTGCACCTCGGCATGTCGGGCTCTCTGCGCGTGCTGCCGGCGGCGACGCCGATCGGCGTGCACGACCATGTCGACTGGCGCCTCGATTCCGGTCGCGTATTGCGCTACACCGATCCGCGCCGTTTCGGCTGCCAGCTCTGGCAACCGCGTGGCGAGGTGCATCCGCTGCTCGCGGGGCTCGGACCTGAACCTTTGTCGGACGACTTCGACGGCGACCTGCTGTGGACGCGCTCGCGTGGTCGCGCCGCGGCGGTGAAGGTATTCCTGATGGACCAGGCGATCGTGGTCGGTGTCGGCAACATCTACGCGAGCGAGGCGCTGTTCGCGGCCGGCATCCACCCCAAGCGCGCGGCGGGTTCGATCTCGCGCACGCGCTACGCGCGCCTCGCCAACGAGGTGAAACGCATCCTCGCCTACGCGATCACACGCGGCGGCACGACCCTGCGCGATTTCATCAGCCCCGACGGCCTGCCCGGCTATTTCGAGCAGGAATTGTTCGTCTACGGCCGCGAAGGTGAACCGTGCAAAGTGTGCGGCACACTGATCCGTGCAATCGTGCTCGGCCAGCGCTCGACCTACTACTGCCCGCGTTGCCAGCGTTGACGAAGATCAGTCCGGCCAACGCAGCGCGAGATGCCGGTTGTTGAACTCCGGATCGTCGAACGCGCCCGCGACCTGCGCCTTCATGCCGGACGGCGCACCGTCGATCGTGACCGCATGGCCGTCCTCGATGAGACCGCCGCGCGCCTGGAAGTCGACGAAACGCCCGGCGAGGTCGCCGGCAGCGTTCGCGGCATCGGGTGGCACATTGCGAATGCTGATGTCGGGACGCGCGAACTTGCGCAGGCCGCGCGTGTGCACGTGCTGGCGTCCGGCGTGCCGGTCATCTTCGTCACACAGGATCAGCACATGGTCGCGTGGCGCGAGGGCGTCGTTCGCGAAGAAGCGTTGCCGCCATTCGTTCGCGTCGAACATCGTCAAGGTCTGCGGATCGATCACCGCGACACCACCAAGATCGGTCAGCGCAGTGATCGTGCCGACGAGATCGCGCAGGCTGTCGAGGTCGGAGGGGTCGGCGATCGCGCCGCGCAGCATCACGCATTCGCCGGCCTGTTTCGCCCGCTCGAACAGGCGCGCGTTCTCCTCATACAGCATCCCGCCGAGCATGCCCGCGAGCGGATAACCGTTCCATTTGGCGAGCTCGCGGTTCACGTAGCGCACGACTTCGATGCCCGGCGGTGTGCCGCGCGTGCGGTAGTGTTCCGCGTCGATCTTGAAGTCGGGCTCGAAGTCGCCGAACACGAACCAGAGCAGGAACGCTTCATCGCCGCTGTTCCGCCATTGCGGCCGCGGCCAGTTCGGTGCACTCATTGCCGGGTTTCCTTGTGGGTCTCGAGCGGCAGCACGGGCTGCTGCAGCTCGACGCGGCCTTCGCCGGACATGATCTTCTTGAACTCGGCGCGACTGACCGAGACATAGCGCTCGTTGCCGCCGATCTCGACCTGAGGCCCGTCGGTGACCGCGCGGCCATGCTCGTCGACGCGCACGACCATCGTCGCCTTCCTGCCGGTATGGCAGATCGTCTTGATCTCGATCAGGTTGTCGGCCCAGGCCAGCAGGTACTGGCTGCCTTCGAACAGCTCGCCGCGGAAATCCGTGCGCAAGCCGTAGGCCAACACCGGGATGCCGAGCGCATCGACCACGTCGCTGAGCTGCCAGGCCTGCGCCTTGCTGAGGAATTGCGCTTCGTCGACGAGCACGCAGTCGAGCTTGCCGTGCACCGCGATGTCGGCCTGCGCGATTGCAAGCAGATCGTCCTCGCGTGTGAAACGCCTCGCGTTCGCGCGCAGGCCGATCCGCGAAGCGACCACGCCCTCGCCCGCGCGCGTGTCGAGCTGCGGGGTCAGGATCAGCGTGCGCATGCCGCGCTCGGTATAGTTGTAGGCGCTCTGCAGCAAGGTCGTGGTCTTGCCGGCGTTCATTGCCGAATAGTAGAAGTAGAGTTTGGCCATTGAGAGCCGGGAATCGGGAATGGAGAATCGGGAATTGGAGGAGCCAAGCTCATCCCTGCAACAAGTGTGGCACAGTATCAAACAGCGTCTGGTGTGGTTGGCGACATCGATCCCAACGCTTTCCGAGTCCCGATTCTCCATTCTCCATTCCCGATTCCCGGCTTCATCATGCTCAACCCGCAACAACGTGCCGCCGTCGAGTACTGCGACGGCCCCCTGCTCGTGCTTGCCGGCGCGGGCTCCGGCAAGACGCGCGTGATCACCGAAAAGATCGCGCACCTGATCAAGCGCCGCAACGTCGCGGCTGCGAAGGTCGCGGCGATCACGTTCACCAACAAGGCCGCCCGCGAGATGCGCGAGCGCGTCGGCCGGCTGGTTTCGGGAAGCGCGGCCGAAGGACTCACCGTCTGCACGTTCCATGCGCTCGGGCTCAAGTTCCTGCAGATCGAGCACGCGCGCGCGGACCTGCGCCGCGGCTTTTCGGTGCTCGACGCGGACGACACGCAGGGCATGATCAAGGAACTCGCGCCGAAGGGCATCAAGCCGGACGTGCTGTACGCGCTGCAGTCGCTGGTGTCGCGCGCGAAGAACGAAGGCCTCACGCCCGAACAGGCGGCCGCGCGCGCGACGAGTGCACGCGAGCGCGAGGCCGCGGACATCTATGCGCGCTACCAGAAGCGCCTCGCCGCGTTCAATGCGGTCGATTTCGACGACCTGATCCGCCTGCCGCTCGCCGTGCTCGAAAACGACGCCGAGGCGCGCGGTGGCTGGCAGGAGCGCATCCGCTACCTGCTGATGGACGAATACCAGGACACCAACAGCGCACAGTACCGGCTGATCAAGGCGCTGGCCGGCGAGCGCGGCGCGTTCACCGCGGTCGGCGACGACGACCAGAGCATCTACGCGTGGCGGGGCGCGAATCCGGAGAACCTTGCCGAGCTGTCGCGTGACTATCCGAAGTTGCGCGTGGTCAAGCTCGAACAGAACTACCGTTGCGCGCGGCGCATCCTGCGTGCGGCGAATGCGGTCATCGCGAACAATGCACACTTGTTCGAGAAGAAACTGTGGAGCCAGGAAATCGAAGGCCCGCCAATCCGCGTCGTCGAATGCCGCGACGACGAGCACGAGGCCGAGTGCGTGGCCGGCGCGATCGCGCACCTGGCCGAGAAGCACAAGACGCCGTGGCACGAGTTCGCGGTGCTGTACCGCGGCAACCACCAGTCGCGCGCGCTGGAGAAGGCGCTGCGCCTCGCGCGCGTGCCGTATCACGTGACCGGCGGTACCGCGTTCCTCGACCGCGCCGAGGTCAAGGACCTGCTCGCGTATCTGCGCCTGATCAACAACCCGGACGACGACGCGGCGTTCCTGCGCGTGGTCAACCTGCCGCGCCGTGATATCGGCGCGGCCACGCTGGAGAAGCTCGGCGAACTTGCCGGTGCGCGCCATTCCTCGCTGCTGCGCGCGGCGCAGAGCGATGCGGTGCTCGGCCAGCTCGCCGGCCGCGCGGCTTCGTCGCTGGTCGGCTTCGCCAGCCTGGTGCGCGAGCTCGCCGCGAAAGCCGAGCGCCTACCCGCGGCGGAGCTCGTCGAGGAACTGATCCGGCGCATCGGCTACGCCGAACACATCGCGGCGCAGGTCAAGGAACCGGTATTGCGCGAACGCCGCATCGAGAATCTCAAGGAACTCTCCGAATGGTTCCGCGCGATGCAGAAGGACGGCGCCGCCGGCGATCTCGCCGCCCAGCTCGCGCTGCTCAGCCACGGCGACCGTGACGATCCCGGCAATTCGGCGCGGCTGATGACCTTGCACTCGGCGAAGGGACTCGAATTCCGTTTCGTGTTCCTGGTCGGCGTCGACGACAACACGTTGCCGCACGAGGGCAGCGTCGCGGAAGGACGCGTCGAGGAAGAGCGTCGCCTGCTGTACGTCGGCATCACGCGTGCGAAGGAGCAGCTCTCACTTTCGTATGCGAAACGCAAGAAGCGTTTCGGCGAGATCCTCGTCAACGAACCGAGCCGGTTCCTGAAGGAGCTGCCGTCCGCGGACCTTCACTGGTCCGGCCAGGATCCCGAACAGGATGCGGCGCACAAGCAGGAACTCGCCTCGTCGCATATTGCGCGGCTGGCGAGTTTGCTCGCCGACTGAGGAGGCGGCATCGGGCGTCGTCGGACCGTGGGCGCTCGATACGTGAGCCCCGCCGTTCGCCCTGAGGTATCGAAGGGCGAACTTCGCATCCCTCCGAACGGAGGGCTGGCGCGCTTCGATACCTCAGCGCGAACGGCTCAGGTGATGTCGCCCGCTTTCAAGCCGATGCGGCATCAGATCAACTTCCCCGCTTCCAGCTCGCGCTTCAGGTACGCATAGTAGATCGGCGCCGCGATCACCCCGGCCGAGCCGAACGCGGCCTCCATGAACAGCATCGCGATCAGCAGCTCCCAGGCGCGCGCGCGGATCTGCGTGCCGACGATGCGCGCATTGAGGAAGTATTCGAGCTTGTGGATCAGGATCAGGAACACCAGCGCGGCAATGCCGACGCCGAGCGACACCGACAGACCGACCACGAAGATCAGCGTGTTCGAGATCAGGTTGCCGATCACCGGCAGCAGGCCGGCGATGAAAGTCGCCGCGACCAGGCTCTTGGCAAGCGGCAGCTCGATGCCGAACAGCGGCAGCACGACGAGCAGGAAGATTCCGGTGAACGCGGTATTGATCGCGGAGATCTTGACTTGCGCGAACACGATATCGTGGAACGCATGGACCAGGCGCGAGCAGCGCGCGACCAGCGCGTCGGCCAGCGGTCCGCCACGCGTGCTGGGGAGCGCGCTGGCGAGCGCGACCATTGCGCCGAGGATCATGCCGATCAACAGGTGCACGATCACGCGCGCGGCGGTTTTGCCGGCGAGCTGCAATTGCGTGGCGTGCTGGCGCAGCCAGTCGATCGCGGCGGTGCGGAAGTCCTCGATGCTGTCCGGCAGATGATCGACCACGATCTGCGGCAGCTGCCCGCGTGCGCGATCGATCAGCGGCATCATGTTCTCGAAGACCATGCGCGGGTTGCCGAGCTCGCTGCGCAGAAACGCGATCGCGCCGATGATGATGAGCGTGAGGATGCCGACCACGACCACGCTGAGCAGCGCGACGATCACACCGTGCGCGCGCGCGCCGGGCAGGTGGCGCTGCAGGGGCGGTGCGAGCACGTCGACCAGCGTGTACACGAGCAGGCCGGCCAGCAGCGCGGGCAGCAGGTGCAGTTCGAGGATCAGGAACAGCGCCAGCGCGGCAAGCAGGTAGCTGGCAATGTTCAGGCGCGAGCCGAACGGCAGGTCCATGGGCGTCCCGGGCGTCGAAGCGGAGTGGCGTGGACGACCGCGCCCATCCGAGGTGCGCGACGTCGTGTCATAAACTAACCGGATCGTATGCGTTGACCGCGTCAATTCCAATCCAGGGCCTGTTGATAATTTCCCAGCCGGTCGGTTTGTGTGCAGGGCGGCGTCATCGCTCGGTCATGTATCGACATACACTCCCTCACTCTTCCTTGCCCTGCACACAAACCGATCCCGGCGCGATCGGTTGGGAAACTGTCACCAGACCCTAAGGCATCCACCACGGAGTCAGCATGTCGAAAGTTCCTGTTTGCGTCGTCCTGTGCGCCGCACTGCTCGCCGGTTGCGCCACCGCGCCGAAGTCGTCCGCGCCACGATCGCCCACCGCCGCGGCTGCCGCGCCGGCCGGCGCGGCAGCCAACGACAACCTCAATGCGGTCGCGTGGACGCAGACCGCGGTGGAGCATGACCTGATCTATCGCGAGGTGTACGCACAGGCGAGCGAGAAGCTGCTGAAGGCGCTCAAGGACCGCAATTGGGATGCACTGTCGCACGCGGAGCGCACGAACGCACCAAAGGGCCTCAAGCCCGCGGTCATCGTCGACATCGACGAGACCGTGCTCGACAACTCGCCTTACCAGGCGCGCCTCGTCGCGAATGGCGGCGACTACAACGAATTCACCTGGGCCGAGTGGTGCCACGAGAAGGCCGCGAAGCCGTTGCCGGGCGCGCTGGAATTCACGCAACTGGCCGCGAAGCACGGCGTGACGGTGTTCTATCTCTCGAACCGCGCGCAGGACCTCAACGAGGCGACCCTGGAGAACCTGCGCGCGGACGGCTTCCCGCTGGCCAGCGGCGAGCAGGTGTTCTTCGGACTCGGCACCGTCGTCGCGGGCTGCGAGCAGGTCGGCACTGAGAAAGGCTGCCGGCGCCAGCTGATCGGCCGCAAGCACCGCGTGCTGCTCCAGCTCGGCGACCAGCTCGGCGATTTCGTCGACGTGCTGGCGAACACGTCGGAGGGCCGCCGCGCCGCGGTCGCCGCGTACCAGGGCTGGTTCGGCGAGCGCTGGTTCGTCTTGCCGAACCCGACCTACGGTTCGTGGGAGCCCGCGCTGTTCAACAACGAGTGGTCGCGCCCGGCGGCGGAACGGCGGCAGAACAAGATCGACGCGTTGCGCAAATAAGCGTTAAAGAACAGCATGTTATCTAATAATATCTAAGGTGTTGCATTAGATGTTCCGTGTAAGTATATTCGCGCACTGGAATCACGGTGACGCAACCGAACAAGCGCCCAGAACCGGACACGCAACCGGACAAACCAGAGAACGACGTACAAGTTCCCCCTCCGGCGACTGCCGGATTGAACCCGGACGGTCCGCCCTCCGGGTTTTCTTTTGCACGCGCCGCGCGCAACGGCGGACAGTGGCTGCCCCGCCGGCCCGCTGATAAAGTTCGCGCCCTTCCTACCGTTCGGGGACTTCCCATGTTCAAGCCCATCGTCCGCACCGCGTTGGCGGCGTCGTTGCTCGTCTTCGTCGCCGGCTGCGAACAGAAGCCGGCCGATTCCGGCGCGGCAGTCGCTCCGGCCGTGGCAAGCGCTCCCGACGCGGCGATCCGCAAGTCCATCGACCTGCTCAAGCAGGGCGACATCGCCGGCCTGATGCAGAACTCGATGCCGCCGGCCGAGTTCGAGAAAGCCAAGGCCGACTGGACCAAGGACACCCACGACAAGCCGATCACCGACGAGGACCGCCAGAAGTTCGCCGAGACGATGGGCAAGCTGACCGCGCCGGACGCGGAGCAGAAGCTGTTCGCCGAGATCGAGCCGCAGCTCAAGCAGTTCGACGCGCAGTACCAGCAGCAGATCCCGATGTACGTCGCGATGGGTTCGAGCTGGCTGCAGGGCATGGTCCAGCAGAACAAGGACATGTCCGAGGACTCCAAGCAGCAGGCGGTCGCCGCGATCAACGCGCTCGGCACCTGGGTGCAGAAGACCCACTTCACCGATCCGGATTCGGTCAAGAAAGTGCTCGCGATCGCCAGCAAGTCCGCGCGCGACATCAACCTGAAGACGCTCGACGAGGCACGCGCGCTGAACTTCGACCAGGCGATGCAGAAGGCGCGGGTCGCGTTCCTCGGCTTCAAGGACGCGCTCGGCGTGTACGGCTTCTCGCTCGACCAGACGCTGGATTCGGTCAAGCCGGAGGTCGTCTCGAACGATGGCAAGACGGCGAAGGTGAAGGTCTCCTACGCGCTGCTCGGCACGCCGCTGACGACCGAGACCGAAATGGTCAATGTCGATGGCCGCTGGTATGGCAAGGATGCGATCGAGAAGCTCAGCCAGAAGAAGGCCGAGGAAGCCGCAGCGGCTCAGCAGAAGTCTGCCGACACGGCCGCCGCGCCGGCTTCGCAGAACTGAGCGCCCCGACGCGCGGCCCGCGTGTGCGGCCGCGCGCATTAAACTTAGCTCATGAACGATTCGCTTCCGGCGCCGCGCACGGCTGCCGCCGCGCAGGCACCTGTCTGGCTCGATGCGCTCGGCGCGCTGTTGCGCCCGTGGCTGCGCATTCACCGCACGCCGGAGGATGCGCGCGCGCTGCTGCCCGATGACGCGCGACCGACCGTCTACGTCATCGAGCGCTACGGCCTCTCCGACACGCTGATCCTCGAGCAGGCCTGCCGGGAGGCCGGCCTGCCGTCGCCGTACGCAGCGGCCGACCGCCTGCCGATCAAACGACGGCGTGCGGTCGTCGCGCTGTCGCGTCGACCGCGCCTGTTCGGCCGGCGCCCGCATCCGACCCGCTCGGAAACCTTGAGTCTGCTCGCCGATGTCGTGCGCGCGGCCCCCGACCAGGACGCGCCGGAGAAGGACGTGCGCCTGGTGCCGGTGTCGATCTTCGTCGGCCGCGCGCCGGCCCGCGAATCGGGCTGGTTCAGCGTGCTGTTCTCCGAAAACTGGGTCGTGGTCGGCCGCTTCCGCCGCCTGCTCGCGCTCGCGCTGAACGGGCGTGACACGCATGTGCAATTCGCCGCGCCGGTGAGCTTGCGCGAAGTGATCGCGGACCAGGCCGACGCCGAGCGCGGCGTGCGCAAATTGCAGCGCATCCTGCGCGCGCACTTCCGGCGCATCCGCGCGACGGTGATCGGGCCGGACCTCTCGCATCGGCGCACCTTGATCGACGGCGTGATCAATGCGGCGCCGGTACAGAACGCCATCAGCGCCAGCGCGAGCAAGGAAGGAAACGGCAGGGACGCAGCGGTCTCCAAGGCCCGTGCGTTCGCCTGGGAAATCGCCGCCGACCAGTCGCCGCTGGTGGTGCGCTCGGCCTCGTTCCTGCTCACCGGGCTCTGGGACAAGATCTACAACGGCGTGCGCATGCACCATTTCGACAAGCTGCGTGCGATCGCGCCCGGCCACGAAATCATCTACGTGCCATGCCATCGCAGCACGATCGACGATCTGCTGCTGCCGTACCTGCTCTATCGCAACGGCCTGACCGCTCCGCATATCGCGGCGGGCGTGAACCTGAATCTGCCGGTGATGGGCTCGCTGCTGCGGCGTGGTGGCGCGTTCTTCCTGCGCCGCAGCTTCAACGATCCGCTGTATTCGACGGTGTTCCGCGAATACATGAGCCAGCTGTTCGCGCGCGGCGTGTCGCTCGAGTATTTCATCGAAGGCGGCCGATCGCGTACGGGGCGCACGCTCAGCCCGCGCGGCGGCCTGCTGTCGATGACCCTGCGCAGCTTCCTGCGCGAATCGCACCGGCCGGTCGTGTTCCAGCCGGTCTACATCGGCTACGAGAAGATCATCGAGGGCGATTCCTATATCGGTGAACTCTCCGGCAAGCCGAAGGAAAAGGAGTCCTGGCTCGGCCTGTTCCGCAGCCTGCGCGCGCTGCGCCAGAATTTCGGTTCGGTCGCGGTGAATTTCGGCGAGCCGCTGTTCCTGGCCTCGTTGCTCGACGAAGTCGAGCCGGGCTGGCGCGAGACGATCCACGACCCGGAAGTCAAACCCAGCTGGCTCAAGGGCGCGGTGGATACGCTGGCCGAGCGCATCCTGGTCAACATCAACCGTGCGGCGGACGTCAATCCGATCAACCTGCTCGCCGTCGCGCTGCTGGCCACGCCGAAGCATGCGATGGCCGAGGCGGACCTGATCGCGCAGCTCGAGCTGTGCAAGGCGCTGCTGACCGAGCTGCCGTATTCCGACCGCATCACGCTGACCCCGCTGGCGCCGGCCGAAATCATCGCCTACGGCGAGAAGATGCAGTGGATCAACCGCGTCGCACATCCGCTCGGCGACGTGCTCAGCGTCGACGACAAGCAGGGCGTGCTGCTCAGCTATTTCCGCAACAACGTCGTGCACCTGTTCGCGACCGCGGCCTGGGTCGCCTGCTGCTTCCTCAACAACCGCCGCCTCGCGCGCGCGTCGATCCTGCGCCTCGGCCGCCTCGTCTACCCGTTCGTGCAGGCCGAACTTTTCCTGCCGTGGAGCGAGGACGAGTTCGCCGAACACATCCAGAGGACGCTGGATTTCTTCATCACGCAGGGCCTGCTCGAGGCCGACGCCGATGGCCGCATCATCGAACGCGGCCCCGGCCAGAGCGATCCCGCGTTCCGCCTGCGCGCGCTCGCGCGTACGCTGCTGCCGGCGATCGAGCGCTACTACATCGGCCTCGCGCTGCTGGTAAAGAACGGCCCGGGCACCTTGTCCTCGGGCGAACTCGAGAACCTGTGTTACCTCACCGCGCAGCGCCTCTCGCTGCTGCACGAACTCAACGCGCCGGAGTTCTTCGACAAGTCGCTGTTCCGCGGCTTCATCCACAAGCTGCGCGAACGCCGTGTGGTCTGGGCCGACGCGAACGGCAAGCTCGACTTCGATCCTGAACTGCAGACTGTCGCGTACGACGCCCGCGTCATCCTCAGCCGCGAGATCCGCCACGGCATCCTCAAGCTGACGCCGGAGAAGCAGGCCGAGCTTGGACAGGTTGCAATGGAACCTTCCACCGTGGAAAGTGGGCGCAGGGTTCGGTAAGCATCGCTGGCATCGCGCGCCGCTTCCCTTACGCTTGGCTAGAAATCATCAGGCGTAAGCTGCGACTCGGTGAGATTTCCGTCTCGCTGTTGGATGAGGTGATTTCGTGACCCCTCACCATGTCGCCTTCCCGCGTAAATTCGAGGTCAGCGTCCTCTTCTGCCGCGGGCCTTCCCGGGCCGAAAATGTCCTTATCCCCATACCAGGTCTCTCCATAGGTGTAGCGGAGGCGATATGTCCCAAGTGGCACATCGACGCGCAGGGTCTGTCCCCCGCGCGCGCCGATGGCAACGATGGCCTTCTTCTTGTTCGAGGGAGATACCAGTTTTAGGTAATAGAGATACGATGTATTGGGCAAGGTGATTTTGAAGGGGGCGATGGCGGGCTTCGAAGTATTGATTCTGAGGACCCCGGTCTTGAACCGCTGCTCGATCAGTAACGGAACACTGGCTTCGCTGTCGGGTGGAGCGGTAATGCGATATAGGGTCGCGGTCTTGCCGGTGTGCGGGTCTGTTAATGTGGAAATCTTCTTGACCTTCACCCCAGGTTTCAAGTTTTCGGGCACTTGGGTCGTGTAAATGGTCGTTGGTGCCGCCTTTTCTTTCAAAGCAGCGGTTGGTGTTGTTGGCGTTTCTTGAGGCGGCTGCGCAAACGATGGTGCTTTGGGCAAAAGTGGCGAGGGCGGTGGAGCGGGCACCGGCGCCACAGGCGCAGATGAGCGCGGCAACGGTTCCGAAGGCGCATGATGCGGATCGAGCGTCTCAAGGACAGTGCCCCAAATAGCTAACACGATCGGAAACGCTACCAGAGCATTCCGTAGTGTCAGATGTCGTAGGAGGCGTCTACCGTTGGTTGACTCGTTGATCGGCGGACTTGGTCGTACCGATTCGGGGGATTTCTCTCGCACATTCGAAGGTGCTTCCGTCTGATTTGGGGGTGAAGCTGGCGACGTCTTTTGTTGTGCCGCTGCACTCCTCAGTGCAGCACGAAGACGCTCATCGTACTGCTGTCGCGAAATCGGATCTCCTAGAACGGCGTATGCCTCATTGAGGATCTTCGCGATCCTCTCTCCCCTCTCGCGATCGCCGCCCATGCGATCGGGGTGGTACTTCTGGATGAGCGCACGATAGCTTGCGCGGATGACCTCCGCGCCCGCGCTCGGGCTAACCTGCAGATTGTCATAGTGAGTCCTGCCCATGCTTTCCTCCCCCTGCGGAAAGAAGCGCACAGCAAATTCCGGACCATAGGACATCGTCGGATTCGGCGACGCGATCGAATGTGCTCGTGGTCCCGACGCTGACCACGTTCAAACTTTCCGCACCGGCCCTGGATATTTTGCGACCATCGGATCAGCTGTCACCAACGTGATTCCTTCCACCGTCGCCTGCGCGATCAACATGCGATCGAAAGGATCCTTGTGGATCGATGGCAGGTTGTCGATTGCGACAGCATGCTCACTGCGCATCGGCAGTTCAGCGTAGCCGTTGTCGAGCAGGCCGCGGCGCAATACACGCGCATCGACCTTGAAATCGTCGCGGTCGAGTCCTTGCTTGATCGCGATTTCCCACAGGCTCACGGCGCTGAACAGCAACTCATTGTCTGTATCGGCGAGCAACTGGCGCACGGCATTCGGCAAGCGGCGGGGTTGTCCCGCCGCCCACAACAGCAGATGCGTATCCAGCAGCAGCTTCACGCGTCGCTGCCGAACAGCTGAGCAATTTCCGCCTCGCCCATGCGGTCGAAATCGTCAGGCACGACGATTTGCCCGGCCATGAAGCCCAGGCGCCGGATCTGGCCGCCGGTCGGCGCCTCGAGCGCGGTGACCTTGACCAGCGGTTTGCCGGCCTTGGCGATAACGAACGACTCGCCCTTGGCGGCCTTGTCCACCAGCCGTGACAGCTGGGTCTTTGCCTCGTGGATGTTGACGGTTTCCATCGGGCGCGCTCCTCGGTGAACTAAGTCGCATTAGTCTAGTCCGGCGACACGGGCCCTGCAACCTGTGGCGGAGGACGAGGCAGGCGCGGTCGAGTCGGTGGAATGCGTCCGTTAGATCCAGCTGCGCGGCCGCAGATAGTCGGCTAACCGCGCTTCCGCACTGCCCGGTTCCGGCGCATACGCGTACTCGAAGCGCACGCGCGGCGGCAGGCTCATCAGGATCGATTCGGTGCGGCCGCCCGACTGCAGGCCGAACAGGGTGCCACGGTCGTAGACCAGGTTGAATTCGACGTAGCGGCCGCGCCGGTACAACTGGAACTCGCGCTCGCGCTCGCCGTACGGCGTGTCCTTGCGGCGTTCGACGATCGGCAGGTAGGCGTCGAGGAATGCGTTTCCAACGCTGCGCGTCAGGCCGAAGCAGCGCTCGAAACCACCCGCGTTTAGGTCATCGAAAAACAAACCGCCGACGCCGCGCGTCTCGGCACGATGCCTGATCGAGAAATACTCGTCGCACCACTGTTTCCAGCGCGGATAGACGTCATCGCCGAACGGCGCGCAGGCCTCGCGCGCGACCGTGTGCCAATGTACGACATCCTCGTCGAACGGATAGAACGGGGTCAGGTCGAAGCCGCCGCCGAACCACCAGGCCGGATCCGTGCTTTTCGTCCGCGCCTCGAAGTAGCGCACGTTCATGTGTGTGGTCGGCAGATACGGATTGCACGGATGCACGACCAGCGAGACGCCGAGCGCGTCCCATGGACAGCCGGCGAGTTCGGGCCGGTGCGCGCTCGCGGCCGGCGGCAGGCGCTCGCCGGACACGCGTGAGAAGTTCACGCCGGCCTGCTCGAACACCGCGCCGTTCTTCAGTACGCGCGTGCGTCCGCCGCCGCCCTCGGCGCGCTGCCACGCGTCCTCGACGAAGCGCGCGCCGCCGTCCGCGGATTCCAGCGCCGCACAGATACGGTCCTGCAGGTCGAGCAGGAACCCGGCGACCCTGTCGATGCGGCTGGCTTCGCTCGTCATCGTGCCTAATCTGCGAGCGCGACGAAGTTCGTGCGGATGTCGGTCACGAGGTTCTCGATCCAGCTGAGGTAGTTCTTGTGGATCAACGGTTTGCCGTGTTCGATCTCGTACTTGAGGTTTTCGCTGCTCAGGTACTTGATGCGTACATTCGCACTGTCGTAGCTGATCGCAATGCGCGCGACGTGCTCGCGCAGGTGCAAGGTCGCATCGATCGCTCCGGGCTTCTCGCTGTCCACGGTCCAGCCGCGATGCAGCAGCGATACCTTGATGACCTTGGCGATCTGGTGCTCGGCGGTCTTCGGGGGTACGGCGATCGGATCCGGATCGACCAGCGGCGCCTGGCGGAACGCCATCAGCAGGAACAGCACGGGCAACAGCAGCAGCGACAGCACTCGCGTACGCGACATGATCGACTCCTTCGATGGTGCGGCCGGCAATCCGGCCGTCCGCAAATCCTAGCAGCTTGCCGCGTCGTCCCAGCAACCCTGCAATGCTCATGCAAGAGGCCGTGTCATAATTCCGCGACCTTGTCCGTCCACTAACCGCGTGCCCAGTCGGATCCAGCCTCTCGCCATCACCGCCTGCACCGCGACGTCAGCGCTTGGACACGGCCGCTCGGCTCACGCCGAGGCCCTCCGGACACGCCGCGGTGGCCTGCGCACGAATGACTTCACGGATGTGCCGTTGAAATGCGCGATCGGACGCGTCGACGGACTTGAAGCCACGCCGCTGCCGGCCGTATTCGCCGACCATGACTGTCGCAACAACCGACTCGCCTGGCTCGGGATCGGCGCCGACGGTTTTCTCGACGCCGCGCGCGTTGCGATCGAGCGCCACGGCGCGGACCGGGTCGCACTCGTCGTCGGCACTTCGACCGCGAGCATCGGCGCGACCGAGGAGGCCTACCGCCATCTCGACGCAGGCCGCTTTCCGGCACACCTGCGCAATCCGCTGCTGCACACGCCGCATTCGCTCGGCCTGTTCCTCGAGGCCGCGCTCCGCACACGCGGGCCCTGCCTGACCGTCGCGACCGCGTGCTCGTCGAGTGCGAAGATCTTCGCCAAGGCCGAGCGCCTGATCCGGCTCGGGCTGGCCGATGCAGCGATCCTCGCCGGCGTCGACACGCTGTGCGGCAGCGTGCTGTTCGGCTTCAACTCGCTCGAATTGATCTCGCCGGAAGCGTGCCGTCCGTTCGACGCGGCACGCCGCGGCATCTCGGTGGGCGAGGCCGCCGGCTTTGCGCTGCTCGAGCGCGAGGGCGCAGCCTCCGCCCCGCGCCTGCTTGGCTATGGCGAATCCTCCGACGCATATCACATGTCGACGCCGCATCCACAAGGCCTCGGCGCGCGCATGGCGCTGGTTGATGCGCTCGCACGCGCCGGACTTGCCCCCGGCGATGTCGACTACATCAACCTGCACGGCACCGCGACCGTGAAGAACGACGCGGTCGAGGCCGCGCTGGTCGCCGACGTGTTTCCGCCCGGCACGCGGGCGAGCTCCACCAAGGGCTGGACCGGCCATACGCTGGGCGCCGCCGGCATCCTCGAAACGGTGGTGACCCTGCTCGCGATGGAACGGGATCTGGTGCCGGGCATGCTGAACAGCACAACGCCCGACCCGCTCTGCGGTCCGCAACTCGCGTTCGCGAACGAGACGCGCGCAATCCGTGTCGCGCTCAGCAATTCGTTCGGTTTCGGTGGCAACAACTGTACGCTCGTATTCGGCAATCCACGGACACACTGAACATGGAAGGTCTACTCGTGCATATCGAAGGTATCGGCTGGTGGTCACCCGGCGTCCCGAACTGGAACGCTGCAGCCGCCTTGCTGCGAGACGGCACCACACTCCCGACCACGGGCGATAAAGGGCCCGCGCCCGATGTGCTGCCTCCCAGCGAGCGCCGCCGCGCGCCCGCGCCGGTGCTACTGGCCTGCGAGGTCGCCAATCAGGCCTGCACGATGGCCGGCCGCGACGCTGCGGACGTGCCGGCCGTGTTCGCATCGGCGCATGGCGACATCGCGATCAGCGACGCGCTGTGCACGACCCTGGCCGGTGATCCGCTCGCGCTCTCGCCGACACGCTTCCACAACTCGGTGCACAACGCACCGGCCGGCTACTGGACCATCGCCACGCATTGCCACGCAGCATCGAGCGCGATCAGCGCATGGCGCGGCAGCTTCGCTGCGGGCCTGCTCGAAGCAAGCGTGCAGGCACTGGCTGACCGGACACCGGTCGTGTTCGCCGCCTACGACATCGCCGGGCAGGGCGCGCTGGGCGACGTACTGCCGGCTGCGATGACGTTCGGCACGGCTCTGCTGCTGAGTCCCGAACACAGACCACGCACGCGTGCCTCGCTGCGGCTTCGCCACGAGGCGCGTAGTGCGCCGGTGGACGAGCCGGAAGCGGAGTGGAGGGCGCTCGCCGAGGCGACACCGATCGCGAACGCGTTGCCGTTGTTCGGAGCGCTTGCGCGCGCGCAATCGGGCATCGTGCGCCTGCCGAACGGCCGCGCGAGCACGCTGGCGATCGAGGTGCTCGCATGAGCGCGACCGATCCCGCGCGCATCGCGGTCGTCATTCCGGCGCTGAACGAGGAGCGCGCGATCCGTGGCATTGTCGAATCCGTGCTCGCGATCACGCCGAACGTGATCGTGATCGACGACGGCTCGACCGACGCGACTGTCGAGCGTATCGCCGACCTGCCGGTCACGCTGATTCGCCATGCCACGCCGCTCGGCAAGGGCCAGGGCCTGCGCGACGGTTTCCGCAAGGCGCGCGAACTCGGTTTCGACGCGGTCATCGCGATGGACGGCGACGGCCAGCACCTCGCCGCAGACATCCCGCGCCTGCTCGCGGCAGCGCGGCGCTATCCGGAACACATCGTGATCGGCGCGCGCGTCCTCAATCGCGACAACCAGCCGCCGGCGCGGCGGCGCGCGAACAACTTCGCCGACTGGGGCATCTCCTGGGGTTGCGGCATTCCGGTCGTCGATACGCAGAGCGGTCAGCGCTACTACCCGCTCGGTGCGCTCGAACTGGCCGATCTCGCCGCCGACGACTTCGTATTCGAGGCTGCCCTGCTGATCGCGGCTGCGCGCGAGAAAGGGCTTGGCATCGTCTCGGTGCCGATCGAATCGCGTTACCACGGCGAGTTCCGCGGCAGTCATTTCCGTCCGGTACGCGATGTCACGCGCATCACCTGGTACACGATCAGGCGCATCGTGCACTACGGTCGTGTCGTCGACAGTTACCGGCGTTCGCATGCCACGCCGCCGCTGGTGTTCGATCCCGCCGTCGAACACTGACGATGGGTCACGTTCCGCATCTGTTGCTGCAATTGGCGGTGATCCTCGCGGCGGCGCGACTGCTCGCGTGGCTGCTGCGCCGGCTCGGCCAGCCGCCGGTGATCGGCGAGATGGTCGCCGGGCTCGCGCTCGGTCCGATCGTGTTCGGCGCGCTCGCACCGGACCTGCATGGCTGGCTGTTCCCGCGTGAAAAGCTCGCTGCACTGGAGGGCCTCAGCCAGGTTGGTATCGTGCTTTTCATGTTCATCGTCGGCGTGGAGCTGCGCGCTCCTGCAGGCGCGCGCGGGCGCTTCGGCGCGGCCGGCCGTATCGGCACGGTCGGCGTGCTGCTGCCGGCGGCGCTGGGCCTGGCCATCGCGCCCGCGCTCCATGCGCGCCTTGCGCCGGCCGGGGTCGGCTTCTGGCCGTTCGCGTTGTTCGTCGCGATATCGCTGGCGATCACCGCGTTTCCGGTGATGGCGCGCATCCTCAAGGACCAAGGCCTCGCGCGCAGTCCGGTCGGCCAGCTTTCGCTGGCCGCCGCGGCGATCGCCGACGTGCTCGCGTGGATCATGCTCGCCTTCGTCGTTGCGCTGATCGGAACGCATAGCGGCTGGAACGGGTTCCTGCGCACCACGGCGGGCCTAGTCGCGATCGCGGCCATCGCTTTCGGCGTGCTGCGGCCGTTGATCGCGCGAATGCTCGCGCGTCATGCGGCAGACGGGCGTCCCGGCGGAACGGTACTGAGCAGCCTGCTGATCGGCGCTTGTGCGATGGCGGCGGCGACCGAATGGCTCGGCCTGCATGCGGTGTTCGGCGCGTTCCTGTTCGGTGCCTGCCTGCCGCGCGACGACCGTCTGCTCGACACGCTGATCGAGCGTATCGAACACGTCGCCGTGCTCATGCTGATGCCGGTGTTCTTCGCTCTGGCTGGATTGAACACGACGGCGGACGCTTTCGCGGGCAGCGGTCTGGCTGCGCTATTGCTGATCCTGTTCGTGGCGATCGCCGGCAAGGTGCTCGGCGCCGCCGCTGCCGCGCGCAGCGCAGCATTGAGCTGGCGCGAAGCGTTCGCGGTCGGCTCGCTGATGAACGCGCGCGGCCTGATGGAACTGATCGTGATGAAGGTTGGCCTCGACGCCGGCGTGATCGGCCCCGAGCTTTTCACCATGCTGATGGTGATGGCGATCGCAACCACGCTGATGACGACACCGATGCTCGGCTTGTGCCTTCGCGTGCGCGATCCAATCCGCTCAGGCGGTTGACGCGCAAGCCTGCGCCGCGCCCTCCGGCCAGTTGGCGCGCGATCCACGCGGGATCGCCATGTGCGCCTGGCGGCCTCCGCACGCGCCGCCGCCGCTGATCTTCGATCCGTCCGCGAAGTGACTTCGGCTGAAGGACCGGCAGGCATGCCCATCAGTTCCGATCTGCGATGCATTGTTGCAGCCACGCCCGGCGGTGATCGATGGCGATCGGACGGCCGGCGCCGATCGCCATCGGTTGCGGGGTTACTGCGGCTGCTTGCAGGAGACGGCCAAGGTCCCCTCGCGATTGATGCCAGACGTGCATCTCAACTGGAACCACGGCGTCGGATTCACGCTGACCGGAATCCCGTTGCGCCCGGTCCAATCGAGGAATGCGTTGAGCGAGGTGTTGCCGTTGCCTGAGCCCTGGTTGAAATTCAAAGAGACATCCGGGAGATAGGTCCGGGGAGTCGGGTGATTTGTCGGCAGCAAGAAGCCTTGACCGTCCCGCAGTTCGCTTAACGTCACTATGCCGGTTTGCTTGTCGTATTGAACCAGTGCGAAGCCGCCGTCCTTCATCGGCACGTAGACGGTGATCACACTCGTCAACGTTCTGGAGGTGGTGACGCCGCCGCCAAGCGAAACGACAGCAATGGACGCTCCCGGGCTGGCGGTTGCCGAGACGGTCCCATTGATGACGCCACTCGGCGTCCCGTATTTGATGTCTGTCGTCTGGTCACGAACAAAATCGTTGATGTTGGAACCAGCGTTAAAGGCGTGGTCGTAGCTCGTCTTCGGAAAATTCGGATATCGATTGGAAAACGCCGGCTCGCTGAACTGGTAGCCGCGCAGGTCGATCGGCGCCGAGTTCGGCGGTGCCGAGTCGACCGCATCCATCGACTTGAGGTGGCCGCCGCTGGCGATACGCCAATCGGCGCCCTTCAGCTCCTCGGTCGTGCCGTTGGCGCGGACCCAGTACACCGATCCTTCCCCGCGCACGACCAGCTTGAGGTCCAGCGAATTGCCGTTTTCGCGGTACACCGCGCCAACATCGCTGACATAGCGCTGCAACAGTGGGTCGACCGCAAGTTCGTGGCCACCGATCTGCCGGCGGGACTCGGTATCCCAGTCAAGATAGACCGCTTTCACCACTCCGGTCTGCAGGTTGATGACGTATGCGATGCTGCTGACTGCGCGCGGATAGCGAGTGAGAGCCGCCTGGACAAACGAGTCGCTGGTCGTGCACGTATCGCAGCGAAAGCCAACTTCGGTGTTCACTGCCGACAACGATTGGGGGCTCTCGTTGCTCGATGCTTGCGCGTCAAGCGGCGCGGCATAGATAGGTGACGTCAAGTCGGCGGTCGCGAGCAGTACGGCCGCCAGACAAGCGACAAGGTGTCTGCAAATTTGCGGATACATGAAGATCTCCCCAGCGGATGGAACATGGTCCGACCGACCCTACCCAGCAACATCGGCCAGTCAATCCGCCGCGAGGTCCATCCGTTCCGTCCGGCGATGGAGTGAGCTGGATGGGCGCGCGAAATGAATCTGACCAAACCTGGCCTCATTTCGCCGACTTAGGCCATGCCCCCATTGACGCCGATGACCTGTCCGTTCACGTAGGCGGCCGCGTCCGAGCACAGAAAACGCACCAGCGCGGCGACCTCGTCCGGCGTGCCGGCGCGGCCAGCCGGTACGATCGTCTTGATCTGCGCGTCATCGAATGTGTCCGCCGTCATGCGTCCGGCAATCACGCCGGGCGCGACGACATTCGCGGTGATCCCGCGCGAGGCCATCTCCCGCGCCAGCGACTTTGTCGCGCCGTGCAGCGCGGATTTCGCCGCCGCGTAGTTCGTCTGGCCGCGGTTGCCGAGCACTGCGGCGACCGACGACACCGAGACGATGCGGCCCCAGCGTGTACGCGCCATCGGCAGCAGCAGCGGCTGGGTCACGTGGAAGAAGCCATGCAGCGACACGTCGATCACGCTTCGCCATTGCTCCTCGCGCATGCCGGCCAGCGGCGCATCGTCGTGGATGCCGGCGTTGTGCACGAGCACCTGGATCGGCCCTGCCTCGAGCATGCGCTCGAGCGCGTCGCGCGTCGCGGTGCCATCGGTCAGGTCGAACGCGATGGCTTCGGCGCGGCCGCCCGCTGTGCGGATCGCCGTGACCACCTCGGCGGCACGTTCGGTACCTGAATGCGCATGCACGAGCACCTCGCAGCCGTCCGCGGCGAGTGCGCGCGCGATCGCACCACCGATGTCACCGCTGCCGCCGGTGACCAGCGCTCGTCGCGGGTTCGTCATCTCGAATCCGTCCGTCAGGAAGTCGGGGTGCCCATGATGGCGGCTTCGCCGGCGCTTGCGTAGCCTGTCGTGCCGGTGCGGGGCGCTGCTGTGATATTTCCCGCTGTCGCGCGAATCACTGCTCCGACGCACAGGATCGGAGACGGGACCGGTGGACATGGTGCAGGCCAGGATGACGACGGACTCGCTGCGGGCGCAGTTCCAGACACTGCTCGAGCGCCATCGCGGCATCGTGCTCAAGGTCGCGAACACGTATTGCCGGCACGTCGAGGACCGGCGCGATCTGGCCCAGGAAATCAGCGCGCAGGCGTGGAAAGCGTTTCGGTCCTGGGACGACGGCCGCTCGTTCTCGACCTGGATGTACCGCATCGCACTGAACGTCGCGATCTCGTTCGTGCGCAGCGCGCGCATGCACGACCGGCATTCGACTCCGCTCGACGAGGCCGGTGACGAACCCGGCCTCGATGACGAGGCATCGCGCGAGACCGACGACGGCATCCGCGCGCTGTACCGCTGCATCGCGCGACTCGATCCGTTGAACCGCGCGTTGCTGGTGCTCTATCTCGACGACAAGAGCCACCGCGAGATCGCCGAGATCCTCGGCCTCAGCGAAACCAACGTGGCGACCAAGATCGGCCGCCTGAAGATCCGCATCAGCAACCAACTCGGTGACTGACATGGAACATGCGATGGAACTCGACGACCTCAAACTCGCCTGGCAGACCCTCGATCGCCGCCTGCAGCAGCAGAATGCACTCGGCCTGCAACTGTTCCGCGATGGCCGCGTCGACAAGGCGCGCCGCGGGCTGCGCCCGCTGGTATGGGGCCAGGCCATCCAGATGCTGATCGGCGTACTGGGATCATTCTGGTTCGCGCCGTTCTGGGTCGCGCATCGGCACGAACCGTGGCTGCTGCTGGCCGGACTGGTCATGCATGTCTACTGCCTCGGGCTCATCGTGTTCGGCGCGGTCATGCAGGCGCGGATCGCGCGCATCGACTACGCCGCGCCGGTGCTGGCGATCCAGCGCCAGTTGCTGACCTTGCGCCGTACCTACGTGATCGGCGGCCTGCTGATCGGCCTGCCGTGGTGGTTCCTGACCGCGCCCTTGCTGGTCGTGCTGACCCGGGGCCTGATCCTCGACAACGCGCCATCGGCGGTCTGGGGCCAGCTGGTGGTCGGAGCCATCGGCCTGCTCGCGACAGGCGGGTTCGTTCGCTGGGCGAACCAGCCGCACCGCGCCGCACTCGGCCGCAAGCTCGGTGACGGCGCCGCGGGTGGCAGCATCCACCGCGCGCAGGCGGCACTCGACGAAATCGCCCGTTTCGAGAAGGAATGAGCGCTACTCCCTATCCCCCTACGGCCTCATCGTTGGGGAGAGGGTTGGGGTGAGGGGGTGGAGCTCGATTCAGCGAGCAACGTGGGGGCTGGCGAATCTCCGTGAAACCGCGTAATCCTTTTTCCGCTCGCGTCACGTAAGATGGTGGCCGTTATTGGGGAGTAGCTGACTCTCACCCGAGAGGGAGCGCGTCAACACACTTGACCGGTCGGTCATGGCGCACTCAACCGCGAGGTCCAGCGAGACCAATGGCATGAACCCTATCCGGGCCGGACGGGGTTGCATGTCATTGGCTCATCGGACGTCCGGCCCCAAGGAACCTTCGTGAATCGTCCAACCGCTGTTTCCGCTCGACGGCTGCGCAGCGCAGTCGGGTCGGCGTTCGCCACGCTTCTTCATGCATTACGGCCGGGAGCGTTGTCATGCTGACGACCCTGCTCCTGCTGCTCGGCTCCGCCGCCGTGATCTATCTCGCCTGCGAGTTCTTCGTGAACGGTGTGGAATGGGTCGGACGCAAGGCCGGCGTGGCCGAGAAGGCGGTCGGCACCATCCTCGCCGCGTTCGGCACGGCGTTGCCGGAAAGCGTGGTCACCTTCGTCGCGGTCGTTTTCGGCCACAGCGACGCCAGCAAGAGCATCGGTGTCGGCGCTGCGCTGGGCGGCCCGCTGGTCCTCAGCACGATCTCGTATGCGGTCGTCGGCGTCATGCTGCTCGGCACCGCGGGACGCGTGCGGCCACCCGCACTGGCCGACCGCGACCGGCACCTGAGCCGTGACCAGGGCTGGTTCCTGCTGATCTTCATCCTGAAGGTGGTGCTGGGCCTGGTCGCGTTAACGATCAAGCCGTGGCTCGGGCTGCTCTTTCTCGCTGCCTATGCGCTGTATTTCTGGATCGAGATGCGTCACGACGCCGATGGCGAGGAACAGGAAGCGCTGGAGCCGCTCAAGCTGCAGCCGCGCGAGAAGGATCCGAGCCTCGGCTGGGCCGCGGCGCAGACGCTCATCGCGCTCGGCGTCATCTTCGCGGCCTCGCATGTGTTTGTGGGCCAGCTGGAAAGCATCGGCCCCTGGCTCGGCATCCCGCCGGCGGTCGTGGCGCTGCTCTTGAGTCCGATCGCGACCGAGCTGCCGGAAACCATGAACGCGATCATCTGGGTCCGTCAGGGCAAGACCGGACTCGCGCTCGCGAACATCAGCGGCGCAATGATGATCCAGGCCACCGTGCCGAGCGCGCTGGGCCTGTTCTTCACGCCGTGGCTGTTCGACCAGGCGCTGACCCTGGCCGCGATCGTCACCATGCTCTCGATCGCGGGATTGTTCGTGCTGCTGCGACGCGACGCGCTGACGCCGCTGCGGCTGGCGCTGTTCGGGTTGCTGTATGGCGTGTTCGCGATCGGCCTGTGGCTGGTTTGACGGCGAGGCTCGATCGGATGGGCCTCACGCCGCGACCATCACCGCTGCGCGTCCACTCGCGAGCACCACCCCGGCGTGTTCGACGCGGAACGCATACTGCCAGCTGCTCTCGCCGCCCAGCAGGCGTTCGGCATGCACATCGAGCGCATGGGGAAGATCATCGACGCGCGCCACGTGCAATTCGACCGCGCGCAGCGAGACGAGAAACCCGGGCGCCGCGGTGCCACCGGCTGCGCGCGCGATCAGTCCGCCATGCACCGCCATCGCCTGCGCACCGAATTCGCACAGATGCAGCGCGCGCAACTTGCCGTCGCTGCGCAGTGGGTTGTCAATGCTGCGATGCGAGTCGCTGCGCGCGTGGATGCTCGTTGTGTCCCAGGCGATGACCGTGTCGAGCAGGCACATCGCGCCCTGGTGCGGGATCAGTGCGGACCAGTCGGATTTTTCGAGAAGGCGATCTTGCATCGGCGTGTGCGCTATGGGCGACGCTCGCGCGCCATCAGGATCGACAGGCAGAAATGGAAGCCGACGCCGAGCGCGACGGTGAGGCCGATCGCGCGCAGCACCGGCAGCGACGACCACGCCTGCAGGCCGAACACGAGCAGCGCGGACAGCACGCAGACGATCGTCGCATGCAACGTGCGACGGCCTTCCGCGGCGTCGGCAACCGGGCGTTCGAAGAACAGCGCGTAGTGCAGGCCGAGACCCGCCGCGAGCGTCAGCGCGACCAGATGGAACAGCGACAGCGAAATCCCCGAGGCGCGCTCGACGACCAGCACCAGCAAGGTCGCCAGCGACATCGGCGCGAGCACGTGCCAGGCGCGGCGCAGGCTGCGCAGGGCGACGATGACGGTGACTGCAAGCAAGCCGAGTGCGAGGCCGAGCGCGCGCAGGATGCGTTCGCGATAGGCGATGACCAGCGATTCCGAAGCGGTCTTGAGATCGAGCAGGCGCGCGTGTCCTTGCGTCGATTCGGCGAACGCGTCGAGCGCGGCCGCGTCGTGCACGCCGGACAGCGTCGCGAGTCCGAGCCAGCCGTCGTCCTGTTGCACCAGCATCGACGCGAGTCGTGCGCCGAACGGCGAGCGCGCAAATTCGGCCGGCGTCAGCGGCGGCAGCGTACGCGCGGTTTCGACGTCGGCGACGAACGGCGCGAACAGGCCGGAACGGAACGGCAGCTCGCGGCCCGCCTCTGCGAGTGCGCTTTCGAGCGTCGCCGCATCCGGCAGTTTCGCCTGGCGCGCGCGCTGGGTCGCGAGGCTCGGCAGGTAGCGACTTGGCAGTTCCGCCGCGTCGAGTGCGCCTTGCTTGACCAGCGCATCGAGCCCGGGTTCGAGCGCTTCGGACACGGCCAGCACGCAGTCCGCATCGGGCGCATCGAGTATCAGCAGATAGCGCACGTCGGGCGCGCCGAGCTCGCCACGCAGCTTCGCGTCACGCAGCAGCAGGTCCGGCGGCACCGGTGTCAACGCGGCGAGATCGTTCTGCCACAGCGGCCCTGGCAGGCGCCACAGCACGAGCAGTGCGAGGGCGAGCAGCAGCCACGGCAGCCAGCGCGGTCGCGGCAGATGGTCGATGAAGGTCGCGGCGCGCACGAGTCCCGGCGTATCCGCTGCATCGCGAAAACGCGCCGGCAATACGCGCGGCAACAGATGGCGCGTGCTCAGGCCGGCGACGATGAGGCCCGCGATCGTGAACACCGCCAGCTGCTGCAGGCCACTCACGCCGGACGCGAAAAACGCGAGATACGCAATCGCGGCCGACACGATCGCGGTCGCGAGCAGCGGCCACAGCGCGCGCGCGCTGGCCAGCGCATCCTCGCCGGCGCGGCGATGGCTGAGCAGGCGGATCGGATACTCCTGCGCCACGCCGAGCAGGGTGAAGCCGAACGCGAGCGTGATTCCATGCGCGGTGCCGAACGCAAGCGCGAGCGTGGCGACGCCGGCCAGCGCGCCGCTCGCGACCGGCAGCGCCGCCAGCAGCAGCGACGGCACGCTGCGGTATGCGAGCAGCAGCAGCAGGATGAAGCCGAGCGTGCTCACCGCCCCGATGCGATCGGCCTCGGCGCGCGTGTTCGCATTGATCAACACGGTGAAGTAACCGGGTCCGCTGAGCGTGAGTTTCGCTGTAGCCGCCTCCGGCAACGCGCTGAAGGCCGCCTGCAGTGCGTCGATCGCCGCGCCCTGCGCGGCCGGATCGAAGCCCGTACCGCCCGTTTGCGCGAGCAGGAGTGCGGCGCCATCCGCGGAAAACCAGACCCCGTCGCGCAGCGCCGGCGGCTTCGGCGGCGCCCAACGCTCGGCCAGCGCGAGCGTCTCCAGGGTCGGATCGCGCGGCAGCAACGGTTTCAACAACGTTGCCGCCGGCGAGGCGAGATCCTCGATGCGCTGTTCGAGCTGTTCGCCAAGATACGTCGCATCGAGCGTATGCCGGTCGAGCGTCGGCGAGAGCAGGTAGCGATACGCGAGCAGCCGGTCGTCAAGCGTGGCCGGATCGAAGGCGCCGTTGACGACCTGCTCGAAGTGCGCGTCGCTGTGCAATCGGTCGGCGAGGCCGCGGCTCAGGTCCGCGAGCTGCGCCTCGGGTGCGCCGTCGATCGCAAGCAGCAGCAGGCGTGAACCCGGGCCCTCGCCGATCTGGTCCATCAGCAGCTTCTGGTCCGCGGTCTGCGGCGGCGGCATGAAACTGCGCAGATCGGTGCCGATGCGCAGCGCATGGATCGCGAACGCACCGAGCGCGGCGAGTGCGAGCAGCCATGCAGCCAGCAGTATCCAACGCGCGGAGCGGCCGGGCATCCTCACGGGTTCCGCGCCATCGTGTTCACGGCACCTTGAAGCCGCGGCAGAGTGCATCGACCAGCGGCTGCGAGGGCCGCGTCGGCACCTTGGTATCGGCCAGCGCGTCGACCAGCAGCACGTTGAGGTCGCCGTCGGCATCGCGCGTGCGGAAGCAGCGCGCCGCGCTGCCGGTGCCGTCGACCTGGATCGCGCTGATGCGCCGCGCAAGCCGGCTGTCGCGCGGTTTCAGCGTGAGCTGCCAGCTCGCCGGGCTGCCGCGTGCGGCCAGCTCGAAATCGCGCGCGAGCGCGCCGGCGTCGCCGCCGAGCAGTGCGGTGAACCCGCGCAGGAAGCCCTCGAGTTCCGGTGCCTGGCTCAGTGCGAACGTGCGCGGCGCGCGCGTGCCGCGGCGCACGCTCGCGGTGCCATCCGCCACCGTGGTCTGCTCCTGATAGGGCGTGTCGACGCGTTTGCCGAGCTTGCCGGGGCCGAGGTATTCGAGTTCGCCGCGCAGGATCAGCGGACGCTCGAGCATCCCGGAAAAGCGCACCTCCGTGTAGGCGGTGCGCGCCGGCGTGTCGCGCTTGAGTCCGGCGACCAGCTTCGCGGCATCGATGCGCTCGGGGGCAGCAGCCGGTGTTGCGGCGTCAGGTGGCGCGGCCAGACATGGAAGGGCCAGCCCGCTCGCACTTGCCCAGAGCAGGCTCGCCTGCAGCAGTCGCGTCGCCGCCTTCGCTTTCGAGTTTCCAGAAATCATGCCAGTTGAACCAGTTGTAGGGATCATGTCGCACATGGTGTTCGAGGCGCGCCGCGTAGCGTTGCACGAGCGCGCGCGTTTCCGCACCGCGTTCGCGACGCGCCAACGTGAGCTCGTCGGCGAATGCCTCGAAATACAGATCGTAGCGGTTGCCGCCGCGGTACATGCCGAAGCACAGCACGATCGGCGCTTTCAGCACCGACCCGATCAGGAACGGAGCAACCGGAAACGCGGCCGGCGCGCCGAGGAAATCGACCACGACGGTCGCTTCGTGCGGACGCGCGCGATCCGCCAGCAGGGTCGCCAATGCACCTTCGCCGATCGCCTCGCCGAGTGCGAGCACGATCTCGGTGCCCGGTCGCGACGCGTCGATCACGTTGCGCGCGATCTCCGGGTTGAGCGCGTGCAGGAGTTCGGTCAGCGCCGGTGTCTGCTGCGTATCCAGCACCACGCGTACCTTCACATCGGGCCGTTCCGCGGCCGCGACGCGGAGCACCTCGAAGCTGCCGACATGTGCCCCGAGCAGCAGCACACCGCGCTCCGGACGCATCCGCGAGGTCAGTTCGTCGAGGCCGTGGATGCGCACGTCGAAGCGCGCGAAACGGTCTGCGAGCAGGAACACCCGGTCGAGGATCGTCGAGGCGAACCGGTGGATATGGCGCATGACCTGCCAAGCGCTGGCCGGACGGCCGAACGCGCGCTGCAGGAACGCATACGACACGCGCCGCTCGAATGGTCTGCGGAAATAGAAGTACAGCGTGATCGGATACAGCAACGAGCGCGCGACGCTGCGTCCCAGCCCGAGACCGATCGTGCGGATCAGCCAGAGCGCGAACCAGCCGCCACCCTCCGGGCGCTCGCTCCAGTGCGAGCTCATGTGTCGATCCATGTCAGCTCTCCCTCGCCACTGAGTATCGGCGTTCCGTCGCGCTCCATGCGAAAGCGCACGCGCGCGCCGTCGATGGTCAAGTTGAGTTCCGCATCCTGCTCGGGCAGCAGCGGCGCCATGAATTTCACCGCGACGATGCGTCGGAAGCAACCTGCACCGGCGCGTTCGAGCGCTGCCGCGATGCAGTCGAGCAGAACCACACCCGGCACGACCGGATTGCCGGGGAAGTGACCCGGCAGGCTCGGATGCCGCGCGGAGATGCGTACCGTCTGGATGATAGCGGGTGTGCCGTTCATCAGCCGCTCCGCGCGGTGTCGTCCGCGATGCTGCGCATCAGGGAGGGCCAACGCCGCGCCAGCAGCACGATGAACCGTGCCAGCGGTGGATGCGGAAGGTGGCGGAGGTGCCAGCGCCGGAACGCATACTCGAGAACCAGCAGTGCGGGCACCAGCACGTAGCTGCCCAGGTGCAGGTACCAGCGCCATGCCGGACCGATCGCGATCGGCGGGGCCACGCGCAGCGACGCCAGCAGGCCGTCCGGAACGACGCAGAGGACGAGCGTGGCGAGCACGCTGGCCTGAATCCCTAACGACAGCGCCCACGCCCAGGTCAGGCGGCGTGCATACGTGGCGACGCGTGGCAGCATGAGGCGCTCGCGTCCTTCGAGCGCGGCGATGATGCGCGCGATCAGCGGTTCGCGGTTGCGCACGAGAGTGCGCGCGAACACGAAGCACAACGCGACATTGATCAGGACCGGCATGCAGTCGAGTGCGAATCGGCCATTGCCGTGCGCGCCGAGCAGCGCGAGCATGGCGGCCGCGCAAAACCATACGATCCATGCCAATACGCGCCGCCGGCGCAGGCCTGGCAGCAGGAACAGCCCGATCAGCGCGAGCGCCGCGAGTTCATCGAACCAGACGTTCCCGCTCAGTTTCGCTGCGAGCATCAGCGCGGCATAGACCACCACGCCGCAGCCGAACAGGCGCGAGCCGCGATCCTGCGCCGCGGCGATTGAAGATGCGGGAACTCTGGCGGAAACGGAAGGCAACACGCGAAGGCGACAACCGATTTCGGAGCGACGCTGAAAGCGGCGCGACTGTAGCATAGGGTTCCGGGGGAACCGGCGGCACGAACATGGGGAGGGTGGAGTGGAACAAGCGGCAAACAACTACGATTGCGATGTACTGGTGGTGGGCGGCGGCCCCGGCGGTTCGACCGCGGCGACGCTGTTGCAACGCCAAGGCCGGCGCGTGCTGCAACTGGAGAAGGATCACCATCCGCGCTTCCACATCGGCGAATCCCTGCTGCCGGCGAACCTGCCGATCTTCGATGCGCTCGGCGTGATGGAGAAGGTGCGCGCGCTTGGGGTGCTCAAGCTCGGCGCCGACTTTCCGTCCGAGGAAGGCAACTACCAGACCTTCCACTTCCGGCGCGCGATCGGCGATACACCGCCGCACGCGTTCCAGGTCAAGCGCGAGGAGTTCGACCAGATGCTGTTCGAGCACGCACGCGAGAACGGCGTCGATGCGCGCGAGGGTGTCAAGGTCGAGCGCGTCGAGATCGATGGCGTCGGCGCGGTCGTCGCGCAGGCGAAGGACGCCGCCGGCAACGCACTGACCGTGCGCGCGAAATACCTCGTCGACGCCAGCGGCCGCGACACCCTGCTCGGCAACGCGCTGAAGATCAAGCGCAAGAATGACAAGCACCAGAGCGCCGCGATCTTCGCGCATTTTCGCGGCGTCGAACCGCGCCCGGGCGACGACGCCGGCAACATCAGCATCTACAACTTCGCGCACGGCTGGTGCTGGTGCATTCCGCTGCGCGATGGCGTAACCAGCGTCGGCGCGGTGTGCTGGCCGGAATATCTGAAGCAGCGCCGCGGCCGCAACGAGGAGTTCCTGCTGGCGACGCTCAAGCTGATGCCGGACCTGTGGCGGCGCATGACCGGCGCCGAGCTGATTTCCGACGTGCGCGTGACCGGCAACTATTCCTACACTTGCGAGCGCATGACCGGGCCGGGCTGGGTCATGGTCGGCGACGCGTACGCGTTCGTCGATCCGGTGTTCTCGTCCGGCGTGTACCTGGCGATGCACAGCGGCAAGCAGGCCGCGGCGATGGTTGGCGCGGTGCTCGACGAGCCCTCACGCGAAACCGGATTGCAGCGCGCATTCACGGCGCGCATCCGGCGCGGCGTGCGCGTGTTCTCGTGGTTCATCTACCGCTTCAATTCGCCGGTGATGCGCCATCTGTTCGCGCACCCGGGCAACCAGTGGCAGCTCGAGCAGAGCGTGATCTCGATGCTCGCCGGTGACGTGTTCGACAGCGCGCTGGTGATGCGCAAGCTGAAGCTGTTCAAGTTCGTCTATGCGTGCTACGGCATCCGCAACCTGCGCCGATGGCTCGGCGAGCTGATCACGCGCCGGCGCCAGGCACGCTATACGTTCAGCGGCGGCAATACGCCGGTGGATCCGGCGTGAGTTGAGTGGAGCCGGTTGCCAGGTTACGCCACGCGATTCCGCTCGATATGCTCGGACAACGCGCGCAGGCTGCCGAAGATGCGCTTGTTGTCCGGGTTGTCGGAACGCAGCTGGAAGCCGTAGCGCCTGGAGACCGCGAGCGCGAGTTCGAGCGCGTCGATCGAGTCGAGGCCGAGATCGCTGCCGAACAGCGCGGCAGCGGGATCGATCTCGGCGGGTTTCACCCAGTCGATATTGAGACTCTCGACGATCAATTGCGCGAGTTCATGCTCGGCTTGTGTCTGCGCGGAGGCGCTGGCGTGGGTGTCCATGGGCGATTGGGCTGCAGCCGGTTCGGGCGGAAAATCGGCCGATCAGTGTATCATCCGCGCCCCGCCGCACCCTGCGCGGTGCCGCCCGTCTGCATTTCCGCGACCGATGTCGAGCCCGATGACCGAACCCGAACCGCTGCCGCTGCCGCTCGGGATCGGCTACGAGCGGACGCCGGCGAGCGAACTGCTTGGCCAGGCTGACGTGCTCGCGGTGATCGGCTTCGGTGCGAGTGCGGCGCTGCCGGACGATCTGCGCGCACTGCGGGTCGGGCTCGAACCACTCGATGCATCGCTTCTCGAGGTCTGGCGCGCGTCTGCGCCGGTGCAGACCGGCCGCGCCGGTGACCTGCGCTGGAGCAGCGACGGCGAGCATCTGTTTTTCGCGATCGAGGTCGACGAGGCCACGCACGGCGGGATCACCGGTGCGGCCGAGCACGCGTACCGCACGCTGGCCGCATTCGTCGCGGCGAGCGCGACGCCGCACCTGCTGCGGCTCTGGAACTATCTCGATGCGATCAACCTCGGCGAGGGCGACGCCGAGCGCTACCGCCAGTTCTGCGATGGTCGTGCGCGCGGCATGGGCGCGCATCCGGACACGCGCTATCCCGCCGCAACCGCGATCGGCCGCCAGGACGGCGTACGTGTATTGCAGGTCTACGGCCTTGCCGCGCGGCATGCCGGCGTGCCGGTCGAGAATCCACGCCAAGTCAGTGCGTGGCGTTATCCGCGCCAGTACGGCCCGACCGCGCCGACGTTCGCGCGCGGCATGCTGACCGCGACCTCGCAACTGCTGATCTCCGGTACCGCTGCGGTGGTCGGCCATGCCTCGCAGCACCACGACGATCTCGTCGCACAGATCGATGAGACGCTGGCAAACCTCGCAAGCCTCTTGCAGCGTATCGACGTGGACCCGTCGCGCTTCGCGGCGCACAGTTTCCTCAAGGCTTATCTGCGCGACCCGGCCGACGCCAGCCTCGTTGCGCAAGCGCTCTACGCGCATCTGCCGTCGCTCGGCGGCCTGCTGCTGCTCGCCGGCGACATCTGCCGCTCCGAGCTGCTGGTCGAAATCGACGGCGTGCATCGCAACGCCGACTGAGCTTCGCCCGACGCGTGCGCTGATGGAGATGCCGATGACACCGCGTATCGTATTTCTTGTCGCCATGGGCGCACTCGTTTGCGCGGGCGCCTGCGCGAACACCGAATCACCGGCGCCGAAGGATGCCGATACGACCTATCAGTCGAAGGCGGATGCCGTGGCCAAGCCGGCCGGCGCGAGTCGCGGAGCGGGCACGCCGACGACGGGCGGCAAGAACGAACATGGTCTCGACATCGTCAGGAATCCATATACGGACAAGCCCGACGCGATTGCCGAGGGCAAGGATCTGTTCGTCTTGAAGGCCTGCAGCGGCTGCCACGGTGCCGGTGGCGGCGGGGGCATGTGCCCGCCGGTGATCAACGACACCTGGGTCTATGGCAGCGACGACACCACGCTGTTCAACCTGGTCAAACTCGGCAGCACCGGTCTGCAGGCGAAGGGCTACACGCGCGTCGGCCACGAGAACGTGGTCGGTGACATGCCGCCGTTTGCCGGCGTCGTCACCGACGACGAGTTGTGGAAGCTGCTCGCCTACGTGCGCTCGAGGTATGCCGGCGATCCGTCATTGCGCAACTGGTAGGCTGTCCGCGATACGGTATCGTCTGCGACCCCTCGGTCATGATCATCGGAGACGCGATGCCACGCCTGCCTTCCACGCCAACGGTGCTCGCCGCCGCACTGCTGATCACGCTTGCGGCGGGCCGCGCGCATGCGGCGCCCTTTGCGTACGTACCGAACCAGAAGAGCGGCACGATCTCGGTGATCGACACCGAGACGGACGTGGTCGCGCGCACGCTGACCGCGCAAGGCAAGCTCGGCAAGCGCCTGCAGGCGATCGACGCCGACAAGGCAGGCCACACGCTGTACGTGGTCGATGCGCAGAACAACCAGCTGGTGGCGATCGATCCGGCCAGGGATGCCATCACCCACACCGTCGCGATCGGAAAGGACGCCGAAGGCGTGCGCCTGTCGCCAGACGGCCGCGCGCTCGCGGTCTGCGCGGAAGGCCAGCATCAGGTACTGCTGGTCGATGTCGCGTCGTTCGCGATCACGGCGCGGATCCCGGTCCAGGGCCGCAATCCCGAACATTGCGAGTTCACACCCGACGGGAAGCAGCTGCTGACCAGCAACGAAGGTTCGGACAACATCGACGTGATCGATGTCGCGAAGCATGCCTCCGGCGGCGTGATTCCGACCAGCGGCCACCCGCGTGGCGCCGCGTTCGTGCCGAGCACCTTGCATGTCTACGTCGCGCAGGAAGCGGCGAACAGCGTCGACGTGATCGACGTCGGCGCGCGCAGACGCATCACGAACATCCCGACCGCGCTGCGCGCCGCCGGCATCACCGCAAGCCGCGACGGCAAGCGCGTCTATGTCGCCAACGGCGGCGCCGGCAGCGTGTCGGTGATCGATGTCGCGACGAACAAGGTGATCAAGGAGATTGCGGTCGGCCAGCGGCCGTGGAACATGGCACTGACACCGGATGGAAAGAAACTCTACGTCGCCAATGGACGGTCCGGCAGCGTCAGCGTGATTGACACGCGCGCGCTTGCGGTGAGCAAGGAGATACCGGTCGGCGAGCTGCCGTGGGGCGTCGTGATCCCGCAGTGATCCGCGCCGCGCGATGGTGATCCACAAGTGCCACTGGCGGCCGCCGAATGCGCCGGCAGGTGTGCCACTCCGTTTCACTCGGAGGCATCATGCAGGCGCCACGCGGACCACGTCCTGAAAGAGCCGCGGTTTGCAGTGGCTCACGCGCACCTGCCGCCGCGGCATGCACATTGCTGCCGACGCCGTACCCCGCGCACGATTTATCTTTCGGAGATCGCGAACCATGAAGACACGAGCCGCCGTTGCCTGGGCCGCCGGCAAACCCCTCGAGGTCGAGGAAGTCGACCTCGACGGTCCGCGCACGGGTGAAGTCCTGGTCAGGATCGTCGCCACCGGCGTCTGCCACACCGATGCGTTCACCTTGTCCGGCTCGGATCCGGAGGGTTTGTTTCCGGTGATCCTCGGCCACGAAGGCGGCGGCATCGTGCAGGAAGTCGGCCCCGGCGTGACCAGCGTGAAGCCGGGTGACCACGTGATCCCGCTGTACACGCCCGAGTGCGGCGTGTGCAAGTTCTGCACCTCCGGCAAGACCAACCTGTGCCAGGCGATCCGGGTGACCCAGGGCAAGGGCCTGATGCCGGACGGCACTTCGCGCTTCTCGAAGAACGGCAAGCCGATCCTGCACTACATGGGCACCAGCACGTTCTCCGAGTACACGGTGCTGCCGGAGATCGCGGTCGCGAAGATCAATCCGGCCGCTCCGCTCGACAAGGTCTGTCTGCTCGGCTGCGGCGTGACCACCGGCATCGGCGCAGTGCTGAACACGGCGAAGGTGACGCCGGGCTCGACGGTCGCGGTGTTCGGCCTCGGCGGCATCGGCATGTCGGTGATCCAGGGCGCGGTCATGGCCAAGGCCGGGCGCATTCTCGCGATCGACATGAACCCCGAAAAGTTCGTGATGGCCAAACAACTCGGCGCGACCGACTTCATCAACCCGGCCGACTACAAGGACACGCCGATCCAGCAGGTCATCGTCGAACTCACCGACGGCGGCGTCGACTACTCGTTCGAATGCATCGGCAACGTCAAGGTCATGCGCTCGGCGCTGGAGTGCTGCCACAAGGGCTGGGGCGAGTCGATCATTATCGGCGTCGCCGGCGCGGGACAGGAGATCTCGACACGGCCGTTCCAGCTGGTCACCGGTCGCGTCTGGCGCGGCTCGGCGTTCGGCGGCGTCAAGGGCCGTTCGCAGCTGCCGGGCTACGTCGATCGTTACATGAAAGGCGAGTTCAAGATCGACCCGTTCGTATCCGCGGTGCTGCCGCTGGAGCAGATCAACCACGCGTTCGACCTGATGCACGAGGGCAAGGTGATCCGTTCGGTGATCCAGTACTGAGCACTGCCGAGCCGCAGGTCGTTGCAGGACCTGCGGCGTGGGTGCATCTCGCGTTTCTCGCTGGATGCGCGGGTGAACATCGTGGCGGCGCTCGGTCGCCGCGCGCATGTCGAACCGCATCTTTCGTCCCCCACTTGCTAGAATCGATCGCAGGGGGCCGCAACAGCGGCCCTTCGCTTTTTCGCATCACCAAGGATTCGACTCACCGCATGCAAAGCATCGAACAACGCATCGCCGCGGACATCGCCGCGCAGTCGGCGCAGGTGAAGGCCGCCGTGGAGCTCCTCGACGGCGGCGCGACCGTGCCATTCATCGCGCGCTACCGCAAGGAAGTCACTGGCGGTCTCGATGACACCCAGTTGCGCCTGCTCGAAGAGCGCCTCGGCTATCTGCGCGAACTCGAGGATCGCCGCGCCGCGATCCTCGACAGCATCGCCGAGCAGGGCAAGCTCGACGACACATTGAAGGCGCAGATCCTCGAGGCCGACACCAAGGCGCGTCTCGAGGACTTGTACCTGCCGTACAAGCCCAAGCGCCGCACCAAGGCGCAGATCGCGCGCGAGGCCGGGTTGGAACCGCTCGCGCTCGCGTTACGTGAGGACCCGACGATCGCGCCGGAGCAGCGCGCCGCCGCGTTCGTCGACGAGGCGAAGGGCGTGCCCGACATCAAGGCCGCGCTCGACGGCGCGCGCCAGATCCTTATCGAGACGATCGCCGAAGACGCCACGCTGGTCGGCGGTCTGCGCGACTGGATCTGGAGCAAGGGCCAGATTCGCGCGAAGGTCATTGAGGGCAAGGAGAACGAAGGCGCGAAGTTCCGCGACTACTTCGACCATGCCGAAGCGATCGCGAAGATCCCGTCGCACCGCCTGCTCGCGCTGATGCGCGCGCGCAACGAAGGCGTGCTCGCGCTGGAACTTGCGCCGGGCGCGGAGCCCGAGCAGGGTCATATCGAGGCGCAGGAGCGCGTCGCCGCGCATGCCGGCATCGCCGCACGCGGGCGCGCCGCCGATGCGTGGCTGCTCGAAACCTGCCGCCTGACCTGGAAGGTCAAGTTGCATCTGTCGCTGATGCTGGACCTGTTCGCACGCGCGCGCGAAACCGCCGAGGACGAGGCGATCCGCGTGTTCGGTGACAACCTCAAGGACTTGATGCTGGCCGCGCCGGCCGGACCGAAGGCGGTCATGGGGCTGGATCCCGGCATCCGCACCGGCGTCAAGGTTGCGGTGGTCGATGCGACCGGCAAGTTGCTGGCGACCACGACGATCTATCCACACGAGCCGCGCCGGCAGTGGGACCCGTCGCTCGCCGAACTCGGTGCCTTGTGCAAAAGGCACAACGTCGCGCTGATCGCGATCGGCAACGGCACCGCCTCGCGCGAGACCGACAAGCTGGCCGGCGAGATGATGAAGAAACTCGCCGATCCGAAACTCGCCAAGATCGTGGTCAGCGAAGCGGGTGCCTCCGTGTATTCGGCGTCGGAACTCGCGGCGAAGGAGTTCCCGGAACTCGATGTCTCGCTTCGCGGCGCGGTCTCGATTGC
This sequence comes from Dokdonella soli, assembly GCF_039523175.1. NCBI lineage: Bacteria > Pseudomonadati > Pseudomonadota > Gammaproteobacteria > Lysobacterales > Rhodanobacteraceae > Dokdonella > Dokdonella soli. Next base: position 483,885 of record NZ_BAAAEU010000006.1, read on the forward strand.
GCGCCGCCTGCAGGACCCGCTCGCCGAACTCGTGAAGATCGAGCCGAAGGCGATCGGCGTCGGCCAGTATCAGCACGACGTGAACCAGTCCAAGCTCGCACGCGCACTCGATGCCAAGGTCGAGGACTGCGTGAATGCGGTCGGCGTCGACGTGAACACCGCCTCGGCACCGCTGCTCGCGCGCGTGGCCGGGCTATCGTCCGGCGTCGCCGAAAATATCGTCAAATACCGGGATGAGCACGGCGCGTTCGCGACGCGCACGGCGCTGAAGAAGGTGCCGCGCCTCGGCGACAAAGCGTTCGAGCAAAGCGCCGGCTTCCTGCGCATCCCGCACGGCGACAATCCGCTCGATGCAGGTGGCGTGCATCCGGAGGCCTATCCGGTCGTCGAACGCATCATCAAGTCTTGCGGCCGTGAAGTGAAGCAACTGATCGGCGACAGCGGCTTCCTGCGCACGCTGAAACCCGAGCAATTCACCGACGAGCGCTTCGGCGTGCCGACCGTGCGCGACATCCTGAAGGAGCTGGAGAAGCCCGGCCGCGATCCGCGCCCGACCTTCGTCGCACCCTCGTTCGCCGAAGGCGTCGAGGACCTCAAGGATCTCGTGGTCGGCATGGTGCTCGAAGGCCGCGTGACCAACGTCGCCGCGTTCGGCGCGTTCGTCGACATCGGCGTGCACCAGGACGGCCTCGTGCACGTGTCTGCGCTCTCGCACACGTTCGTGCGCGACCCGCGCGAAGCCGTCAAGGCCGGCGACATCGTCAAGGTCAAGGTGATGGAGGTCGACCTGCAGCGCCAGCGCATCGCGCTCAGCATGCGCCTCGACGACGTGCCGGGCGAAGCGCGCGGCGGCGCGCGTCCTGCGCGCGACGAACGCAATGAACGTGGCAGCCCTCGTTCCGCACCCGTGAAGAAGTCCGCGGCGCCGGCCGCGAATAGCGCGCTGGCCGACGCGTTCTCGCGTGCGCTGAAGCGCTGAGCACCCATATCGAGATGAAATGATGGCCGCGGCTGCGCGTTTGGCATTCCGATTCGGATTGCGGGCCCGGGAATTCGAAAACTAACCAAGAGGACAGGCCATGCGCCGTCGAATCATGGGGTGGTTCAGTGCGGGTTTGATCAGCCTGGGCGTCGGCCACGCGGTTGCCTGTTCCGTGCCGGCGCCGGCGTTGTCGATCGATCCGCCGGGGTTCTATGACGATCCGGCCGGCTATGCGCAGGCGGTCAAGCCGATGCGCGGATTCGTCGATCGCCTCAACAAGGCCGCCGACTCGAATCAATGGTCATGCGCGCTCGACCTGCTGGAGGGCTGGGCGCGCGCGGATGCCCTGATGGGGCCGATCGCCGGGTATCAGGGCTACTATGAACGCTCCTGGGCGGGGACCGATTTTGCATTGGTGCTGCTGCGGTTGCCCAAGGACGTCAGCAGCGCCAACGAACAGCGACTGCGCATCATCACGCCGTGGCTGGCGCGCATCGCCGTCGCCACGCGCGACGCGGACGCGATCAATCACTTGCACAATAACCTGGTGTATTGGGCCGGATTGAATCTTGTCGCGATCGGCACGGTCGCGAGGCAACAGGAGCTCGTCGAGGCCGGCCTTGCGCGAGCGCGCGAAGGGATCCGTGACATCGGTCCGCGGGGCGAACTGGAGCGGGAGATCAAACGCGGCGATCGCGCGCTTCACTATCACACGTTCGCGTTGATCCCTCTCGTATTCGCCGCCGAGCTGGCGCAGCGGCACGGCGTGGACCTCTACCAGGAAAATCACGGCGCCATCGGCCGACTGGCGAACCTGGTGATTCAGGCGGTGCAGGATCCTTCCAGCTTTGCCAGGATCACACCGGTCGAACAGAAGCCCTTCCCGTGGACGTTTCAGGACGAGCTTTCGTGGATGGAGCCCTACTACGCCCACACACGGGACAAGCGGCTTCCCACGCTGATCGCACCGCGCCGCCCGTTCAACGAATGGCGGTTGGGCGGCAATGTCACCGCTGCATGGGGCGCCGTACTGCCGCGGTGACTTCGCCCGAGTGACGGCGCGCCGGCTGTCTCGAAGCGGACTCGATGGCCCGAATGGAGAAATCCACGCTCGACACGGCGGCTCACCGCGCGAACCGATGCAGCGTGCACGACGTATGGCACTGACCGCGAGGCATCGTCGTATCCAAGAATCGCACGGCCTCGACCCAGGAAGTGCATCGCAATGCGTTATCGCGCGTATCGAACATCGTTGTGGCTGTTGTGCCTGCTGGTTCCGATGCTGGCCGACGCGCGTATCGCCGGCTGTCCTCCAAGCGGGTTCGACCTTCCGAAGCTACGCGCGCTCAAGCAGGCGCATTTCGTCATCGACGATGCCGCAACGCGGGCATCGCTGGCGCGCGGGCTCCTTGCGTGCCTGCGCGATCCCGATCCGGAGCTGCGCGACCGCATTGGCTACGAGGCCTATGCGGCATGGCGCGAAGGCAATGCGCTCGACGCTGCGACGTGGAAATTCATCGAGGCGCGGCTCAAGGCTGAACTCGCTCGAGACCGGCCGGATCCAGACGGCGTCGCCAAGCCGTTCGCCGCATTGATACTTTCCGAAGCGGTCAATGCCGACCGCACGTCTCCGTTTCTCGACGCCGCCGCACGCCACGCCTTGCTCGCCGCGGCCACGTCATACATGACGACGCTACGAGACTATCGTGGGTTCGACGACACGGTCGGCTGGCGTCATGGCGTTGCGCATGCCGCCGACTTGCTAGCGCAGCTCGCGCTCGAACCGGATTTCGGCAGACCGGAACTCGACGAGATCCTGCGTGCGCTCGCCAGTCAGGTTGTCGCCGCCGAAGCGCGTTTCTATGTCTACGGCGAAAGCGAGCGGCTGGCGGAAGCGGTCGCAGCGGTGGCGCTGCGCGGTGTGTATTCCGAGTCGGACTGGCAACGCTGGTTGCACAATGTGGCCGACCCCGCACCGCTCGCGAGCTGGGACGACGCGTACTGGAGCCAGGCGGGATTGGCCAAGCGCCACGACACGATGGCGTTTCTGCTTGCGCTTCATGCCGATGCCGCCCATGACAAACGTACGCAGCTATCCCAACTCGCTCCGATTGTTGCGACGGCAATGCAGCGATTGCGCTGAACCTTGCTCCGCGTGCGTGGCGGTGCCGACGCCGGGCAGCAGCAGCGTGAACGACATCGGCATCTACGAAACCAGTGGCGGTTTGTTCAACCAGGCAGCAGCCACTTCGACCGCCCAGGTCGGCAGTCTAATTTTCCAAAACTGTACAGCCGCAACGCTGACCTACACGTTCACGTCGGGCTCGAATGCCGGCATTGCCGGTAGACTGAATTTGTCGCGACTCACGCCGGCCCCGGCGGGTTGCCGGGTGCCATGAGATAGCTTCCGCGCACAGGTCGTGTTGCGCCGGAGCACGTCCTGCGCGCGACGAACGCAATGAACGTGGCAGCCCTCGTTCCGCACCCGCGAAGAAGTCCGCGGCGCCGGCCGCCAACAGCGCGCTGGCCGACGCGTTCGCGCGCGCGCTGATCACCTTCAACCCTCCCCGGCAAGAGGAGGGTTGGATGGGACCCGCATGCTGCGCTTATCCGCCCGCCTTTCCCGCAATCTCGGCCGCTCGCGCCAACACGGTGTCCTCCTGTGTCGGGACCGTGGGCGTGTCGATGGCGATGTCGGGGCGCACGCCGCGCGCGTCGGTCGCTCCGCTCGGACGGATGATGTAGGCCTTGGGGAAGCCGACCGTGACGCCGGTGCGCGAGAGTTCGAACTCCTCCATCGCGCCATAGGTCGTGGCCAGGTCGGAGGTTTCCTCGCCCAGGATCGTGGCGAATCCGTAGTCCTGGGCCAGCGCTGCGACCGACACCGTGTTGGAGTAGGAGTGGCGGTTGATCAGCAGGAAGACCTTGCCCTGGAATCGAGTGCCGGGGCGAGGTTGTGCCAGCGGAATCTCGTATGAGAACACGTCGCCGGGTTTGCGTGTCGCATACGCTGCGGCCAGCTTGTGCGAAGTCGAAGCGGCATCGTCGGCGTTGGCAACGAGTCGTTTCCGGTTGGTATCGATCGCAGCCTGGCTCACCTTGATGCGGAAGTCCGATGCGAAGCGGAACGGTTTGGTCGCGAACCAGCTCACCATGGGGTCGCTGAAGGAGTTGTCGCCGCCGGGATTGTCGCGCAGGTCGATCACGAGGCTCTTCGCACCTGCTTCGATGAAGCGCCAGAATGCCGCATCGATAAATACCGAGTACGCGGTCGCGTCCCACATGTTGGTTGCGCCGGGGTCGTTGTTGTAGAACGGTCCGGGACGCAGATACGCGACGCCGTTCTGCAGCATCCTCGATTCGCGCTTGTCCCAGTCGAGTTCGAACGTCTTGGGCAGTTTTTCCGAAGACGCCTGCATCTCGTCGCGGGAGCGCGCGGGAACCACGACCTCGTACGTCTTGCCCTGGGCGGTGCGCAGCTTCATGTGAAACCGAGTCGCGTCGCGGTGCTCGAGCCACTCGACCGCCGGCAGGAGCGACTCCAGCATCGCATAGGCCATATAGTCGTTGTCGGCGGACAGGTGTCTGCGCAGGCTCGACAGCCATGCCGCGCCGGGTTGGCCATCGAACGCGACGATCTCGTCTCCGAGGGAGATCGCGTCCAGCCCGCTCTGATTCGAACTGACCCGAGCCGCACCGTTGACGATGCGGACGCGAAGCGGAAACACCTTCCCGCCCCCGGCGCGGTAGGCCCTGTAGACGTCCATGGGAAAGTCGATCCGTGCGTGCGCGACGTTGCCGTAGGCGATGAAATCCTGAAATCGCGTCTGGATGTCGAACCGCTTCATCGGCGTGTCGAAAGAGCCGCGCAGGCTCTTGAAACGGGCATCGAAATCCGGCTTGGAACGACGGGCGTAGAGATCGTAGTGCGTGGCCTGCAAACGCTCGTACAATTCGTCGAAGTCGGCGCGCACCTGTTTCGCGGCATATGTCTGCGCCTCGACAGGCTTGTCGGCGCCGAGGGCTTGGCCGCCGGCGAACAGGGCGAGGAATATCGCGATGCCGGGTAGGGCGGTTAGGGTCCGCAGTTTCATCCTTGTCTCCTGGTTGTAGTGTCTTGCTGAACGCGTGTCGAAAGGATGCGTCAGAGCGCACATTGACGATGAAACACGGCAGCATGGCCAGGGAGAATTCCTCCCTTTTTCCTGACGGAATGCCGGAGTGCGAGGATTCGACGATGGATACAGCAAGTTGCCCGGATTCCGCGGTGATCGGCGAATGGCATGCCTGCCGCGCCACGGGAGAACTGGTCGGTGCGTCGAGCCGCGTGCGGCTGGAGCCGAAGGTCATGGATCTGCTTCTGCTGCTCGCGTCGCGACCGGACGGTGTGTTCTCGAAAGACGAGATCATGCTGCAGCTCTGGCCGCGGGTGATCGTCGGCGAGGACACGCTGGCCCGAACGGTCTCCAAGCTGCGCAAGGCACTCGGCGACGATCCGAAGGAGCCGCGTTTCGTCGAAACCATCCCCAAGCGGGGTTATCGGCTGATGGCGCCGAAGCCGCCTGCGCGGCACGGCGCGGACAACCCGCCGGTCCGGACACCCGCGAGAACGCCGTTGATCCGGGCGCACGCAGGTGCCGTCGTCGTAGCGATCGGGGTCGTGCTTTCGCTGGCGGTGTGGCTCGGATTCTCCACGCCCAGAACGGCGCTGGCCGAGGCGCGCGTCGTCGTCGAGCGCGCCAACGACTTCTACTTCCAGTATTCGCGCCCCGAAAACGAAGCGGCCATCGAGCTGTACGAACGCATCCTCGTGTCACATCCCGACTATGCCCCCGCGTACGCCGGCCTTGCGAATGCACTGGTGCAGAAGGTGATCCGCTGGCCGGATGGCTCCAGCGAGTCGGGCACGATCGGATACAGCCGGCTTGGCGATGCGCTCCAGCATGGCAACATGCGTTCACCTCCGGCACTTCGCCTGCTGCAACGCGCCGAGCAACTCGCACAGCAGGCCGTGCAGCTGGCACCGAATGACGCGGCTTCCCACAAGGCGCTGGGTCTGGTGCTCAGCGCACGCATGGAGTTCGATCGCGCGATCGAGTCCTACCGACGTGCGGTCGCACTCGACGCGGACGCCTGGGGTCCGCTCATCAACATCGGTGACGTTCTCGAACTATCCGGTCGCGCAGACGAGGCGCTGCCCTATTTCGAGGCGGCCTACGCCGCGATGACCCGGGTCTACGACAGCCAGACCACGCGCATTCAGCCCTGGTATGCCGAGTTGGGCGTGCTGATTGGAGATCGCTATCGCGCGAGCGGCCGCCTTCGCGAAGCGCAAGGCTGGTACCAGCGGGTACTCGATTACGCTCCGCTGCATCCGAAGGCAACCGGTCGCCTGGCGACCGTGCTATCCGAATCGGGACACCAGGATGCGGCGCGCCTTCTGTGCGAGAACTTTCGCCAGCACATCGATTCCGTCGAACCCTGCGCGATGGCTTCCATTGCGTCAGCCAAGGTCCAGCCCGACACGCCGCAGAAGAGATAGGTCCAAAGGACCGCACGCGTCGCGCCGTCGATCACCACGAGCCCGATACGGCTGATAGCGGGTTGACGGAAGACCATGGCGCGCAAGAGGAATGGTGCAGCGCGCGTTTCCGGGTGGCGACAGACGCCATCGGACGCTGAAATGGTGCCGGCACCCGGATTCGAACTGGGGACCTACCGCTTACAAGGCGGTTGCTCTACCAACTGAGCTATGCCGGCACGGGGCGCGCATTCTAGCAGTGCTCGGGGCCGCGTCAGAAGCAATCGATAGCGTCCTCGCGCAGATCGCGTTGCGCGGTCACGCGACGGCGCCAGTCCAGCGGCTCGGAGCCGGCGAGCGCATAGTCGAGCCAGTACGCCGGCAGGTCCTCGGTGCGCGTGTTGACTTGCGGCGTGAAGCCGAGCGCGGCGATTTCGGCGCGCCGGCGCTCGGCATTGCCCTGGTCGCGGAACAGGCCGAGCGAGATCGTGTTCTGCTGGTCGCCGGCGGTGACCACGTAGTAGTCGCGCACGCCTTTCTGCGACAAGGTGCGCGCGGTGCCGAGCGCCTGTTCGCGGTTCGGCATCGCCGGCAGGTAGACCCAGTAGCCACGCGTCTGCGGGGCGCGCGTCTCGCGGGTACGGATGCGCTTGGTCAGCGGCGTCAGTGCATTCATCGCGGCGCGTGTGTCGGCCTGGGTCGGGAAGGGGCCCAGCGTGCGGCACTGGTCGTTGGCGAGATCGGCCTTGCTCTCGGGTGCGGTGGCGAGTTCCGCGTCGGCCGCGTCGCCGCCGTCGCGCTCGGACAGCAGCGCCAGCTTCGGCACGCCCGGATCGGTCGCCGCCCGCCCCGATTGCGGGTGGTGCGCGAACAGCAGCCAGCACGCGCCACCGAGGTTCAGTGCGAGCAGCAGCAGGAAGAGGGCGCGGACGAACATCGGGGCGAGCAGACCTCGGACGAGACGAAAAGATGATTCTAGCGTCGTGGCGCCAGCGCATCCGCCCACAGCGCAAGACCACGCAGCACGAGATCGTGCGTGCGTTCGACGGGCACGATGAGCGGAGCAAGCTCGTCGGCACCGCCGCCGGTCAGGATCAGCGCAGGCACCGAACCCAGACGGCGTGCCGCAGCCGCACAGAATCGGTCGATCGTGCCGGCCGCTGCGTACAGGGAACCGGTGACGACCGCATCGGCCGTGTTGTCCGGCAGTTCGCGGCAGCGGCCACTCGCGGTGCCAACGCGCGCGGTGCCGTTCAGCACCGCCTCGCGCATCAACTGGGGGCTCGCGACGATCACGCCGCCGTGATGAACGCCGTCCGCGGCGAGCGCATCGAGGGTGAGCGCAGTGCCGACGCTGGCCAGCACCTGCGCGCGCGGATGCTCGGCATGCAGCGCGGCAAGCGCGAGGAAACGGTCGATGCCGAGCCGCGCCGGTTCCGCATACGCGTTGCGCACGCCGAGTGCCGCGGCCGGACTGCGCAGGAACTCGGCGTGCAGGCCGAACCGGTCGTGCACGTACGCGTCGAGTTCGTCCTCGCGCGTCGGCGCGACGACGCTTGCGACGAGCACCCCGTCGACGCGCGCCAGTTCGACCCATTCGCGGCGCAGTTCGGAAAACAGCGGCTTGCCGGCATGCGTAAACACGCCGCCGGCCTGCAAGTTCGCGCCGGTCAGGGTCGCCCACTTGAGGCGCGTGTTGCCGAGGTCGATCAGCAGCTTCATGCGCCCTCCCGGATCGTGACATCGCCGCTGTCGACTGCGTGTTCGCCATCGGCGAACACGACGCGCAATGCGCCGCGTGTGTCGACGCTGCGCGCGATGCCTTCGCGCACGCCGTCCGCACGCAGCACGCGCACGCGCCGCCCCTGCAACAGGTCGTACCGGGCGTACCTGTCGGCGAACGCGGCGAAACCGCTGTCCGCGAAGCGATCGAGCACATCGACGAGCCGGTCGAGCAGGTGCGCGGCAATCCGGTTGCGCTGCGGCGGCGCATCCGCCGCCAGCGTCGCCAAGTCGATCCAAGGCTGGTCGATCGCCGCACCCGCGCGCGCGTCGAGACGCACGTTGATACCGATGCCGATCACCGCATGGCACGGTCCGAGCGCATCGCCGCCGAGTTCGACCAGAATGCCACCGAGCTTGGCGCCGCGCGCGATCAGGTCGTTCGGCCATTTCAGGCCGACCTCGCCGATGCCGAGTTCGGTCAGCGCTTCGACGCAGGCGATGCCGACGACGAGGCTGAGGCCGGCCAGCGACGCCATGCCGCCATCGAAGCGTTTCAGCAGCGACAGCGCGATCCCGCCGGCCAGGGGCATCCGCCAGGCGCGCCCGCGCCGGCCGCGCCCCCGGGTCTGGATTTCGGCGAGGCAGGCGAGGCGATCGCGCGGATCGCTGCCGACGCGACGCAGCAGCTCGCTGCTGGTCGAGTCGATCTGCCAGTGCACGGCGAGGTTGCCGAGCCGCGTGCGCGCCGCAACGGCGGTTTCGATCCGTGCCGCGTCGAGCAGATCGACCGGCGTATCGAGTCGATAGCCGCCGCCCGGTTGCGCCGACACGGCGAGCCCGAGCTCGCGCAGACGCTCGACCCGTTTCCAGACCGCGGCCCGGGTCACGCCGAAGCGGGCGGCAAATTCACTGCCGGACACGGGCGCACCGGCGGCGAGTTCGGCCAGCAGCACCGGCAGCGTGAGGCCCGCGGCGCGCGCCGTGGTTGCCGGAGCGGTGGTCGTCCTGTTCAGGGCCTGGCGATCGAGCACGGCTACGGTCTGGATGCGGGTGATCGCTGAAGTGTAGCCGCGGCCGGCCGGGCGGAGTGTCGTGCCACGCAACCTTTGTACCTGCGCGCGCATCCAAGCCGAGGCAGACACACGGAGTCGCCCCGAACCCGGATCCGTACACGGTTCGTCGTGCCGGGGGCACTGTCCGTCGTGTCCGCAGGCGTCCGGCGGACACGCTTTTTCGATCACCGGCCCCCGAACGACACCATGCAGATCGCCATCCGGCGCCGGTGGCACAAACGATGCTAGAGCCGGGCAGACGGCTGGAGTCGGGAAATGGAACGTGCGAGCATTACGGCTTCCCTAGGCGTCGTCGCCGGGAAAACCCTCATGAAGAAGCCTGTCATCGCCCTTGCGGCCATCGTTGCCGCGATGTCCAGTGCCGCAGCGCTCGCGCAGAACGCGCCGTTGCGCGGCGTCGGCTTGCTCGCGCTGGACGCGAGCGAATCGCACAGCGGCTCCGGCGGCCGCAGTGCGCTGGTGGAGATTCCGGACGACAACAGCGGCGGTGGCTCGATCGGCGCGCGCGCGCTGCGCGGCGGCGATGGCTCCGCGCCGCATGCTGCACACGAGGCCGGCGGACTCGAGCTGTCACCCCCCAAGACATTGATCCAGGCCGGCGATCCGGCCCAGCCCGCCGCGGCAACGCCGAAGCGCCCGAGCTACCGCTGGCAATCGCTGGTACCCGGCGCGATCAAGTGAGTCCAGGATGGACTCATCCCGTGCAGGCCATGGATGGCCGATGACACGGGATCCAGCTTCTGATTCCCCTGCGCTTCCTCTGTGGCTTATGCGAAAACTGGATCCCGGCCTTCGCCGGGATGACGGCATTGCATAAGCTCCCGAGATCATGACCGCATTCCTCAACTGGCTGGCGCGACTGCGTCATTCGTTCGCTCCCGCTCCGCGCATCGGCGACGGCGACTGGCAGGCGATGCTTGCTGCCTCCGCGCTGTTCGAATGCCTGTCCGCGCAGGAGCGGGCCCTCCTGCGCGAACTCACCTCGCGCTTCCTGGCCAGGAAAACCTTCAGCGCCGCAGGCGGCCACGAGCTGACGGAACAGCAATGCCTCGCGATCGCGACGCTCGCTTGCCTTCCGGTGCTGCACCTCGGCTTCGACTGGCTCGCCGGTTGGCGCGAGGTCATCGTCTATCCGGGCGAGTTCAGAGTGAAGCGCGAACATCACGACGAGCGCAGCGGCGTGGTCACCGAGGGCGAGGACGACCTGATCGGTGAAGCCTGGGAGCGCGGTCCGCTGATCCTGTCCTGGACCGACGTGGCGACCGATCTCGAGCACCCGTTCGACGGCTTCAACGTGGTCGCGCACGAGATCGCGCACAAGCTCGACATGCTCGACGGCGCGATGAATGGCGTACCGCGTCTGCCCGCGCATATCACGCGGCGCGACTGGATCGCCGCGATGCAGCCGGCCTATGACGCGCTGCTGCGTGCGGTCGAGCGCGGGCGCGACACGCTGATCGATCCGTATGCGGCGGAGAGCGTCGAGGAATACTTCGCCGTCGTCAGCGAGCTGCATTTCTCCGATCCGACGATGCTGCATGGCGCGGCACCGGCCGTCAGCGCGCTGCTCGAGCGGTTCTATGGCCCGCCCGATTCGCCAGGTAATACCTCAGTTTGAAATCTCACCACCGTTCGCCCTGAGGTATCGAAGGGTGAACGGCGTCGGGCGCCGCCGTTCATGGTTCGATACGCCGTAGGCGTACCCTGTGCTGAGCCTGTCGAAGCATCCACGAACGGCTACCTATTCAAACCGCGGCACTCCCATGCGTCGGCAGTGGTTGCGGGCACGCGGTCGGGCCGGTAGCCTCCCTCGTTCCGATTCCGGTTCTCTGCTGCGCGGGCGCCATACCGCGATCGCTCCCGCCATGTCATCCAGACCTCTCATTCGCGCGCTCGCGCTTGTCCTCATCGTCGCTCCGCTGCAGGTGCTCGCGTGCAGCGGCGAGCTGCACATCGAGCTCGAACACGCCGGCGTCTACACGCTCGACCACGCCGCGATCGCGGCCGCGCAACCGGGACTCGCCGACTGTGCCGCCAGCGATCTCGTGCTGACCTGGAACGGCAAGGACGTGCCGATCCGCGTGGTCGCACGTGGCGAGCGCTTCGCCGACGGCGACCGTATCGAATGGATCGGCCAGCCGCTGCACGGACCGGAAAGTTGGTACGACCCGTTCAGCGTGAACAACGTCTACCTGCTCGGTGCGGCGCCGGGCGCGCATGCGCGCCTGCGTGATGTCGAGACGAGCGGAAGCGGCCGCGCCGCGCTCGCACGCAAGCTGCATGTCGAGCAGGAAAACCTGATGATCCGCCTCGACCAGGAGCAGCAGAAGCCGGGCGAGGAATCCGATGTCTGGCAATGGGCGAAGCTGACCCAGGTCGATCCGCAGCCGTTCGAGACGCGCTTCGACCTGCCCGACCTCGACCCGCGTGGCGCAGGCACGAAGCTGACGTTGAACTTCCGCGGGCTATCCGATCTGCCGGTACCTGGAAAGCACAGGGACGCCAAGCCCGACGATCACCTTGTCGAGGTCAGCATCAACGGTCATGCGCTGGCGCCGTTGCACTGGGATGGCCGTGACGAGGTGCATCGCGATGTCGACGTGCCGGCGGCGCTGCTGAAGGTTCGTGGCAACGTGCTGACGATGCGCGTGCCCAAGCGTGCACTGCCATGGGACAACGCGGTCAGCGTCGTCGACGTGGTGATGTTCAATTGGCTCGAAGCGCGCTATCCGCTCGCTGGCGACCTCGACGTGAGCGCACTGCCGCTCACAGTGCGCGCGGAAGCGGCGCAGCCGTTGCAGCTCGCGTATCGCGGTGCGGGTACGCCGGTCCTGTACGGCAGCGATGGCGTGCGCCGGCCCGGCCGCGCAATCGGCAATGGTCGCTACGCATTCGCGCCGGCCGCGACCGGCATCGAACTGCTGCCGGCACTCGACGGTCAGCTCGCCAAGCCGGTCAGCTTGCGCGCCGCGATCGGCGAAGAGTGGCGGCATCCGACGCAGGGCTACGACTATCTCATCGTCGCGCATCCGCGCCTGATCGACGCGATCCGGCCGCTCGCCGAGTTCCACGAGAAGCGCGGCCTCAAGGTCGCGATCCTCGACATCAACGCGGTCTACGACCAGTTCAACCACGGCATCACGCATCCGCAGGCGATCCGCAACCTGGTCAGCGCCGCGTACCACGACTGGCCGACGAAGCCGCGCTTCCTGCTGCTGGTCGGCGATGCCAGCTACGACATCCGCCACGACACCTACAACGATGGCGCCTACGCGAAGTGGACGAACCAGGAACTGCTGTTTCCGAACTCGTTCGGCGCGATCCCCGGTACGCCCTACAAGGAGCAGCCGAAGAAGCTCGCCGACCGCAACCTGATCCCGACCTGGCAGTACCCGTCGCCGGAAGGCCAGTCGGCCAGCGACAACTGGTTCGGCGCGATCGATGGCGACGACTGGCATCCGGTCGTCGCGATTGGACGCTTTCCGGTGGTCGAACCGACCGAGGTCAAGGCGATCGTCGACAAGACCATCGACTATCTCTCCAAGCCGCAGCTCGGCGCGTGGCGACGCGATGTGATGTTCATCACCGACGAGCTCGACGCGTTCAAGCAGGCCTCGGACGAGATCGCGACAACCCTCGGCAAGGAAGGCTTTCTCGCCGACAAGGTCTATGCGAGCCCGAAGGAAACCGACAACGCGGCGCACCAGACCGCGATCCGCGACGGCATCGACGACGGCCGCCTGATCGTGCACTTCATCGGCCACGGTGGTCGCTACATCTGGCGCACCGGGCCGCCGGACCTGCACAAGAACGCCGATCTCTTCACGCTCGACGACGTGTCCTCGCTGAAGAACAGCGAACGCCTGCCGATGGTGCTGTCGATGACCTGCTACTCGGCGCCGTTCGACAACCCGACCGAGGACTCGATCGGCGAGAAATTCCTGCGCGAACCGGGCAAGGGCGCGATCGCGGTGTTCGCCGCGTCATGGCGCAACTCGCCGTCGCCCGCGTTCAGCAAGAGCATCATCAGCGAACTGCTGACGCCGGGTGCGACGATCGGCGAGGCGATCGTGCGTGCGAAGAAGCAGTCGCAGGACCGCACTCTGGTCGAAATGTACAACCTGCTCGGCGACCCGGCGGTCGTGCTGGAACGCCCGCGCGACACCGCGAGGGTCGTCCGCGACGGCGGGCGCTGGAACGACGGCGTGCTGGTCGACCTCGGCTGGCCGCGCTTCAATGGCAATGTCGCGATCGACTGGCTCGATGCGAAAAGCAACAAGCTGGCCTCGTCGAACTACCGCACGGATGAGGCGCGCTTCCGCCTGCCGCTGCCGGCGAGCGTGGCCGGCAAGGTCGCCGAGGTGCGCGTCTATGCCGCGTCGTCGACGACCGGCCGCGATGCGGTCGGCGGCATCGATTTCCCGAAGATCGTTTCGGCTCCCGCGAAGCCGTTGCGCATCGCGCTCACAGAATGGTGGCGTGAACTCATGCGTCCGCCATACCAACCGCCGGTACGCCACTCCGACACGATCGCGATCCTCGATTTCGATGCGCCGCCTGCGACGATCGCCACCGAGGAGAAATCCGGCTCGGGCGTGACAGCCGCAAGTGGCGCACGCTGAGCGGCCCTGCCGCGCAGCCCGTCTTTGCAACTGTCATGCACATGAATTACAGCGCCGATATCGTTTTTATCGCATCGGAGATCCGACGTTGGCCGCCAACGCACTTGTACAGACACGCATCGACGCCGCCGTGAAAGAGCGGGCGGCGGCGGTGCTGGACAGCATGGGACTGACGGTCAGCGATGCCGTGCGCATCCTGCTGACGCGCGTTGCCAACGAGGGCGCGCTGCCGTTCGCCTTCGCCGCTGATCCGGCCGCGCACGATGCCTGGTTCCGCGCGAAGGTGCGGGAGGCGTTGGACGATCCGCGCCCGGCGATTGCGCACGAGGACATCGAGGCCCATTTCGCGAAGCGCCGTGCGGCGGCTCTGCGCAAAGCCGGCGACGTTGAAACATGAGGCTGGAATGGTCCGTGTTCGCCTTGGCGGACCGCGATGGAATTTTCGACGACCTGCATCGCCAGTACAAACTGGCTACCGCCGATGCGATCGTCTATGCGACCGCGCGGGAACTGCGATGCGCACTTCGACAAGCTGCCCGGTGTCTTGTATATCAAGAAGGTTCCGTAGAGTCGTTGCTTCCGGCTCGCCGGCGAAACGTTGGCCTGTGCCCGCGCATCAATAGTGGGCCCCGTCGCCATCTTTCCCGACGTGATGCTAGTCCAAATGTTCTCTGATCCCGTTGCTCCTACGGTGGGTGGGTGTCGGAAAGTCCAGGTTTCGGCGTTGGGATCGGCCGCAGACCACGCCGCTTGGCTGATTCCTACATGTCGATCCGCACGCAAACCGATCGTGGCCGACAGACTGACCATCAACTCCGACACTCGCTATCAACACTCTCGGCACACGCACCGAAGCAGCAGTCACTCGCCGCCACCCATCTCCGCGCCGCTCTCTCCACCGGCGGGCTCTTCACTGCGCGCCTTGTCGAGCCCCGCCTTCAGGCTCGCAACGTTCGCGAAGAACACGATTTCGCTGTGCGCAGACACGATGCGCAGCGACGGCGGCTCCAGCCGCTGCAAGGTGACCGGCTGGCCGTAGTTCGCGCGCCAGTCGGACTGCTTCAGGCTTTGCATGCCGATGCCAAGCGCGGCCAGCGCGAGCACCGCGATCGCCTTCAGCGGCAGCCGCGTGTTGCCGAGCACGCGCAGGTGCGCGAAGCAGACCGCAGCGAACGCCAGCCACGCGCCGGCATAGACGCTGCGCGCGAGCGCGGTCCACGACAGCGCGAACGCGCCGAGTTCGCTGGCTTGCTCGTACAGCGTGTAGGCGAGCAGGCCGGCGCCGACGATCAGCAGGTGCAGGCCGAAGCGCGCATGGCCGCCGAAGATGCGCGACAGCACGCTCCACGCCGAGGTCCAGATCGCAACCATCACCGCCAGCGTCAACAACGGCGTCAGATAGCCGATGAGTTTCGGCTCGCCGGTCTCGCGCAGCCACAGGTCGAGCAGGGCCAGGCCGAACACCAACGCGAGACAGCCGAGCGCCAGCGGCCAGCTCGGCGCGCTGCGCAGCAGCGGCTGCTCCGCCGGCACCGGTTGCGCCGACGTGCGCAGGCGCAGGCCGGTGTGGCCGATGCGCAGTGTGGTGCCGCCATTGAGCACGACCCTTGCCTGCCGCTGGTGCTGGCCATCCGCGAACAAGCCGTTGAGGCTGCCGAGATCCTCGGCGACCCACGCGCCGTCATCGCCGCGCACGAGGCGCAGGTGATGCGCGGCGACGTGCGGATCGTCGAGCACGACGTCGTTGTCGTAGGCGCGGCCGATCGTGACCGCGTTCGTCGCCACGCGCTGCCGCGACGCGACCTCGCGGTGACGCGACAGCACCTCGATCCAGGTCACTTCGTCCATGCGACCGCTCCCATGAAGCGCTTCGCCAGCGCGAGCGCGTTGTCGTAGCTGACGCCCTGCATCGCGAGCCGCGACACCAGCGCTTCCTTGTCGCGATCCTGCGTGACCGTGGTCAGCGCGACGTCGTAGAGCCCGGCGAAATCGCGGTAGGCGCGCGCGCACCAGACCGCGCGCAGCACCGGCGCGGTCGCCGCATCCGCGGGCGCGACGAAATCTTCATGGCATTCGGGCTGGGTCAGGCGCTTGCGCGACCACGAGCGCGTCATCGCCGCCGAGCCGTAGTACTGCGACAGCGATGCGGCGAACTGGAACGCGTTGAGGTCGCTGCTGCGCACGTACGCGTGCGTGAGCTCGGTGCGGCCGCTCTCGATATCCTCGGCGACGAACAGCGAGCTCTGCGAATTGCAGCTGGAGCTGTCCATCTGCGCGCGCGGTTTCGGCGTCTGCTCGGCGTTGGTGCGTGCCCAGCAGTTGAACCACGGCGCCGAGCTTTCCGGCGCCTGGTACGGACCGAACTTCGTTTCACGGAAGCCCTTCGCATCGAGCGCCTGGTAGAACGCGCCTTGCCAGGCCAGCAGCTGGCGGTCGATCTCCTCGCGCGTCTGCGCGAGCGTGAGCGGTGCGTCCTTGCGTGCGCGTTCGAGCAGGGCCGCGGCCTTGCTGGCCGGCACGAGGAAACTGACCAGCTCGCCGTCGAGGCGCTTGGCGACGTTGATGCCGACGACCTTGCCGCCGCCGGTGACCGCGGGACCGCCACTCATGCCCGGATTGATCGCGCCGGTGAAATGCACGCGCTCGTTGTAGCTGCGCTCGACCAGGCCGTTGTAGGTGCCCTCGACGATCGTGAAGCCGAGGTCGAGCGGATTGCCCATCGCGTAGACGCGTTCGCCGCGCGGCAGCTCGCCATTGACCGCAGCCGCATCGAACTCCAGATGCGGCAGGTCTTCGCCTTCGAGCCGGACCACCGCAAGATCGTCCGCGATATCGATCGCGAGCAGGCTCAGCGCGCCCTGCGTGCCGTCCGGCCGCGCGAATTCGAGGCGATAGGTCTTCGGTTCCAACGCGAACTGCGAGACCACGTGGTAGTTCGTGATCGCAAGGCCGTCCGCGCTGACCAGGAAGCCCGAACCGATCGACGACTGCCGGCCGGCGGCCTGGACCAGGGTGCGGATCTGCAGCAGGCTCGGCCGCGTGCCCGCGTAGATGCCTTCGGCCGCGGCCGACACCGGCGCGGCCGGCGCGTTCGTTTGAGGTGCGGGCGGTTGTGGCTGCAGGAGCTGCGCCGAGCCGATGCCCGCGGCGGTTGCACAAACGAGCGCCGCGCTGAATTGCATGATCCGAACGAATCCGCGATCCGTCATCGTCTTCTCCATGGAAACTCGCCGCAGTCTATAGCGGTTCGCGCAGGGAGTTCGACGCCAGCACCTCGCGATACACCGCGACGGTTTCGTCGACGCAACGCGCCCAGGTGAACCCACGTGCGCGCTGGATGCCGCGTGGCCTGGCCTGGTCACGCCACGCAGCGTCCTCGAGCACGCGTTCGAGTCCGCCGCGCAGTGCGGATTCGTCGAGTGGATCGACGGTCAGCGCAACTTCGCCGGCGGCGTCGCGCGCGATTTCCGGCAGCGACGACACGTTCGAGGTCAGCACCGGCACGCCGCTCGCCATCGCCTCCAGCACGGGCAGGCCGAAACCCTCGTACAGCGACGGAAATGCGAACGCATGCGCGCCGGCATAGACCAGCGGCAATTCGCTCTCGGCGACATAGCCGAGCCGGCGCACTTCGCCGCGCGCTTCCAGTGGCGCCAGCACGCTCTCGAGCTCGGCGCTGAGCCAGCCGCGCGCGCCGACGATGACCAGCGGATGGCGCGCGCGCAGGCTCGCCGGCAGTGCCGCATACGCGCGCACGAGCCGCGCGAGATTCTTGCGCGGCTCCTGCGTCGCGACGACGAGCAGGTAGGCCTTGTCCGCCAGGTCGTGTTTCGCCAGTGCGGGCATGAGTTCGTCGTGCGCGCGCGGCCGGTACGCGGCGTCGGCGCCGAGCGGCACCACGCGCACCTTCGCGCGCGGCACGTCGAGTTTGGTCACGATCTCGTCGGCGATGAACTGCGAATCGGTGAATACCGCCGCGGCCTTTTCCAGCGTGCGCGGCAGGTGCCGGTCGAGGAAACGCACACGCTCGACCGGATGCGTCTCCGGATAGTTCAGCCAGGACAGGTCGTGCACGGTCGTCAGCGCCGGTCCCGCGAACGGCATCAGCACGTAGTTCGGCGTGTGCAGCAGCCAGTCGCGCATCTGCCGCGTGTGCAGGCGGAACATCGCCGAGCGCAGCTGCGTGTAGGCCTCGAGCGCCGCCGTCTTGAACGGCACGTTCTTGCGCAAGGTCGCGATGGTCCGGTTCGCGGCCAGCGCATGCTCGGGATCGCCGACCCACCGGTACGCCGAATACAGTCGCAGCGCTTCGACTTCGCGATGCCGCGCCAAGCCGCGCGCGAGCTCGAGTGCGTAGCGGCCGATGCCGGTCAGCGGCGCGGTGATCGCGTCGACGTTGAAGATGACCCGCATCAATGATGGTCCGCTTCGGGCGACGTGCCGTACCCAGGCGCGCCACGTTCGCGCGCCAGATCGGCAGGGGCGCAGGCGCAAGTGTTCATCCCTGAAGCGTCCCCCGGTCGGCATCCTGCCTCCCCCTCAACCTCCTGAGGTCGGCTTCGACCATGCGCCGCGCCAGGCTGGCCAGGTCCAGCGTCGGCGCGAAGCCGAGTTCGCGGCGCGCCTTGGTCGAGTCGCCGACCAGCAGCGGCGCGTCGACCGGGCGGAACAGCGCCGGATCGACACGCACGCGCACCTTGTCGCTGCCATGTTCGACGCCGACCTCGTCGACGCCCTCGCCGAACCAGTCCAGCGCGATGCCGGCCGCCGCGAACGCGGCGCCCGCAAAGTCGCGGATGCTCGCAGCGACGCCGGTCGCGAGCACGTAGTCGTCGCCGGCCTCGCGCGCGGCCATCGCCGTCATTGCGGCGACGTAGTCCGGTGCATAGCCGAAATCGCGCCGTGCATCGAGGTTGCCGAGCGTGATCGCGGTCTCGAGCCCGAACGCGATGCGCGCGACGCCGCGGCTCAGCTTGCGCGTCACGAAGGCGGGATCGCGCAGCTCCGATTCGTGGTTGAACAGGATCGCGCTCGATGCGCGCAGACCGTAGCTTGCGCGCCAGCCGCCGACAGCGGCATGCGCGACCAGCTTCGACAAGCCGTACGGCGAACGCGCGGCGAGCGGCGTGGTTTCATCCTGCGGTGCATGCAACGGTGCGCCGAAGATCTCGGCGCTCGAGGCGAGCACGAAATGCGCGTGCGGCGCCTGCGTGCGCAGCGCCTCGAGCAGGTTCACTGCGCTGGTGCCGTTCGCGACCAGACTCGCCGACGGATCGCGGAACGAATCGGCGACGCGCGACTGCCCGGCCAGATGGAACAACGCCTGTGGCGCGCTCGCCGTGATCAGCGCCGTGCAGGCTGCCGCGTCGCCGGGTTCGAGCGCGAGGAGACGCAGGCGCGGATGCGCGGCGACGCCGAGTTCGCGCAGCCGCCACAGATCCGGTTCGCGCGCTGGCCGATGCGTGCCGACGACCTCGACACCCAGATTCAGCAGATGCGCGGCGAGCAACGCGCCGTCCTGGCCGCTGACGCCGGTGACCAGCGCGCGGGTGTAGGGCAGGTTCATTGTTCGCGCTCCGGAAAACTGCGCAGGTCCGCTTCCGCGGAACGCAGCGATTCGCGCGCCGACGCGGCGAACACCGCGCCGACCGGCGCGATCGGGATGTCGAGCAGCCGGCACAGGATCTCGGCGGCGGACTCCTTGCGCTCGACCACGACGAGGCGTTCGAACGCGTACATCTGCAGCCAGTTCCACAGCGCGCGATACGAAGTTTCCGCCTGGTCCGCCTTCCAGATGTTCATGGCCACGACCGCGCCCTCGAACACCAGTTCGTTGCGGTCACCACTCGCGCGCAGGTTCCACACTTCGGCGTCGCTCCAGTCCGGTGCACCCGCGCCGACCCAGAGCACGCGCGGCTTCGGCGCAGTGGTATCGCGTGCGTCGGCGAAGATACGCCGTACGCGCCAGTCGAGCACGCGGCGCTCGAACGAGAACAGGGTCGCACCGACTTCGGCTTCGTAGTCCGGCCAGCGTTCACGCAGCACGGCCATGCCGGCCTTCCCAAGCGCGAGCCGGCGTTCCTCGCCGAAACTCTGGCTGCGCGCGTGCTTGACCAATACGTTGCCGGCAATCAGGTGCCGGAAGCCGCGCTGCGCCGCACGTTGGCAGAAATCGTTTTCCTCGCCGTAGCCCTGTGGGAACGCCGCCTCGTCGAGCGCGCCGACCGCGTCGATCGCGGCACGCCGGATATACAGGCAGAAGCCATTGCCGGTCGGCAGCGCCGGATACGCAAATCCGGCCTGCTGCCAGAGCGCGCGCGCGGCCTGCTCGAAGGTCCAGCACGCCGGCAGCGCGTTCGCCTGTTCGAGTTCCGGCACCGAGAACGCGCCGGCGTTGTCGGACACCGCGGTCGCGGTGCCGATGTCGTCGCTCGAGTACGCGGCGCGACGCAGGCCGCTCAGCCAGTTCGGGCCGACTTCGGTATCCGCGTTGAGCAGCACGACATCGGCGGTGCCCGCTTCCGCGATACCGCGGTTCGCGGTTGTGGTGAAGCCACGATTGGTGCCGTTGCGCAGCACGCTGACACGGGCGAGACCGGCGTAGTGCGCGAGCAGCGGCGCGATCGCCGGATCCGGGCTCGCGTCATCGATCACGATCAGGCGCGCGCGGCCGGTGGTGTGGGCGAGCACCGCATCGAGGCAGCGCTCGACCAGGTCCGGCGCGTTGTAGACCGGTACCACGATCGCGACCTCGGGCGCGGCGACGTCGACGCCGAATGGGACGAGTTGCGACGATTCGGGCAGCGGTGCGAGTGTGCGAGGCGCATCGCCGCGCGCCGTCGCGATGCCGGCCGCGCCGCAACGCAGGCGCAGCGGCTGGGGCGCGAGTGGCACGCCGTCGCGGCCGAGCCGCGGCAGCACGTCGATCAGCTCGCGACCGGACGGCGAAAACGCGAGCGTGAACCGCGCGCGCTGCGCATGATCGAGGTGCATATGGGAGAAGAAACAGCCATCCAGATCGAGCGCGATCTCGCCGGAGCTGCCTGCGGCGAATGCGAGCGTGAGCGTGCGGCCATCCCAGTCGGCCGACTGCAACGGCGCCTGCAGCGCCGGCGCCGCGCGCAAACGATTGCGCAGGAACGCGAACATCGACTCAGTCTCCGCCGCCGCGCGCGCGCGTTTCGCTCACGCCGCCATCCTGCAGGCCCGCGACGGGTGATCCATCCGCGTGGAGGATACTGCGATCCACGATCGCAGCCCACAACGCGCGCTGTGCAGCGCTGAGATCAATGCGCGCCGCCACCGGCGCGCGCGCGCGGCCCGACGGCGGTTCGATCCATTCGCGCACGCGCGCCGGGTCGGGTTCGAGCAAGCCTCCGACGCCGAGCGCGCCAAGGTCGGTGCGCAGCCTGGCCGCGATGCGCACCGGATCGGCGAGCAGATCCGCATAGTCGACGACGAGACGCGGCCAGCCACGACTCGCCTCGAACGCGGCATCCGTGTAGTGCTCCCACAACGCGAGCGCAGGCGCGCGCGCCATGTCGTCGCGCGCGGCGAGCGAATCGGCGACCTCGTGCGGATCGCGCACGACATGCACGAACACCGGTCGCGTCAGCAGCGGCAGCAGCTCGCGCGCGAGCAGGCACAGGCGCGGTTCCTTGATCAGCCAGGGCCGCTGCGCGTCGAAGGTGTCGAGCAGCGCGGCGACTTCGCGCCGGAACGTGTCGATCGCCGCCGGCGGCGCGCCGGTTGGCGGATTCTTCCAGTCGCCGCCGGCCGCGGCGAGCCGGCGCAGGCAGGCGCCATGCAGGCGAGCGGATTCGTAGTGACCTTTCGGATTGTCCGGGCCGACCAGCAGGTCGTCCTCCGGCCCGGCCGAAGCCCCCATGCGCGCAAGCAGGCCGGCCACGCTCGAGGTGCCGGAGCGGTGCATGCCGAGCACGACGATCTGGCCGCCGGCGGGTCGCATCAGCTGCGCCGGTCGATGCGGCGCGGGTCGGACGCGCGGCGCGGCGAGCGTGCCGCCGCGCGCGAGCAGTTCGACGAGTCGGTTGGCGCTGGCTTCGATGTCGTGTTCACAGGCGAATGCAGCGGCGCGTGCATGCGCATCCGCCACGAGGCGTGCGCGCTGTTCGAACACGATCCGCAGCTGCGCGGCGAGCGCGTCGGCATCCGGCTCGGCCCAGCGTAGCCCGGGATGTGCCGGGTCCTCGACAAGTCGTGCGACGGCGACCGGCAAGCCGTACGCGCGCACTAACTCGGCCTGGCTGCCGAACACAGTCGCGACCAGGACTCTTCCGCAGGCGAGCGCCTCGGCCGCGAGCGGATCCCAGCCGCCGCCGCGCCGCGCCGACACATACGCATCGGCCGCCGAAAGCAGCTGCGCGCGCTGGTGCCACGGAAAACCCCAGCCGTCGAGTATGCGCACGCGCGCATCGCCCGCACGCACAGGCGCCAATGCAGACGAGATCGCGGCGGTGTCGCGGCCGGGGCGGATATGGATCAGCAGCTCGACGGGCTCATCCTCGCCGAATGCGCGGCGGAACGCGGCAACCAGAACGTCCGGCGCGTCGCGTGCGAGCTCCTCGACGACGGTGAGAAACACGCACGCGCCCTGCGGATGGCGCGGTGCGGGGACAGCGGTGTGGCAATAGTCGCGGTCGATGCCGAGCGGCAGGATCTCGATCGGCGTGGACACGCCGGCGGCGCGGAATGCGTCGCGCTGGAATGCATCCGGCACGATGAGGAGGTCGAGCGCGTTGGTGCCCGGCGCCCAAGTCTCCGGCACGCGCTCCCATTCGCCGAACGCGATGCCGACGCTACGGCGGCCGCGCGCCTGCGTGAATGCCGCACCCGGTGCGCAGACGAGCGCGACATCGGGCAGCGCGACAGCACGTCGGCTCGCGGCGAGGTCGAGCCGGCGATCCTGTGCGTCACCGAGTTCGAGCGCGACCGGCGCGAACGCCATGCGCAGGCCGCGCGCGTCGAGGCGGCGCACGAACAGGCGTGCGAGTTCGGCCTGAACATGCGGAAAGCGCGTTGCCCCGTGCCACGTCACATCGCCGCGGTAGTCCGCGCGCAGCCGCTCGCACCAGCGCGCAGCGAACGTCGTGCGGCTTTGTGCGAACAGCCGAGCGCGGAAACGGCCATCGTCGCCAGTCGAGCCGTGCTGGTCGTGGCGCAGGGTCACCGCGCCGGCGACCACGCTGGCAATGCCGGCATCGGCCGCGCGCAGGCAGTAGTCGGTATCCTCGAAATAACTGTGGAAGGCCTCATCGAGCCTGCCGATGCGATCGAGACAGTCGCGCCGCAGGTAGGCGACCGCGAAAGCTATGGCGTGCACGCCGCGCAGGTGCGGGTATTGTGCGACTTCGCGTTCGACCAGACCGGATTCGGTCTGCTCGCCGTGCAGGTCGTAGGGCTCGATGTAGCCGCCGACGTGGTAGACGCGGCCTTCGACCTCAGGGCCGAGCAGGCGACAGCCGACGATGCCGTTCTTCGGGTCCGCATAGGCGGCGTCGCGCACTCGGCCGAGCCAGTCGGCTTGCGTGAACACCAGGTCGTTGTTGAGCAGCACGACATCGTCATCGGCCCGCGCCGCCGCGATGCCCGCGTTCATGCCGCGCACGAAGCCGCGGTTTTCCGGCAGGGTCACGACGCGCACGCGATCGGTGTACGCGGCCAGTTCCAGCGGAGTCTCATCGCTGCTGCCGTTATCGACGACGATGACTTCCGTTTCGTCGAGGTCGCTGGCCAGCAGCGAATCGAGGCAGCGCCGCGTCAGCGGCCACTGGTTCCAGGCGAGCACGATCAGGGCGGCGCCGCGCATCGCTCAGGCGTCCGTTGCGAAGCGCGCCGGCCACAGGCTCGCCAGCGCGCGCTCGACATCGTCCTGCGCGAAACTCGCGATCGGCGTCGCCAGCAGCAGCGCGGCGGTGCCTTGCATCGCGGTCAGTTGCGCGCGCGCGTCGCGCACGATTTCGCATCGACGTTGCGCATCACCGGTGGTCCCATCGCGCGCGAGCCGCGCCGCGGCGAGCAGTGCCTGGCGTGGCGACACGCCCAGCGCGCGCGCCAATCCGGCGATGCGCTGCGTGGCGAACGCGCTCACGCGGCCGCTCCACCCAGATGCAGGTCGCGATGGTAGGCCGCGAACACATCGTCACGACCGCCCTCCAGCACGCTCTTGCCGTGCTCGACCCAGAGCACGCGATCGCAGAGCTTGGCGACCTGCGATTCGTCGTGGCTGACCAGTACGACCGTGTGGCCTTCGCCCATGCGCTGGCGCAGCGCGGCGCCGGATTTCTGCTGGAACTCGGCATCGCCGACCGCGAGCACTTCGTCGATCAGCAACACGTCGGGTTCCACCTGGATCGCGACCGAGAACGCAAGGCGCATGGTCATGCCCGCCGAGTAGGCGGCGATCGGCTGCTCGAAGAATTCGCCGAGTTCGGAGAACTCACGGATCGCCGGCAGCCGCGCGACGATGTCGCGACGGCGCAGGCCGAGCATCAGGCCGGACAGGATCGCGTTGTCGCGGCCGGACAGGTGTGGAGTGAAGCCGAGCGCGAGCGACAGCAGCTGGCATGACACCGGCGCACGCTGAACGCTGCCGCGGTCGGGCACGAGGATGCCGGCGATCACGCGCAGCAGCGTGCTCTTGCCAGCGCCGTTGCGGCCGATCACGCCGAGACGCTCGCCACGGCGCAGCGAGAGGCTGACGTCCTCGAGCGCCCAGAAACGGTTGTCGTTGAGCTGGCGCTGTGCGCTGAACGCGACACCGACATTGCGCAGTTCGACCAGGATCTCGCCCATTAGAGCCTACTCATGATCTTCCAGCGCTCCGCGCCGGAGCCGGTTTGTTCGCAGGGCGAGGAAGAGTGAAGGAGCGGATGTCGGTCCACGACTGAACGATGACGAAGCGATGCGGACAAACCGCCCCGGCCCTCCGGGTTGACCCGCAGAGGCCGCCATGCGGCAGCGCGCTGCTTGAACAGACAGCCAACCTGCCCGGCTCGCACTCCCATCTGACGGCTTCTGCGGGACAACGCGGGGTGCTGGAAGACCATGAGCAGGCTCTCAAACCGCCAGCTTCGGAAAGCGCGGTGCGAGCCGCGCGACCACGAACGCGCCGATCGCGCAGGCGGCGAGCGCAATCAGGCTGGCCTTGGTCAGACCGACCCAGTTCGGCCACTGGCCGTGCATCAGGATGCCGCGCGCGGCGTCCATGATCACCGCGATCGGGTTCAGCGAGAGGATCTCGCGCAGCGGCGACGGCACGTTCGAGAGCAGGAACACGACGCCGGACAGGTACATGACGACCTGCAACACCTGCTCGATCACGAACCGCAGGTCCGGCAGCAGCGGCACCAGCGCCGCGATCACGAAGCCGACGCCGGCCGACAGCAGGAACATCGCGAGAAACAACGGCAGCAGGCCGAAATAGGCCAGGTTCGGTGGATAACCGGAGATCCACAGGATGACCAGCAGCACCGCGAAGATGTAGAGGAACTTCACCGTGTCGGACAGCATCGCGACGATCGGGAACACCAGCGGCGGCAGATGCACCTGGCGGATCAGGGCGAGATTGCTCCAGATCGCGTAGCCGCCATGCGTCATGCACGATTTCATCCACTGCCAGAGCGTCAGGCCGATCAGCAGCGACGGCAGGTAGCCCGGCCCGCCGGCATGCAGGATCACCTCGATCAGCAGCCACCAGACCGCCATCTGCATCGCCGGATCGAGTACCCACCAGATCAGTCCGAGATAGCTGCGCGCGCGTTCGGCACGCAGCTCTGCGTAGGTGCTGAACAGGACGAGTTCGATCAGGTGCTGGCGCATGGGAAAAAGGACGACGGAAGCTGCGCGAGGATACCGGATTCTGCCGCTCAGCCCGCGCAGAGGTGATCCAGCGCCGGGCCTGCGAATGCGAGGAACAGCAGCAGTACCGCCAGCAACGCGCCAAGCGCGAGGCGCATCGGTGTCAGCGCGATCACGTCCTCCGAACGAGCAGCGAGGTGCCTGCGCAGTGCGGCGAGGAAGCTGCCGGCGAAACCGCACAGGAACGGCAGCAGCGGCAGCAGGAAGCGCGCCTTCACGTGGATCAGCAGCATCAGGCCGAGCTGGTAGGCGATGAGCAGCGTGATCACCGCGAGCAGCGGATCCCGCAGTGGGCGCAGCGCGCCGGCAGGCATCCTTCGCCAGCGCCAGCACACGATGCCGAACGCCGCCGCAGCCAGCATCAGGGCATGCAGCCAATCATTCGCGACCGTCAACGTGCGCGTCAGCCACGGCGACGTGCGATAGACCGACAGATGTCCGGCGCAGGCCGGCCCCGGCAGTTGCGAAACCAGCGGGGTCTTCACACTGAACAAACGGAAATACTGACGCCCGAACTGGCCGGCGAGCGTCGCGGCGAGGCCCCGCTCGGCGACCAGAGCGCGCAGCTTTTCCAGATAGGCAGCGTTGCGTTCCTGTGGCGTCGTGCCGCTGGCGATGAACGCGGGCAAGGTCGCGCCGCCCATGTCCTCGACATAGTCGCTGCGCCAGCGATCGGTCAGGCCGATCCAGAGGTTGTAGACCGAACTGTCTGCGATCATCGGCCGCCCGTACGCGCGCCAGCCGTGCCAGAGCGCTGGTGCGGTGACCAATGCGAGACCGAGAACGAACAGCGCGGCCGGACGCAGCAGCAGATGCGGCCGTTCGCGGCGCAGGAACGCGATCAGGAATGCCGGCCAGAACGCCGAGAGCAGGCTCTTAGCGAGGATAGCGAGAGCGATGCATGCGCCCGCCGCGAACGCGCTCAGCCGCGACGGCGCACGCGCAAGCAGGCACAACGCGGCCAGCAGCAGGAACAGGTGCGGGATTTCCGGCCACAGCCATTGCGCGTAGGCCGCGGTCGCCGGGTTCAGCAGAAACAGCGCGGCCGCCGTGTTCGCCGCCGCGACACTGCCGCCGAGCCGTCGCCAGAGATCGCGCAGCAAGGCCGCGCAGGCGACGAACAGCAAGGTCTGGACGATCTGCGCGGCCAGCACATGCGCGCCGAAGGCCGTATAGATCGCGGCCAGCAGCAGCGGCTGCAGCGGCGGCCAGATCGTGTTCGGCATCCACGCGCCGCCGGCGAGGATCGCCAGTGCGGTGTCCTGATAGCCCTGCTCGTCGCCGATCAGCGGTTTCGCGCCGTGTGCGTAATAAGCGAACCAGAGCAGCGCCTGTGAAAGAGCGAACAGTGCGACGAACAACGCCGCGAGCCTCTGCCGGCGGCGCGCGACGCCCGGCGCGACGGGGTTCATCGCGGCAGGCCGCGGCGATCCGCGATCACTCCTTGGCCGGCACGCCCGGTTCCGGCGTCGTCGTCGCCGACGACGTGCTGCCGACCGCGCGGCGTTTCGCCGGAGCGAGGAACGTCGGCGTGAACTTCTCGCGCGCGCCGCTGGTGGTGATGCCTTCGACGTAGTACCAGTATCCCCTGCACGGATCGATCGCGTCGTCGCGGTATTCGTACTTGTGCGTTTCGTCCGAGGTGCCGGCGCCGAGGATCGGCTCCTTGGTCAGCTTGGTGAACTCGCCCTTCTCGCTGTCGCCGCGATAGACATCGAAACCGAAATTGTCCTGCTCGCTCGCGGTGGTCCAGCGCGCGGTATTGGCGACGCGCTGCTCCGGTGGCAACTTGCCCTGGTCACCGCAGGCGCCTTCCGGAATTTCCTTCGCGGGCGCCGCCGCTTCCGTTTGCTTTGGCGTTTCCGATGCCTGTGGCGGCTGGACGGGTGCCGGCGTTGCGGTCGGCGCGGGCGCGCTCGATTCGGGCGTCGACGGGCTGCATGCGCAGAGCGCGGCGGCGATCAGGGTGGTCAGGGCGATCTGGCGCATGCGGGATACTCCGTGGGTTCGAGGCTGGACAGCGGCGGCCGTCGACAACGATAGTCGGCAGATGCAGCCGCTGGCAACCCGCGTGACCGCGCGCTCCACCCTCCGATTGATCGCATTCGCCGGCATCGGCGCCCTCGCCTGCGCAGCGGAACCTGCGCGCGCGTTCGACTGGCAGGTTGAGATCACGCCAGGTAGCGAGCTGTTCCCCGCGCTGCAGCTTTCGCAGGGACCACGCGCCGCACCGGCATCCGCATTCGGCAATGGTGACGGCCTGATCAGCGTGCGCATCCATGGCGCCGATCTGCCGACCGCGTTGCGCTTGCGCGTCGAAACCGCCGGACTTCGTGAACCCGCCGTTGTCGAGGCGACGCGTGGCGCGGCCGGCGAAGTGATCGAGCTGCATCCACGGCTGGACTGGGATGTCGCGCAGCTGCGCCGCCTGCGCGGCGCGCGACGTCAGCCCATGCGGATCACGCTCGACGGGGCAGGTCTCACGCCACAGACACGTACGCTCGAGGTGCGCCTGCACCCGCTCGACGATGCGATGTACTTTGCGCGCGAAGGCAGGGACCGCGTGGACCTCGGCTGGGTGTTCGCGGCCTACGTAAATCCGCGGGATCCGGTCGTCGACGAAGTGCTGGAGCAGGCGCGTGCGATCGATCCGGCATTCGACGCGGACGTAGTCCCTCACACCGCAGCAGCCGACCTGCGCCGCGCAGGTGCGGTATGGACGGCACTGGAACGGCACGACCTGCGCTACGCCGGCGGCGATCCCGCATTAAGCCGCGGGCCGTCGCTATGGAGCCAGCGCGTACGCCTGCCCGGCGATGTCTGGCGCGATCGCCGGGCGAACTGCATCGACGGGAGCGTGCTGATCGCCTCAGTGTTCGAACGGATCGGCATCCATCCGTTCATCGTGCTGGTCCCCGGTCATGCGTTCGTCGGTTTTCGCGGTGACTCGGGACGGGGCGATGCGCAGTATCTGGAAACCACGTTGCTCGGCGCGCGTCTTGCGCGCAGCGACAGCGCTTCGGGAGGCGTCAGCGCCCCGGGGATTGGCGCCGCCAGTTTCACCGCGGCACTCGCCGCGGGTCGTGCGCGCTGGCGCAAGGTTGCAGCGAAGTTCGACGGCCGTCATCGACCCGACTATGCGCTGATCGATATCGGCACCGCGCGCGCGTATGGCATCATCCCGCTCGCCGTCGATGCTGACGCGACCATGGCCGCCCAACCGTCGGCCGGCGCTCGCCAGCACGCATCGTCGCAGATGGCATCGCGGTGCGCCGCGTGCGTCGCGCCGCCCTCCCGACCTCAGAATGGACAGCCGTGAGTTCCAACCCGAACGACGATTACCTTGAGCGGGTCAAGGCGGAAATCCGCGCCGAAGCGGAGGCTGCGCGCGCGCGCGATCCTCTGCCGCGCATCGAACCGCCGCCACGCGCGTCCACGCGGACGCCGGCGAGCGACGGTATCGAACGCGAGCGTCTCGACTACACGATCGGCGAGCTGACCGGGCCGGACTATCGCGCGTTCATCGACCACGCGTTCCACGCCCTGCTCAAGCGCGCACCGGACGACGCCGGCTCGGCCATGCAGATCCGCCTGCTCGCGGCCGGCGCGGCCAAGGCAGAAGTGCTTGGCAACCTGCGCTGGTCACCGGAAGGCCGGCGCGTCGGCGCGCGCGTGCGCGGCCTGCTGCCGCGATACGCGCTGGCCAAGCTCGCGCGCGTACCGGTGTTTGGCTATTTCGTTGAATGGGGCCTCGTGCTGGCCGGCCTGCCGATGCTGCTGCGTCACCAGCGTGCAGCCGACACCTCGATCGCCGCGCGCTTCAACGCGGCCGCGGACGCCCAACGTGAGCATGAGCAGCGCCTTGCCGGGTTGCAAGGTGCTTTCGCCTCGCTCCAGGGCGATTTCGCTACCCTCAGCGCCGAACACGACCGTCGCAGCGAGGCGATCCGCGACGACATCGGCCGCATGCGGTCGAGTCTGGACGAACTCGAGCGCCGAACGGTGGTGCTCGAAGACCGCACCCGCAGCATCGAACAGCGCAGCGACGCCAGCGCACGCGAAATGATCGAACTGCGCCATTATGTGCACGCCGCCAACCATTGGGTCACATCGCTGCAGCGCAGCCTTGCCGACCTTGAGGACGCCACAGCCGCTGAGCGCGAGCGCGCCGATGCATTCGCTGCGGCGATCGATGAAGACGCCGATGAGGCTGCGACGCGCAAGCGTCGCTACGGTGACTGGAGCGCTGCACTGGCAAGCCGGTTGCCGACTGGCGCGACGGTGCTCGATCTCGGCAGCGGCGATGGTGCCTGGCTCGAAGCACTCGGCGCCCGCATGTTCGTCGCGAGCGGCATCGAAGCGAACCATGTGCTGGTCACGCGCGCGCAGCAACGCCACGTGCGGCTCGCGCACGGCGATCCACTCGCCGTGCTCGCGCGTTGCGCAGACGCCAGCCTCGATGGCATCACGCTGTCGGACAGCCTGTTGCTGGCCGGCATCGCCGCAACGAGTGAGTTGCTCCGTGAGTCGCGGCGTGCGCTCAGGCCCGGTGGCAGTCTGTTGGTGCGTGTCGAGTCCGAACCGTATCGCTTCTCACAGGCACACGTTGCGAACCTCGATCCGCAGCGTTGGATCGCGTTGCTCACCGCGGCCGGCTTCGCCGCATCGATCTCGTTGCCGGCGACCGGTGGCAGCGCCGTGCTCGCGCATCGGAGCAATCCGTGAAGCGGCTGGCGATGTCGCGCGCATGAGGATCGCGATGCTGGTGCCGGGTCTCAGCCCGCACGACGCGGTCAGCAATGACGCGCTCGGGATGACCGCCGCGCTGCGCCGGCTCGGCCATGAGGTCGCGCTGTTCGCACCGCATGCGCGCGGCGTCGACGAGCCCGTGCATGCACCCGCCGCGATCGATTCGTGGCTGCGCTCGCCTGAAGACGTTGTGCTCTACCACTATTGCGTCGGTTGGGATTCCCCACTCGCGCTGTTCAAACGCACGCGCGTGCGCCGCATCCTGCGCTACCACAACATCACCCCGCCAGAGTTCTTCGCTGACTGGTCGCCGGGTTACCTTGCAGGGTGCGCGGAAGGCCGTGGCCAGCTCGACGCTTATGCGGCGATGGGCTGCGAGTTGTATCTGGGGTGTTCGCCCTACAACCTCGATGACTTCATCACGCGTGGCGTCGATCCAGCGCGCTGCGCGCTGCTGCCGCCGTTCCACGAGGTCGAGCAGCTGCGCGCACTCGAGGCCGATGCGCGCCGCCTGCCCGCCGGCGCGCCACTGCTGTTGATGGTCGGCCGGCTCGCGCCGAACAAGCGGCATCTGGATCTGGTCGATGCGCTCACGGTACTGCGCAGGACGCAAACGGGCGCGCATCTGCTTTCGATCGGCAAGCTCGATCCGAATCTTGCGCGCTACGGCGAAGCATTGCAGACGCACATCCACGTGAGCGGTGTTGCGTCCGCGGTAACCTTGATGCAGGACGCGAACGGTGCGGAGTTGCGCGCGGCTTACGAACGGGCCGACGCGCTGGTCATGCTCAGCGAACATGAAGGGTTCTGCGTGCCGCTGATCGAGGCGATGGCGCTCGGCACGCCGGTAATTGCGCGTGCGACCAGTGCGATTCCGTGGACGCTCGGCGATGCCGGCCTGCTCTGGGATTCGGCGGACGCGCACCTGATTGCGACGTCGATTCAGCGCGTGGCGCACGACACCGAATTGCGCGCGCACCTGTCCGAACGCGGTCGTGCACGCTATGCCGCCACCTTCGTGCCGGCCGTGCTCGAACGCGAGCTCGCCACGGTGCTCGCGAGATTTGGACGCCGATGAAGGCTGCGATCCTGCTCCCGACCCTCGCCGGCAAGGACGCGGTCGGCAATGATGCGCTGGCGATGGCGCGGTTGTTGCGCGAGCGCGGCATCGATACACGCGTGTTCTGCGATTCCGCGCACGGTGTCGACGAGACCACGTACCCGGCGGCGAGCCTGGCCGATTTTGCCGGCGGCCCGCAGGATCTGGTGATCTACCATTTTTCGGTCGGCTGGCCGGTCGCGCTGGACATCATGAAGCGCGTGCGTGGTTATCGCGTGGTGCGTTACCACAACATCACGCCACCGCACTTCTTCGCCGGCACCTCGCGCATCTACGAGAGTGCTTGCGCACGCGGCCGTGCAGAGATTCCGGCGGTCGCGCGACTCGGTTGCGAGCTGTATCTCGGCGATTCCCGCTACAACCTCGACGAGCTGATCGAGCACGGCGCAAGGGCCGAGCGCGGCGCGGTACTCGCGCCGTTCCACCGCGTCGATCACCTGCTCGATGCGCCGGCGGATCTCGGCCTGCTCGACGAACTCGGTGACGGCGCGCGCAACGTACTGATGGTCGGCCGCCTCGCACCGAACAAGGGCCATATCGAGCTCGTGGATGCATTCGCGGCGCATGTCGACGCGTATGGTGACCCGGCGCGGCTGCTGATCGTCGGCAAGTCCGACCCGGGCCTCGCCGCCTACACCGATGCGATCCACGCGCGCGTCGCGCAGCACCGCCTCGGCGAGCGCGTCTGGTGGCTGGAATCGGTCAGCGAAGCGCAATTGAAAGCGGCCTATCTCGCTAGCCATGCGTTCATGACGCTGAGCCGCCACGAAGGCTTCTGCGTGCCGCTGATCGAGGCGATGGCGCTCGGCGTTCCGGTCGTCGCGCACGGCTCGAGTGCGGTCCCTGAAACGACCGGCGCCGGCGGCGTCGTCTGGGACGAAACCGATCCGTGGCTGTACGCAGCGAGCTTGGCGCGGCTGCGCAATGACACGCGCTTCCGTAACGATCTGCGCGACGCGGCGCGCTTGCGTTACGAGCGCGAGTTCGCGCCGACGGTGCTGCGTGAGCGTTTCCTGAAGATCCTGGAGCCGGTGCTGTGAAACGCGTCGCGATTGTCGTGCCACGCTGCCACGAGCAGCTGGTTGGCGGTGCCGAGGCGCTCGCCTGGCAGTACGCGACCCTGCTCGCCGGCGACTACGCGGTCGACGTGTTGACCACGACCGCCAGCGACTACGTGACGTGGGCGAATGATTTGCCCGAGCGCAGTGAGCAGCGCGACGGCGTCATGATCCGGCGTTTCCGGGTCGCGCGCGAGCGTGGCGGCTATTTCCACGAACTACACCGGCGTCTGCTTGCGCATTTCGCTGCGAACGCCGGCACACCGGTGCGCGTTTCGTGGCCAGAGGCGTTGCAGGAAGAATTCATCCGCGCGCAGGGACCGGTCTGTCCGGGATTGGTCGAGCATCTCGCCCGGCACGGCAACGACTATGCCGCGGTGATCTTCCTGACCTATTTGTATCCGACGACCTACGACGGCGCGCGCGCGCTGCGCCATCGGCGTTGGGCGATCGTGCCGACCCTGCACGACGAGCCGGCCGGTTACTTCAGCGCATTCGCGCAGATGGGACGCAAGACACCGCGCCTGCTCTGGAACACACCCGCGGAGCGGCGCCTCGGCGCGCGACTGTGGGGCGTCGATGCCGGCAACATCGTCGCGATGACGGTTGCGACCGAACCGGTCGAACCCGCGCGCGAAGCGTCGCCCTACCTGCTCTACAGCGGCCGTATCGATACGCACAAGGGCTGCGCGATGCTGATGGAGGCGTTCGAGGCCTACAAACGCGCGCATCCGTCGGACTTGCGCCTCGTACTGACCGGTTCCGACCAGCTAGGCCTGCGCCCGTCGGAGCATGTGCGTTACCTTGGCTTCGTCGACGAGGCGCGCAAGTTCGCACTGATGGCCGGCGCACTCGCGTTCGTGCACCCCTCGCCGTACGAGAGCCTCAGCATCGTCGCGCTCGAGGCGATGGCGCAGGGCACGCCGATCGTCGTCAACGGCGAATGCGAGATCCTCGCTGACCATGTGCAGCTGAGCGGCAGCGGCTTCGTGTTCCGTGGCGAAGCGGAACTGCACGCGGCGATCGACAGCGTGCGCGCACTCGATCACGACGCACGCGCGGAACAATCCCGCCGGGCGCGCGCCTACGTGCTCGAGAACTACAGTCGCGACCAGGTGCGCGCGCGCCTCGCCGCGGAAATCGAAGCGCTCGCGGCGGAATAGCTCAGCGCGGACCGAAGCGCACCGCGAAACGCGCGCCACCGAGCGACGGCGAGCGGTCGACATGCAATTCGCCGCGGTACGCCTTCATGATGTCCTGCACGATCGAGAGGCCGATGCCGTGGCCCTGCACGCGTTCGTCGCCGCGCACGCCGCGCTGCAGCAGGTGCACGACCTTGTCCTCGGGGATGCCGGGGCCGTCGTCCTCGATCACCAGGTCGAGGCCGGCGCGCCGGCCGCTGCCCGCCGGCAACGGGTGCGCGGTCAGCAGCACGCGCCGGCGCGCCCACTTGAACGCGTTCTCGAGCAGGTTGCCGAGCAGCTCCATGAGATCGCCCTGGTCGCCGTGGAAACGCGCGGCGCGGTCGATGTCAAATTCGCAGAGGATCGATTTCGCGGCGTAGACCTTTTCCAGGCTGCGCACGATCTCCTCGGCATAGGGCTCGAGCAGCAGCGGCGTCGCGAAGGTCTGGTGGCCCGAAGTCGCCGCGCGCGAGAGCTGGTAGGCGACGATCTCGTCCATGCGCCCGACCTGCTCGAGCACGGTCCAGCGCAGCTTTTCGCCCTCGCTGCCGGTTTCCAGCTGGCTGCGCATGACCGCGAGCGGGGTCTTCAGGCTGTGCGCGAGATCGGACAGCGTGTTGCGGTAGCGCTTGACGCGATCGCGCTCGGCATCGATGAAGTTGTTGAGACCGGTGGTCAACCCGGCCAGTTCGAGCGGATAACTGCGGTCGAGGCGTTCCTGCGTGCCGCGCTCGACGCGGGCCAGATCGGTCGCGACCTTGCGCAGCGGCGCCAAGCTCCAGCGCAGCACGGCGAACAGCAGCAGCAGCAGCACGGCGCCGAGTGCCCCGAGCCAGCCGAGCAAGGTGCGCCGATACACGTCGACCTGCTCGCGCAATGCGCGGCTGTCCTCGGCGACGTAGTAGGTCAGGTGCAGTTCGTTCTTCGCGCCGCTGTTGTAGTCGACGCCTTGCGAGAGCACGAACAGCGCGCCCACCGGCGTCTGGATCGGACCGCTGAACTGCGGCGGCCCGCGCACGAGGTCGGCCGTGAACGGCAGATCGCGGCCGAGTGCGGACGGTGAATGCCAGATCTGGTCCTTCGCGCCGATGATCCTGGCGCCGACGATGCCCGCATAGAGGCCGCTCGCCGCCGGCTGGTCGAAGCGCGGATCCGGACCGACCTCGGGCGGAATCAGGTTGCCCGAGCGGGTCATGTCGGAGCCCGCGAGGTAGGCGTACATGTAGCCCTGCAGGCGCTCGCGCAACGAACTCTCGGCCGCGTCGTAGAACGCGCGGTCGAGCGCGAAGAACGCAAGGCCGAGGAATGCGGCGAGCACAACGCTGGCCGCCGCCAGCGAGCGCGCTTGCAGCGATAACGGGCGCGCCACGCCGGTCGGTCTCAGGCGCTGTCGGCAGTCTGCGCGTCGTCGGCCGGCGTGTCGCTGCGCTCGAGCGCGAAGCGATAGCCGCGGCCGCGCACGGTTTCGATCGGCTTGATCGTGTTGTCCGGATCGAGCTTGCGGCGCAGGCGGCCGATGAACACCTCGAGCACGTTCGAATCGCGGTCGAAATCCTGCTGGTAGATGTGCTCGGTGAGGTCGGCCTTGGAGACCAGTTCGCCGGCGTGCAGCATCAGGTATTCGAGCACCTTGTATTCGTAGCTGGTCAGGTCGACCGTGCTGCCGTTGACGCTGACCGTCTGCGCGGTGGTGTCGAGGACGATCGGCCCGCATTCGAGCGTCGGCCGCGACCAGCCGCTGGCGCGGCGCACCAGCGCATTCAGGCGCGCCAGCAGTTCTTCAACGTGGAACGGCTTGACCAGGTAGTCGTCGGCGCCGTTCTTCAGGCCCTGCACCTTGTCCTGCCACGACGAGCGCGCGGTCAGGATCAGGATCGGGTAGCGCTGGCCGGCTTCGCGCAGCTGCTTGACCAGGTCCATGCCGGACAGTTTTGGCAGGCCGAGGTCGATGATCGCGACGTCGAACGGCACCTCGCGACCGAGATACGAGCCTTCCTCGCCGTCGCCGGCCGCATCGACCGCGAAACCGTCGCGCTTCAGGCGCGCCGCGAGGGTTTCCCGCAACGGTGCCTCGTCTTCCACCAGCAATACGCGCATTGACTGTCTCCTGAGAATCGTGACCTGCGCGCGGCCTGCGGCCGCGACGTTCGGTTATTGCTCGGCCGGCACCTGCACGATGCGCACCTGGCCATCGCGGGTGAGCAGCTTGATACGGTAGACCTTGCGCTTGCCGACGTTCAGGGTCTGTACGGACAGCACCTTGCCATCGGCTTCGCGCTGGGCCTGGGCGACCGCTTCCTGCGCGTTGATTTCACGCGCACCCGCCAGCGGCGCCATCAGCATGGCGCCGAGAAAGACCAGACAGCCCGTGTATTGGAAGGGTCGCACTCGCATGATCCGCATCTTAGCCGGCACGCCTCGGCGCGCAAATGCGACCGATGACAGCCAGAGTCTCGGTAGCACGCATTGAATTGCCGCTGAATTCGGGTTGGATCGTGCCAGCGCGATCAGAATATCTCGGCCACACAGCAACGCAGGCTGCCGCCGGCTTTCTCGATCTCGTCCAGTTCGACATCGCGGAGCGCGAAGCCGGCGCGCTGCAGCGCGGCACGCTGCGCCGGCTCCAGCGCTGCAGCGCCGGCCGTACTCATCCAGGCACGATCCGGCGCGAGCGCGATCGCGTTGCCGGCAAAGGCCTGCTTCTGCGCGACGCTGAGCGCAACGGCACGGCCGTCGCAGGCCTGCGTGATCGCGCTCGGCACCGCCGGATCCCGGAAACCGTCCGGCGCAAGGATCGCCGCGCGGCCCGCTAGCAGCGCGAGCACGACGTTGGTGTGGTACTCGCCGGGCGCGAGTTCGAAACAGAACGTGAGGTTCAAGCCGAACGCCTCGTGCATCGCGCGCGCGCCGTGCATGTCGCAGCGCTCGGACAAGCCGCAGTAGCCGATCCCGCGTGCGCGGTCGATGACCAGCGCGCCGGTCAGCTCGGCGACGAAATCGCGCTGCGACAGGTCGATCGTGCGATAGCCGAGCACGTCGCGGAAGAAACCGCGGATGTCGGCACGTTCCGCCTCGCGCCGGCGCACCGCATGGCGCATGCGGCCGACGATCAGGCGCCCGCGCGCGGTCGCGAACACATTGTTCGGGAACATGTCGTCGGGGCAATCGGGATCGCCGGGAAACGTGAGCACCGGCACGTCTGCGCCGAGCCGGCGCGCGAGTTCCGCGTGCTGGCGCAGTGCGCGCGCCGGATCCGGCACCTTCGCCATGTCCATGTAGCGGTTGTCCTGCGCGGACTCGGCGGCAAGCCGATCGCTGGCCGGACTGACCAGGAACGCCGCGCGCGCGGTCGCGGCGGCGCGCACCGGATAGCGTTCGCTCGAGATTTCGGCAAGAAATGCGGCGGGATCGGTGACGAGCATCAGGGCCTGGCCTTTCGCGCCGTGCTCGTGCACGGCCGGTGGCGGAAGCAGTCGACGACATGATCGTTGACCATGCCGGTCGCCTGCATGAATGCGTAGCAAATCGTCGAGCCGATGAAGCGAAAACCGCGCCGACGCAGCTCCTTGCTCATGCGATCGGACACCGGCGTCGTCGCCGGCACATCGCCGTTGCCGCGCCGCTGATTGCAGACCGGCTCGCCGTTGACGAACGACCACAGGAACGCGTCGAGGCTGCCGAACTCGTCGATCGCGACCAGTGCCGCGCGCGCATTGTCGCGCACCGAGGTGATCTTCAGGCGATTGCGGATCAGGCCCGGATCGGTCAGCAATTTCTCGATGCGCGCATCGCCGAGCTTTGCGCAGCGCGCGATGTCGAACTCCGCGAATGCGCGCCGGTAGTGGTCGCGCTTGTCGAGCACGGTGCGCCATGACAGTCCGGCCTGTGCGCCTTCCAGGCAGAGGAATTCGAACAGCGCACGGTCGTCGTGCAGCGGCACGCCCCATTCCTCGTCGTGATAGTCGCGCAGGCTGTCGCTGCCGGCAGCCCAGGCACAGCGTTGTCGATGATCCCCGGCCATGCGCGATCCTCCGAATGCGACGCGTATGATACGGCGCTTCGCGCGCACCGCAGCGCAGACGCCCTCGTCTCGATGACCACCGCTTCGACTTCACGCCGCGCCGCGCTCGTCGCGCTGGCCCTGATCACGCTGATCTGGAGCTACAACTGGATCGTGATGAAGCAGGTGCTGCGTTACTCGGGACCCTTCGAATTCTCCGCGCTGCGCTACACGCTCGGCACCGGCGTGCTGTTCGGCGTGCTGCTGCTGCGGCGTGAATCGCTGCGTCCGCCGCCGCTGCTGCAGACCGCGCTGATCGGCCTCGCGCAGACCATGGGTTTCCAGGCGCTGGTGCAATGGGCGCTGGTCGAGGGCGGCGCCGGCAAGACCGCCTTGCTCGCCTACGCGATGCCGTTCTGGGTCGTGCTGCTGGCCTGGCTGCTGCTCGGCGAGCGGCCCGGCCTGCGGCTCTGGGCCGGCCTCGGTATCGCCGCGTGCGGACTTGTGCTGGTGCTGGAGCCGTGGCTCGGTCTCGGCGGCGCGCGCAGTTCCCTACTCGCGATCGCTGGCGGCGCGTGCTGGGCGATCGGCGTCGTGCTGTCGAAACGCCTGTTCCAGCGCGGCAACGTCAGTGCGCTGTCGCTGACCGCCTGGCAGATGCTGATCGGTTCGCTCGGCCTGATCGTGGTCGCGCTCGTCGCGCACGAACGCGCGATCGAATGGTCGGACTTCTTCATCGGCGCGCTCGCCTACAACGCGGTGCTGTCGTCGGGACTCGCCTGGCTGATGTGGTCGTATGTGGTGGCGCGCCTGCCGGCCGACATCGCAGGGTTGTCGAGCCTGGTGATCCCGATCGCCGGCATCGGCTTCGCCTGGGTGCTGCTCGGCGAGCGGCCTTCGCTGCTCGAGGGCGCCGGCATCCTCCTGATCGGCATGGCGTTGGCGATCGTGAACCTGCGTCGCGCGCCGGCCAAGGCGTCCTGAGGCGGATCGATCGGGATTGCTCCGTCGAGCCTGTCCTCAGCGCAGGCCGCGCGCCATGATCACCGCGGCGAGCGGAATCAGCGCGATCAGGTGCAGCTCGACCATCACCCAGCGGCGCGCGCGTTGCCATTCGGCCTGCGGAACCGTGAAGGAAGGGTCCTGGCGACGTGCCTTGCGCCAGCGCAGGAAGCTGCGCGTCGGCGCGATCGAGATCAGGCCGACCAGCACGAACAGGCCGACCTTGAGATGGAACACCGGATTGTGCGCGTAGAACGCCCAGCCCTTGATCCCGAATACCGCTCGCGCCGCGCCAGTCAGGAACACCGCGCCGGCGAGCATGCCGAACCCGGCGTCGGCACGCGCAAGGCGATCGATGTCGAGCTGCTGCGCGCCCGTCCTCAGCAGGGCCCATTCCTTCGCCAGGAACCAGACCAACGTGAAGATTGCGGCAAAGTGCAGATAGGCGAGAACGGCATCTTTCCACATGGTCATTCCTCCGCAGGAACGGGCTTGCTCACCAGGGCAACGCGTCGAGATCGACGTTGCCGCCTGAAAGGATCACGCCGACGCGCTTGCCCGCGAACTGCTCGTGATGGCCGAGCAGAGCGGCGAGCACGATCGCCGACGACGGTTCGACGACGAGCTTGAGGCGCTGCCAGATCAAGCGCATCGCGGCGACGGTATCGCGGTCGGCCACCGGCAGCACAGTGACAGCATATGTTTTCAGCAATGCGAAATTGATCGGCCCGATCAGGCCGCGCAGGCCGTCGCAGATCGTGTCGGGCGCGAGTTCGGCGACGCGCTCGCCGCGGCGCAGCGATTCGAACGCATCCGCGGCGCCTTCCGGCTCG
This sequence comes from Dokdonella soli, assembly GCF_039523175.1. Classification (NCBI taxonomy): domain Bacteria; kingdom Pseudomonadati; phylum Pseudomonadota; class Gammaproteobacteria; order Lysobacterales; family Rhodanobacteraceae; genus Dokdonella; species Dokdonella soli. Next base: position 523,634 of record NZ_BAAAEU010000006.1, read on the forward strand.
GCCGCAAGGACGGCCATTCCGGGAGCGAGTGCGCGGGCCGCGATCGCGCTGCCGCCGATCAGGCCGCCACCGCCGACCGGCGCGATCAACGCATCGAGCGGGCCGGTTTCGCGGATCAGCTCCAGCGTGGCGGTACCCTGACCGGCGATCACGCGCGGATCGGTGAACGGATGTACCAGCGCCGCGCCGGTTTCCGCGCGCACGCGTTCGGCGGCCTCGTCGCGCGCGGCCATCGTCGGCGCGCAGCGGTGCAGGGTCGCGCCATACGCCTCGATCGCCGCGAGCTTGGATTTCACCGCGCCGTCCGGCACGACGACGTGCGCCGGAATGCCGCGCGTCTTCGCCGCCAGCGCGAGCGCGGCGCCGTGGTTGCCGGACGAATGCGTGACCACGCCGCGCGCGGCCACGGTGTCGCTCAGCGACCAGACCGCGTTGCAGGCACCGCGGAATTTGAACGCGCCGACGCGCTGCAGGTTCTCGCACTTGAAATGGAGTTCCGCGCCGACCAGCGCGTCGAGCGAACGCGAGCGCAGCACCGGCGTCCGGTGCGCGTGCGGCGCGATGCGCGCGGCCGCAGTCTCGATGGCGGCGAAATCGGGCAGTTCGATCATGTCGAAGGCGGACATCGGCGGCTCCAAGCAGCGCGCGACGATACACGGCCGCGCATGACGCGTGCTAGCCTGCCGATGGTCATTCCGCCCCGATCCCGAACATGTCCTCGACCGCGTCCCTCGACGGCGCCAAGCCGCCCGTTTTCCTTCGCGACTACTGCGCGCCGGCCTGGCGTATCCGCGAGATCGAACTCGAGATCGACCTCGATCCGGCCGCGACGCTCGTCGTGTCGCGGCTGGCCGTCGAACAGGATCCGGCGCAGGCCGATGTCGAACTCGTGCTCGACGCCGAACACCTCGAGCTGCTCGAAGTCAGCATCGATGCGCGCGTGCTCGGCGCCGACGAATACCGGGCTTCCGCGCAGACGCTGACGATCCCCGGCCTGCGCGGGCGGTCGGTCGTCGGGACGCGCGTGCGCATCGCGCCGGAAAAGAACACTGCGCTGCAGGGCCTTTACCTCAGCGGTTCGCGCGACGCCGGCTTCCTGCTGACCCAGTGCGAGGCCGAGGGCTTCCGCCGCATCACCCCGAGCATCGATCGCCCCGACGTGCTCGCGCGCTACACGGTCACCTTGCGCGCGGACCGGGCGCGTTTTCCGCTGCTGCTCGCGAACGGCAATGCGGACGGCGCCGGCGAGCTCGACGGCGGCCGTCACTGGGCGCGCTTCGTCGATCCCTATCCGAAGCCGAGCTATCTGTTCGCACTGGTCGCGGGAAACCTCGAACATATCGAGGACGAGTTCGTCACCGCCGAAGGTCGCCGCGTGCGGCTCGTCATCCATGCCGAAACGGACGCGATCGGCCACTGCGGCTGGGCGATGCAGTGCCTGAAGATGGCGATGCGCTGGGACGAACAACGCTTCGGCCGTTGCTACGATCTCGACGTGTTCCACATCGTCGCGACCCACGATTTCACGATGGGTGCGATGGAGAACAAGGGTCTCAACATCTTCAACGCGAAGTACCTGCTTGCCGATCCCGAGCACGCGACCGACGACGACTACCGCCACGTGCTGGCCGTGGTCGGCCACGAGTACTTCCATAACTGGAGCGGCAACCGCGTGACCTGCCGCGACTGGTTCCAGCTCTCGCTGAAGGAAGGCCTGACCGTCTACCGCGAACAGGAATTCGAGGCCGACCTCGCCTCGCGCACGTTGCGCCGCATCGAGGACGTGCGCGTGCTCTGGCGCGCGCAGTTCGCCGAGGACGCCGGCCCGCTCGCGCATCCGGTGCGCCCGGACCGCTACAGCGAGATCAACAACTTCTACACCGCGACCGTGTACGAGAAGGGCGCCGAGATCGTGCGCATGCTCGGTGTCGTGCTCGGCGCCAAGGGTTTCCGCCGCGGCCTCGACCTCTACTTCGAACGCCATGACGGCAGCGCCGCGACGGTCGAGGACTTCCTTGCCGCGCTCGGCGACGCGAATGCGCTCGACCTGTCAGCGTGGCTGGCGTGGTACGCCCAATCGGGCACGCCCGACCTGCGCGCGAGCGGGCGCCACGATGCACAGCGGCGCTGCTACGAACTCACGCTGACGCAACGCACACCACGGACGTCGGGCCAGCCGCGCAAGCAGGCGCTGCCGGTCCCGGTTGCGGTTGCGCTGCTCGATGCCGACGGCCGGCCGCTGCGTCTGCATCTGGACGGCGAACCCGCGACCGCCGCGCACGAGCGCGTGCTGTTGCTCACCAGTGACTCGGCGACGTTTCGCTTCATCGATGTCGCCAGGCCGCCGGTCGCGTCGGTGCTGCGCGGCTATTCCGCACCGGTGCGCCTCGAGCAGGCCATCGACGCCGCGGCGCTGGCCGTGCAGGCACGCCACGACAGTGACGGTTTCAATCGCTGGTTCGCCACGGACACGCTGGCGCGGCGGCTGTTCGCACAGGCGCTCGCGTCCGGAGAGCCGGATCCGGCGCTGCTGGCGACCCATGTGCGATGCCTCGACGGCGCGCTGCGTGATCCGGCGGTCGATCCCGCGCTGGCCGCCGAGATGCTTACCCTCGCCGATGCGGGCTCGCTCGCCGACGGGCTCGCCGACATCGATCCGGAAGCCGTGCACCAGGCGCGCGCGCAGGTCGAACGCGCGCTCGCCATCGCGCTGGCGGAGCCGTTGCTCGCCCGATATCACGAGCTTTCCGGTAGCGATGGGACGGCGGTCGATCTCGCCGCACAGGCGCGGCGCCGGCTGCGCAATGCCTGCCTGGCTGCGCTGTGCCGCGCTGATCCGCGGCACGTCGATCTTGCGCGCACGCAGCGCGCGCAGGCGTGCAACCTGACCGACCGGCTGGCCGCGCTCTCCGTTTTGGTCAACGCACGTGCCGATGGCGTTGACCCTATGCTCGACGCGTTCGCGCAACGCTACGCCGGCGACGCACTGGTGCTCGACAAGTGGTTCTCGGTGCAGGCGACCGAGGCCGATCCGCGGGCGCTCGCGCGGGTCGAGGCGCTGACCGCACACGCGGCGTTCCGCTGGACGAATCCGAACAACGTCTACGCGCTGATCGGCGCGTTCACGCTGCGCAACCCACGCGCGTTCCATCGTGCCGACGGCGCCGGCTACCGGTTCCTCGCGCAGGCGATCACCCGGATCGACAGCGTCACCCCGCAGGTCGCGGCGCGGTTGGCGACCTCGTTCGGCGCATGGCGCAAGTACGAACCGGTGCGACGTGCGTTGATGCGGCATGAGCTCGAGGGCATCGCCGCGCGCAACGGACTGTCGCCGGATCTCGGCGACATCGTCGGGCGCACGCTTGCCGGCTGAGGGCGGCCGCGCAAAAAAAGAGGCCGCGCGAACGCGCGGCCCCGACCCCTGTTCCCAACGACTCTTGTTTGTTCAGGCGGGAAGCTTGCTGAGTGCCTCGTTGATCTTCGCGCAGCGCGTTTCAAGCTGCCCGACGGTATCGTTGGCGGCAGACTGCGAACGCGCGCTGTCGATCGCCATCTCGAGGCGCCCGAGTTCGATCATCAGATCGTGGCGCAGGAAGAGCGGGTTGAGACTCATCGTCGCGATGTTGCTCATGGTGGCGTGCTCCCTGATTCCCATGAGCAGATTTAGCAAACGGCGTGCCAACCGCAAAGAAGCGCTTTCCGAGGCGGCTGCAGCGGGGCGTGTGCAGTAGTTCGTGGCCGGCATGATCGATCGCGAGGCGGACATCGTCCGTCGAAATCTGACCTGCATCGCATCGACTGCGCGGCTGACGGCGAGAGTTCGCGAACAGCGTCACAGTCTGCCACTGGGTGTTCCGGCTAGTTTCGCGGGGCGCAATAAAGCCGGATGGCCCGGCTTCGGCGGCAACATCAGTTTGCGGTCACTGGCGCCCGGCACACGGTCCTCTTGGACTCCCCCTGTTCCTACGACCGCCGGGCGCCAGCCTTGCTGCCTGTTGATTGATCCGGTCCTCAGAACTTGAGGGGTGGATCAATCAGCGGGTAGGGAGGCGTCACTCGTGCGCGGTGCGAAACACCACGCAGCGGCGTTCGTGTCCGGCCAAGAGCTGAGGGGCGAGCGCACAGTGAGAGGACAGGCGTCCGGCCACCGCGTTACGGATCAGCAGGGCAGCGCGGCAATGCGTGCGTATGCAAGTGCTCCCACCGGCGCGACCGGCCCCTGAATTCCAGTCGTCGGCGTGCTCGCATACGCCGTGCGCCGGTGGGAGTGTGCAAGCACGTCAGCATGTTCCATGCCAGCAGCATCCGTGCGCCTTGGTAGAATGCGCGCCATGTACACGTATGACGTCATCGTGGTCGGCGGCGGCCATGCCGGCACCGAAGCCGCGCTCGCCAGCGCGCGCACCGGCGCGCGCACCCTGCTGCTCACGCACAACATCGAGACGATCGGCCAGATGAGCTGCAATCCCGCGATCGGCGGGATCGGCAAGGGCCATCTGGTCAGGGAGATCGACGCGCTCGGTGGCGCGATGGCGCGGGCCGCGGATCGTGCCGGCATCCAGTGGCGCACTTTGAACGCCTCGAAAGGACCGGCCGTGCGCGCGACGCGCTGCCAGGCGGATCGCATTTTGTACAAAGCGGCCATCCGACGTCTGGTCGAGACGCAGCCCGGCCTTGAGCTGTTCCAGCAGGCGGTTGATGCGCTGATCGTCGAGAACGGCCGCGTCGGCGGCGTCGTGACCCAGTCCGGCCTCGAGTTCCGCGCATCGGCCGTCGTGCTGACGGCCGGCACCTTCCTCGCCGGCAAGATCCACGTCGGCTTGACCCAGCACGCGGCTGGCCGCGCCGGCGATCCGCCCGCGCTGAAGCTCGCCGAGGCGCTGCGCGAGCTGCCGCTCGGCGTGGGGCGTCTGAAGACCGGCACGCCGCCGCGCATCGACGGCCGCACGATCGACTATTCCATGCTCGACGAGCAGCCCGGTGACGATCCCGCGCCGGTGTTCTCGTTCCTCGGCTCCGCGGCGGACCATCCGCGTCAGCTCAGCTGCTGGATCACGCACACCTCCGAGCGTACGCACGCGATCATCCGCGGCGCGCTGGACCGCTCGCCTCTGTATGGCGGCGTGATCGAGGGCACTGGTCCGCGCTATTGCCCGTCGATCGAGGACAAGGTCGTGCGCTTCGCCGACAAGACCTCGCACCAGATCTTCATCGAGCCGGAAGGCCTGGAGACGACCGAGATCTACCCGAACGGCATCTCGACCTCGCTGCCGTTCGACGTGCAGGTCGAACTGGTGCGCTCGATCCGCGGCCTGGAAAACGCGCATATCACGCGGCCCGGCTACGCGATCGAGTACGACTATTTCGATCCGCGCGGGCTGCAGGCTTCACTGGAAACGAAGACCGTTGCCGGGCTCTATTTCGCGGGCCAGATCAATGGCACCACCGGTTACGAGGAGGCCGCCGCGCAAGGCCTGGTCGCCGGCCTGAATGCCGCGCGTGCGACACAGGACCGCGAACCGTGGACGCCGCGCCGCGACGAGGCCTATATCGGCGTGTTGATCGACGATCTGGTCACCAACGGCACGACCGAGCCGTACCGGATGTTCACCTCGCGCGCCGAATACCGGTTGCAGCTGCGCGAGGACAACGCGGATCTGCGCTTGACCGAACGCGGCTTCGAGCTCGGTTGCGTGCTGCAGGACCGCTACGACGCGCTGCGTCACAAGCGCGACGCGGTCGCGGGCGAAACCGCGCGCCTGGGTGCGCTGTGGGCGACGCCTGGGAATGCGCTCGGGCGCGCGGTCGAAAGTGCGCTCGGCGTCGCGGTCTCGCGCGAGACCAACGGGCTCGAACTGCTGCGCCGTCCCGAAATCGGCTATCGCGATCTGGTCCGTGTCGATGGCATTGGCCCCGGCGTCGCGGATGCGTGCGTCGCCGAGCAGGTCGAGGTCGTGGTCAAGTACGCCGGCTATCTCGAGCGCCAACGCGAGGAGATCGAGCGCAACCGCCGCCACGACGACACCGCGATCCCGCCCGCGTTCGATTTCGACCGCGTGCGCGGGCTGTCGGTCGAGGTGCTCGCCAAGCTCAAGCATGCGCGCCCGCAGACGATCGCGCAGGCGCGGCGGATTTCCGGCGTGACCCCGGCCGCGGTGTCGCTGCTGCTGGTCCATCTCAAGCGTGGCGGCCAGCGCGTGGCGTGATGCCCGCGGTTCGCCCGAAGAGGCGTTGGCCCACCGCACGTTCGCGACGCAACAATCGGTGGGCTGAAGCCCTAAGGGTCTGTCAGCGAAAAGCGGAGAGCTGCGAAGAACCAACAAAAAGGCCGGGCAGAGCCCGGCCTTTTTGCATTCATGGAGCGCTTGCGCCTACTTCTTCTTGGCTGCGTCGACCTTTTCCTGGGCCATCTGCAAGACCTTCAACGCTTCGTCGTGGAAGCTCCGGATCTCGGCATCGCCCACCGTGCCGCCACCCGGTTTCTCGTTCCACAGCACGTCGCCGTTGTCGCCCCAGCCGACGGTCGCGCCGCCCTTCTGCTTGACCACCATCGGCTTGCCGTCCTTGAACGCGTACTGCACGGCACTGCGGCCGCCCGCATCCGCCTCGGTGTTGACGCGGATGAAGCGCACGGCGCCGGTCTCCGCAAACGCGTCCCAGCCGATCGAGGCGTTGTCGGTCGTATAGGTGCCGGCGACCTTCTTCATGCCGCCGATACGTCCCTGCAGCTTGTTGAAGTCTTCCTTGAGCTTCTCGGCCGGCGTGGCCTCCGCATTCAGCACCACCTGCGCGGTGGTACCGCCGCCATGCGTCAGCACCGGCGAATTCAGCGCGGGCACGAAATGGCGTGGGCCATCGGTCAGGCTCGCGTTGATCACATAGGTGCGCGATGCGGTGATCTTGGCCGGGTCGAAATCCAGCGAGAAATTGAACGGCGGCGTGCCGCCGACATCGAAGACCTTCTCGGCGATCGAGATCTCCGGCTGGGTGATGTCGACGAGCTTGACGTCGAGCTTTGCGCCGGTGCTGATCGGTATCTGGTCGTGGAAGGTCACCGTGCCGGTGATCGTCGTGCCCGGCGCGATCGCCGGGGCCTGCGGCTTGCCGGAAGCGGCAGGGTTCTGGTCTGCGGAATTGCATCCGCCGAGAAGAGTCGCCGCGACGACGATCGCCGCAATCCAATGGTTCCGCATGACTGCAATCTCCAACAATAACGAAAGGTATCGTACATAAGTCGCACCGCGCGGGGTCGCGGGTGGATCGAACGAGCCACGGGAGGCACCGGGGTTTGCGTCGCAGACGGCTGCTGAAGTCCTGCAGTCGGCGAAGAATTTCGATTCGTGCACGATAATGCGGACGGCGCCTGTGTGCAATTCTAGAACCGACGTGCAAATAGCCGAGTTCGTCGCGGCTTTCACACAGCGACTCGTCCGATCGAGGCAAGCGGCAACCACGCGTTGCAGAAATAGCGCGCTTCGCGTCAACCAATTGACGCCCTGATTAAATTTTCGTTACGTTCGAGTTGGCAGAAGGGTTCACCCACGTAATCGTGTGTGGTGGCCAATCACAGCGCCGTGCATGGCCATCCCGGCCAGCCGGGGAACGCAACAAGGCAAAGAGGGCGTTATGAATCAGCGACTGCTCGTGTCGTGCATCATCGTGGCATTGACCGCGTCACTCTCGTTGGGTTCGGTGCACGCGCAAAGCGCCGGCGACCAGGCAGCGCAGGGGCAAACCCAGCCGGACGAATCCAAGCCGAAGAGCGACGAAACGGCGCGCCTCGGCGTGATTACCGTCACCGGTTCACGTATCTCCAACCCGAATGTCGTCTCGCCGACGCCGATCAGCGTATTGACGGCCGCGGACATCCAGGCCGTAGGTGCGATCAACATCGGTGACATCCTGACGCGGATGCCGCAGCTGGCGACCACCTTCACCATGGGCAACTCGGGGCAAGGGCAAATCGGCACCGCCGGGCTGGCCTTGCAGGATCTTCGCAATCTCGGTCCGCAGCGCACGCTCGTGCTGGTCAACGGTCGCCGCTACGTCAGCTCGTCGACGGATTTTGCGGCGGTCGACACGAACCTGATCCCGGCCGACTGGGTCGATCGCGTCGAGATCATCACCGGCGGCGCTTCCGCGATCTATGGCGCCGACGCTGTCTCGGGCGTCGTCAACTTCATCCTGAAGAAACAGTACCAAGGCGCGGACCTGCACGCGCAGTCCGGCACCACGTCCCCGGGTGGCGAAAAATCGGGCTTCATCTCAGCCACTGCCGGCAGCAATTTCGCGCAGGATCGCGGCAACATCGCGTTCTCACTCGAACACAGCCGCCAAGACGAGTTGATGTTCCATGACCGTTTCGGCAACCAGCAGTACGGTACGATCCGGACGCCCGGCTCCGCGTATACGCGCACCCTGTTCCCCGATGCCGGCAGCTATACGATTACCGAAGGCGGCACCTTTTTCTTTGGCAGCGACTCCAAGGCGAGCAGCGGTGAACGCTATGTCTTCGATCCCGATGGTCACGTCCGTCCGCAACGCTTTGACGGCATTTACGACTCTTCGCGTTGCGCAAACTGCGATCACTTGAATGCCAACCAGACCATCCAGCTGCAGCCGAAATTCGAACGCACCACGCTCAGCACCAGCGCAAGTTTCGATCTGACGCCGTCGAACCGGTTGTACTTTGAAGGCAGTTACAACGTCATCGACATCAACAGCAAGTTTCAGCCGGCCTACGGATCGGTGCTCAACGGAGGCGTCGGCTTCGCTGGCGGTGGCTACGCGATCGCCGCGGACAATGCGTATATCCGGCAGGATCTACGCGATCTGATGACGGCCAAGGGCGTCAGTGAGGTCGATATTTCCCGCTTCGACGTGGACAGCGGGCTGCGCATCGAGGACACCCGGCGCGATACCGGTCGCATCGTGCTCGGCGCCAATGGCGTGATTGCCGACAAGTGGGAGTACGACACATCGGTCACCTACGGCAACACGCGGTCGACCGTCGCCAACGTGAACAACCGCGTCATCGAGCGGTTTTTCGCGTCGATCGACGCCGTGCGCGATCCGGTCACCGGCAACATCGTCTGCCGCTCGACGATCGACCCAAGCCACGTCGACATCAACACGGGCGCGCCGATTTCCGATTTCGGTCGCCAGGGCTGCATTCCGACCAGCATCTTCGGAGCTGGTGCGATCAATGCCGCCGCGCGCAACTGGTTCAATAAAACCACCTACGTCCGCAACAAGCTCAGCGAAACCGTGGCCACCGGCAGCGTGACCAACAACGACTTGTTCAACGTGCCGACCGGCGCCGGCAGCGCCAGCCTCGCGGCAGGCTTCGAGTACCGCAAGGAAACCATCCAGCAGACCAACGATCCATTGGACCAGTCCGGTGCCACGTTCAACAACGCGATCGCGAATTTCGATCACGCCTATAACGTGAAGGAAGCGTTCGTCGAATTCGGACTTCCCGTGCTGGCCGACAAGCCGTTCATCAAGAACCTCAGCCTCGATGCGGCGGTGCGCGAGTCCTCCTACAGCACGATCGGGAGCACGCAAACGTGGAAATACGGCCTCGACTGGGCGTTCGACGACAATGTGCGCGTGCGCGGCACGATGTCGTACGCCGTGCGTGCGCCGAACATCAACGAACTGTACAGCGGCCAGTCGCAGAACTTCTTCACGGTCACCGACCCCTGCTCGGCCAGCCGCATCCCGAACGGCCCCAATCCGGCCGTACGCGCCGCCAACTGCGCCGCCCTCGGCGTTCCGCCCGGCGTTGAAATCGATCCTTCCGCAAGCGTGGGCGGCGTATCGGGAAGCAACCCGAATCTCGGTCCCGAAGCCGCCAAGACCTACACCTTCGGCTTCGTCGTCACGCCGCAGTTCGTCGACGGGCTTGGTTTCAACGCCGACTATTGGAACATCAAGCTGAAGAATGCGATCTCGGCAGTCGACGCGCAGGCTATCGTCGACAAATGCGTCGACTCGACGGCAGGCATCAACAATGCCTATTGCAGCAACCTGCGTCGCGATCCGACAACCCATCAGTTGACCTTCATCCGCCAGATCAATCTCAACCTGGCGGGCACCAATACGTCGGGTATCGATTTCGCCGCGTACTACAGCCGCGACCTCGGACCTGGCAAGTTGCGCCTGGACCTGAACGTCACCCGCGTCATCGACTACACGGCGTTCCCGTTCCAGGACGACCCGACCCAGCACGTGCAGGACGTCGGCACCGATGGCTTCCCGGAATGGAAGGCATCGCTCGGCACCCGCTACTCGTTCGAACGGTGGCAATTCGACTGGAACATGCGCTACTTCTCCAGCATGTTGCGCGCCACCATTTCCAACGAAAGCTATGCGACCAAGCCGAACCAGACCACGCCGATCACCGAAGGCTCACGCACCTACAGCGACGTACGCGTCGCCTATGGCTCACAGAAGGAAGGTTGGCAGTTCTACGGCGGCGTCAACAATGTGTTTGACCGCAAAATGCCGGTAAACCTTTTCGGCGACGGTTTCGGCAGCGCGCTGTACGAACCGCTGGGTCGCAGCTACTACGTGGGTTTCAACTACCACTTCTAGACCATCGTCACTCGGGACGGCGGAATGGGCCAGCGATCTGCTGGCCCATTCTTTGTGTTTTCGCAAGAGGCGACTGGCGGCGCGAAGATCACCTTGTCGCGCGCGATGATATCGGTCAGGAATTCGGACCTGCAGCGTGAACTGCTGCAGGTCGCTGCCATTCGCCGTGCGCTCATGGAAGGTTTCGCGCCTGCGTCGCGACCGGTGCGCGGTTGCGCGAGCGATCGACGTAGGCGGGCTCGTACAGGCCGCAGTGCGGCACTGCGACGCTTACACCGTCGGCAGCAACGCAATATCAGCAACGCGCAGGAACAGGCTGCGCAATTGCGCGAGCAGTGCGAGGCGGTTCGTGCGCACGACCGTATCGTCGACCATGACCATGACTGCGTCGAAATACCGGTCGACCGGTTCGCGCAGGCGCGCCAGACGCTTGAGCAAGCCGACGTAGTCGCGTGCCGCGATCAGTGGAGCGCCATCGGCTTGCGCCGCCCGCAACGCGGTCGCGAGATCGCGTTCGGCGCCGCCTTCGAGCCGAGCCTCGTCGATCGTGGTGGTCTTCACGTCGCCCGCTTGGCGCAGGATGTTGCCGATGCGCTTGTTCGCGGCGGCCAGTGCCTGTGCCTCGGGCAACGCCGCAAATTCCACGACCGCGCGCAGGCGGCGATCGAAATCGGTCAGATCGTCCGGCGCGAGCACCCGCACGGCCTCGAAGGCCTCGCCTGAGATGCGCTGTTCAGTGTAGTAGCCGCGCAGGCGGTCGAGGATGAAGTCGTACAGCTCGCCCACCAGTTCCGCGCGGCGAGCACCGGCGTCGAGAGGGGTTGCCTTGCCGTCCTTGCCTTTCGGCAGGCCGGCTGAGAGCGCGGAATCCGGCAGCAAGGCGAACGCTTCCGCGAGTTGCGCGTTCAGATCGAGCGGCAGCCGCGCTTCGATCAAGGTACGCGCCAGTCCGAGTGCGGTGCGGCGCAGTGCGAACGGGTCCTTGTTGCCGGACGGCTTCTGGCCGACCGCGAAGATGCCGGCCAGCGTGTCGAGGCGCTCGGCGACGCTGAGCACCTGGGCGACCTTGCCTTGCGCGATTGCATCGCCGGCGAAACGTGGCGCATAGAACGCGTCGAGCGCTTGCGCGACCTCCGGATGCTCGCCGTTCGCGGTCGCGTAGTAGCGACCCATCACGCCTTGCAACTCAGGGAACTCACCGACCATGCGCGTGAGCAGGTCGCATTTCGACAACGCGGCCGCACGCGTCGCGAGACTCGCATCGACCCCCACGCGATTGGCAATCACGCGCGCCAGTTCGGCGGCGCGCACGCTCTTGTCCCAGACGCTGCCGAGCGCTTGCTGGTAGGTGACGTCCTTCAGCGCTTCCTGATTCGCGGCCAGCGGCGTCTTCAGGTCCTCGTCCCAGAAGAACTTCGCGTCGGCGAAACGCGGCCGGATCACGCGCTCGTAGCCCTTGCGGATCTCGGCCGGGTCCTTCGATTCGATGTTCGCGACGCCGATGAAGTGCTCGGTAAGCTTGCCCTGCGCATCGAACATCGGCACGAACTTCTGGTTCGTCTCCATCGTCGTCACCAGCGCTTCCTGCGGCACGGCGAGGAACTCGCGGTCGAACGCGCAAGGAATCGCGACCGGCCATTCGGTCAGGTTCGCGATCTCGGCCTCGAGCGCCTCCGGCAGCTGCGGCGTGACGCCTGCCGGCGCAACGCGCGCGACCTCGGCGCGCACGCGGGCGCGGCGCGCGACCGGATCGGCGATCACCTTTGCCGCATGCAGCGCATCGAGCCAGGAATCCGCATCGACGATATGCACCAGTTGCGGGTGATGGAAGCGATGGCCGCGCGACATGCGTCCCGAAGTCTGGCCGAGGATCTCGCCCTCGATGACGTCGTGGCCGTGCAGCATGACCAGCCAGTGCGCCGGGCGCACGAACGCGTAGTCGTGATCGCCCCAGCGCATCGGCTTCGGGATCGGCAGCGCCTTCAGCGCCTCGGCGACGATCTCCGGGATCAGCGCGGCGGTTGGCTGGCCCGGCTTGGTCGCGCGATGCACGAACCATGCGCCCTTGTCGGTTTCGAGCTTCTCGAGCTGCGCGACTTCGACGCCGCAGCTCTGCGCGAAGCCGAGCAACGCCTTGGTCGGCTCGCCGTTCGCATCGAGGCCCGCATTCACGGCCGGTCCGCGGCGCTCCTGCTGCTGGTCCGGCTGCGCGGTCGCGACATCGGGAATCCACGCCGCGAGCCTGCGCGGCGAGCAATACGGCTTCGCGCTTGCGACATCGGCGGCGACGCCGCGCCTGGTCAGACCTTCGCAGACGCCATTCGCAAACGCGCTCGCGAGTTCGTCAAGTGCTTTCGGTGGCAGTTCCTCGGTGCCGAGTTCGATCAGCAGCGATGGCGCACGGGCTGCCGACATCACGCGGCCTCCTTCTGGTTCCTGAGTCCGGGGAAGCCGAGCTTCTCGCGCTGCGCGAGGTACGCCTCGGCGACGCTGCGCGACAAGGTGCGCACGCGCAGAATGTAGCGCTGACGCTCGGTCACGCTGATCGCTCGGCGCGCGTCGAGCAGGTTGAACGTGTGGCTGGCCTTCATCACCTGTTCGTAGGCGGGCAGCGGCAGGCCGGCGTCGACGAGCTTCTTCGCCTCGGCTTCGCAGGTATCGAACCACGCGAACAGCTTCTCCACGTTCGCGTGCTCGAAGTTGTAGGTGCTCTGCTCGACCTCGTTCTGGTGGAACACGTCGCCATAGGTCACTACGCCGTGCGGTGCGTTGGTCCAGACCAGGTCGAACACGTTGTCTACGTTCTGCAGGTACATCGCGAGGCGCTCGAGACCGTAGGTGATCTCGCCGGTGACCGGCTTGCACTCGAGACCGCCGGCTTGCTGGAAATAGGTGAACTGGGTGACTTCCATGCCGTTCAGCCAGACTTCCCAGCCGAGCCCCCAGGCGCCGAGCGTCGGCGATTCCCAGTTGTCCTCGACGAAGCGCAGGTCGTGCACGAGCGGATCGACGCCGAGCGCCTTCAGCGAGCCGATGTACAGGTCGAGAATGTCGTCTGGATTTGGCTTCGTCACCACCTGGTATTGGTAGTAGTGCTGCAGGCGGTTCGGATTCTGGCCGTAGCGGCCGTCGGTCGGTCGGCGCGACGGCTGCACGTAGGCGGCCGCCCACGGCTCCGGTCCGATCGAGCGCAGGAAGGTCATCGGATGGAAGGTGCCGGCGCCGACTTCGATGTCGAGCGGCTGGATCAACACGCAGCCCTGCTCCGCCCAATAGCGGTTGAGGGTCTGGATGACTTCCTGAAAGGTCGGTCCTGGCATGGCACCTGGCTCACAAAGTGGCGTGCGAAAAGCGCGCTAGTATAGCGGCCGGCTCAAGTGCCCCGGGGACTCGACGACATGGCCAGCGTGACCCAGCCTCCCGCCAGCGCGCTCCCCGAAGCGACGCTCGGGAGGCATCGTCGCCTCGATCTCGACGAAACGCTCGCCGCGCTGCTCGCCGACGGCGTGCTGGCCGAGGCCGATGTCAAGCGCGTGCGCGCCGACGTGCGCACCGCGCGCGGGCGCACCGAGCTGCACCCGCTGGTGCTGGTCGCGAACCTCAAACTCGCGGACGCGCGCCATCCGGACAAGCCGCTGAGCCTCGAAGTGCTGACCCAGTGGCTTGCCGCACGCGCCGGCCTGCCCTATCTCAAGATCGATCCGATGAAGATCGACGTCGCCGCGGTGACCCAAGTGGTCAGCCACGCCTACGCGAACCGCTACCGCATCCTGCCGGTCGCGGTGACCGAGATGCAGGTCGTGTTCGCGACCTCGGAACCCTTCGATACACGCTGGATCGCCGACCTCGGCCATATCCTGCGCCGTGACATCCAGCGCGTGGTCGCGAGTCCGCTCGACGTCGGTCGCTACCTGACCGAATGGTGGGGCGTGCAACGCTCGATCCAGCGCGCCAAGGACGCCAAGAACGACGTCAACGACGGCCGCGCGATCCTGAACTTCGAGCAGCTGGTCGAGCTCGGCAAGTCCGGGGACATCGGCGTCGACGACCGCCATGTCGTGCACATCGTCGACTGGCTGCTGCAATACGCATTCGAGCAGCGCGCGTCGGACATCCATCTCGAACCGCGCCGCGATTCCAGCCCGATCCGCTTCCGCATCGACGGCGTGATGCACAAGGTGTTCGAGCTGCCGACGCCGGTGATGACCGCGGTAACCTCGCGCATCAAGATCCTCGGCCGCATGGATGTCGCAGAGAAGCGCCGCCCGCAGGACGGCCGTATCAAGACGCGCTCGGCCGGCGGCCGTGAGGTCGAGCTGCGCCTGTCGTCGATGCCGACCGCGTTCGGCGAGAAGATCGTGATGCGTATCTTCGACCCGGACATCGTGGTCAAGGAGTTCCGTCAGCTCGGTTTTTCCGCAGACGAAGAGAAGATCTGGCGCGAGTTCGTCGATCGCCCGCACGGTATCGTGCTCGTCACGGGCCCGACCGGTTCCGGCAAGACGACCACGCTGTATTCGACCTTGAAGGTGCTGGCCACGCCGGACATCAATGTCTGCACGGTCGAGGACCCGATCGAGATGGTCTCGCCCGAGTTCAACCAGATGCAGGTGCACAACGCGATCGATCTCGATTTCGCGGCCGGCGTGCGCACGCTGATGCGCCAGGACCCGGACATCATCATGGTCGGCGAAATCCGCGACCTCGAAACCGCGCAGATGGCGGTACAGGCGTCGCTGACCGGCCATCTGGTGCTGTCCACGCTGCACACCAACGACGCGCCGAGCGCGCTAACGCGCCTGCTCGATCTCGGTGTGCCGCACTACCTGATCCAGTCGACCTTGACCGGCATCGTCGCGCAGCGCCTGGTGCGCACGCTGTGCCCGCACTGCAAGACCGAGACGCCGCTCGACGTGCAAGCCTGGGCCGCGCTGACGCACCGTTGGCACCTTGCGCCCCCGGTCAAGCATTTCGGCCCGAAAGGCTGCCTCGAATGTCGCAAGACCGGCTTCCTCGGTCGCACCGGCATCTACGAGATGTTGCGCGTCTCGCCCGCGATCCGAGCGTTGATCCAGCCGAATCTTGACCTGGCCAAGGTCACCGCGACCGCGTTCAGCGAGGGCATGCAGCCGTTGCGCGCCTCGGCCGCAGCGCAGGTCGCGCGCGGCATCACCACGATTCCCGAAGTCATCCATGTCCTGCCACCGGCCGACTGAAGCGTGCGCCGCGGGAAGCGCTGAACCCTCCAGATTCTCTGCCGGCCATCCAGGAAACTCAGGATGAATGTTGCAGGCCATCGGAAATTTCTCATTGTGCAGACCGGCAGCACGTTGCCGGCGCTGCGCGCGCGCCGCGGCGATTTCCCGGACTGGTTCCGGCACGGGCTCGGCCTGCAGCGCAGGCACGTCGACGTGGTGCGCGTGCATGCCGGCGAGACCTTGCCGAAACCGGAAACGCATGTCGGCGTGATCGTCACGGGTTCGCCTGCGATGGTCAGCGAACGCCTGTCCTGGAGCGAGGAAACCGCCGCGTGGCTGCGCGGTGCGGTCGACGCGGGACTGCCCGTGCTCGGCGTCTGCTATGGCCACCAGTTGCTCGCGCACGCGCTCGGCGGGCGCGTCGACTACCATCCAGCCGGCCGCGAGGTCGGCACAGTCGGCATCGAGCGCACTCCGGATGGTGCGCAGGACGCTCTGCTCGGCATCGCGCCTGCGAAGTTCCTCGCCCACGCCTCGCACCAGCAGAGCGTGCTTGAGTTGCCACCAGGCGCGGTGACGCTGGCGCGCTCGGCACACGACCCGCATCACGCGATACGGTTCGCGCCGAAGGTCTGGGGTCTGCAATTCCATCCGGAATTCAGCGTCGAGATCATGCGCGGCTATCTGCGTGGGCGCTCGCACGCGGCGAATGGCGATTGCCCGGCCGACTGCTGCCTGCAGCGTGCCTATGCGCCGGCCCCTGCGGCGCGGCGGTTGCTGCGCCGCTTCCGGATGATCGCGGCGCAAGGGCTGGCGCGACGCGCGTGAATCCGCGTCGGAGTTCGCGCGGCGACCAGGCGCTCAGCCGGGCTTGCGTGCGCGGCTGGAGCGGCGGATCGCGGCCAGCGGATCGCCGAGCTTCAGCCCGGACAGATAGTCGCTGATCGCCTCGTTGGTCACGTCGTAGAGCGGTCGACCCATGACCGCGGCAGCCGCCTTCAGGCTGTCACGCACGCGTTTGGAGACGCGCAGGCTGGCATCGCGTGCGTCGTCGGTGTCCGTAGCCGGTTTTCTCATGGTGCTTCTCCCGCTAGGCACAGCACTTCTTGCCTCGTGGAGAAGTGTAACTGTGACGCGGGTCACATTGGATACGCCGCGCACCCCATCTATGTGACGATTTGTAAAGGGGGGCGATGAGCCGGCTAGCCGTCCGTCGACGACGAGGCCTTCGGTTCGGTGCGCGTCAGCGTGCG
This sequence comes from Dokdonella soli, assembly GCF_039523175.1. NCBI lineage: Bacteria > Pseudomonadati > Pseudomonadota > Gammaproteobacteria > Lysobacterales > Rhodanobacteraceae > Dokdonella > Dokdonella soli. The sequence goes on from NZ_BAAAEU010000006.1 coordinate 540,684, forward strand.
CGCGCCGAAGATGCCGACCTCGTAGAGCAGGCACATCGGCACCGCGAGCATGGTCTGCGAGAGCACATCCGGCGGCGTCAGCACCGCGGCGATCACGAACGAGCCGACGATCGCGTAGCGCCGGCTGCTGGCCAGCTGCTCGGTCGTGACCACGCCGAGCGCTACCAGGATCACCAATACGACCGGTACCTCGAAGCACAGCCCGAACGCGAGAAACAGCCCCAGCACGAAGCTGAGGTAGTGCCCGATATCCGGCATCACCGCGACGCCGGCGGGCGCGACGTGCGTCATGAACGTGAACACCGCCGGTAACACCAGGAAATACGCGAACGCACAGCCGATGTAGAACAGGATCACCGCGGAAACCAGGAGCGGCACCGCCAGCCGCTTTTCCTGTCTGTACAGGCCCGGCGCGACGAACGCCCAGAGCTGGTACAGCACGAACGGAATCGCGATGAGCACTGCGACGAAGAACGCGAGTTTGAGCGGGGTCAGGAACGGCGAGGCGACTTCGGTCGCGATCATCGTGCCGCCCTGCGGCAGATGCCTGATCAACGGCAGCGCGAGCCAGCCGTAAAGCTTGTTCGCAAAAAAGAGCAGCGGGAGCAATACCAGCAGCACCGCGGCGACCGCCTTGAGCAGGCGTTCGCGCAGTTCGACCAGGTGCGAGATGAACGACTGCTCGCCGTCGTCCGGGGACTCAGGTTCGCTCATCGGTCGGCGCAGGTTTGGGCGGGTTTGCGGCGCCGCGCGCGGCCGCGTCGATGTCGGCGGCGGCCGCATTCACCTCGCCGCGCAGGTCCGCGGCACGCTGCGTGTCATGGATGGTCTTCTTCAGATCCTCGGCGGCCAGTTCGCGCTCGATTTCGCTGCGCACATTCTGCCAACTGGCGCGCGCTCGGCGCACCAAGGCACCCGCCGTGCGCGCGACCCGTGGCAGGCGCTCCGGCCCGAGCACAAGCAGGGCCACGACCGCGATCAGCGCGATTTCGCTGAAGCCGATATCGAACATGCGTGTTTCCGGAAAACCTCAGGGAGCGCGGCGTTCGCCGCGCGCGATGACGCGGGGGCGCGTCTATTCGACGTGATCGGGCTTGCGCTCACCCGCTGTCGTCTGCGCTGCCGGCGGCGGATCGGCCTTCAATTGCGGCTGGCCATCAGCGTCGCCGTCCTGCATGCCCTTGCGGAAACTCTTGATTGCGGCGCCGACGTCCTCGCCGATGTTGCGCAGGCGCTTGGTACCGAACACGAGGGCGACAATCGCCAACACGATCAGCCAATGCCAGATGCTCAAACCGCCCATAAAATGCTCTCAGTACGAATTGCGGACGCCTAGCGTCACGTTACTTTGTAGTGTACTCCTCGAGACGGTCGCGGAAATCGACGACCGCGTTCGGCACGTTGCGGACGCCGCCGTCGAAGATGCGCCGCGCCGTGACGCCATCGCCATAGACGGCCTGGTTTGCGCTGTTGTCGATGGTGATTGCGGTGCCATCGAGCGCCGCGCCGGCGAACAGGCCGCGCGCGCGCGAGTACGAGTAGATCTCCGCCTTCAGCTGCGCATCGGTCGACGCCTGCGCGGAACGGCCGACCGGGCCCGCCGCGGCGGAGGCGTCCGCGCCCAGCGTGAACTTGCCGTGCACGATCGAATCGACGCCACGTTCGGTGCGGAACACCAGGATCACGTCGGTCGAGGAGACGCCGGCCTGGAAACCGATGCTGCCGCCGGTCAGGCCGACGAAACTCGGGTTCGACCAGGTGCCGTCGCGCGTCTTCACCGCGATCAGCCCTTCGCCATGCCGGCCGCCGACCACGAAGCCGGCCTTGATCACGTCCGGTATCACCGCGACCGCGTGCGCGTTCTGCAGCAGGTCCTTCGGGATCGCCTTGTCCGGCGCCTCCATGACCTCCTTGAGCACGCGCAGCGCGTTTTCGGCGCGCTTCTGTTCCGCCTCGCCGGCATGGGCCGGCAGTGTGGCGGTCGCAAACAGGGCCAGGATCAGGGTGAACACGGCGCGATGCATCGGCGTCTCCGGAAGGGATATCGGTCCCAAGTTAGCAGCCGGACCTGAGCCTGCGATGAAGCGCGCAGCGCACGTGAGCGCTCACGCGCGCAGTTGATTCCGACAGCTCCACAAACCCGTCGCCACAAGCAGCGCACCGAGCAAGGTCAATGCCCATGGTGATCCGACGGGCAATCCGGTCGGGTCGATCGCACTGCCGGTGCATTGTGCAGGCCCCACGGTAAAGCCCTTCATGCCGACCTGGCGCAGCGAATCCGGGCCGGTGATCGGACCGAGCACGGTGACGGCGCCGGTCGCGGGATTGATGGTGGCGAGGTCACTCCAGTCCGGAACGGGGTCGGAGTCGTGCTGGGGCGGCACATAGTTGATGACCGCCCAGAGCGTGCCGTCGGCGTCGAAGCTCATGGAAATCGAATTCACCCAGCGCGTCAGGCCGGGTCCGAAGCTGCCGATCAGGGTCGCCGCGCCGGTCGCCGGGTCGATCCGGTAAAGATTGTTGTCACCCTTGCCACCGGCGCCATAGAGCTTGCCGCCACGCGCGACGAGGCCGGTGATCGGGTGTCCGGTCGGGCCGACCAGGGTTGCCGCACCGGTGCCCTGATCGACGGTCCAGAGCTTGTTCGCGATCGAGGAGGACAAGTAGAGCTTGCCGTCGCAGGCGACGATCATGCTGAGGTCGAGCGCATCGTTGCGCGCCGGATCGCCCTGACCCGCGAGGCCCAGGCTGCCGAGCACATTCGCGCGACCGCTCGCCGGATCCACCTTCGACAGCAGTTTGAGCCCGCCCGCTACGGCGTACAGCGTGCCGTCGGCCGCGGTCGTCAGGCCGCTGACGTTGCCGATCCGGACGCCACCATACATGCCGGCAGCACCGATCGCGGTCGCCTGCCGGGTCACAAGGTCGATCTTGTAGAGCGTGTCGAACGCCTCTCCATAGGCGGTCGTCGCTGCATTCGCGGAGAATGAGGCGACGGCAAGCATCCCTGCTGCCAACAAGCAGGTCAGTGGGCGCATGGCGGCATGTTATCGTTATGGCAATCGTCTGCTCCGCGGTGGTCCGCGGTAGCGGCCCGAGTCTATCAGCAATTCCAAGCCCGTCAAAACCTTAGCCGCAGCGGCCTGCCGCATCGAACCGGGTCATGCGCTCCGGTCGCAGCACGCGCCTTTCGCCGGACCCAGCCCCTCTACCCATGCCGCGCTATTTCGGACAGCCCAAGCACCGCCACGGCAGCGAGCCGACAGCGGCGGTGCTCCTCGTCAACCTCGGTACGCCGGACGCGCCGACCAAGCGTGCGGTGCGGCGCTATCTGGCGCAGTTCCTGGCCGATCCGCGCATCGTCGAGCTGCCGCGCTGGCTGTGGCGGCTGGTCCTGCACGGCGTGATCCTGCGCATCCGGCCGGCGCACTCGGCTGCGCTGTACGCGAAGATCTGGACGCCGGAAGGCTCGCCGCTGCAGACCGGCACCGCCGCGTTGGCCGCGAAGCTGCAGGCCGCGCTGCGTGCGCAGCGACCAGGACCGATCCTGGTGCGCCATGCGATGCGCTACGGCAACCCCGGCATCGGGCCTGTGCTGCGCGAACTCGCCGCGAACGGCGCGCGCCGCGTGCTGGTCGTGCCGCTGTTTCCACAATATTCGGGAACGACCACGGCGTCCGTGTCCGATGCGGTCGGCGCCGAGTTCGCGACCTGGCGCTGGACGCCAGAACTGCGCTTCGTCACCGATTACCACGCCGAGGCGCGTTACATCGAAGCGCTCGCGCGCAGCGTCGAGGCACACTGGCAGCGGCACGGCCGTGCGCAGCGCCTGCTGCTGTCCTACCACGGCATCCCGGAGAAGTATTTCCGCGCCGGCGATCCGTACTTCTGCCAGTGCCAGGCGACCGCACGACGCCTGCGCGAGCGGCTCGACCTGAGCGAGGACGAGGTCATCGTCGCGTTCCAGTCGCGGGTCGGCCGTGCCGCGTGGCTGAAACCGTACACCGAAGCGACGCTGGACGCGCTGCCCGCTGAGGGCATCAAGCACGTGCAGGTGCTCTGCCCGGGTTTCCCGGTCGATTGCCTGGAAACGCTCGAGGAGATCGCGATCCGCAACCATGCGCGCTTCCTGCACGCCGGCGGTGAGCGCTTCGAATACATTCCAGCCTTGAACAGCGGCGACGATCACGTCGGCGCGCTGACCGAGCTGATCCTGCGTCAGGCCCAGGGCTGGCCCGAGTTCGATCCGGGCTGGGATGCGGCACGCACGTCGGCGCAGCAGAACGCCGCACGCTCACGCTACGAACGCCTGCGCGATGGATAAGCTCGCATTGTTCGCACAGCTTCTACTGCGGCCGCCGATCCACTCGGCCGGAGGCGCTCTGCTCCCTCAGGCCGGCTCGACGTACCGTCATGTACGCCTTCGTCGCCCTTCAGTCCGCCGAGCGCCCCCGGCCGGCGCCTCGACAGCCTCGCTACGGACCTGCGCAAACAATGCAAGCTATCGCTGAGGAACTCTCAATCGAGCTGCCGCAGGCGACGCTGGCGGCTAAGCGCTGGGGGGATCCGTCGCTGCCGCCGCTGCTCGCGCTGCACGGCTGGCTTGATAACGCCGGCAGTTTCGATTTCCTCGCGCCGCGGCTCGCGCGCGACTGGCAGGTCGTCGCGCTCGACCTGCGCGGCCACGGCCGCTCGTCGCATATCGCGACCGGCGCGTGGTACCACTACGTGGATTATTTCGACGAGCTGCGTGCTGTGCTCGACCACTTCGGCTGGGCGCGTGCGGACCTGCTCGGGCACTCGCTCGGCGGCACGCTGGCGAGCCTGTTCGCGGCGCTGTATCCGGAGCGCGTCGGCGACCTGCTGCTGATCGAGGCGCTGGGCCCATTGACCACGACGTTCGACGATGCCTTGCCGCAACTGCGGCGCGCGCTGGACCAGCATGCCGCGTTCGCGGCGCGGCGGCCGCTGCGCGTGTTTCCGGCACTTGATGAGGCCATCGGTGCGCGCGTGACCTCGAACGACCTCTCGGAACCCGCCGCGCGCGCGATCGTCGAACGCGGCGTCAACACGGTCGAAGGCGGTTTCGTCTGGTCCAGCGATCCGCGGCTCACGCTGGCGAGTCCGCAGCGCTATACCGAAGCGCAGGTGCTGGCGATGCTGGCCGGCATCCGCGCGCGCACCTTGCTGGTGCTCGCCGATCCGGCGACCAGCTACCTGCCGAGTGCGATGATGGACGCGCGCGCCGCACAGGTCGCCGACATCCGCGTGGTGCGGCTACCGGGTCATCATCATCTGCATATGGAAGAGGCGGCAGCGGTTGCGGACGCGATCAACGCGTTTCGCACACGTTGACCGCGACGTGGCTTGGCAGGAGCGGCTTCAGCCGCGATGCCTTTGGTCGAAAAGCATCGCGGCTGAAGCCGCTCTACAGAATCTACAAGGCTTCGCTCAATCCAGCGGCGCGTGGATCAGGCGCGTCAACTCCGCTTTCAGGGCCTGACCGTGGATGCGCAGCCAGTCGCGTTGTTCGCGCCAGTCCGGATACAGGCTCTCAACCAGCGCCCAGAAGCGCGGCGAGTGGCTGCGGATGCGCAGGTGACACAGTTCATGCACGACCACGTAGCGCAACGCGGCCGGCGGTGCGAGCGCGAGCGCGAGGTCGAGCGTGACGCGGTCGCGCGTGTCGAGGCTGCCCCACAGGCTCTTCAGCGGACGCAGTTTGATCGCGGTCGGCGCACGCCCGAGTTCCGGACAGTAGCGGGCGAGATAGCGGCTGACGTCGCGACGGATCTGCGCTTCGAGGAACGAGCGCAGCAGCGCGCGTGCGGCCGGCAGCGTCGACTTGCCGTGCGGACGCGGCAAGGTCAGCACGAGACGGTCATCGAGCTGTTCGATCTGCGGATACGCGCCGTCGCGCCACGACAGGCGCGTGGTCTCGCCGCGCAGCGGCATCACGGTCGCCGCGCCGGGCTTCAGCGGCGGCGGCGCGGAACCGAGGTTGAGCTCGTCGAGCTTGCGTTCGAGCCACTCGCCGTGTTTGCGCAGGAATGCGAACACCTGCGCCGGATGCGTGCCTTCGGGATAGGTGACGCGTGCACCACCGGGCGTCACGGTCAGGCGCAGCCGGCGCGCCCGCGGGTGGCTCTTGCGCAGCACCTTGATCGTGTCGCCCGCCGTAGTGGCCAGTTCAAGGTAGTTGTTCGCAAGATCCACTTCTTCTTCTCCAGCCGACCCGCCGATGGCGCTAGTCGCGCTCGCCCGGACGGGGCAATCCAAACCATTTTTCCAGGTACCCGAACAGGTTCGTGAGTTCGAGCGTCATCAACGCAAAGCTGGCATCCAGTTCGGCGCGTGCCGATTCCGCGGTGCCCTCGCCAAGCTGGTCGAGAACCACATCCAGGAACTTGAGCTTGCGCACGACGAGGTCCTCGCCGAGCACGAAGCTGATGCGTTCGTCGAACACGAGGCCAAGCTGAAACACCTGCTTGCCTGACTTCAGATGCTCCCTGACTTCGTCCGATTCAAGGTCCTGGCGGCGGCAGCGGACCACCGCGCCGGCCTCGGCCGGATCGCGCAGTTCGCATTCTTCGCCGAGGACCAATCCTTCCGGCAGCTTGCCACCAATCAACCAGTCCGTCATCAGCGCCCGGGGGGATTCCTCGGGGGCCATCGGGGTGGCCGGAAAGCGGCCCAGCGCCTCACGAATCTGGCTGACCGCGTCCTCAGCCGCCTTGCGGCTGGCGCTGTCGACGACGAACCAACCGTTGTCCGCGTCCAGATAAGCAGAGAGTCGTGACGGGCGTATGAAGGCGCGCGGCAGGAGTTCTGAAATCACCTCTTCTTTCAAGCGCTTGCGTTCTTTTGCGCCGATCCGGCGGCCTTCCTTCTCGGCGATCTTCGCGAGCCGGTCGGACAGTTCCTCGTTGACGACGACGGACGGCAGCAGGCGCTCCTCGGCGCCAATCGTGACCAGGCTGAATGCACCAATCTGGTGCAACAGCTCCTCGCTGTCGCGGCCGAAGGGCGACACGAAGCCGCGCGTCGCGAGCTCCAGCGGGCCGCACTCGCGCAGGCGCTGCGAATCGAGTTCCTTTTCGAGTTTCTTGAGGGATTTGCTGGTGCTTTCGGGGAAACGGAACAGGCTGAGGTTGCGAAAGAACATGGTTTTGAGGGCCGAGGGCTGAGGGCGTGAGCCAGGGAATATTTGTCGTCGTTCCGGCGCAGGCCGGAACCCAGTGCCTTCAGCGAAGTGCGAAAGATGCTGGGTCCCGGCCTGCGCCGGGACGACGGAGGGTGGGGGTTGTCAGGCCGAATCGTGCTCGCGACCCGCGAGCCACGCCTGCGCATCCGTGCGCGGCAAATCGTCGCGCGCACCGAGCCCGGCGAAATCGAACAGGTCGGTGTCGGCCAGATGCGAGGGCTCGACCTTGCCGAGCGCGCGGAAGATCGTCTCGATGCGGCCCGGGAACTTCTTCTCCCACTCGGCCAGCATCGCCTTGATCGCCTTGCGCTGCAGGTTCTCCTGCGAGCCGCACAGATTGCACGGCATGATCGGGAATGCGCACTGCTCCGCGTACTCGGCGATGTCGCTCTCGGCGCAGTACGCGAGCGGGCGGATCAGGATGTTGCGGCCGTCGTCCGAACGCAGCTTGGCCGGCATTGCCTTCAGCGTGCCCTGGTGGAACAGGTTCAGGAACAGCGTCTCGACGATGTCGTCACGGTGGTGGCCGAGCGCGATCTTGGTGAAGCCATTCTCGGCCGCGAACGTGTACAGCGAACCGCGGCGCAGCCGCGAGCACAGGCTGCACATCGTTTTGCCTTCCGGGATCACGCGCTTGACGACGCTGTAGGTGTCCTGCTCGAGGATATGAAACGGTACGCCGAGCGCACGCAGGTACGTCGGCAGCACGTCGGGATCGTAGCCCGGCTGCTTCTGGTCAAGATGCACCGCGGCCAGCTCGAAGCGCACCGGCGCCTTCGCTTGCAGCTTCAGCAGGATGTCCAGCAGGGTGTAGGAATCCTTGCCGCCGGACAGGCAGACCATCACGCGATCGCCGTCCTCGATCATGTTGAAGTCCGCGATCGCCTGACCGACTTGATGGCGCAGGCGCTTGGCCAGCTTGCCGGCTTCGTATGCGTGCTTGCGGGCGAGGATCGCGTTCATCAGCCGCGCATTGTAGTCGTCGCGGTCTCAAGTTCCGAGATCCGCACGCCTGCAAACGGCGGCCCTTCACTTTCGCCGCCGCCGCCGATACGGCAAAATTCGCCATTCTTTCCGCGCCGACATTCGCCGTCCGGCGCGCCGGGACGGAACCCGAGCATCCCCTTCACGCCGTTCGTCTGCCGCGTTCCCGAACGCTCGCGGCAAGGCATTGCATATCTTGGAGCGCGTCGCATGAGCAGTATCCCTTCCGTCATTCCGGCCAGCGTCGACACGGCCCGCATGGCCAACGCGATCCGTTTCCTTTCCGCCGACGCGGTCGAGAAGGCGAAATCCGGCCATCCCGGCATGCCGATGGGCATGGCCGAGATCGCGGTTGCGTTGTGGACGCGCCATCTCAAGCACAACCCGACGAACCCGCACTGGGCCGACCGCGACCGCTTCGTGCTGTCGAACGGTCATGGCTCGATGCTGCAGTACGCGTTGCTGCACCTCGCCGGTTACGACCTGTCGATCGACGAGCTGAAGAACTTCCGCCAGCTGCACTCGAAGACACCGGGCCATCCCGAAGTCGGCGTCACGCCGGGCGTCGAGACCACGACCGGCCCGCTCGGCCAGGGCCTCGCCAATGCGGTCGGCCTCGCGCTCGCCGAGAAACTGCTCGCTGCGGAATTCAACAAGCCCGGCCATGCGGTCGTCGACCACCACACCTACGTGTTCCTCGGCGACGGCTGCCTGATGGAAGGCATCTCGCACGAGGCCTGCGCGCTGGCTGGCACCTGGCAGCTTGGCAAGCTGATCGCGCTGTACGACGACAACGGCATCTCGATCGACGGCGAAGTGCAGGGCTGGTTCACCGATGACACCGCCGCGCGCTTCCGCGCCTACGGTTGGCAAGTGATCGGCCCGATCGACGGCCACGATGTCGACGCGGTCGATCGCGCGATCGCCGAGGCGAAGAAGGACACCGCGCAACCGAGCTTCATCCTCTGCCGCACCGTGATCGGCAAGGGTGCGCCAAGCCGCGCCGGCACCGCGAAGGCGCACGGAGAAGCGCTCGGCGCCGACGAGCTCGCGGCAACGCGCAAGGCGCTGGACTGGCCGTACGCGCCGTTCGAGATTCCGGACGACATCTACGCCGAGTGGGACGCGCGCGCCGAAGGCGTCGCGCTCGAAGCCGAGTGGAAGCGCCGCTTCGAGGCCTACCGTTCGGCGGAACCGGCTGCAGCCGCAGAACTGCTGCGCCGCCTCGCCGGCGACTTGCCGGCGAACTTCGCCGACGTCGCCGCGAAACTGGTTGCTGAAGCGAACGCGAAGGCCGAGACCGTCGCCTCGCGCAAGGCCAGCCAGTACGCGATCGAGGCGTTCGCACCGGCCGTGCCGGAGATGATCGGTGGCTCGGCCGATCTCACGCACTCCAATCTGACCTTGTGGAAAGGTGCGCCTTTGCTCAGCGGCGCCGGCACCGGCCGCCACATCAGCTACGGCGTGCGCGAGTTCGGGATGGCCGCGATCATGAATGGCCTTGCACTGCACGGTGGCTTCATCCCGTTCGGCGGCACCTTCCTGACCTTCAGCGACTACAGCCGCAACGCGCTGCGCATGGCCGCGTTGATGAACCTGCGCGTGATCCACGTGTTCACGCACGATTCGATCGGCCTTGGCGAGGACGGCCCTACGCACCAGTCGGTTGAGCATGTGTCTTCCTTGCGCCTGATTCCGAACCTCGAAGTCTGGCGCCCTTGCGACACGGTCGAGACCGCGGTCGCGTGGAAGCTCGCGCTGGAACGCAAGACCGCACCGACCGCGCTCGCGCTGTCACGCCAGAACCTGCCGTTCGTGCCGCGCAGCGACGCGCAGATCGCCGCGATCGAACGCGGCGGCTACGTGCTGGCCGAGTCCGAAGGCGGCGCACCGCAGCGCATCCTGATCGCGACCGGCTCGGAGATCGGTCTCGCACTCGCCGCGCAAACGATCCTCGCCGGCGAAGGCATCCGCACGCGCGTGGTGTCGATGCCGTCGACCGAAACCTTCGATCGCCAGGACCCGGCGTATCGCGAGCAAGTGCTGCCGACCGAGGTGCCGAAGATTGCGATCGAGGCTGGCGCGACCGCACTGTGGTGGAAATACGTGCGCGGAAACGGCAACGTGATCGGCATCGACCGCTTCGGCGAATCCGCGCCGGCGCCGAAGGTGTTCGAGTTCCTCGGACTCACCACGGAGAAGATCGTCGACGTCGCGCGCCGCGGCTGACGAGACGCGAGGCGGTGCGCGTCGCCGCGATCCTCTGCGACCTCGACGGTACCTTGCTGCACACGGTGCCGGACATCGCGGTCGCGGTGAATGCGGTGCTGCGCGGACTGGATCGCGCGCCGATCGCCGAACGTGTCGTCGCGGACTACGTCGGCCGGGGAGTCGACGTGCTGCTGCGCCGCGCGTGACGGCCGCGTCGATGCCGACGTGTTGCAGCGTGCGCGTGCGCTGTTCGACGTCGCCTATGCCGAGGTCAACGGCCGCCACGCGACGATGCTATCCCGGTGTCATCGAAGGCCTCGCTGCGTTCAAGGCGCTGGGCCTGCGTCTCGCCTGCGTGACCAACAAGCCGCAGCGTGCGGCCGAGAGTGTGCTCGCGCAATTCGGCCTGGCGCGCGATTTCGGATGCGTGATCGGCGGCGATGCCTTGCCGCAACGCAAGCCGCGACCGGAGCCGCTGTGGCGTGCCGCCGAACTTCTCGGCGTCACGTCGGATACGTGCATCACGCTCGGCGATTCCGCGAACGACGCCAATGCAGCGCGTGCGGCCGGTATGCCGGTCGTGCTAGTCGACTACGGCTACACGGAAGGCCGCCCGATCAGCGAGATCGACTGCGACGCAGCGATCTCGAGCTTCACCGAGCTTGCGGATGCGCTGACAGCGCCGACGTCCGACCTGCGCTTCGCCTTCCTCCGGCGTGCACGCGTATCGCCATCGGACAGGGCGGGCGGCGTAGTCTGACGTCTGCTCGTACCGAAGCATCGAAATACAAGCTTCACGATCCAGTGGCCGTTCGCGCCGAGGTATCGAAGCGCGCAACCCACCCGCGCCGTGACGGCGCTACACTGCGCACATCGCGAGTGCCGCCATGTTCGCCGACGATCCCGCCACCATCGTGCGCAGACTCACCGAGCTCAAGCTCGAACATCGTGACCTCGACGCCGCGATCGCGCGACTGCCGAGCGGCCCCGGCTGCGACGAGCTGCAATTGACGCGCATGAAGAAGCGCAAACTGCGCCTCAAGGACATGATCGCGTACCTCGAGAACAAGCTGATTCCGGATCTCGACGCCTGAATTGTGCCTGGCGTGCTGCCGAGAGAACGCTCACGCGTGGTCAGTGCTGGGTCGCAGCGACGAGGCGCTCAGCCAGACGCCGAACGGTCGAACGGGTCTCTCCGCTGCGAGTGACGATGTAGTGCTTGTCGGGGTTGGCGAATTCCGGACCCGCGATGCGGACCAGATGCCCCGATTCGAGGGCCGGGGCAGCCAGCGGCCAGCGTGCCAGTGCGACGCCGATACCTGAGTCGGCGGCAGCCAGGACGAGATCGTAATCCTCGAAACGCCGCTCACCGCCGCGTGGGCGATAAGCAATTCCCGCGTGTTGACACCAGAGTCGCCATTGTCGGGTGTCGGTGTCGTGCAGCAGCGTCTGATCGAGGACCGCGGTCGCGTCGCGTCCGTGCAGGGCCTGCGCGATCTTCGGCGTTGCCACCGCAAACAATCGCTCGTCCAGCAGCGGGAGAGCGTCGACGCCGGGCCAGCTGCCACGTCCGTACCGAATCGCAAGGTCGGCTTCGCCCGCATCGAAACTGGCGATGCGATGCTCCGGCAACACCCGGATCGCCAGATCCATTGGCTCGCCCTGCAGTTCGGCGAGCCGGGGCATCAGCCAGAGTCGCGCGAACGAGGGCAGGACGCTCAAGCGCAGGCTGGCCGTCTGCCGCGCGGCGCGAAGATCGACGGCGAGTTCGGTGATCCGGGACAACGCGAGTTCGACCTGACGGGCGAAGTGTTCTCCGGTCGGTGTCAGACGTACGCCGCGGCCATGGCGCTCGAAGATCGACGCGCCCAGCCAGGACTCCACTGCATGCACGCGCCGGCTCACCGAGCCGTGCGTGATGCCGAGCTCCACGGCCGCCGCCGAGAACGAACCCAGACGCGCCGCCGAAATCATCGCGGCAAGTGCATCGAGTGGCGGCAGTCCGATCGTGCTGTGCATGGTGCGCACATTTCCTTACTCAACGCCGGCATATGTCAAGCATTGATGGCGCGATAGAGTCCTGACGAGACAGTTCCCTGGAGATAAACATGAAGACCGCGCTGGCATTCGATCAACACGACATGGCGACGAGATGGGTCGATGACGTACCTGCCGTTGAAGTCGGACCCGGCTGCTTCCGGCGCGACTTGCCGAGCGACGACGGCGTGCGCGTCTGGGTGGTCGACATGCGGGCCGGCGCCGAGTGACCATACGTGGATGTTCACGGTCCGCTGGGCGAGGACATGTTCGTCGTGAGCGGCGAGTTGATCGAAGGCGACAAGCGCCTCGGACCGGGACACCACGTCCGATTCGGTCCTCGCAGCAGCCATCGCCCACGCACCGAGGTCGGCGTTCGCCTGTTCGGATTCAATCTGCTTCGTTGAGCGCAGCGCACTCGACTACTTCACCCATCAGCGAGCAGCAACCATGTCATTGATCAAGAACGAGCCCGTCATGAAGGACATTCCGGCGATGCGCGGGCGCAGGGATTTCCTGCGCTCCGCGACGGCCATGCTGGCCGCCGCAAAGCTGGGGTTTCCACGGAATGCGATCGCGGAAGACCCCGCCCCGCTCTCATTGCGCGCTCAGCGGCTTGCCTGGGCAGGCGTTCGGCTGCAACTCGAAACGGGAACCCTGTTTCTCGATCCGCTCACCAACAGGAATGTCTGGGGCACGGCACTGAAGGATCCGCTGATCCCGGTGACGGATGCGACCGGTGATCGGTTCGTCGTCGTCACGCACCGTCATCCGGATCACTGCGATCCGGACACCATCCGACAAGCGCTGGGAGACGACGGAACCCTCGCCTACGCTGCGAACGCGGGCGTGCCGAACGTTCCTGGCGTGAAGATGCGCGCCGGCGCGCTGTACGAGCCGCTGTTGCTCGGCGACTTCACCGCGACGGCCGTGCCAGCGGTGGATGGATACGGCGATCCACAGGTGTCGTGGATCATCAATGCGGGCGGCAAGCGCATCATCCACTGCGGCGATACGCTGTGGCACGGATCGTGGTGGCATATCGGCCGCCAGTATGGCCCGTTCGATGCGGCTTTCCTGCCGATCAACGGCGCGCGCTTCAGCTGGCGCAAACCGGTCAGTGATGTCGCTGCGGTGATGACGGCGGAGCAGGCGGTGGCGGCGGCGGTCGTGATCGGCGCGCGACTCATCGTGCCCATTCACTACGGCGTGGTCGGCGCCGAGGGATACAGCGAGGACCCGCATGCGGAGGAAGAGCTCCAGACCTTCGCACGCAAGCGTCACGTGGCCGTGGAAATCCTGAAGCCGGGCGCCTGGCTCTCGTGGCGCACGTGAAAGCCGGCCCTTAAAAGTAAGTCACAAGCAGGCCGACCTGCGATGACCGTCAGATGGGCAACTGGCCAGGAGCCCGAGCGTTCACTTCCACTCGTACAGTGTGTAGTAGACGGGCGAGATCGGCCCCGCGTTCGGGTCGCGCACGAGTCGACCGCTGCCGTCATTGTCCATGAAGGTCTGGGCCGGACCGTTCCGCGGCACGATCTTGATCATCCAGACGTGGCCGTGCTCGCGGTATTCCTCGACGGTGTCGCTGCCCTGCTTGCGCGTGGTGACTTCGCTGGCCGCGATGCGCTGCGCGGTCGCGGAAGCGTCGCGCGAGGCCTTGTCGCGAATCAAGCGCGCATCCGGCTTCGGCAACGGCGCGAGCGGGTCCTCTTCCGTCGCGTTTTCGGTGGCGGCGGGCGCGGAATCCTTGGCCGCACTCGTCGCCGGCGTGCTCACGCCGGGGTCGTTGAGGCCGGGCGGGCGCGGCACGTCGGCCTTCGTCGATTTCGGAGCGGCTGCCGCAACGGTCGCGGCGAAGCCGGCCATGCAGGCCAGCAGGATGGCAGTGAACAGCAAGCGGATGGTCGGCTTCATGACAGACTCCTTCGGCTCGAAGAGCCTAGCAGACCTGCGGCGAATTTCATCGGCGCGATGCATCGGTGACGCCGGAACGCGCGCAGGCGTTGCAGGCCCGTGCCCATCGATCGACATGCGAGCTGATCGCGTCGCTTCCAAGCGATCACCGCCGCGCACGTGCACTGCGTTCAGGTGCGGTATCAGCCGGCGCGGGCGATACCGGTGGCGAGACGACGCGTGTTCGCGAACGGCTGCGACGCGCGCACGTCATGAACGCATCGGCGTTGCAAACGCCACGGGTCCGCGCCAAGCTGCGGGCCCATTGCCGCCCCACCTCGCCATGTCGTCATCCCGCACGCGCCTCGTCCTGATCGACGGCTCCTCGTACCTGTACCGCGCATTCCACGCACTGCCGCCGCTCACGAACGCCGCCGGCGAGCCGACCGGCGCGCTGTTCGGCGTGGTCAACATGCTGCGGGCCACGCTGAAGGCCAAGCCCAACTATGCGGCGTTCGTGCAGGACGCGCCCGGACCCACCTTCCGCGACGATCTGTACGCCGAGTACAAAGCCAACCGGCAAGCGATGCCGGACGACCTCGTCGCGCAGGTCGAGCCGATGCTCGCGATCGTCGCCGCGCTCGGTTTTCCGATCCTTCGCGTCGACGGCGTCGAGGCCGACGACGTGATCGGCACGCTGGCGACCCGCGCGGCCGCCGATGGCATCGACGTGACCATCTCCACCGGCGACAAGGATTTCGCGCAGCTGGTGCGCCCCGGCATCACGCTGGTCAACACGATGACCAATTCGACCATCGACGAGGCCGGCGTGGTCGAGAAGTTCGGTGTGCGGGCGGACCAGATCGTCGACTACCTCGCGCTGATGGGCGACAGCGTCGACAACATCCCCGGTGTCGAGAAATGTGGCCCGAAGACGGCGGCGAAGTGGCTGGCCGAATACGGCAGCCTCGATGGCGTGATCGCGAGCGCGGACCAGATCGGCGGCAAGATTGGCGAGAACCTGCGCAAGGCGCTGCCGCAGCTGCCGTTGTCGCGGCAGTTGGCGACGATCAAGACCGATGTCGAGCTCGATCGCGGGCCGGCCGACCTGAAGCTGCTGGAGCGCCATGCCGAGCAGCTTCGCAAGTTGTACCGACGCTATGAGTTCAATGCCGCGTTGAAGGAACTCGATGCCGGCGGCGCGCCCGCCGCACCGGATCTGCCCGCAGCCGAACTGCCGGTGCACCGCGAGTTCGGCGTGCGCGGCATCTCCGCACCGCCGGCGGTCACGACCGATCCCGCACTGACCGGCGCGGGCCACTACGAACTGGTGACGACGCAGGAACGGCTGGATGCGTGGCTGGAGAGGCTGCGTGCGGCGGAACTGGTCGCGTTCGACACCGAAACCGACTCGCTCGACCCGATGCAGGCCGCGGTCATCGGCGTATCGATTGCGGTCACGCCGCGCGAGGCCGCCTACATCCCGCTCGGCCACGACTACCCCGGAGCGCCCACGCAACTCGATCGCGCGCAGGTGCTGGCGCAGCTGAAACCGCTGCTTGAGGATGCGCGCAAGGCGAAGCTCGGCCAGCATGCGAAGTACGACATCAACGTGCTGTCGAATTATGGCATCGCCGTGCGCGGCGTCGCCCACGACACCATGCTCGAGTCGTATGTGCTCAATTCCACCGCGTCGCGGCACGACATGGATACGCTGGCGAAGCGCCATCTCGGCTACGAAACGATCCCGTACGAGCAGGTCGCCGGCAAGGGCGCGAAGCAGATCCCGTTCTCGCAGGTCGACCTCGACACCGCGTGCCGCTACGCGGCCGAGGACGCCGATATCACGCTGCGCCTGCATCGCGCGCTGTGGCCGAAGCTCGAGGCGGAACCGGGTCTGCGCTCGGTGTACGAGTCGATCGAGATGCCGCTGGTGCCGGTGCTCGCACGCATGGAGCAGCGCGGCGTGCTGATCGACACCGCGGCGTTGAAGAAGCAGAGCCACGAACTGGCCAAACGCATGCACGAGCTGACCGCGCAGGCGCATGCGCTGGCCGGGCGCAGCTTCAGCATCGACTCGACCAAGCAGCTCGGCGCAATCCTGTTCGACGAACTGAAGCTCCCGGTTGTCGTGAAGACGCCAGGCGGCCAGCCGTCGACGAACGAGGATGCGCTCGAGGCGATCGCGGACCAGCACGAGCTGCCGCGCCTGATCCTCGAGTACCGCGGCCTTGCCAAGCTGCGCTCGACCTACACCGAGAAACTCGCCGACAACGTGAACCCGCGCACCGGACGCGTGCACACGAGCTACAACCAGGCGACCGCCGCGACGGGACGCCTGTCATCGGTCGATCCGAACCTGCAGAACATCCCGATCCGCACCGAGGAAGGCCGGCGCATCCGCCAGGCCTTCGTCGCGCCGGACGGCTGGCGCATCGTCGCTGCCGACTATTCGCAGATCGAGCTGCGCATCATGGCGCACCTGTCCGGTGACGCCGGCCTGCTGGCCGCGTTCCACGGCAACCAGGACGTACACCGCGCGACCGCGGCCGAGGTGTTCGGCCTGCCGCTGGACCAGGTCGACGCGAACCAGCGCCGCGCCGCCAAGGCGATCAACTTCGGCCTGATGTACGGCATGAGCGCGTTCGGCCTTGCGCGCCAGCTCGGCGTCGGCCGCGGCGAGGCGCAGGATTACATGGCGCGCTATTTCGCGCGCTATCCCGGCGTGCGCGAGTTCATGGAGCGCGTGCGCGAGCAGGCGCATCGCGACGGCTACGTCGAAACCGTGTTCGGGCGGCGCCTCTATCTCGACTACATCCACTCGCGCAACGCCGCACAACGCGCCGGCGCAGAACGCGCCGCGATCAACGCGCCGATGCAGGGCACCGCGGCTGACATCATCAAGCGCGCGATGATCGCGATCGACGGCTGGCTCGTCGACCGCGAGGATTCGGCGCGCATGCTGATGCAGGTCCACGACGAACTGGTGTTCGAGGTGCATGAGACCCAAGTCGATGCGATCAGCGCCGGCGTGCGCGAACGCATGGCCGCGGCGGCCGAGCTCGCGGTGCCGCTGGTCGTCGACGTCGGCGTGGGCGCGAACTGGGACGAGGCGCACTAGGCGATCCGCGCAACCGTGCCGCGCGCATGAACGGTCGCTAAACGCCCCCGTATGGACTCTGGAAACTTTTGGGCTGTATGCCCATCTATGTTTCCGGGCGCACGCAACGGCGCCCTGGTTCACTCACCTCCCTGAGTGCAACCCGCGAAGGCCGGTCCCTCCCCAGACCGGTTTTCCCGCCCCGAGGGCTCCCCCTGGCCCTCGGGGCATTTTATTTTGCGATCCGTCCGGGATCGCTGCGCTCCCGGCGCGATATGAGGTCGTGGCGTCCATCGTCTTCGGATGATCCACCAGCGGCCATCCATGGCTGCACTCAAAACGGCATTCCTATGTGCCGGACTCCGAGCCCAAGGCAGCCAGCAGCGCCGCGCGCGGCAGCTTGCCGGTTTCGTTGCGCGGCAGTGCGTCCAGCCGGCGCAATGGCCGCGGCAGGAACGCCGGATCGATCGCCTCGCGCAGGCCGTTCAGCAATTCCGCCTCGGACCGCTCCGGCGCGACGACCAGCGCGGCGATGCGCCGTACACCCATGCTGTCCGCCTCGTCGAGCTGCAGCACGACCGCGTCGTGCACGCCGGGCAGCGCCAGCACGCGGCGGGTCAGGTCGGCGAGCGAGGCGCGCTTGCCGGCGATCTCGACCAGATCGGCATTGCGGCCGCGCAGGCGGAAGCGATGCCCGGGCAGCACCTCCACGACATCCTGCAGGATCACCGGCTGGCTGAAATACGGCGCTTCGACCACCGTCCCGTCCGGCTGCGGTCGCAAGGTCACGCCGGGATACAGCCGCCAATCCGGTTCGTGGGCGCTGCGACGTTGCGCGATCACGCAGGTCTCGGTGGAGCCGAACATTTCCAGCACCGTCGCGCCGTAACGCGCCTCGGCCTGCGCAGCGAGTTCCGGCGGCAGCGGTGCGGTTGCCGAGGTGATCACGCCGAGTGTCGGCAGCGGCGTCGGGTCGCTGAGCAGCGCGCGCAGATGCACCGGCGTGGTGACCAGCACGCGCGGCTCGGGCACCTCGGCCAGCGCAGCCGCCACGTCGGCAGGAAACAACGGCCGTCCGCCGTGCACCGCGAACGGGCCAAGCAGCGGCAGCAGGACCGACAGCTCGATGCCGTACATGTGTTGCGGCGGCACCGTTGCGACCACATGCGCGATCGCGCCGGGAGCGAGGTTCAGTACATCGGTGAGCGCAGCGACGTTGCGTTGCGTGCTGGCATGGAACGCCTGCCAGCTCTTCGGGTTCGGCTTCGGCTGGCCGGTGCTGCCCGAGGTGAAGCCGATTGCGACGACAGCGTCGGCCGCGAGCGCTGGCACGGCCACGGCGCCGCCGCGCGCTGCTGGAAGCGGCGGCATGCACAGGCTGCGCGCCGGTGCCGGCGTCAGCTCCGCCTCGCCGAGCGCGTAGCTGCCCGGATACGCGGCCAGTGTTTCCTCGACCGCTTGCGACGCGCGCGAGGGCGGCAGCAGATTGGTCTGGCCACGGCACGCGATCGCGCAGAACGCGACCAGGAACGCGTAGCGGTCCTCGCAGAGATTGATGGCCGCGCGCGCAGCAGGAAGTTCCGCCGCGACCGTGGCGACGTCGGCAAGGAATCCGGTGACGTCGACCGCGCGCGCGCCATGCCAAGCGAAGATGCGACCGCCCTCGGCATGCTTGACCAGCGGCAGCGCACGCGACTCCGGTGTGGCGCTTTCCAGTACAGCCGACATCCTGTTCCTCCCCTGCTTCAGGAACGCACGAAATCCCCGCTGATAGCGTCGCGGATTGGCGTTGGCCGCTCAAGTCCCCCTAGCGCGCCGTTCAGGATCGCGTCGAGATGGTCGCCGAACGCGTTGCGCACGTCTTCGGCACTGCGTGCCGGCGCCTCGCCGTGGCGATTCGCGCTGGTCGAGACCAGTGCGCCGCCGAACGCGCGACACAGCGCCGCCGCCACGGGATGCGCGGTTACGCGCAGTGCGATGCCGGCGTGGGTGCCGGCGACCCACGCGGGGACGTCGGCCGCGCGTGGGAAAATCCAGGTGTGCGGGCCGGGCCAGCTCGTCTGCGCACGTGCGAGCGCGGCGGGTGGTGTTGCGGCCAGATCGATGTACGGCGCTACCTGCGCGAACTCGGCGCCGAGCAGCAGCACGCCCTGCGTCGGCGGGCGTTGCTTCAGGGCGAACAGGCGTTCGAATGCCATGCGATTGTGCGGATCGCAGCCAAAGCCCCAAACCGCCTCGGTCGGATACGCGACGACGCCGCCTGCGCGCAGCGCGGCAACAGTAGCGGCGAGGTCGGTGTCGGTCGTCATGGCAACGAGCTGCTCGATCCTGATCCACGAGTGGATGGGCACCCTTCTTCCGTCGGGAGAGAGGTGGCGCGACCGCGGTCGACTCGATCGACCGCGAACGGCGTTGGCCGGCGCGAAGGGCGAACGCCAAGGACGGTGTGAGTCACCGCCGGATGAGGGTTCGGGCCGAGCAGTGGCGTCACGTTCCGAGCCGAACCTTCACCCCGACCCCTCTCTCGAGGGAAGAGGGGTTCACTCAAGGGCTGAACTTTGACTCAATCAGCAGCGCTCCGCATCCATCGACGTCATTCCCTCGTCACGAAGCAGCTGAACGCTTCTTCGCGGCGGTCTTCTTCGCCGCCTTCTTGGCCGCCTTCTTCGCCGCGGCTTTCTTCACGGCCTTCTTCGGCGCCGCCGCCTTCCTGGCCGGTTCGGCCTTAGCAGTCTTGGTCGCCTTGCTCTTGCCGAAGCGCCCACCGCCGCGCTTGGGCCGGTTCGGCGCCGCGGCGAGCAGTTCGACGCATTCGGCCTCGGTCAGCTCGCGCGGTTCCTTGTCTTTCGGGATGCGTGCGTTCTTCTCGCCATCGGTGATGTAGGGGCCGTAGCGGCCATTCAGCACCTGGATGCCATTGCCGAAATCCTGGATGACGCGGTTGGCGATCGCCTCGGCCTTTTCGCGCATCAGCTGCAGCGCGCGTTCCAGTTCGATCGTGTACGGATCGTCCTCGGGCTTCAGCGACGCATACACCGCGCCGTGCTTGACGAACGGGCCGAAGCGGCCGACGCCGACCGTGATGTCCTCGCCGTCGTCGGCCTTGCCGAGTGTGCGCGGCAGCTTGAACAGCTCCAGCGCTTCCTCGAGCGTGATCGTGTGCATGCTCTGGCCGTTGCGCAGGGAGGCGAACGTCGGTTTGTCCTCGTCATCCTTGGTGCCTATCTGCGCGAACGGCCCGTAGCGCCCCAGGCGCACCTGCACGGGCTTGCCGGACTTCGGATCGGTGCCGAGCTCGCGCGCGCCGGTTGCCTCGGAGCGGTCGACGGTCTCGTTCTTGTCGTCGACCTGCGCCTTGAACGGCTTCCAGAACTTCTCCAGCAACGGAACCCAGTCCTCCTCGCCGCGGCTGACCGCGTCGAGCTCGTCCTCGAGTTTCGCGGTGAAGTCGTAGTCGACGTACTTCGCGAAATGTCCGGCCAGGAACTTGGCGACCGCGCGGCCGACGTCGGTCGGCTTGAAGCGGCGCGCATCGAGGATCACGTATTCGCGGTTCAGCAGCACCTGGATGATGCTCGCGTAGGTCGACGGGCGGCCGATGCCGTATTCCTCGAGCGCCTTGACCAGCGAGGCTTCCGAATAGCGCGGCGGCGGTTCGGTGAAATGCTGGTCGGCGTTGATCGCGGCCAGCGGGACGGCTTCGCCGATCGTCATCTTCGGCAGCTTGCGACCCTCGTCCTCGTCCTCGGCGTTCTTCTGGTCGCGACCTTCCTCGTAGACGGCGAGGAAGCCCGGATCGATCACCGTCGTACCGCTGGCGCGGAACATCGAATCGCCACCGGCGTCGAGGTCGACGCTGACCGTGTTCAGCGTTGCATGCTGCATCTGGCTGGCCAGCGCGCGCTTCCAGATCAGCTCGTAGAGCTTGCGCTGCTCGTCGTTGAGAAAATGCGCGATGTCCTTCGGCCGGTGCAGCGCCGAGGTCGGTCGGATCGCCTCGTGCGCTTCCTGCGCGTTCTTCGACTTGTTGCGGTAGAAATGCGGATGCTCGGGCAGTGCACGCGGGCCGTAGTCGCGGCCGATCACCTCGCGCAGCTCGTGGATCGCGTCGGCCGACAGCGACACCGCGTCGGTACGCATGTAGGTGATCAGGCCGACCACGCCCTCGTCGCCGAGCGCAACGCCCTCGTACAGGCCCTGCGCGATCTTCATCGTGCGGCTGGTCGTGAAGCCGAGCTTGCGCGCAGCTTCCTGTTGCAATGTGGACGTGGTGAACGGCGGCGACGGTCGGCGCTTGCGTTCCTTCGATTCGATGTTCGCGACGACCAGGCGGCCCTGTGCGGATTTCTCCAGCGCACTGCGCGCGGCCAGTGCATCGGTCTCGTTGGTCAGGTCGAACTGTTCGAACTTCTTGCCGCGCAGCTTCAGCAGGCGCGCCTTGAACGCCATGTCCGGGTGCGCGCAGTCGGCGTCGATCGTCCAGTACTCGCGCGCCTTGAACGCCTCGATCTCCTCCTCGCGCTCGGCAATCATGCGCAGCGCCGGCGACTGCACGCGACCGGCAGAGAGGCCGCGCTGCACCTTGCGCCACAGCACAGGCGACAGGTTGAAGCCGACCAGGTAGTCGAGCGCGCGGCGTGCCTGCTGCGCATTGACCAGGTCCATCGAGAGCGCGCGCGGATGCGCAACCGCCTCCTTGATCGCCTTCGGGGTGATTTCGGAGAACACCACGCGATGCAGCGCGCGGCCCTCGAGCAGGCCACGCTGTTTCAGTATCTCGGCGATGTGCCAGGAGATCGCCTCGCCTTCGCGATCCAAGTCGGTCGCCAGATACAGGGAGTCGGCCTGCTTGGCGGCTTTCGCGATCGCATCGACGTGCTTCTCGTTGCGGTCGATCACTTCGTAGTTCATTGCGAAGTCGCGTTCGGTGTCGACCGCGCCTTCCTTCGGCACGAGGTCGCGCACGTGGCCGTAGGACGCCAGCACGTGGAAGTCCTTGCCGAGGTATTTGTTGATCGTCTTCGCCTTGGCCGGCGATTCGACGATCAGGAGATTCTTTGCCATCTGGATTCCTTGGCCGTTCGGACTGCAGTGCGGCTCAGGTGCCGCGCGGACCATCCGCGGGAGCCATGAACGACGGTGCGCAAGAGTTGCGCCTTATTTAGTGGAAACACGCCATGAGGCGGGCTGTCAAGCAAAATGCCTGTGGTTCATGTCCCGCGTGCGGCGAACCGTGGATTGGGTCGTGTTTTCGCAACACAAGGGAATCGTTGAAGATTTCATCCATTCGCGGTCAGCCCTGGCCGGGCACGCGGCGCGCGTAACCGCCGCCGCGCGCGGCGACGACCTCGCCTTCGAGTTCGAGCATCAGCAGCATCGAGGACAGCGTAGCGACCGCGAGCCCGGTGCGTTCGGCGAGCTGGTCGATGCCGAGCGCGTCGTGGCCGAGCGCGGCAAACAACTTCGCGTAGTCCGCGCGCGGCGGCGTTGCGGGCCGCGTGCCTGGTGGCGGCGGCTGCGACGTCACGACAAGCGGCGCCGACTGCGGCGCATCCAGCCGCTCACGCAACGAACTGCCCAGCCGCTGCGCAAGCGGGGCGAGTTCGCTGATGATTTCCTCGGCGGTCTCGACGAGCTTGGCTCCGCTGCGGATCAGCTGGTGGCAGCCGCGCGCCAGCGGATTGTGGATCGAGCCCGGGATCGCGAACACCTCGCGCCCGCTCTCGCTCGCGTTGCGGGCGGTGATCAGCGAGCCCGAGCGCACGCCCGCCTCCACGACCAGAGTGCCGAGACTCAGCCCGGCGATGATCCGGTTGCGGCGCGGAAAGTGGGTCGGCTGGCCCGGCGTGCCGGGTGGGAATTCGCTAACCAGTGCGCCCTGCATGGCGATCCGCGCGGCGAGTTCGCGATGCTTCGGCGGGTAGACCAGGTCCGGCCCGGTACCGAGCACTGCGATGGTGATGTCGCCGGCGTCGAGCGTGGCCGTGTGGGCGGCACCGTCGATACCCTCGGCGAGGCCGCTGGTGACCGCGAAGCCGGCCGCGGCCAACGCCCGCGCAAACGCGGCAGCGGTCGCGAGTCCACCCTGGCTCGCATTGCGGCTGCCGACGATCGCGATTTGCGGCCGCCATAGCGCGCTTGCGTCGCCCGCCACGAACAGCGCCGCGGGCGGCGACGGGATCTCGTTGAGCAGGGCCGGGAAATCGCTGGTGTCGAAGGTCAGCAGCGCGTGCTCGGGTGCGGCCAGCCAGGTGAGGTCGTTCGCGATCGTGGCCGCGTCCGGTGCGCGCAGCCAGCCAGCACAGGCCGCGTCGGCCGCGCGCTCATGCTCGCCGCGCCGCGCCGCCGCGAGTGCCGATTCGGCGCTGCCATGGCGTGCCAGAAGCGCGCGCAGCGTGGCCGCGCCAAGGCCGGGCGCGCGCAGCAGGATCAGCCAGGCCTCGAGCGAGGCGCGATTCGATTCGACATCCATGGCGCAGTGTAGCCAGCCCGAAAACGGCCGCGGCGCGATGTTGCCATCGCGCCGCGTAGGAAATTGCCGATCGAAAGCCGCGGCTATGGTGTCTTGTTCGGATCGTGCAGGAAGTCGCCGAGGTGGACCGGCTTCACCTCGTCCATGACCAGGCCGTAGCTGACGCGCTGGAACGTGCGGAAGACCATCACATGACCGATGAATTCCGGCGGCAGCGTGACCCTGGCATCGCGAGGATGGAAGAACTTGCGCACGCTGCCCTCGGTGTAGTCGGTGCGGTCGACGACTTCCTCGCCCGGATGATAGATGCTGAACGTGGTGCCGTTGTCGACGCCGTCCTCGGCGCCGCGCGACAACGCGACAACCTGGCGCGGCCCGATCGCGTTGAGCGCGTCGGAGAACGCGATCACGCGCATGTTGTCGGGCGCCTTGGCCGGCGAATGCGGTACGTACTGGTCGTCGTAGGGCTTGTCGTCGATCGGCAGTACGTAGTCGCCGGGACGCACCTCGAAATCGGAATAGGTGACGAGAGCAGAGCTGACGTCGGCGCTGCGGGTCACCTCGGCGACGCCGAAGTCGAGCATCTCGTAGCCGCGGAAGCGCACGCTGCCGTGCAGCGTGAACTCGTTCGGGCCGTGCCGCCACAGCATCGCCGGGCGGCCATCGCGCGCATCCGGTTTGTCATAAGGGCCGCCGCTGGTGCCTTGGCGGTAGACCTCGCGCGGCGCGTTGTCGTCGGTCGGCGGCATGTCGTAGTAGCGGCCCATCGGACGCACCAGCGCGAGCTTCTGGCCCGGCTGCGCGCTCAGGCCGCGCACATAGACCAGCTGACCGGCGGTGCCACGCAGCTGGTTCTCCTCGATGCCGACCACGTGCGGCGCGTTCTTGTATTCCTCCTCGCTGACGATGCGCGTGTTCTTCAGCCACTGCTTCAGCGCCGACAGCGGGATCGGCGGGATCGCCGCGCCGAGCTCCGTCGAGCGCGCGTGCGGTCCGATCGAGCCGCTGCCGTGACCGACATGGTTGCCGGACAGCACGAGCTCGTCGCCCGGATAGATCAGGTGCGGATTCTTGACCTGCGGGTTGTCCTGCCAGATTTCCGGCCAGGCCCACGGCTTCTTCAGGAAGCGCGCCGAGATGTCCCAGAGCGTGTCGCCCTTCTTGACGGTGTAGCGGTCCGGGTGGTTTTCCGCCCATTCGACGGTCGCGGCATACACCGTCAGGGTGAAGAGCAGCCCGGCGCAGACCGAAAGCAGTTTTTTAAGCATGACTGCCAATCCCCTCATCCCCAACGGTTTTCCCGAGTGTAATGCAAAAGTTAATGCGTAGAAAACGAACTGCGTCGCACCGTCCGACAGTCGTCGGGGCTGCCGAGGCGCAGGATCCCCGGGTAGCCGCGTGGGCTGAGCGGGCGGCTGCAGGCGGCCTGCCACGTGGGGTTTGTGCCGAGCGACGAAGGCCTGGACCCCGCGAAAACGTGACGCACGGGGCACTATGACGATGGAGTTCCCGCTCGTCGGCATGACCTGTCAAATGGAAGCCGCGCGTGTGCTGCATCGCGCCAGCGCTCGCCTCCCGCTAGAATGGCCGATCGTCCCGCACTTGGAACCGCGCAGCCGCACCCGCATTTCGGCCTCGTGGTGATCTCATGGCCAAACTGAACATCCTCGAATTTCCCGACCCGCGCCTGCGCACCAAGGCGCAGCCGGTAACCGTGTTCGACGCCGCATTGAAGCAGTTCGTCGCCGACATGTTCGAGACCATGTACGCCGCACCCGGCGTCGGTCTCGCCGCGACCCAGGTCGACGTGCACAAGCAGCTGCTCGTCGCCGACATGTCCGAGAACAGCGACCAGCCACTGGTGCTGATCAACCCGCGCATCCTCGAGAAGGACGGCGTGCAGGTGTTCCAGGAAGGCTGCCTGTCGTTCCCGGGTATCTATGCGGACGTCGAGCGCGCGATGCATATCAAGGTTGCCGCGCAGGATGTCGACGGCAAGGAGTTCGTGCTCGACGTCGAGGGTCCGCTCGCAGTCTGCGTGCAGCACGAGATGGACCACCTTGTCGGCAAGCTCTTCGTCGATCACCTGTCGGCGCTCAAGCGCACGCTGCTGCTGAAGCGCCTCGAAAAGAAACGCCGCCAGAGCGCCTGACGCGCACCGTCACCCCGAGCGTTGCGTAGGAGCGGCTTCAGCCGCGATACTTTTCTTTTCCACGAGCGATTTACGGCAGGAGCATCGCGGCTGAAGCCGCTCCTGCAGGGCGCGGTGGATCGTCCATCAGGGTTTCCGCCTACACTGCGTGCCCGAAACGCGCCGATCGTCCGACCCGGATCACCATGACCCCACCGCTGCGCCTGGTCTTCGCCGGCACGCCCGACTTCGCCGTACCCTCGCTGCGGGCCTGCTTCGCCAGCGGCGCCGACGTCGTAGCGGTCTACACGCAGCCGGACCGGCCGGCCGGGCGCGGCCGCAAGCTGGCTGCGAGTCCGGTCAAGGAAGCCGCACTCGTGGCCGGCGTGCCGGTCGAACAACCCGAAAGCCTGCGTGACCCGGCCGCGCGCGAACGGCTGCGCGCACATGCGCCGGACCTGATGATCGTGGTCGCCTATGGCCTGATTCTGCCCAAATCTGTGCTCGCGATCCCGCGCCTCGGTTGCTGGAATGTGCACGCCTCCCTGCTGCCGCGCTGGCGTGGCGCCGCGCCGATCCAGCGCGCGATCCTCGCCGGCGACATCGAAACCGGGGTCGATCTGATGCAAATGGAAGCCGGCCTCGACACCGGTCCGGTGCTGCTGGAACGGCGCACGCCGATCGCGCCCGACGACACCGGCGGCTGCCTGCACGACCGCCTCGCCGCACTCGGTGCCGAGACGCTCGCGAGCGGTCTCGCGCGCGTGCTGCGCGGCGAGACGCTGGTCGCGCAGCCGCAAGTGGTCGAAGGCGTCACCTACGCGCACAAGCTGGACAAGGCCGAAGCGAAACTCGACTGGAACGCGCCGGCTGCCGCGCTCGCGCGCAAGGTGCGCGCGTTCAATCCGTGGCCGGTCGCGGAGGCGGTGATCCACGGTGAACGTGTGCGCATCTGGTCCGCCGAGGCGATCACCAGCCGCGTCGATGCGGCGCCGGGCAGTCTGGTCGCAACGCACCGTGACGCGATCGATGTCGCGACCGGCGAAGGCCTGCTGCGCATCCATGAATTGCAACGTGAGGGTGGTCGGCGCATGCCGGTACGCGACTGGCTCAATGCACGCCGCGATGCGGGAGCGCGCGGTGGCTAGCGGTCCGCGCAAGCCGGCGCCGCGCCAGCGCGCGCCGAAGCCGCAAGTGCAGGCGCCCGGTGCGGCGCTGCGCGCCGAGGCCGCGCGCGCGCTGGCACGCATCGCGTACGAGGGCGTTTCGCTGCGCCACGCGCTCGCCGACGCGAACCCGCGCATCGCCGACTCGCGCGACCGCGCGCTGCTCGCCGCCTCGTTGTTCGCCGCCTCGCGCTGGTGGCTGCGCCTCGACGCGGCGCTCGATGCGTTGACCGAGAAACCGCTGCCGGCCAGGGCGCGCGAAGTGCGCGCCCTGCTGGTCGTCGGCGTCGCCCAGCTCGCGGTGCTCGGCCTCGCCGACTATGCGGCGGTCGGATCGTGCGTCGATGCCGTGCGCTTGCTCGGCCACACACCGTACGCGGGCCTGGTCAATGCGGTGTTGCGTCGTTTTCTGCGCGAGCGTGCGATGCTCGATGCGCGGCTCGATCGCGAACCGGTCACTCACCATGCGCATCCACGCTGGCTGATCGACGCGATCCGCCGCGACTGGCCGCAACAAGCCGAAGCGATCCTCGAGGCGAACAACCACGAGGCGCCATTGACGCTGCGCGTGAACCGCCGCCGTTGCACTCGCGACGATCTGCTCGGCAAGCTGCGCGACGCTGCGGTCGACGCCAGCGCGCATGTAGAGCTGCCCGAGGCAATCGTGCTCGCCGCCAGCACCGACGTGACGCGCCTGCCCGGCTACGCGGACGGGCTGTTCTCGGTGCAGGACGGCGCCGCGCAGCGCGTCGTCGACCTGCTCGACCTCGCCGCCGGCCAGCGCGTGCTTGACGCCTGCGCGGCGCCGGGCGGCAAGGCCGCGCATATCCTCGAGTGCGCGGAAGTGGAGCTGTTCGCGCTCGACAGCGATGCCGCGCGCCTGCCGCGCGTGCGCGAGAATCTTGCGCGACTCGGCCTCGCTGCGACGGTGGCTGTCGGCGACGCCGCCGAGCCGGCCGCATGGTGGGATGGCCGGCCGTTCCAGCGCATCCTCATCGACGCGCCGTGTTCGGCGACCGGGATCATCCGTCGCCAGCCCGATATCAAGCTGCATCGGCGCGGCGCCGACATTGCGCCGCTGGCGGTCACGCAGCAGAAACTGCTGCGTGCGCTGTGGCCGCTGCTCGCGCCAGGCGGACGGCTCGTCTATGCGACCTGTTCGCTGCTGCGCGCCGAGAACGAGGCGGTGCTCGCCGAATTCCTCGCCGCTTGCGATGATGCGCGCGCGCTGCCGCCGCCGGAGCGCTTCGGTCATGCGGCCGGCGCCGGCCGCCAGAACCTGCCGGGCGAGGGCGGCATGGATGGTTTCTACTATGCGGTGCTCGAGAAAATTCCCTAGTCTGCTGCTCGCCATGCTGCTGCTCGCTGGCTGCGGCAGCGTGCTGCAGCAGGCGCCGGGCAGCCTCGCCGTGCGCAACGCGCATCTCGCCCGCACTGGCGGCGCCGCGATCCTCGACCTCGGCCTCGACTGTCGCCTCAGCGGCCCGATGCAGGACGCGCTCGATCACGGTATTCCGATCACCTTGCGCATCGACCTGCGTGCCGGTCACTGGCCGCGTGCACTGACCGCGACGCAGCGCGTCGAACTGCGCTATTTCCCGCTGTCGCGCCGCTACCAGCTGCGCGAGCTCGATGCCGACGACGTGCGCAGTTTCTCGACGCCGGCGTATCTCGTCGCTGCGCTCGGAGCGCTGCGCCTGAACCTGCCGGCGGCGTTCCTGGCGCTACCGCCGGCGACACCGCTGCGCGTGTCCGCCGAAATTGATCCCGGCGCACTGCCGGGTGCGCTGCGCCTGCCGGCGCTATTCGAGCCGGCCTGGCGGCTGTCTGCCACGGACTACGCGTGGACGCTCGCGGCGCGCTGAATTTCTTCTTCCGGCGCGCGCTGCCGGCACTCGCCGTCGCGGCGCTGCTGGTCGCGTCGCTGAAACTGGCCGAGGACGCGGCCGGCGACACCGGCCGCTTCGCCGCGCATTACCGCTGGGTGCTCGGTGCGGCCGTGGTCGCACTGGCGGTGCTCGCCATCGCGATCGGCCAGCGCCTGTGGCGGCTGCGCGCGGACCTGATCCGCGAGACGCCCGGCGCGCGCCTCAACCGGCGCCTGCTGCGCGTGC
Organism: Dokdonella soli; assembly: GCF_039523175.1. NCBI lineage: Bacteria > Pseudomonadati > Pseudomonadota > Gammaproteobacteria > Lysobacterales > Rhodanobacteraceae > Dokdonella > Dokdonella soli. The sequence goes on from NZ_BAAAEU010000006.1 coordinate 569,999, forward strand.
TGATCGTGCTGGCGGTGCCGCCGATCGTGGTCGTCTACGGTTTCGCGCTGCGCTTCCTCGATGCGACCGTGGACAACTGGTTCAACGTGCGCCTGGAGCAGGCGCTCGATGATGCGCTCGAACTCGGCCGCATCGTCGTCGACGAGCATCTGCGCAGCGCCGAGACCGCAAGCGAGGGCCTTGCGAAACGCCTCGCGATCGATCCGCAGGGATCCGCGCAGGCCGCACTCGACGAGGCGATCGATCCGCTCGGCGCGATCCAGCTGACCGTGTTCGGCGACGACGGCCGCGTGCTCGCGACCGCGAGTTCGGATCCGCGCTATCTCAATCCGCCGCTGCCGGACAGCGCGCTGCTGATGCGCGTGCAAAGCGATCGCCGCTATGCCGCCGCCGAGCCGCTCGGCGATGCGCTGGCCCTGCGCGTCGCGCTGCCGATCGAGGCCAGCGGCGGCGAGCCCGGCCGCCTGTTGCAGGGCCTGTTTCCGCTGCCGGCGCGGCTGCAACCGCTGACCCGCGGCATCGAGAGCGCGAGCTTCGATTTCCAGCGCCTGAAGTTCCTGCGTGGTTCGCTGAAGCTGACCTTCGCGCTGATCCTGACCTTCGTGCTGCTGCTGTCGGTGCTGGTTGTCGTGCTCGCCGCGTTCGGCGTCGCACGGCGGCTGGTTGCGCCGATCGGGCGGCTCGCCGCGGCGACGCGCGCGGTCGGCGCCGGCCGCTACGACACGCCGCTGCCGGCCGCGAGCAACGACGAGCTCGGCTTCCTCGTGCATTCGTTCGCGCAGATGACGCGCGAGCTCGAATTCGCCGGCGCGCGCGCGCAGAAGAGCGCGCGCGAGACCGAACAGCAGCGCGCCTGGCTGGAGGCGGTGCTGGAGCGCCTGTCCGCCGGTGTGCTCGGCTTCGATCGCGACGGCCATCTGCGCGTCGCCAACCGGGCCGCCGAGGCGATCCTCAGCGTGAACCTGTCGCGTCATCTCGGACGCAATCTCGCCGAGGTCCGCGGCGAGCGTGCCGATCTCGCCGCGTTCGTCGATCCGCTCGCGCGGCATCTGCGCGAGAGTCCGCGCGAGTGGCGCGAGGAAGTCGTGATAGACACCGCCGAGGGCCGGCGCATGCTGATGTTGCGCGGCACCGCGCTGCCGGACCATGCCGGCTACGTCGCGGTATTCGACGACCTGACCGTGCTCAACCGCGCGCAGCGCGACGCGGCCTGGGGCGAGGTCGCGCGGCGTCTCGCGCACGAGGTCAAAAATCCGCTGACGCCGATCCAGCTGGCCGCCGAACGCCTGCGCCGGCGCTTCCTCGGTCGTCTGTCGCCGGAGGAGGGCGAGCTGATCGACCGCGCCACGCACACGATCGTGACCCAGGTCGAGGCGTTGAAGACGATGGTCAATGCGTTCGGCGACTACGCGCGGCCGCCACAGCTGGCGACGCGGCCGATCGCGCTGCATGCGCTGCTCGGCGAGGTGCTCGATCTCTACGAGAACGACCAGCGCATCAGCCTGACCCGGCAGCTCGCCGACGGCGAGCCGCGGGTGCGCGTCGATGCGGTGCGCCTGCGCCAGGCGCTGCACAACCTGCTCAAGAACGCGCTCGAGGCGATTGGCGAGACGCGCAAGCCGCAGATCCAGGTCACGACGCGGATCGTGCGTGACGACGAGCAGGACTGGGTCGAGCTGTCGGTGGCCGACAACGGCCCCGGCCTGCCGGCGGATTTCGGTGAACGCTGGTTCGAGCCGTACACGAGCAGCAAGTCACGTGGCACCGGACTCGGCCTCGCCGTGGTCAAGAAGATCGTCGAGGAGCACGGCGGAAGCGTACGCGCAGGCAATCACGCTCATGGCGGGGCGGAGTTCACGTTGCGGCTGCCGCTGGAAAACGTCGCCGCGCAGGGCAACCCGGCGCCGGCCTGACCGCTGTCGCGAATGATGGAGCCATCCGAATCGGACGTGCGCGATTCAGGAATCGGCAAGATGGCCGACCGCGGCGACCAGCCGGTTGCGGAACTCGCGATCGTTGCGCTCATACCAGGCACGCGCGTTGTCGCTCAGTGCGCGACGCTCGTCTTCGCTGAGCGCGAGCATGCGCTCGACGCCGGCCTCCAGCCCTTCGGCATCCACGAAATACGTCGTCGCGAGCCGCTGCACGCCGGTGCGCGCGTAGGGAACGAGAATGCCGCGGTCCGCGGCCACCATCTCGTTCATCGGCGGCGCCTGCGTGGTCAGCACGATCGCGCCCACGCTCATGCCCTCGACGAGGTAATGGCCAAAGCCCTCCGTCTCCGATGGGCAGAGATGGAAAAGATGGCGGTTCTGCAGGATGCGCAATTGCTCGTCGTCGAGATACTCGGTGACGAAACGCAGGTTCGGAGCGGTGATCGCCTCGCGCTGCATGCGCGCGCGCCGCACGATGGTCAGCGTCGGCCACGACGGCTTGCGCAGCCAGAGATCGATCAGTGCCTGGGTGCCCTTGTTGCCGCTGCGGCCGGCGAGATGGAAGAAGGTCGGTTCGCGCTTCACCTCGCTGCGCAGGCGGTCCGCGCTGGTGAAGCCGATGAATTCCGTGCGGGACGTCCTGGCCGCGAAGATCGGCACCGCATGCTGCGTCTTGACCAGGACGCGATCGAGCGCTTCAAGTTGCGATTCCCATGCCGGCTGGAACCACTCGGGATTGGGTACGAGCGCGTTGCGCCGCGCCAGCGGCAGGAAATTCGCCAGCAGCCGCTCCATCATCAGGTTGACGTCGAAGCGGCCATGCGCGGGACCTTCGCGCCAACCCTGCAACGCCAGCCGCGTGCGCAGCTGCAGATAGCGCACGTGGCGCGCCACGCCGCCCTGCCCGATCGTGCTGACGGTGACCGCAAACCCGGCCTCCGCGAGCGTCTGCGCGACCAGTTCGAGGTCGCGCGCGAGCCCGGCGTGGCGGTCCGGCGCGATCAGGTGGACGCCGCTCATGCCGGGTTCCGGATCTCGCGCACATCGGCCGGCGGTTCGGCGAACTCGGCCAGATAACGATCGATGCCGAGATCGCAGCGGACCGTCCGGTTGTGCACGGTCTCGCGCAGGATCCGGTTGTTCGGCAGAGTCGGGTCATCCGGATCGGCCGGTGCCCGCGAACCGTGCTCGAGATGGATAGCGAGCCCGGCGAACTTGAGCTGGCTGTGCCGAAGCCCGGCGTTGCGCGCGCGTGCCGCGAGCTCGAGGTCTTCGGAGCCGTAGCCCTCCATGCGTTCGTCGAAGCCATTGATCGCGAGAAGGTCGCGCCGCCAGAAGCCCATGTTGCAGCTCATGACGTGACCGCCGCGCCGGGAGCGGGCCATCAGCCGCGCGAGCAGCGGCGAGCGGAACGCGTAGTAGCGCTTGCCGTAGTGGAGCTTCTGGCGATCCGTGGCCGAAGGGCGGAACGTCGCGTCGATCCGCATGTCGAAGCGCGGCTTGCCACCATCGAGCAGGCGCCGGGTTTCGGCTTCGGTGGCGCGCAGGCGGGTGCCCTGGAAGAACTTTCCCGGCGCGGCGAGCAGCAGGTGATCGGCGACGAAGTGCTTGTGCAGCAGCATGTCGCCGTCGATCAGGATGATGTAGTCGCCGCGCGCGGCGGCGATCGCGCGATTGCGCGCGCGTGCGGCGCGAAAGCCCAGGTCTTCCTGCCAGAGGTGCACGAGTCGGCACGGGAAGTGCTGCGCGATTCGCGCAATCAGCAGCCGCGTTTCGTCGCGCGAGCCATCGTCGGTGACGATCACCTCGTCGGGGAGACGCGACTGCCGTGCGACGCTGTGCAGCACCAGCTCGAGTGCCTGCGGCCAGTTGTAGGTGATGATGACGAGACTCGTGCGCATGCGGTCGGGATCCCTGCTCAAATGCGTTGGCCGCGATCGAGCAGCCAGAGCTTGATGAACTTCTGGCGCACGTAGTTCGCCTCGACATAGGCGTAGACGAGGCCACGCCAGCCATCGCGGAAGCCGGCGCGCAGCACGTAGCCGCGCAGGAAACGCCAGAATGGATTGAATACGATGTTCGCGATATGTGCGCGGCGGCCCTGCGCGTGCATATGCCCGGCCATCAGCCGCGCGTAGCGCTCGAGGCGCGCGAGCTGGTCGGCGAGCGAGCGGTACGCATCGTGTTCGAGATCGCCGGCGAGCGTCGCGACCGGTCCGTCGACGCTCGCATGCTCATGGATTTCGCGCGCGCCGCGCCAACCGCCGAGGCGGCGGTCGAACAGGCGCATGACGCGATCCGGATACGCGTTGCCGTGGCGCAGCCATGCGCCGAAATAGCCGGTCAGGCGTGCGAAGCGGTAGCCGGCCGCGCCGGCGAAGCCGGCATCGCGCGCGTGCTCGATCGACGCGCGCAGCGCCGCAGTCACGCGTTCGTCGGCATCGAGGCAGAGCACCCAGTCGTGGTGCGCCGCGTTCACCGCGAAATCCTTCTGCGCGCGATAGCCGTCGAATGCGCGTTCGAGGACGCGCGCACCTTTCGCCGCGGCCATCTCGCGCGTGCCGTCGGTCGAACCCGAGTCGACCACGACGATCTCGTCGCAGAATGCGAGCGAATCAAGGCAGGCCGCGATGCGGTCGGCCTCGTTCAAGGTGATGATGCAGGCCGACAGGGCCGTGCGGTCGGGTGGTGCGGACATGGAAGATCGGATGGCGCGCGGGCGCGTAGCGTAGCCGAGCGGGCGGCTGCAGACACTTCATGTGTTGGCGGTATGCCGCGGCGCGCGTGCTGCGCTATCCTCGCTGTCTCCTTTTCGCAACGAGCAGGTTCGGGAATGGCGGCTGGTGCGCGCGTGCTCGTGGTCGACGACGAGCCGGACATCCGGCAGACGGTCAAGGACATCCTCGAGGATGAGGGCTATGTCGTCGACCTCGCCGAATCGGCCGCGGCCGCGCGCGAGGCGCGGCGGCGCCAGCGCCCCGATGTCGTGCTGCTCGACATCTGGATGCCGGATCTCGATGGCATCAGTCTGCTGCGCGAATGGAGCGAGCGTGGCGGACTGCCATGTCCGGTCATCATGATCAGCGGTCACGGCACGGTCGAGACCGCGGTCGAGGCGACCCGCCTCGGCGCCTGGGACTTCATCGAAAAACCCATCTCGCTGGCCAAGCTGCTGCTGGTCGTCGGTCATGCACTCGAAGCCGGTCGGCTCAAGCGCGAAAACGAAGGCCTGCGCCGCCAGTTGCCGGCGCCCACGGAACTGGTCGGCTCGGGCAAGGCATTGCAGGCGCTGCGCGCGCAGGTCGAGAAGATCGCCGGGCACGACACCGGTGTGCTCGTGCAGGGCGAACCCGGCACCGGCAAGGAGACGCTCGCGCGCGCGCTGCACGAACGCAGCGCACGGCGTGCGGGGCCGTTCGTGACCGTCGCCGCCGGTGCGATCGCGCGCGAGCACGCCGCACTCGCGCTGTTCGGCGCCGAGGATGCGAACGGCGTGCAGCACGGTCTGGTCGAGCAGGCGAATGGCGGTACCCTGTTCCTCGACGAAGTCGCCGACCTCGATCCGGAACTGCAACTGCGCCTGTCCAGCGTGATCGAGCGCCGCGCGCTGATCCGCTGCGGTGGCCACGAGGCGGCCGTGATCGATGCGCGCGTGATTGCGGCGACCGCGCATGACCTCGAGGCGCTGGTTGCGGCCGGACGTTTCCGCGAGGAGCTCTACTACCAGCTCAAGGTCGTGCCGCTGACGATGCCGCCGCTGCGTGAGCGTGGCGACGACATTCCCGAACTGCTGCGTTACTACGCGGACTATTTCGCGAATCGCGACACCCTGCCGTACCGCAATTTCCCGGTCGCGGTGCAGAACCGGCTGCGCCACTACGCCTGGCCCGGCAACCTGCGTGAGCTGCGCAATCTGGTGCAGCGCCTGCTGGTGCTTGGCAGCGCCAGCGATGTCGGCCTCGACGAGGTCGAACTCGCGCTGGGCAGTGCTTCGCCCACGTCGACCGCAGCATCGATGTCGGCCGCAGGCACGCCGCGCGTGGATTTCACGCTGCCGCTGCGCGAGGCGCGCGAACAGTTCGAGCGCGCCTACCTGCTGCACCAGCTCAACGAGGCCGGCGGCAGTGTCGGCAAGCTGGCCAAGGCGGTCGGCATGGAGCGCACGCATCTGTATCGCAAGCTCAAGGACCTCGACATCGATCCCCGCCAGGGCGGGGACGGCGCACGTTGAGCGGGCGACGCGGCGCGCATCATCCACGGCAACAGGAACGGGAGGGAACCGATGCATCGTCTTGCATGGATCGCCATCACCCTGGCGGCTTTCGCGATCGGGTCCAGCACGGCGACGGCTGCCGCAGCGCTGAAGATCGAGCAACGCAAGCTCACCGACCACGGCGCCGCGCTCGAGATCACGGCGATGTATCCGCACACCGGTGTCGCCAGCATCGACGACGAGATCGAGACCTGGGTCCGCAAGGAAGTCGCAGACTTCCGCAAGCAGGCGGCGCGCGATGCGGATGACCACAGCGCCTACACGCTCCATCTCGCGTACGAGGTCGCGCGCAACGACGCGCGGCTGCTCGCGTTCGAGTTCACCGAATCGACCTACACCGGCGGCGCGCACGGCGGCGTCGCGATGCGCAGCTGCAACTACCTGATGCCGGACGGGCACCGCGTCGACCTGCCGGAGCTCCTCGATGGTGGCAAAGCGCTCGCGCGGCTCAGCGCGCTCGCGATCGCCGACCTGCAGCGACAGAGCAGCGCGCAGGACGACCTGCTGGATGACGAAACGATCAAGCTCGGCGCAGGCCCGGACTGGGACAACTTCGCGGTGTTCGTGCTGCTCAAGGACGCGCTGAGGATCGTGTTTCCGCCGTATCAGGTCGGGTCGTGGGCCGCGGGTCCCCAAGAGGTCGACATCCCACTGGCGCAGCTGCGCACGTCGATGCGCGCGGACTGGCGCGCCCCGGCGGCTTCGTTCGCCTGCGCGAAGGCGGCGAGCGTCATCGAACACGCGATCTGCGCTGATGTCGCGCTGGCGCGGCTGGACCGCGAAGTTGCGCAGGCCTATGCGCGGCAGACGGCAACGCCGGGACCCCGCGCCGCCATGCAGGCGCGCCAGCGTGCCTGGCTGGGCGAGCGCGACGCGGCCTGCAAAGACAAGCCTGCAGCCGCGCTCGGTGCCTGCCTCACCGGGCTGTACCGGACCCGCCTGGCCGAACTGGCGCCGACGCCGTGATTCGGCCACACGCGATGCATCCGTTCAGCTGCCGTTTGCTGCAGTGCGGAACTTCGCTGTCATCGGCGGGTCATATCCGTCAGTTTCATTCACACTCCCTGGGCGCCGCCGTCGCAACGCGCGGCGCTTTTTTTTGCCCGCGGTGGAGCGCACCGCTTGATTGGAGGAATCGGCAATGCGACTTGATGGCAAGGTGGCGATCGTCACCGGGGCGGCCAGCGGCATCGGCAGGCGCATCGCCGAGGTCTACGCGCAGAACGGCGCGGCGGTCGCGATCGCGGACCTCAATCTCGCCGGCGCGCAGGCGACCGCAGCGGAACTCGTCGCGCAGGGCGCGAAGGCGATCGGCATCGCGATGGACGTGACCGACGAGCAGGCGGTCGAAGCCGGCGTCGATAACGTCGTGAAGCAGCTCGGCGCGGTCGATATCCTGGTCTCCAACGCCGGCATCCAGATCGTGAATCCGCTCGACAAGTTCGCCTACGCGGACTGGAAGAAGCTGATGGCGATCCACGTCGACGGCGCGTTCCTGACCACGCGCGCCTGCCTGCGCCACATGTACGCACGCGGCAAGGGCGGCGCGATCATCTACATGGGCTCGGTGCATTCGAAGGAAGCTTCGAAGCTGAAGGCGCCCTATGTCGCCGCGAAACACGCGCTGATCGGCCTCGCCAAGGTCGTCGCCAAGGAAGGGGCCGAACACGGTGTTCGCGCGAACGTGATCTGCCCGGGTTTCGTGCGCACGCCGCTGGTCGAGAAGCAGATTCCGGAGCAGGCGAAGGAATTCGGCATCTCCGAGGACGATGTCGTGAAGAAGATCATGCTCAAGGACACGGTCGACGGCGAGTTCACCACGGTTGACGACGTCGCTGCCTGCGCTTTGTTCTTCGCGGGTTTCGAGACCAACGCACTGACCGGCCAGAGCCTCGTGGTCAGCCATGGCTGGTACATGCAGTGAACCGGCCGCGCGCACGCGGCGCTGCGCCGCGCAAGGTCGCGCGCGAACGCGCCGCCCGTGCACCGGTGCCGGTTCGCGCGAAAACGAAGACAAAGGCAGTGCCGACTCCGCCCGAATCGGCGCGCGGCTACGAGACCGTCGCGCTGGTGCTGCAGGGCGGCGGCGCGCTCGGTTCGTACCAGTGCGGCGTCTACGAGGCGCTGCACGAGGGCGGCATCCGCCCGAACTGGTTCGCCGGCACCTCGATCGGCGCGATCAACGCGGCGATCCTCGCCGGCAATGCGCCCGAGCGGCGCGTCGAGCGCCTGCGCGAATTCTGGAACACCGTCTGCGAGCCGGCCGGCGCGTTTGCCTGGCCGTTCAACACGATGGCCACGATGGCCGACTGGCTGCCGCCGAATGGCCCGCTGAACGCGTGGATGAACGCGCTGAGCGCATTCGGCGCGATCGCGCAGGGCCAGCGCGGCTTCTTCACGCCGCGTCCGGCCACGCCGTTCGCGTTCGCGGACGGCAGCGCCGCGGCGACCAGTTTCTACGACACGGCGCCGCTGAAGGCGACGCTGGAACGCCTCGTCGATTTCGACCGCATCAATGGCGACGGCGTGCGCCTGTCGGTGGGTGCGACGAATGTCGGCAGCGGCAACTTCCGCTATTTCGATTCGGCGATCGAACGGATCCGGCCCGAGCACATCCTTGCCTCGGGCGCACTGCCGCCCACGTTTCCGGCGATCGCGATCGATGGCGAGCATTACTGGGACGGCGGCATCGTCTCGAACACGCCGCTCGAGTACCTGCTCGAATCGGTGCCGCGACGCGACACGCTGGTGCTGCAGGTCGATCTGTGGAGCGCGTGCGGCGCGCTGCCAAAGACGATGCTCGACGTGCTCGAGCGCCAGAAGGACATCCAGTATTCGAGCCGCACGCGCCTCGGCACCGACGTGGTTGCGGCGCGCCAGCGCCTGCGCAATGCGCTCGGCGTGCTGCTCGACAAGGTGCCAGGCAAGAGCCTGCCCCCCGAATTGCTCGCCGAGCTCAAGCCCTGGCTGTGCGACCGCGTGTTCAACATCATCCACCTGATCTACCGCGCGAAGTCCTACGAGGAGCAGTACAAGGACTATGCGTTCGGCGCGGCGACGATGCGCACGCACTGGCAGAGCGGGCTCGAGGACATGCGCCGCAGCCTCGGTCACCCCGAATTCTTCGTGGCTCCGGCGCGCGGCCTCGGCGTTGTCACCCACGACATCCATCGCCGCCCATCCTGAGCACGGATGAAAAACCTGCTGCACGGATCGCGCCGGCGCGCGATCATGGCGACATGGAACGGGACATCATTGCCAGCCTGCGCGCGCAGATCGGCGGCCCGCGCGACGGCGCGCTGCTGCGCTTCTCGCTGGGCAACGCCTTGCTCGGCCACGGCGATGCGATCGGCGCGGTGATCGCATTGCGCGAGGCGGTCGCGTTCGACGAGCACTATTCGGCGGCGTGGAAGCTGCTCGGCCGCGCGCTCGAAGCGAGCGGCGACCCGGCCGGTGCGATCGCCGCGTTCGAGCATGGCATCGGGATTGCGCATGCGCGCGGCGACCAGCAGGCCGAGAAGGAGATGACGGTGTTCCTGCGCCGCCTGCGCAAGCCGCCGGCGCGTTGACCGCACGCGTCGATGCGTCGCCTCGCGATCGTCCTGTGCGCACTGGCCCTGCTCGGCGCCGCACACTGGTACCGGCAGCGCCCGATCGGGCACGTTGCCGGCGTGCTGGTCGCGGGCGAGCCACTGCAGACCGAGCCGTCCAGCCGCGCGACGATCCGGCACGGCGATTTCGACCTGTTGCCGCTGGCCGACTTCGACGTCGAGGCGCGCGTGCTGTCGCGGCATGACTATTCATTCGGAACCGAGAGCGTGCTGTCGCCCACCGATTTCGCGCTCGGCTGGGGACGCATGTCCGATACGGCGGTGATCGAGCGCCTCGACGTCGAGCAATCCGCGCGCTGGTACACCTACCACTGGAACGGCGCGCCGCCGATTCCACTGGACGAGATCGTGCGTTCCAGCGCGAACATGCATCTGATTCCGGGCGACGCCGCGGTCGCGCGCGGCATCGCGCACGTGCGCGTCGGCGAGATCGTCGAGCTGCGCGGCCGGCTGGTCGAAGCACGGCGCAGCGATGGCTGGCACTGGGTCAGCTCGCTGCGCCGTGACGACACCGGCGCCGGCGCCTGCGAGCTGGTGCTGGTCGAATCGGTCGAGCGGCGCTAGGGCGCGGTGGGCAGCGACAGCTCGGCCGGAAAGCGCTTGTACGTCCACTGGTACTGCGCGAACGCGAGCCGCACGCAGTCCTCGACGCCACGGTTCAGCGCGGCGCAGGCGACTTCGAGATCGGCATCCGCGACGCCGGCCGGCGCCGGCAGGAAATGCAGGCGGTAGCCGGCGCCACGCGGCAGGCGTTCGACGAAACTGAAAAGCACGCTCGCGCCGGTGCGTTCGGCGAGTCGCGGCAGCAGCACCATCGTCTGTGCGGGAACGCCGAAGAATGGCGCGGGCACGCCCTCGCCATGGCGCGGGCGCTGGTCGGGCAGGATGCCGACCACGCCGCCGGCGCCGAGGCGGCGGTACAGCGTGCGCACGCCGGCGCCTTCCGCGCGCACCTGTTCGACCGGCAGCGCGCCGCGCGCCTTGCGCAGCAGCGGTTCCATGGCCGCAAGACGCGGCGCGCGATACAGGATCGCCAGCGGCGTATGCGCGGCCAGCCAGTAGTTCAGCAGTTCCCAGCAACCGAGGTGCGGAGCAGCGACGATCAGCCCGCGGCCCGCCGCGAGCGCCGCGTCGAACAGCGCCTGGCCGCGCACCTCGCGCACCAGCGCGAGCGCGGTGTCCGGACGGTTGCCCCAGATCTTCGCGGTCTCGGCCAGTGCCTTGCCGGTCTCCACCAGCGCTTCGCGACCGAGGCGTTGTCGGCTTTCGGCGCTCTTTTGCGTCAATACGAGAGAGAGATTGCGTTCGGCGATCCGGCGTGCGGTTCCGCCGATCCACCAGGACACGCCACCGAGCGCGGCGCCCAGCGCATGCAGCACGGAGAGAGGCAGGCGACCGGCAATCCACAGGCTGCCGTAAAGCAGCCGGGCCGGCCAGGACATCGAGGGGGCATTCATGGCGGCGGCGATTGTAGACGGTGCCGATGGAGTGGTTGCGGGCGCATTGACCGCCTCGCATCGTCGCGGCGACGATGCGGGAACCGTTTCCGGAGTTCCGCATGATCGCCCTGATCCAGCGTGTCAGTGAGGCGCGCGTCGATGTCGACATGGAGACCGTTGGTGCGATCGACGCCGGCCTGCTCGCGCTGGTCGCGGTACAGCCTGGCGACGGCGAGCCACAGGCGCAGCGCCTCCTCGAGCGCGTGCTCGGCTATCGCGTGTTCGCGGACGCAGAGGGACGCATGAACCGCTCGCTGGCCGACTGCGGCGGCGGCCTGCTGCTGGTCTCCCAATTCACGCTGGCGGCAGACACGCGCTCGGGAATGCGCGCGGGCTTCTCGACCGCCGCCGCGCCGGAGGAAGCCGAACGCTGGTTCAACAGGCTGGTTGAACTCGCGCGCAAACGGCATCCGGGGGTGGAAACCGGGCGCTTCGGTGCCCATATGAGGGTGCATCTGATCAACGATGGGCCAGTGACGTTCTGGCTCGAGGCGCGTTGAGGTGGTGCTGCAAAGCAGGGTGGGATACCAGCCGTCCCTGGGGCGTGGCGCCGGTCCGGCCATCCGTGGCCGGCCGCTCGCCGGCTCGCGATGCCTGAGGGCATCGCTCGAAATCCCGACTCGCCCTTGACGCGGCTCCTATACTTTTTTCCCTCGCAATACAGAACTTTTCCGGAACCGACATGGCCGCAGAGCACAACCAGGAGCAGCAGTCCGAGATCAAGACCCTGATCATCAAGGGCAAGGAGCAGGGCTACCTGACCTACGCCGAAGTCAACGATCACCTGCCGGACGACATCGTCGATCCGGAGCAGATCGAAGACATCATCGGCATGATCAACGACATGGGCATCGAGGTGCACGAAGTTGCGCCCGATACCGAGACGCTGTTGCCGGAGACGCCGGTCGCGACCGATGACGACACCGCGACCGAGGAAGCCGTGGCCGTGCTCAGCGCGGTCGACGCCGAAGTCGGCCGCACTACCGATCCGGTGCGCATGTACATGCGCGAGATGGGCACGGTGGAACTGCTGACCCGCGAGGGCGAGATCGCGATCGCCAAGCGCATCGAGGAAGGCCTGAACCAGGTCCAGTCCGCGCTGGCCAGTTTCCCGTGGTCGATCCAGCTGCTGGTCGAGGAATACGACCAGCACACCGAGGGCAAGAAGCGCCTGTCCGAAGTGCTCGCCGGCTTCGCCGACGTCGAGCAGCCGGAAGTCGTGGTCGCCGAGGCGGCCGTGGACTCCGATGCCGAAGCCGAGGAAGACGAGGACGAAGCCGAGGGTGACGCCGAGGAAGCCGGTCCCGGCGACACCGGCATCGACCTGGCCGAAGTTGCGCGGCGCATGGACGAGCTGCGCCAGCTCTACGCGAAGTTCCAGAAGACCGCCGACAAGCACGGCATCGCCGACAAGAAGGCGCAGAAGCTGCGCGACGAGATGGCCGAGGCGTTCCTCAAGCTGAAGCTGCCGTCGATCATGATCGACAGCTTCGTGCGCAAGCTGCGCGAAGTCGTCAACAGCATCCGCCACCATGAGCGCATGATCGGCGAGCTGTGCATCAAGCACTCGCGCATGCCGCGCAAGGACTTCCTCAAGCTGTTCCCGTCGAACGAGACGAACGTCGAGTGGGCCGACGAACTCGCGCGCAAGCGCCAGAAGTGGTCGCCGAGCATCAAGGCGCATCGTGACGGCATCGTCTCCGAGCAGGAGAAGCTGATCTCGATCGAGCGTGCGCTTTACCTCGCGGTCGCCGACATCAAGGAAATCAACCGCGCGATGTCGATCGGCGAGGCCAAGGCCCGCCGCGCGAAGAAGGAGATGGTCGAGGCGAACCTGCGCCTGGTCATCTCGATCGCGAAGAAGTACACGAACCGCGGCCTGCAGTTCCTCGACCTGATCCAGGAAGGCAACATCGGCTTGATGAAGGCGGTCGACAAGTTCGAATACCGCCGCGGCTACAAGTTCTCGACCTACGCGACCTGGTGGATCCGCCAGGCGATCACGCGCTCGATCGCCGACCAAGCGCGCACGATCCGCATCCCGGTGCACATGATCGAGACGATCAACAAGCTCAATCGCATTTCCCGCCAGATGCTGCAGGAAATGGGTCGCGAACCGACGCCGGATGAGCTCGCGATCAAGATGGAGATGCCCGAGGACAAGATCCGCAAGGTGCTGAAGATCGCCAAGGAACCGATCTCGATGGAGACGCCGATCGGCGACGACGAGGATTCGCACCTTGGCGACTTCATCGAGGACGCAGCGATCGTCTCGCCGGTCGATTCGTCGACGAACATCGGCCTGATGGAAACGGTACGCGACGTGCTCGCCGGCCTGACCCCGCGCGAGGCGAAGGTGCTGCGCATGCGCTTCGGCATCGACATGAACACCGACCACACGCTGGAGGAGGTCGGCAAGCAGTTCGACGTGACCCGCGAGCGCATCCGCCAGATCGAAGCGAAGGCGCTGCGCAAGCTGCGTCATCCGAGCCGTTCGGAGCAGCTGCGCTCATTCCTCGATCTGGAGTGATCGAGATCGGTCCGATGCCCGAAAACGCCCGCCGCAAGCGGGCGTTTTCGTTTCCGCACGCGGCGGTTAGACTCGCGTGTTCCTGATGCGGGCCTGTAGCACAGCGGTTAGTGCAGGGGACTCATAATCCCTTGGTCCTCGGTTCGAATCCGAGCGGGCCCACCAAATTTCAGTTGCCGATGCTCTTGTTGTGCGTGAAGGCATAAGTTGGCCATCTGGCCAGCTTATGGTTGTACGTGAAGGCATAAGTTGGCCGCGGCAACCTGCATTGGTTCAGGCCAATATTGCTGACCGCACCTGCTTACGTATCGCGATAGCATGCCCTCCAATGCTTCCTATTCGTCACGCCGACAAAAGTCCGGACTCTCCTACCAAAGCGTGCCGAGACATTGGAGTTAGCAGTCGTTCAGCGCTTATGGCAAGGTCACCATCGCTGTCCGGTCCAAGGGTGATGCGTTTGGCGGCACCGAGTGCCTTGACAGGAAGGCGACGGCACAGCAAATCAGCCAGCGCTGCGTCCTCCACCGCGCATACGATCTGACGGCCTTCTGTTACAAGCTGCGCAGCAAGTTCCGCTAGATGGACAGTACGAAAGTCGTCCACGTGCTGGACGGGATCATCGAGCATGATTGTCCGCCAACGGCTCCAAGCGAGCGATAGGTTGACCGATAGTAGAAAGGCCAAGCCCGTCGCTCGACGTTGGCCGCTTGAGAAAAGGAACTGCGGATTCAGCTCGCCGCCTACTTGGAGTTTCAAGAATCTCCGAACGTCACCACGGATCGAATATTCAATGTCCCGCCAGACGGGGTGTGGGCGTAAACGACGATAGAGTTCAGACATTAGTGGCAAGACGCGGTCTAGGCGTCGATCAAGCGTTTCACCCGCGGCTCGGCGCGCGGCATCGTGCAGTGCTTGTGCGACCGCCTCCGCCTTGCGGGCCCGACCGGCTCGCTCCTGAGCAAGTGCGAGCCTCTCCTTCGCATGTGCCTCCTCCCTCTGAGCGCGTTCCAGATCGTTGCCCAACCGAAGTGTCTCAAGCACACGTAGGTCTCTCTGGGCCGACTCAAAGTCTTGACGGAGTTGGGCAATACGCTTCGCGACGTGTTCTAGAGTCTCGTTCTCCGCGATTCCTTTTTCCTTTCGCAGTGAGTCAAAGTCTTCAACGACCTTCTCAGACGCGCGATACGCCATGTCGGTCGCCTCTAGTGTTTGTTGATCGGAAGCCAGGCGGGCCTGCGCCTTACGTCGTGTCTGTTCGCGCTCGGCTTCCTGCGCAGCTTCTTGATCCAGCCTCTTAGCGAGATTCTCAGCAGTAGCGATCCCCCGCAAGAAGTGATCGTGATCCTGTCCCGTGCCACATAGCGGACAATGACCCCCCTGTAATCCCAGTTGGCGGCCAAGATTGGCTAGATCAATCAAGTCGCGTGCTTGTTTCGCTAGCCCCGAAGACGACATAACGTCGGTTCTCGGGCCAAGATCAGACAATGCTGCTGCCGCAGCAGTAACTTCGGTAGCAGCGGCTGCCCGATACTGGCGTAACGATGGCAGTCTCGCGCGCTCTTGATCTGCCACCAGCCAGCGCGAGCTAAGGTCTTGCATAGAATCAATTTCCGTGACAACGGAAACGATTCGTTCTCGCACTGGTCCGGCTAGTTGATCTGGTGGCGCCTCTGATTTTGAAAATGACCGCAGCCGCAGAATAGCCTCCGCGACGATGTTATCCGCGACGAGGTTTGCTCGAACTTCATCGATGCGACGAGACGCGACAGTGACCTCAGCGTTCAGCTTAGTCACTTCCTGTTGTGCGATCGCTGCTTTGCCGCAGTCGTGAGCCTCAATCCCCGAGCAATCCAAGCATCAGCATCGTTTGCGCCTAAACCATCGCGAAGAAGCGCATATCGCTCTGTTTCCTTCAGATCTAGGCTAAGGCCGGCAATATGCTCGTCGCGAATGACGGATGTAGAGCAGAGCTGCGCTAAAGGCTCCTCTGGCGCGAAATCGAGGTCACAGAGTTGCTTAGTCAACTGAAGGAGCATGGCAGAGTCAGGCTTCCCGAATTGCGTGCGACGAACTCTGATCAGCTCATCGCCATCACGGAAGCCAACATCGACATAGCGATCTGTTGGTGTTGGACCTTTTCCGGTCCACCAAATGTAGTCTGCGACTGTTTCGCCAGACGCCTTGGCGTCGTTGTATTTGCTTAGGCTGCCGGTCAGAGCAAACTCGACGGCATCGAAAATAGTGCTCTTGCCGACGCCATTGCGGCCGTCAATGATGGTAAAACCATCGGCGAAATCGATCCTTATAGGCTTGCGATAGCCACGGAAGCCGCATAGGTCGATGTAGGCGAGCTTCATGGGGTTTCCTCTAACACTTGCATTACGACGGCTTCATCTGCGCCGGATAGGAAGGCGTCAACGGTACGGGATGGCAACTCGGTAGTGCGCTGCCGAATCTCGTCGGCTATATTCACAGCTTCCAGACGTGGCGCACTTTGTAGAGCCAGCAACGGTAGAAGTGCGGCGTGTAGATCGGCAATGTCGTTAACGCCCGCCCGCGCAATCTTTCGTGTGCCGGCAAGATCTTCCTCGATAGTTCCCATTGATACCGTTTGCGCATAGTCCGCCGCCCCTGATGACAGCAGGACGATGTAAGTGTTCCATGCTTTCAGCCCAGCTCTACGTAAGCCGAATTGGTAGGCTGAAATAACTCTGTCTGCGTCAGCGTTCCATTCAAGCATCAACCTGCTGGCATCCTCGTAAATAAAGAGGAACCCGAGAACGGTTGCGTTCTCGAAGGCCAGCGCTTGGCAACTATTGCCTACAGCGACCTTCGTTGTGGTGAACCCAGCTTCGACCAAGACATCGGCGCTAGAGTTAAGAATGTCGATCAAAGTCCTAGCTCCTGGACAGCTTCTGGACGCGTTATCCAGCGCCCGGACGTGCCCCGAGTGATGGTGGGAGGAGAGCCTTCTCGTGCGATGTTTGTGGGGAGAGCTTGCGCCTCGGCACCGACAGCAATGACCAGTTCTGGTGCGATCGCAGGTGCAGTTTCGCGTTGGTAGGCCGCTACAACACGATGCAACGGTTTGTTTGGTGTGCGCAAGACGCGGATTCGCTGGCCGTTCAACAGCCAAAAGGGGCCATCCGCTGTCGCGCCGCGGGCCCGGAGTTGAAGAATTGTCAATCCGGGTAGGCTTTCGTTTGGCGGGTTTCGCGACGTGCATGGTTCTGTTGGTGCACAGCCTTCGAGATCACGGCGTATGCGCCACAACGTTTCGTTGTCTAAATCAGGCGGCTCTGTCAAGGCTATAGATGGCGGGGCTCCGGTGGCTTCCTCGTAGTCGTCGGCACCTCCATGAAGGACGCGGCGCACGAAGCTCATTGAGAAGGCTCGTCTTAGCGCTGCTAGGAAATCAGCCCCAGACGCGCGAACGTGTTGGAATGCATTCGGCACCTTTTGCCCGAGTGCGTACAGAGCCGGTGCTTTTGTAGCGAACGTAGCTCCGTCCGCGGGATCCACAACGATTACGCGAGACGGACTAACGGCACCCAGAACACTGGTTAAAACAGCATTGAGGTAATCCCAGTCGGTCCAATAGCCGACGATGACCAAATCACGATCTAGGAGCCGACCTAAGAGCCACTGCGCACTAGAGGCGATTCTGGCATCAACTGGAGGCGCGTTGAGCTGTCCTGGCGCCCAGACCATGTTTGTCGGGTCGATGGTTCTGCAACCATGGATCTTAAGTAGAGGTGCGGCATCCGGCGAGAGTAATGCCACGCTCTGTTGATCGATTCCAGCTCCAACCTGCCCATGCAACTGATGGCCGGCGTTTTCGATCATCACATCAACATTGGTCGTGATCGCTGTTTGGATGCCACGGACCAAGAGAAGATCCGCGATGGCGAAGTGCCCGGAGTTCGACGGACCAGCGAAGGCGTGACTATCAATGAGCGTTCGAAAATAGACGCTTGCGAGCTCACCGCGCTGGAAGAAAAACTCTGCCTGATCTTCCACACTTACAGCTAAAGGTTGGCGCGTGGCGCCATGCAATGCGTCGTATCTACGCTTAGCAGTAGCAGCGAGGGCCGCCGCGTTCGGCAATAAGCTTGGGGGCGCCATGGACAAACCGGCGCCGGCGAGCAGGGTTAATCGAGTATTGATCACTGAATCCAGCGCGGTGGCAACGCCGGTATCGAAGCTGATTTCCTGCATCCGTCGCGCTCCCTGTGCAAGAAACAGTACCAGAGTAACGTCCAAGTGTCCGCGGAAATTGTGATAGCTGCTGTTAAGCACTGTGTTGCATCGTCGCGCAAGCGTGCAGAGCCAGCAGAACGCTCTCGAACCGCGCCCCCCAGCGAACGCAACGGCTATCGCGCAACGTTGCGTCCGCAGATGAAATCGACCGACGTTCCATATGCGTCGGCAATGCTGACCAGCAGGTGCATCGTCGGATTCTGGTAGTGCCCTCGCTCGAGGCGGCATAGGTACTGTGCGCTTATTCCTATGTGTGCAGCCGCTTCCTCAAGTAGCCATGCGTGCTCATTCCGCAGAGCCCTCAGTCGCTGGCCTATGCTCTGAACGGCATCGCTAGCGCCCGCAATGTTGTCGGCTTTCATCGCTGAATCCTCAGTTTCGTAATAGTGGTCTTTTACGCAAAAAATCAACTACAACAGTTACTTGCGTTGACTTTTGCGCCCGGGCGGCGTAACTTGCCATCTACGGCAAGCCGGGAAACGACCAAGCGAAACCGCCCCGGCTTCGCGCCAAGGCAACTAAGGACTTCCAGCACGTCGCGAACCCATCGGGGCGCTGGAAAACGGATTCGGCAGGCGCAATGCGCGCTGCCAAGACCAACCAATCCGATGGCGATCGGAATTCCGGTTGGCGCCGTTATGTCAACGGCACTCCGATGCTCCTATTGCGATGCTGCGTTGTCAACGCAGTAGGGATCGGCTGTGCCCACACCTAGAGGCCGCTTGATGCTCTCGGATGCGGAACTGGAATCCGTGGCACGTGAGTCCGGTCTGACGCCCCTTGGCGTCGCCTATCTGCATCGCATCCGTACGTCCCCTCCGAGCCGTCGCGTCGGTGGCAATGCGTACAAGAATATGTGCGTGCGCTATCCCAGCGTGAAAATGGGATGTGTTATTCAGGCTGAGAGCCGATCAGTCGAGTTCGCATACGTACTCCACTGCGAATACGACCAAGGCGTCGCCGAGTACTACGACCAACTCGAATCGCTGCCGGTCCTCGGAAGAACAGGCAGTAGAGCGTATCGATCACCTTATTGGCCGGACTATCTTGAAATACGTATCTCTCCGGTCTCAGTTGCAGCCGTTCAATGCAAGCCTTCGAGCGAAGCTGCGCGATTGGTCGAGACGCGGCCGCACGACTGGATCACGGAAAACGGAACATTTCGCTTCCTGGCCGCCGAGCGAGCATTTGAGCCCCTCGGCATTGCACACAAGGTGATCACGGAAATCGACGTTCCGCCCAGAAGGGCAGCGAACATCGCGCTTTTGCTCAATGCAAGGCACGATGCCTCCGCGAAGATGCCGCTGCGGCTTCTGGAACTTGCAAAGGATGCGCTGGAGCGCAACGGGTTTATGACCTTGCGGGTCCTCGCGAACTTCCTTGGACTCTCCGATATCCGTGGTGTCATTCGGTGGATCGCTGACAGGGACCTTAGCGCTGACCTGGACGGAAGTCTGTTGAGTCAGGCCGAAAGCGCGCGCGCGTACGCCGACGACTCCGCGATGAAAATTCATTGTCAGGCAATACGCGAACTCGCTTCAGATGATGATCCAGGCCTGTTGAAACTCGTTGCTGCAATGAGGCTCAGCCTTGACACCAGAAGTTTGAAGGAAGCGCTCGAAAGAAAGTGCCGGCTCGATGCAGTAGCAGCCGGAAACGTCAGATCAAATCGGACGGACCGGCGACACTTCAAGGCTATGCAGGACGCCGAAACCGCTGGCTTGCCCAGGTTTTGCGGGTTGCTCTCGCGGCATCACCTAAAGGGAAACCGAGGTCGAAGATATACCGATCAGGAGGTTGAGTTCCTTGAAGCAAAGGCGAAGGAGCACTGGCAATCAAAGTCGTGTCCCAGCGTGAAGCGGGCACATGTGCACTATTGCGCTGATGCGCGGAAGGCTGTCGTACAGCCGGCGTCACTGAACAAATTCTATTCGGTGGTCAGGTCGCTGCATCCAGAGCGCGCTGCTCTCGCGCGCTCTGGAATGCGTGCCGCGCAGGCGGCGGCGCCACCGAGACATCGACATGTGACAGCCATGGTCCCTACCTACCCGTGGGCGCTTGCGCAATGCGACCACTCATTGCTCGACATCTACGTTGTTGTCATGGCATTCGAGAATGTCTGGTACGTATGTCGCCCCTGGTTGACCGTGCTCGTCGACGTGTGCACAAGAGCCGTCCTAGCAGCTGTCCTGCGTATCCAGCGTCCAGATAGGACAACTTGCGCCCTTATTCTTCGCGCTTGCGCCCGCATCCATGGTCTCCTGCCTGAGGGTGTCATATTTGACGGAGGGGCCGAGTTCGACTCCGTCTTCTTTGAAGCTTGCCTCGCAATCTGCAGGGTGGCCAAGCTTGAACGACCCAAGGGGGCGGCGCGCTACGGCTCCGAAGCGGAAAGAGTGTTCGGGCAGATCAGAACTGAACTGACTCAAAGTCTTCCTGGCAGCACCGAGAACAACCGGAAAGAGAGATCGGCTTCTTCCGATTCCAAGGGGCAGTCCCACGCAGTTCTAACTTTCGAGGAATTCGCCCGGTTGATAGACATGTACTTCGACTACAGAAATTCCCGGGTGCGTACGACACAGATCGAAAGTCCCAGTGCTCGCCTTGCGGTTGGTACAAAGGAGATTGGATGTGTCGGAAGAACAGCCACATACAACCGGGGCCTTCGTGTCCTTTGCTCGGTCGAAGCCGATTCAGCCGAATATTCCGTGAGCAGCGCTCGCGGCATTCATTTTCAGGGTCAGCATTTTTGGGATGACTGCCTCCTTCCGCTCGCTATGCGAGACAAGAAGGTGCTCGTACGGCCCGATCCTGAGGATAGATCGCTGATCTACGCTCACGTGGACGGACAATGGGTTGATTGTCGAACACGAGATGCTTCAGCCTTCGACACGCTTGATTCATGTCAAAAGCGCATCGCGACGATCATGCACTACGAAGCAGATGGATTTCGTAGAAATGCAGTTCATCAAAGCGAGATGGATTTGGCGGACGCGTTGCGTCCATATAAGCAGAAAACTCGGGAAGATTTTCCCGCCTTGATGGCAAAGTCGGATGGCAGGAAGAGCGCACAGGCCGATGATTGGGCGAAATTGGGACAGGAGGACTTCGAACGAGCCGTAAGCCAGCCATTGAGGACCGAGTGATGAGCCGATAATCGAACGCTCGATTCGTTGGCGTTCGGGACAGAAGGACTTGCCCGACTACGCCGCTGAGCGCGGTGCAACGCGCCCCACGACAGCGCCGAATCCATGGACCAGTGTCGACACATCAGAGTTCGAGCAAGCTGTTCAGCAACCACTGAGGAGCGAGTGCGATGACTGACGAGTTGGTTAGAAAACTCAAAAGTTTTCGTGTCTATCACCGGGAATACGAGCGCGTCTGCGAGGACTCATTTGCGCATGCTGCGCTCGGCGCGCCGGGGTCCATCATCCTCATCGTGGGCCCAACGAATGCGGGAAAGACTTCGATTTTGAGCAATCTGAAAAAGCGCCTCGTGCTTCCAAAAGAGAAATGGACAGATGGTGAGATCCCAATAGCAGGAGTCAAAATCCGCAACACAGATGGCGGGCTTTTTTCATCGAAAGACTTCGTGACACGCTGCCTCGCCGCCGTGGAGCATCCGGGATTCACGATGTCTGCCGCGGAAGGCGGATGCTACGAACCGCGAGGTTCGTTCGCTGAGACGCGCCTGCACAGGATGTTCGAGCGATCCTTGGAGGCGCGGAAAACAAAATACTTCTTGGTAGACGATGCGCAGCATTTCCTTCTAAGCGGGAGCGCGCGAAAGGCTGCCCACCATCTTGATACATTGAAGTCGCTGTGCACAAACACGGAGGTTACGCTTGTCCTAGCGGGGACCTACCACTTCCTCGAGGCGTGGAATCTGTCAGCTCAGATGAATGCCCGGCTGACTGAAATCCATTTCCCAGCGTACGGTACAGATCGCGCTGACCTGCTCGAATTCGAAAGGATCCTCGAATGCTTTGAACCGCATGTTCCTCTTGCGCCAAGTCAGACATTGCGTGAATGGCGCAAAACGCTTCACTACGGCACATGCGGCACTGTAGGAATCCTTGCAAGGTGGCTTGAAAAGGCAATCAAGCAAATGCACGCTCGGAAGGAATGCTGCGTCAGCTACGAGGTGCTGCGAGCAACCGCATGGAGGCAGTCGCAGGTCGATCGAATGCTCACGGAGATCCGGTTTGGTCTCGCATGCATGAACGATCCCTTCGAGGAATTCGAGAATGCGGCACTGGAAGTTCCAGCACCGGTGAGGAAGTCGAAGCCGTTCGTGCGTAAGCCTGGGAGAGATCCGGTTCCCGCGGGGGCGATTCCATGACGATCTGTCTGCCAACCCCGCTCAGGGGCGCTGGCACCCTGTATGTCGAGTCGATGACCTCCTTCATCAGCCGCCTCGCGAATGTTCACTGTCTGAGTGCGGGTCAGTTGCTGGATCTTCTGAAGTCCCGTATTCCAGCAGAGGACGGCGAGACCGACATCGTGAACTCGATCTATGCGCGAGGGCCGCATGAATTGGTCGGCTACTCCACGGCAGTAAAGACGCTCACGCGACGTCTAACGCTGGCGACCGGTGAACACGCCCTCAGTGAAGCATCGCTTCTCTTTTTGAAGCCCGCCCTCTCCCGGAACTGCCGGGCAGCGGTTCACAAGGTGCGGCGGTGGTGCCCGGCCTGTTATTCCGATTTCCGGCGCGCCGGCGATTCGGGTTACGACCTTCTCATCTGGCATTTGCAGGCCATCACATCGTGTCCAGTGCATGGACTTGTCCTCGAGAACCATTGCGCTGCATGCGGGCAGCAGCAACCTTTCGTCCGGTCGACGGACAACGCAATCGATTGCGTCAGTTGCCACGCTGCGCTTGAGGGCCTCCCTTCGGAATGGGTTCGCGAAGAGCGACCCACCGCACTCCAGAGGGCTGCGATTGACCTGCTGGCGTGGCGCGCTGCCGAGGACATCCGATGCGTCTCGCCGGACGCGTTGATGACGTTTCTCGATCTGACATTCAAATACTGGCCCGGTCTACGCCCTTCCATTGAAGTGCGTATGGGGATGGAAGCGAAGCGGTGGCGCGCCTGTCTTGCTGGAACCGCGCACGTCACGCTGGAGGTCTTCTTGCTGGCTTGCGAGCGATGCCTGGTACCGCCGTCCCTTGCTTTAGCCCATCCGCGACTGGCGGCTGCAGTGGCGGTACTACCTGACAATCGCATAAAGGCTCCTGGGATCAAGCGGATCGGGCGTACGAAGGCTGAGCGCGACTCCGTCGGAGAGCTTGTGGAGGCCGAAAGCGCAATAGCCGATCCAGCTCCGCCAAAGCCGCTATCACAGATATGCCGGCAGTCGGGCGTGTCGACTGGATTTGCTCGCTATCACTTCCCCAAGCTCTGCGAGCATCTCGCGGATACGCGGAGACGGCGTCTCGCAGAAGCTCGAAGGGGGCTGAGGTGTCGGGTATCGGAAGCGGTGGAAAAGCACATCGCACAGCCGACGCAGCCAAACAAGTCCTTTGTCAGGCACCTGCTGGCAGAGTTCGGCTATCCCAAGAATGTCGTACTTGCCGCTCTTCGCGAGCGAATGGCCGACAGTCGGCGGAATCTTCTTGATGAAGGCGTGTCGGGGACAACACGGTAGCCCACAAGTGCGCAAAGTCGCTCGGCGGCGATCCAAAAGCATGCGCTGAGAGGGAACATGACGACAACGGAAGAACTGGACGCACTGTTGCGTCGGGCTGCTCGCGACGGCCGAGCCGATGCTGCCTTTCTGCGCGCGATGCTGTCGGCAACGATGTATACGTTGGCGCCGTTGTCTGATGATCACCCAAGGTTGCGCCTGTTCATGTACCAGCGGTCGGACGGTATTTTCTTTGTTCCGTTGTTCACCGACGAAGCGAAGGCGGTCGCGTCTGCCCAAGGGCAACTACGCGTCCTCTCCAGCACAGGACAACAATTGCTGGAGATATCACTCGGTGCCGTCGTCATCGTCAATCCCAATGACGAGCACTGCACGCTGTATCCCGAAGAAATCGAGACGCTGCTGGCAACAGGCCGGGTGGCCGACATCGACACGGAGGCGGCCACCGCCGGCGGCCACGTAGTGGTGAGGGAGTCTGCCGCACCGCCGGCATGGTTGGTGAAGCGGCTGCAGACGCTCTATGCCGGTCTTTCGTATGTCGAGGCGGCGCGTTTGCTCTACATCGCGCGACAGGAAGAGCCCGAGAAGGGGGTTCTGACGGTCGTCATCGTGACGACGAGCGCACTGGCCGAACGGGCCGTCCGGGCAACGATAACGGCGATCCAGGAAGACTGCCGACGAGCGAACCTGCCCTTGGATGTCACTTTCGCGGCCTCCGACAAGCCGGGGCCGTCGTTGGCCGGACATGGACAGTTGATCTATGCCAGGAAGGAATAGTGGTCGAAGGGCTCGGTCTCACTTGACCCCGCTCCTGCCATTCTTGCGTGCCCCGTTCTCGCGGCACCCAGATGCCAGTGTAAAGTCCACAAATTCGCCTCATCGATCGAACACGCCAATGCCGATGTTCTCTTACCGCTGTGTTCTTTCACTCGTTGTTGCAATGGCCGCCGTATTTGCGGTGGTTTCGTCCGGAGCCGACTCGACCGAGGCAGGCGTTACGAACACGGCGACGCCGATCATCGCTCGCCTCAAACTCGGAGAGTCGCGCGATCCATTGTTTGACATGCATGGAAACGCGAACCAGGACCTGCAAAGCCTTATGGTCCTTCGCTTCAGCGCGACCAACGACGTCATGCACGGCATCGATCGCATGGAAGACGAATCGCGTCTCGCATGGGTGCGGGCAGCGCTCTTCGGCGTGCTTGGCTTCGTCAAGGACCCCGCGTCGATCGAGTGGCTGAGCGAGAAGCGCCGTTCGGATGTAGAGAACTTCTATCGCGACTACTTGCCGACGTGGAAAGGGCGGCTCGACGGCTTCGGTGGCTGGGAATGGTTGACTGGCCGCGACAGGTGGATCGCGTTCTGGCTCGAAGCGCTTCATGAGGAGCGCTCGCCCAACCGCCGCATCGGTCTTCTCTGTGTGCTATCTCAGTTCGACGATGCGAGCGTCGTATCGTTCTTTAGCGCACGCCGCGTCGAGGCAACGGACCCGAAGGAAGTTCTTCTTGTCGAAGGCTATTTGGACGCGCACGGCTTGCCGGCGAACGGCGAGCGAGTTGCGTGGGCGGTGGGCGCGCTGCGCCGCTCTCCGAAGAACAACGACTTTCTGATCTCGATGGCCCATGGCCTGCGCCACGAAGCGTTCGTGCCGTTCCTCGTCGGTGTTTCCGACAAGTCCGAGCGATACTCATATCCGCCTTACTACGCCGCCGAGCGCGACCTGCAAGCAATCACATTCGAATGCAACTTGCACGGCAAGGCCGCATGGGAAAGCTGGTATGCCGCGCACGGCAAGGAAGGCCGCACCGGGTGGACGCGAAGCGCCATCGATACATTTCGTACCGAGCTGGCTCAAAGCCCCAAGGAAGCTGCGCAGCGTTTCGATAAACTCGTCTATTGCTGGAACGAAATAGCGCTGTTGCCCTTCGTAGAAGACGAACTCGCGCCGCACGCGGAATTCCACAGCGCCATCGCTGGCTGGATCAACCTCACCTATAGCGACTTCGACCGCGAACGGCTGCGACCGCTCGCGGAACGCATTGGCGCGGACGGCCATATCGAAGACTGGTCCCGTCGTCTCCTGCAGGAGCGAGGCTATGTATCAGGTCAGCGCAAGGACACATGGGCCGAAGCTGTTGAGAGGGCCAACTCGCGGCTTTGATGTCGTGACGCACTAGGCCGCGAATATCTCCAATGAAGCGACCGGAGCACGATGAAGGTCCCGGTTGCCCTACCGCCGGACACCTCGAGATATGAAGACCCTAAACGGATCAATCGCACTCTCAGCCAGCGATCTGGTCGGCCACCTCAATTGCCGAACACTATCTGATCTGGACCGGGCGGTAGCGGAAGGCGCTTTAGCTCGTCCTCCGGTCTGGACTGATCCCTACCTTGAGGCATTGAGAGAACGTGGTGACCGTCATGAGCAGGCCTTTGTTAGGCACTTGGAGGGGACGGGCTTAGACGTTGTTCGCATCGATGGTGTTGACGTGACCGACGAAGGGTTGGCGGCTACCCAAGAGGCGATGACAGCGGGCGTCAGCGTCATCGTGCAAGGCGCCTTGAGAAAGGGGGCATGGAGTGGCCGCGCCGACATTCTCTTGCGAGTCGAGACACCTAGCGTATTCGGAACCTGGTCGTACGAGGTTGTCGACACTAAGCTTGCACGCGAAACAAAAGCGGGTGCGGTCCTTCAGCTCTGCGTCTACTCCGATCTTCTGGAGCATGTTCAGGGTGTTGCGCCGGAACACATGTCGGTCGTGACACCGTGGTCGGATTTTGAAATGCAGCGATATCGCTTCGCAGACTACGCGGCCTACTACCGGAGCGTGCGTCGAAGCCTTGAAGTGGTTCAGAAAGGCGATCGCCCGCAGGACCACTACCCTGATCCGAAAGCACACTGTGATGTTTGTCGATGGCAGGTTTCCTGCGATCAGCGACGTCGCGCAGATGACCATCTTTCACTGGTGGCCGGCATATCGGCCCTCCAGATCAATGAACTTAACGCGCGTTCCGTTGGCACGGTGAGGCAACTCGCCGAGTTGCCGCTTCCCTTGCAGTGGAAACCTGATCGCGGATCACCAGGGTCCTATCCGCGTGTTCGTGAGCAGGCCCGAATTCAGGTTGAAGCGCGCGACGCTGGCGAAGGCAAGTTCGAAGTTTTGCCAATCGAGGACGGCTTTGGACTGACGCGTCTGCCGGAACCGTCCCGCGGTGACATCTTCCTGGATATCGAGGGCGATCCCTTCGTCGGCGAACACGGGATCGAGTACCTACTGGGCCATCAGTACGTGGAGCCGGACGGCGAAGCAATCTATCACCCCGCGTGGGCGCTGACACGAGAGGAAGAACGGGCTGCCTTTGAGGCATTCATTGATTTCGTCGTCGAGCGATCGAAGGTTTATCCAGACCTTCACATCTATCACTACGCTCCTTATGAGCCGGCCGCCCTGAAGCGCCTGATGGGGCGCTACGCAACGCGTGAAGAAGCAGTCGATTGGATGCTTCGCGCGAATGTATTCGTCGATCTGTACAGCATCGTGCGCCATGCGGTGAGAGCCAGCGTGGATAGCTATTCGATAAAGCGACTCGAACCGTTCTATCAGTACGAGCGATCCACCGCTCTGACTATCGCAAACCACTCACTCGCCAACCTGCAAACGTGTCTTGAGCTGGACGACATTGCTTCCATTGCCCCTGAGGACCGTCAAACCGTCGAACGCTACAACCAGGACGACTGTCGCTCGGCGTCCGCCCTTCGGGACTGGCTGGAGGGTTTGAGGAGTGCGCAGATCGCTAGTGGAGTAGCCATTGCGCGCCCGACGCCCGAAGACGGCGTTGCGAGCGAGAACGTCACCGCATGGCTCGAACGGATTAACGCTTTGGTGGTGCGACTGACAGTAGACATTCCTGCCGATGTCGCTGCGCGCAGCGGCGAACAGCAGGCGCGTTGGGTCCTCGCCAACATCCTGGACTTTCATCGTCGGGAGCAAAAGGCGACGTGGTGGGAGCACTTTCGCTTGGCAGATCTTTCAGCAGACGAGTTGCTTGATGAGCGTGCCGCCGTCTCAGGGCTTGTCTTTGAAAGAGTTGTCGGGGGCACCGCGCCAGCGCCGATTCATCGCTATCAGTTTCCGCCGCAGGACTTCGAGTTTCGAGAGGGCGATGACGCATTGAGTCTCGGCGGTGGGAAATTCGGATCGTTCGTGGCGATTTCGATGGAGAACCGCACGGTCGATATCAAGAAACGTAGAGATACAAGAGACATGCATCCTGAGGCAGTCTTCCGGAGCAAAATCGTCAATGCACAAGTCATGGGGGATTCGCTCGTGCAAATCGGTGACTACGTCGCGACCCATGGCATCAGTGGAGAAGGGGCGTACCAGGCGGCCCGAGATCTCTTGCTAAGAGTTGCTCCGCGTCTCGTCCACGAGGCGATCCAGCATGAGAACGAGTCGACATTGGATGCCGCGATGAGGGTCGCGAGACACTTGCAAGCAGGGGTCTTACCGATTCAAGGGCCGCCCGGCACTGGAAAAACATATACCGCTGCCCGAATGATCTGCGAGTTGGTACGTAGCGGCCGTAAGGTAGGTATAACGGCCGCCAGCCACAAGGTCGTCCGTAACGTCATTGATGAAACAGTCCGAACCGCCAACGAACTTCAGATAGCGCTCACATGCTGCCTCAAGGTCGCGGACATCGAAGACCCTCAGCCACGCATCGCATTCACAACGGACAATGGACAGTTTTTCCACTCGTTGAGTCACGATGTGCAAGTCGGCGGCGGAACCGCGTGGCTATGGTCGCGACAAGAAGCATTTGAGTCCGTTGATGTTCTGTTCGTGGACGAAGCGGCGCAGATGTCTTTGGCGAATGTCCTTGCGGTCTCCCAAGCAGCCCGCGCGATCGTTCTGATCGGCGATCCGCAGCAACTCGATTCACCAATCCAAGGCACACACCCTGACGGATGCGACGCCTCTGCACTTCACCACGTTCTAGGAGACGAACAGACAATTGCGCCTGACAAGGGCCTGTTCCTTGCCGAAACCTGGCGATTGCATCCGGATATTTGTGCCTTTACGTCGGAGCTCTTCTACGCAGGTAAGTTGCATCCCATAGCAGGACTGTCCAGACAAGTCATCCGCTCACCCAGCCTCCTCGCAGGCTCAGGTCTGCGCTACGTTCCCATACCCCACACAGGGAACCAGAACGCATCGATAGAAGAGGCCCAGGCCGTCTGCTGCCTTGTAGAGGCGCTCCTGGCGGGAGGATCGACATGGATCGATCGTGACGGGCAGGAGAAAGATCTCACGATCGACGACATATTGATCATCACCCCGTACAACGCTCAAGTGATGGAGATCAAGCGCGTTCTTCCGAACGCGAAGGTCGGAACAGTGGACAAGTTCCAGGGTCAGCAAGCTCCGATCGCGATCTACTCGACAGCAAGCTCAAGTCACGCTGACGCGCCGCGCGGTATGGAGTTTCTATACAGCCTGAATCGGTTCAATGTCGCGACCTCGCGTGCCAAATGCCTTTCGGTCCTCGTATGTTCACCGGGTGTCTTTGAGGCCGAATGTCGAACGCCCCGTCAGATGCAACTTGCCAACGCGTTCTGCCGGTACCGGGAAATGGCCGTGGAACTAGCACCCATTTGAGTGCCAAGGTTGTCGATTCTCGTGTGATTGAGCTAGGTCTGTGTGAATAGACCGCGCGCCAACAGCAGATGGCTATTGGCCAACGATCAGCATGCGGCACGAGCTACCGTATGTGGCACAACTGCGAATGTGGCGCGACCGAACTATTCGCTCAAGCGGACCGCTGCGACGGGTTGCGGCATCCTGACGTTCCTCGCGGCAGCGGCCGCTTAGCTCAAGCGTTAGGCGCCACAAGTCCCGCCGCTGGTGGCCGGATGCCGCCTCGGTCAGCGTGCTGGCTTGGAGAGAAATTCTCGAATCTCTTGAGCGCACCGACACGCCACGGCAATCTTCGCCGCCCACTGAAGCGCTTCCGCACGGGTCGCTACATCGACGACGGTGAAACCACCAATGAAGTCTTTCGTCGCCGGATTCGGCCCTTCGCTGACCATCCCGTTTGTGGCCACCACAGTTGCCTTTCCCGGGTCACCCAATCCTCCAGCAAAGACGAACTGCCCTGCGTCCTTGATCTCCTGCACCACCGCACGCGCCGCCTTCGCAACATCGGGCAAATCTTCATCTGGAAAGGTCATGTCGCCGTCATTGAACGAGATTAAGTACTGTGTCATGCGATGTTCCTTGCTGCGGCCCGCCACCATGACTGGGCTCGTGCCCTTACGACGAGTCTTGAGTCTTGAATTCGACAAGCCGATGGCAAATATTCTTGCCTAGGCTTCTGGGCAGACGCGCAGTGCAAGCGGCATGGGCCTGGGTGACGTCTAACCACTCGCTCAACCTGCTACGATGGCTTGCGGTATTCTGACGCCCCTCGCGGCAGCGGCCGCTTAGCTCAAGCGTTAGGCAAGCATGGCTGACCAATCCAAGCTTGTAAGCATGCTTCAAGAATTTCGAGGCCTACTCGCTCGCCCAGACAACGATTTTTCCTGGTCGAGCTGGGAAAACTCGGAGACCGCACTGCGAGAGATAGATGCGTTCATATCTGTTGCAAAGAGCGGCGCTGTGCCAGATCTCGGAATCCTTCTTGTTCCTACTGGGCCCGCTCAAGAGGTTAGCCTTAGCAGTGGCTGGGCTGACGAGTTTCTCACTCTCGCCGATCGCATTGAGGCAGAGGTTGAGCGTGCCTAACTATTCGCTCAAGCGGACTGCCGTGACGGGTTGCGGTATCCTGACGCCCGTCGCGGTAGCGGCCGCTTAGCTCAAGCGTTAGGCCCTCCTAGACATGCAGGAAGAAATCGCCAAGAGCGCCCTCGCCGTCGCCAAGTTCCTTGTCTACTACATCATTTGGCCGCTCGTGCTGTTCAACCTGGGCCGCGTAGCCCTGCTTCTTATTACGTTTGGTCGGTATCCTCGCGGCTTGGACACCGAGTGCCATGTCAATCAAATCTCGCTAGCGGGCGTCTTTGTACTCGTCCTAGCCTGGTCGCTTATTGCCGTCTACAACAACACGGTTGGCGCCCATGCCTAACCACTCGCCCAAGCGGACGCGATAGTTCCTACGGTTTAGTGGACACCCTGAACTCACCCTTCAGGAGTGATCACGATGCCA